>NZ_JBIBIA010000003.1:0-900787 GCF_042957325.1 Streptomyces sp. NPDC008086
CCCGCGGAGCGGGTATCATATCGCTGCGCGATATGCAAGGGGGGGCGGTCGCTGCGCTCCCGCTGCCCTCGCAGCGCGAGGCGGATCCCTGCGCTGCGCTCCGGGATCCGGTGGGGCCGGCCGCTGCGCGTCCGGTGCGGCGCGCGCTGCGCGGCCGCCGGGTTGACGGAGTGTCACGCGCGGCTAGTGGGGCCTCTTATAGGGGAGTTGGGGAGTGCTCCGCACTCCCGGGCGGGTCCGCTGCGCTCCCCTCGCCCTGACGGCCTGTCGGCTGCGCCTCCAGTCCTTTGGGGCCCGCTGTCGCGGGCTGGGCTGGCTACGAGGGTGGGGGCGCTCGTTCGTGTCGGGTTCTAGTGTAGTGGGTGCATCAGGTTGATGCACCATGTACCGTTGGCGGAAACACGGGACACCCCCAACCACCCAGGCGGGGCTAGAAACCGGGAGACAACTTGAATTCGCTGAGTGTCGAAATGCGCCTCAAGGCGCGGGAGGAAATCCAACGTGAGGTTACCGGATTGACGGCGGAGCAGATCCACGAGCGGTATGTGGCTGCTGGTGGCCTGGAAAACCGTGACGGCCGGCCTGGACCGCTCAGCACGGAGGATCGGCTGACGGCGGTCCGGCGGAACGAGCTGCGGCGCATCTGGACCCTGATGGGCGGCACCGCGTGGGACGTCTACTCCCCCGAGAACGACGCGCAGGCGGACCGCTGGCGCCAGGCGCTGCAGGACCGTCAGGAAGGCGAGAGCGGTGGGGCGGTGGAGTCTGACTCCGGGCTGATCCGCTATCGGATCGTGGCGCAGCGGACCGACCCGGCTCACCCCGGGGCCTCGGTGGTGACGAACTACACCTACGCGCGGTCCGTTGAGGAGGCTGTGGCAAAGGTGCGCCGGGCGAAGGAGAAGCCGGGTGGCCTGTACGGGGACCAGGGCCTGTACCGCGTTGTGGAGGCTGTCGAGGAGAGCCCGCAGAGCGAGGCTCGTCAACTGCAGGCCGCTCGCGGGCGGTTCCTCACTGCGGTCATGGACGCCGCTGTTGCCGCCCTGGACGACCAGTCGGCCTCTGCACACCCCGAGCTGGTCGACGTCCTGTCCGAGTTCTTCTTCGACACCGTCTTCACCCGAGCCATCGTCTCCCCCGACAGCGGAGAGGAGCACGCTCAGCTGCACGCCAGGGACGGGCAGGTCCTGTCCCGCCTGCTCCTGGCCCACCTCGCCCATCACGGCCTGGACCTGGTGGAAGCCGACGCCCGGCCCTCCGTGCGTCTGTTGAAAGCCGAAGGCCGGCGCCCCCGCGATGACGAGGACAGCGAGGCCCCGGCGGAGCTCATCGAGCAGGTCCTCGCCGTCTGCGAGCAGCACTACGCGGCCGTGACCGGCACCAGCGCGGAGCAGTGGGACAGGGAGTCGGCGCGGGAGCTCGTGGACGTCGCCCTGCGGACCATGCGCATGGCGGAGCGGGAGACCTACCCGCAGGCGTTGGAGGCGTACCTGCACGAGCACCGGGCGCGGCTGGAGCGGCTGTGGCGCCGCTACGGGCCCGGCGGCATGTTCGCGCGCGAGCTCGTGCTGATCGACCTGCCCGGGTTCCTGGTGCTGTGCGAGAGGATCGAGACATCCCCGCTCTGGCTCGAAGGGATCTGGGCGAAGCACGGCCAGGAGGAAACCGCGCTCGAAAGGCTTCAGAACAGCTGGCTGTACGACACCGGGGAAAGGGACGGGCGATGAGCAGGATTCCGCTCAAGAAACACCAGCTCGACCAGAAGTCGGCCTTTCGTAGGTGGGTCGTATTCCCTGCAAGGTCATCCGTACCCCCTCAGGGTGCCCGTGGCACGATCGTGTCAGCGACCGGCTCAGGCAAAACGATCATGGCTGCCGCGAGCACGCTGGAGTGCTTCCCCGAGGGCCGGATCCTCGTCACCGTGCCGACCCTGGACCTGCTCGTGCAGACCGCCCAGGCGTGGCGCGCGGTCGGTCACCGCTCCCCCATGGTCGCCGTGTGCTCGCTGGAGAACGACCCCGTGCTGAACGAGCTCGGGGTGCGCACCACCACCAACCCGATCCAGCTCGCCCTGTGGGCCGCGCACGGGCCGGTCATCGTGTTCGCCACGTACGCCTCTCTCGTGGACCGCGAGGACCTCGACGACCCGATGGGGCAGCGGAAGGTTCGCGGGCCGCTGGAGACCGCCCTGGCGGGCGGGGAGCGGCTCTACGGGCAGCAGATGGACGGCTTCCACCTCGCGATCGTGGATGAGGCCCACGGAACCGCTGGTGATCTTGGTAGGCCGTGGGCCGCGATCCACGACAACGCCCGCATTCCTGCCGACTTTCGGCTGTACCTGACCGCGACCCCGCGCATCCTCGCCGCGCCCCGGCCGCAGAAGGGCGCGGACGGCCAGGAGTTGGAGATCGCGACCATGGGCCAGGACTCCGAGACCTACGGGCCGTGGCTGGCTGAGCTGGGACTCTCGGAGGCGATCGAACGCGAGATCCTCGCCGGGTTCGAGATCGACGTGCTGGAGATCCGCGACCCCTCACCGGTCCTCGGGGAATCGGAGGAGGCGCAGCGGGGCCGGCGCCTGGCGCTGCTGCAGACCGCGCTCCTGGAGCACGCGGCCGCGTACAACCTCCGTACGGTCATGACGTTCCACCAGAAGGTGGAGGAAGCCGCCGCGTTCGCGGAGAAGATGCCGGAGACCGCTGCCGAGCTGTACCTCAACGATGCGTCAGACGAGGACCTGGCCGCCGCGGACAAGCTGCCGAAGTCCTCCATCGACGCGGAGTTCTACGAACTCGAGGCCGGCCGCCACGTACCCCCGGACCGGGTGTGGTCGGCGTGGCTGTGCGGCGACCACCTCGTATCCGAACGACGCGAGGCCATCCGACAGTTCGCCAACGGCATCGACGCGAACAACCGGCGCGTGCACCGGGCGTTCCTCGCCAGCGTTCGCGTGCTCGGGGAAGGCGTCGACATCACCGGCGAGCGGGGAGTCGAGGCCGTGTGCTTCGCCGACACCCGCGGCTCACAGGTGGAGATCGTGCAGAACATCGGCCGCGCCCTCAGGCTGAACCGCGACGGCTCCACCAAGGTGGCCAGGATCATCGTGCCGGTCTTCCTGGAGCCGGGCGAGGACCCCACCGACATGGTCGCCTCCGCCAGCTTCAAGCCGCTCGTGGCCGTGCTCCAGGGCCTGCGCAGCCACGATGAGCGCCTGGTCGAGCAGCTCGCCTCCCGCGCGCTCACCAGCGGCAAGCGCAAGGTCCACGTCCGGCGTGACGAGGACGGGCAGATCGTCGGGGCCGGCGGCGAGGGCGACGGCGAGGACCAGGAGGACGACACGCAGGCCGCCGCCGAAGCGGCCCTGCTCCACTTCTCCAGCCCGCGCGACGCCGCGACCATCGCGGCCTTCCTGCGCACCCGGGTCTACCGGCCGGAGTCGCTGGTGTGGCTGGAGGGCTACCAGGCCCTCATCCGCTGGCGGAAGGAGAACGAGATCACCGGCCTATACGCCGTGCCCTACGACACAGAGACCCAGGTCGGGGTCACGAAGGATTTTCCCCTTGGGCGATGGGTCCACCAGCAGCGGAAGGCCCTGCGGGCAGGTGAGCTGGAGGAGCGGCGTAAGACCCTGCTGGACGCCCCCGAGGCCGGGATGGTGTGGGAGCCGGGCGAAGAGGCATGGGAGAACAAGCTCGCCGCGCTGCGCTCGTTCCACCGGGCTACCGGGCATCTCGCCCCCCGTCAGGACCAGGTGTGGGGCGAGGGCGAGGCGATGGTGCCCGTCGGCCAGTACATGGCCAACCTCCGGCGGAAGGGCGCGAAGAACGGCCTGGGCAAGGACCCCGAGCGGGCCGCCGTGCGCGCGGCGCAGCTGGCGGCGATCGACCCGGACTGGGACTGCCCATGGGCACTGGACTGGCAGCGCCACTACCGCGTGCTCGCCGACCTGGTCGACGCCGACGGCAGCCTGCCCGACATCGCACCCGGCGTACTCATGGACGGCGACGACATCGGACGATGGCTCCAGCAGCAACGCAAGCCGGGCACCTGGGCGCAACTGTCCACCGAGCAGCAGGAACGGCTGTCCACGCTGGGCATCAAACCGCTCCAGGCGCCCTCTCCCGTCCCACTGGCCAGGCGCACGACGAAGGGCCCGAACAAGCCACAGCAGGCGTTCCAGCGCGGCCTTGCGGCCCTCGCGCAGTGGGTGGAGCGGGAAGGCGCCCACCGGCCTGTACCCCGCAGTCACAGCGAACAGATCACGATCGACGGCGAGACCGAGCCAGTGACCATCAAGCTCGGCGTGTGGGTCTCCAACACCAAAACCAGGCGCGACAAACTCACCCCCGAACAGCGCACTGCCCTCACGGAGTTGGGCATCGAATGGGCATGATGCCTGTCCGGCACGGAGAGAGCCCGGGAGGTTTTGTCAGCGCAGGGTGAGTGGTGGGCCACCAGGCCAAGGGATGCAGTGCCGTCCCAGTCTGTGCAAGCGGCGGTGATCGAGGGAGCCGTCCCGTGTATGTCAGGCCCTCCCGCTAGCTTCGCCTCATGGACGCAGGAGACTGGATTGCACTCAGCACGGGCGCCGTATCGGTGGGCGCCGCGGCCATCGCTATCTGGCAGGCAAGGACCGCATCGGCCTCGGCAAGCCACTCCGAGAAGCAAGCCCGTGCAGCCGACGAGCAGGTACGTGTGGCCAATGAGCAACTTCAACAGGCAGAACGTCTGCACCGCGAGCAGTTGGCGCTGGCAGAACGCATCCATCGGGAGCAGAACGAGCCGTACGTGATCGTCGACATCCAGCCTTCAGACCCCACCTCGGGGACCCTCGTGGTCGTCATCGAGAACATCGGCCCGACCGTGGCCCGTGACGTGCGTGTCTCCTGCGATCCGCCCCTGGTCTCCGGGTGGGGAGACGACCTGACGGAGATGCTTCAACGCGCCTTGTCCCGCACCATTCCCATGCTGCCGCCTGGGCGGCGGCTCGAGTTCCTCCTAGACAACCAGGACCGGTTCGAGAACAGTGACCTGCCCACCGCCTACACCTTCACCGTCGAATCCGAGGGGCCCAGCGGAAGCGTGGAGTCTCTTGAGTACGTGGTCGACTTCGGGACTTGGGCGGAGTCACTGATGAAGAACCGGCCGACGAAACAGATCGAAGAAAAACTCGGCAAGATCCAGGATGCGGTGAAGGCTCTGTCAGACAGCTACAAGCTGGCCAACGCCCCTGCCATTCGGACCGAGCACGAGCACAGGAGAGACCTGATGCGGCAGCAGAGGGAAGCACGCAGCAACAACGGCGAACCGCCAGCTCCCCCTACTCAGTAGCGCTCCGCTTGCGCCAGGCGTTGTAGCGGGCCGTGGTCAGGACGTCCATCCTGCGAGCTTCGATGCCTCGGGCGTCCGCATCGCCCACGCGCCCCGGAGTGGCACGTCAGACGGTGACCGGTGTTTGTGACTGTGCCCTTCATCTGCGGGCTTCGCCAACTGGGGCAGGCAACCAGCACACTTCCGCCATGAACTCGATAGGGGCTGCCCTCGCCGCTGGAGGGAAGGGCACAGGCTTCGACTGGACGCCGGTCTGGCCGCTCGTTGGTGTAGTGGTGGCGGGCCTCTTCGCGCTCGCCGGCCACAGCATGGTGCAGCGGGCCACAAGGGGGCAGGCCGAGGCTCAAACGGCCCGCGACCTCAGCAAGTGGCACCGCGAGCTGAGGCGTCAGTCTTACGTGGACTGCATCGTCGCGTACGAGAGGCTGCGCGACATGATCGTTCCGCTGTCCCGAGCGATTCCCTGGCCTGTGAGCCGCAGCTTGACCTCAGAAGAGGCAGCCCAGGTAGAAGCTCTCCTCGTCACGCTGGGCGAGCGTTATGACGAGGCTTTCCAGAAGTGCCAGATCGTGCGTCTGGAAGGTCCCGGAAGTGTGGCTGATGCTGCACAGCGGCTCATCTTCGCGGCGGCAGACTTCCGCCAAGCTGCCGATGAACGAGCTCGGGCAGCGGGCGCAGGGGAGCCCCCGGCGCAACCGACAACCTGGAGCTCCTCGGCCGAGAAGATGAACGATGAGCTGGAATCCTTCATCGAGCTCGCCGGGACCGTGATCGCCGTCGATTAGGCACGGTCTTTCCGCCAGCCCTGACGCTTAGACTCGCCGTTCTCGGATGCTCAAACGCCATCTGAAGTGCTCAGTCACTTGCGGTCGACGGGGCTCGCGGCTGTTCGAGATCTACAGGTCGAACTCAAGGTGCTCGATGTCGGTGAAGCGGACCTCCTCCAGCTGGCCGGCGCGGCGGCCGTTGTCCTGGAAGTACACCTCCTTGAGTGCTTCGGCGGCGATCTGCTGGAGCTGCTGATCGGTGGCGCCTTGCTCCTGGGCGTTGAAGAGGCGGGCGGCGTAGCGGGGCGGCAGCGCGACCGTCAGGTGCCGGAGGCGGTCCTCGTCCGTCGTGCCGATCGGCGCGGTGTAGCCGATCCGGGCACGGGTGTCGATGACGATGCCGCCGGTGGTGGCCGCCTTTTGTCGCGCCTTGGCGCGGATCTGTGGCTGCCACCGCTTCTTCACCTCGTTCTCCAGGCGGGCTGCGAGGTCCGGACGGGGCTTCTTGATCTGGTCTTTGACGTACCGTTCGACGGTGCGCTGGGAGATGCGCAGCATCTGGGCGACCGCCTTGGTGCCCTTGAGCTGCTTGACCAGGTAGCGCATCTGCGCGGGCGCGCTCTTGGGCGGCGGGCGGGTGAACGCCTTGTGTACCGCTGCGTCCAGGCCGTCCCCGAACACGCTCATCGCCTGCTACTCCCCGTTGTCGACGTTGGTGACGGTGCCGTCCTTGATGTACCGGGCGAGGTTGAGCTCCGGGGCGTTGAACTGCTCGCGGATGCCCTCGCCCCACAGCACGCTCTGGGTGCCCTCCCACTTCACCAGGCCCGGGTTGATACCGAGCTTGAAGCCGCCCGGCAGCGGCTTGCCGTCCCGGTAGGGCAGGAAGTCCAGCGGCGATGGCCCGTCGGAGGCGTAGACGGCGCAGTCCGAGAGGATGGCCACCGGGTACTGCCCGGTGAAGGCGGCGTGCTTGACGATCTTGCGGTGCATGTTGATCCGGGTCCGGGAGATGACGGCGGCGCGGATGTCTGGGCGCCAGGTGGGCCGGGCGAGGGCCCGCCAGGGCTGCCCGGGCTTCCAGCCCTCCCCGCGCGGGCGCTCGCGCAGCTTGCCGATGCCGCCCTTCACGGTCGCCTTGATCGCGGACACCACGATCGCCAGCTCGGGGTCACGCTGTCGGTAGCCGTCCATCGCCGCGAGGAACTCCTGCGGCGGCAGGTCCGCGCTCACCCCGAGGTCGGCCATCGTGGCGAGGTAGGCATCGCGCAGCCGGTTGTACCAGGCGTCCAGGTAGCGGCCGTTGTCGTGGCGGACGTACGCCTCGATGGGGCGCACGTCGTAACCGAGCTCCACCGCGTACGCCACAGTCGGCGTCGCGTACCAGGCCGGCCCCGTCGGGCGCTCGCCCTTCGGCGTGAACGGGCTCGGCAGCAGCTCGCCGTCCAGGTCCGCCCGCTTGTCCTTGGCGACCTTTACGCGGGACAGGTCGACGTGGCTGAGGTCGACCAGCCAGGAGCCGGGCAGTTTCGCGTCGAAGACGGGGTTCTTGACGCGCGTCGGCGCGCCCAGGCCGACCGTGAGGCCGTTCGCGCCGGCGGCGAAGGCCATGTTCACGTCGATCCCCACCAGGTGAGGGCGAAGGCATTCGGCGTCGGTCAGCGGGCGTGCCCAGTCGTACGCCTCCTCCACCAGGACCTCGGCCGGGGTGCGCTGGTGGAAGCGCGGCAGGTCCGCCAGGACCGGGTGCCCGTCGGGGGCCTCGCACGGCGCGCAGTCCACCGGATCCTTCCCCAGCGAACCGGGGTTGTGCTCAGAATGCCGCCTGCCGTCCGCGTCCGGTTCCGAGGCACGGGTCGGCGGGTGCAGGGCGGTCATCAGCTCCAGACCGGTCACGGCGGTCGATCCGCGCGGCGTCATCACGCGGGCCGCATACGTGCCCAGCAGCCGGGCCAGTTCCGCCGGCGGCAGCTGCCCCGCGTCTGCCCAGTGCCGGGTGTCGAGCGCGTCCCACGACGGGATGCACAACTGCACGCAGGATCGCTCCGCGCCCTGCGCGGGACGGTAGATCCGCGCCCACGGCCCGAACCCGCGCTTGGTCAGCTGCCAGTGCGCGCGCGTCAGCTGCTTGATGACCTTGTGGCCCTCCGGCAGCCGCCCGGCCAGGCGCTCCTGTTGGGTGAGCGTGACGGGCAGGCCGTAGTACTCGCACGCGGCCTCGGTCAGCACGATCAGGGGGTCGGCGTCCTTGCCCGGTCCGGACAACTTCGGCTGGCCGAACCGCCCTTCGCCAAGCGTCCACTCCACCAGGGCCGGGATCGACTTCGCGGTTACGTCCAGGACCAGGCCGGCGACGCAGTACGCCAGCACCTGGCCGTCGGCAACGTCGACAACCGCGAGCGGACCGTGCTCGAAACGCGGATCGGCGCCGCCCACCGTGGTGCTGGCGGGGGCGGCCTTCTTCGTGGCCGGGCGCCGCGACGTCGGCCTGGCCGGGGCCGCCGGGCGCGGTACCGGCGCAGGGGCAGCGGGGCGCAGTGCGGTGTTCGCGGGCTCCGCAGCCGGGCCTGTGGGTGCGGGGCGGGCTTGGGCCGGTTCAACTGCCGATGGCGCAGCGGCCGGGACGGCAGGCGTCTCGGGGATCGCCGTGTCCTCAGGGGGCACCGGAGCGCCTGCGGGGTAGAGCTGGGCGAGTTGCTTGAGCATGCGGGCGTATGCATCGCGCTCCGGCGGCCGCGGCTCGGTCTTGCCGGCCTCCCAGCCGCTGACCGTCGCGCGCCGCACCCGCAGTGCGGCGGCCACCTCGTCCAGCGTCAGGCCGTGCGCCTGGCGCAGCCGCTTGCGTTCCGCCGGAGGCGGCAACGGGGAGCGGGACGCGATGAGCGCGTCGACCGCGTCGAACAGCTCGGACATGCAGCACCTCCTGCCCCACCCTAGCGTGAAGCGCACCTTTCGCGTACCAAACGCGTACGGATCCCGTAAACGGAGGTTGGTGGCACGGCTGCCCCGGAAAGGGCGCCCTCGGGCTTCGGCTGCTTCAGGCTCCTTAGCCGAGGGTTTGCGGTGGTGTCTTGGCTTTGCCTGAACTGGCCGGGGGAGCGGCTTGGTGTGAGAGATCTGGGAGAGCAGACGGCCGCCGTGCACCAGCCATCGCGGTGGAGAACGCTCGGGGGCGGGCATGGGTGAGATCGTAAGGGGGCTCGAGCGAGCGCTGCTGACCCGTCCCGTGCCTACGAGTGAGGCCGCTGTGCGTTTCTTGCTCAAGACGGAGAAGGGCTCCACGAAGAACGTGGCTGTCCTTCTGGGAATCTCCCAGCGCACGGTACAGAGGTGGGTCACCACCCGTCCGGGAATGCGCCGCCGTCCCAGTGCTGTGCATGCGGGGTTGATAGATGAGGCCGTCAGGGCACGGTGGCAGCCCCGGGTGCGCGCCCGCCAGCGGGCCCGAGCCGAGGCCGACGGCTTTGTCCTCCACACCAGGGCGCGGTTCGGATTCGCCGCTCCGGCAGGATCGTCGGACGATCCGCGGGTACGGCTGATCACCCAGTACCTGTCAGGAGAAGTGGCCCGCGAGTTGTTCGCCGCCCGGGACGCCGGCGGAGGCGAGCAGCAGCAGATGGTGATCCTCGCCCGGGCGCTGGGGCATGCCTACTTCCGGGACGGAGGCCTGCGTGCCTACGGTCTCGGGATCGCCTTCACCGATGTGGAGTTCGCCGAGTTCTCCATCGGCTGACCGTGCACCAGGTTCGGGCTCAGCGCGAGGGCGGGATCTGGTGCCGTGTCAGCATCCCGTCGTAGCGCTGTGCTTCCTTGCGTTCGCGCCAGTCCCACTGGATACGGCCGGTGCGCTGGTCGGCGGGCGGCTGGGGCGGGCGGAGCCTGGCGCCCTCGGCCACGCGCAGCAGGTGGGCGCGGTCGTGGGGGCCGGCCAGCAGATGCTGGTCCTGGCCAGGCGCGAGCCGGGCGAAGCACACGGCGGCCTTCAGGAAGACGCGCGCCCACGGCGGCACCCGGTGCGAGGCGCAGCCGTCGGTGTAGCGGGCGCGGTCATGCAGGGCCAGGGTGGCTGTGGCGTCGTCGTAGTCGCCGGGGCGGGCGGTGGCGAGCTGCTGGAACGAGGCGCCGGTGAAGAGCGCGGCGGCGAGAGCGGCGGCCAGGCGGGGATGGGCGGTCGCGGCGGCCAGGCGCCGGGCAACTTCCCGGGCCGTCTGACCAGTGAGAGGTGCGGGTGGCGGGCGGTGCCGGAAGACGATCGGCGGTGGTGCGCACGGCGCGGTACAGGGAGTGGGGCTGTCGTAGGAGACGAGGCGGTCCAGCGCGGGCAGGGTGAGCCACCGATCTGTCGGCTGGGCGGGCGCGTCCGCAGGCGGAGGTTCGGCGGCAGATGTGCCGTAGTAGTGGCGGCGGGCGGCCTGGAAGTCGGCGGTGATGGCGTAGTCGGCCGTCTGCAGAGCCTGGTGCAGGGCGGCGGGCAGGTGAGGGCGGTGGCACACCAGGGTCAGGTGGATACCGGTGAGGGCGCGCAACTGCAGGAGGCGCATCGTGCGGCGGGCGGTGAGGCGGTGGGCGCGCAGGACGGTCAGCCGGGTGACGGGCAGGGCGGTGATCCAGGCGGTGACGGCTTCCCAGGCGGGCTGACGGCCGGCGGGGAAACGCCCCGGGAGCAGGGGTGTTTTGCCCAGGGCGGCGAGAAGGTCGTGGGCGAGGCCGGTTTCACTGGTGGTGCCCGGGCCGGGGTGCAGAGTGATCCGGCCGGACGGCGGATGGTGGGCGGCCAGGGCGGTGTGCGTGTGGATCGCGTCGTCGCCTGGGTCGAGGACCACGGCGACGGACGGTGGCACGGCGGGCGGCATGGCGACGTGGTGTCAGGCGAGGCGGCTGAAGGCCCAGCGCAGCAGCTCCTGGTCCACCCGGGGGCGGCCGGTGCGGGCCAGGGCGGTGCGGGTGTGGGCGGTCAGCTGGGCCCATGCGCGGAAGTTGCCGTGTGCGGCGTGACTGTCAGCGAAGGTGATGTCATCGGGGTCGGCGTCGGCCCAGATCGGATGGAACAGCGGGATTGCCTCGAGGACTTCGCTGGGGGTGAGGCGGGTGAAGTGCTGCCAGATGAAGATGCGGGAGGAGAGCATCGGTTCGCGGCGCAGCACGGTGTGGCAGCCCTCGCCGCCGACGAAGATGATCGCGAGCTGGGTGGCTGGTTCGTCCCACAGGTAGCGGAAGTATTCGAATGCCTCCCCGTTGAGCCACTGGGCCTCGTCGACGAGGAAGGTGCGGGGGCGTTCGGCCAGGGCGGTTTTCAGCAGGCGGTCGAATTCGCTGGGGTGGCGCGGTGGTTCACCGGCCAGGTCGAGCGCGGTGAACAGTTCGTAGCGCACCGCACGGGCGGTGGGACGGGCACGGAAGGTGATCTTGCGGACATCCTCGTGCGGTTCGAGTCCCCGCAGGCAGGTGTTGACGGCGAGGGTCTTGCCGAAGCCGGCGCCGCCGTGGATGCACATCATGGCGCGGGCGGCGACGGTGTCGGTGATGTTCTCCCGGGCGGTGAGCAGGGCGCGGGTGGTGACCACGGACGCATCGGGCAAGTCGACGTACTGGTAGGTGGCCGCGGTCACGAGGCGTCTCCGTCTTCAGTGGTCTGAGCGGTCGATCCGGGCACACGCCCGGGGGCAGGTTCGGACGGGACGGGAGCAGGCCGGCCGGGCGCGGTCCGGGTGACGAGGGATGGCGGGGTGCGCCAGTCGGCTGGGGGCGCGGCGGGCGGGATGAGGTCCGGCATCGCCAGATCGGACAGGTTGGTGCCGGCGGCCTGGGCGAGTTCGGCCTCGGCCTGCGCGGTGGTCAGGGCGCCGAGCCGCTGGGGGGCCTCGGGCTGGTTCACGGCGGCGTAGCGCTCGCGCTGGGAAGCCTCCAAGTCCTTCTTCAGGCGGCGGGCGCGGGCGGCCCGCGCCCTTCGTACGGCGCTGACCTGTTCCTCGGTGGCCTGGTCGGCCAGCTCTGCGGGACCCAGGTAGCGGCCGGTGGCGGCGTGGTAGACCTCGATGCGGTGATCGTGGTGGGGCATGAAGCGGACCCGGACCTGGATCCCGGCCTGGCCGGTCATCCACGGCCCCACATAGTCGCGTTTCCTGAAGCGGATGCCGCGGGTGGTCAGCGTGCGGGTGCCGGCGTCCTCCAGGGTGAACGTCCACAGATCTGCCGCAGGCACGTCCCGCAGCGGGGTGGGATCGTCCTGCCACGCCTCAAGCGGAGTCCTGCCCCGCAACGGCGCGGGACGGTGCTCGGTGTTCCACCACGAAGTCCAGGCCAGCAGCCGGGCGGTGAAGTCCTCGAAGCCGAGCAGCACTTCGTCCTTCGGACGAGAGGCGCGTTTGCCGGGGCGCGGCTGGCGGGCATAGCCGGGCAACGCGGCCAGGAACATGCTCTCCACCGCCCGGTTCAACCCCTCCACGGTGCCCTTGAGGTGAGGGGTGTAGGCAGGCAGATCCTCCACCGTCACGTCCAGAAGATCGAACGCAGCCGTCACCGTCCTGGACAGGAAGTCCTTGCCGCGGTCGACACGCACCTTCTCCGGCCGACCGCCGAACGGACCGTACGGCTCCTCGCGCAGGACCGCGGAGCGCAGCGCGGCCAGCACCGACTCCCGCGACGGATCACCCGGCGTGACCGCGACACCGGTGATCGCGTTCGTCGCGCAGTCGGTGAACCAGGTGATCCACGGCCTGCGGGCCTTGCCATCGACATCGACCAGCACCGGCGCCTGCATGTGGTCCGTCTCCCACACCTGGTTACGCCAGCCACGCGGCCGGGCCAGGAAAACATCGTGCTTGCGTGCCGCCCGCTCCCCACCAGCAAGCCCGGCCCGCTCCCCCGGCGTCAGATCACGGCGGATCGCCCGGTGCAGCGTCGTCAGCGACGGTGCGTCTGCCGGAGGAGACTGCCGAGCAGCGCGGAGGACCAGCTGGCGATGGACCGCCCGCACGTTCCCCTTCCACAGCGCCAACAGCCCACGGACTTCAGGCGTGATCGTGAACCTCGTCTTGGCCGGGGCCCGTGCGCCGGGCTCGTCCGCCGCCCGTTCATCGCGGCTGGCTGCGGCCAGCCACCGCCACACTGTGCGCTCCGACACTCCCAGCGCATCCGCCGCCACCCGGACATGACCGGCCGTCAGCTCGCCCCGCACCCGCAGAGCGAGCAGCCGGCGCACCGCCACACCGCGCAGCGCGGTACGCGACGCCTCCGGAAGCCCTCCCCGCGCGGCTTCGGCCGCACCACCGTCTTCCATCTCCCCCTCCTCGCACATCCACTCAGGCCGGAGGACTCAGACGCCTAAACAGACACCGCAGCAGCGCCCGGTCCACCGTCGCGTCCGGCACGGTCAGCAGCGCGTTCTGCAGATGCGTCGTCAAGGCAGCCCAGGTACGGAAGACACCGTGCGTGCACGACTGGTCGATCCACGCCACCTCCCCGTCAGCTACGCCGGCCCACAACGGATGAAAGGCCGACACCGTCGCAGCCACCTCGCCCGCGGCAAGACGCCCCACCTCCTGCCACGCGCAGATCCGCGACGCCAGCTGCGGCAGACGCGCCACCGCGCGCTCGCTGCCCGCCCCGCACAGCACCAGCGCCATCCGCGCCTGCGGGTGGTCCCACAACGACTGCAGATACTCCAGGCACGGCACCGGCAATCGCTGCGCCTCATCCACCACCAGCACCCGAGCCTGGCCCAGGGCGCCGATGATCCGCTCATCGGCCTCGGCCGAACGGTGCGGAAACCGACCCGCCAACGTCAGAGCCTCGAACACGGCCCGCCGCAGTTCCGACACCGACGGGCGCACCGGCACCCGCACCCACGACACGCTCCAGCCCACCGGCCGATCCGACAGCGCCATCCGCAGCGCCACCGTCTTGCCCCGCCCCGCATCCCCGAACACACACGCAGCGCCCTCAGCCGCCATCGCCTGCCCCACCGCCTCGGCCACCGCACGCACCGACGCCGTATGCACCGCCTGAGCACCCGCCGGCAACACCACGCCCGGCGCCTGCCCCACCGGCGCTGCCTCCCACGAGGGCATCAGCTCAGCCGGACCAGCCCCGCCACCAGCAGACGGCGCGCCGACGCCAGCACCCGCGACCACGAGATCCGCCAGAGCCTGCCGGGTCTCCCGCTCAACCCGCTCCTGGCGCAAAACGGCACGGTCCGGCAACACCCGTCCCGCGGCCAGCTCCCGCTGCACGGCCCGGTACACCGAGGCCAGCGACACCCCCGCATCCCCGTCCCCGCAATCCTTCAAATGCCGGTACAGGACAGACACATTGCCGCCCGCCTGCGCCAGCACCTCCCACGCCTCCTGCGACAACTCGAACCGGGAACGCCTGCGACGCTCCACACGGCCCTCACTGCGCGCCGCCTCCACCCACCGCCACACCGTCCTCGAATGCACCCCCGCCAACCGCGCCCCCGCCCGCACATGCGCCGACGTCAAACCACCAGCCGCATCCAGCTCCAGCAACCGCCCCACCAACACCGGCCGGGAAACCGACACCAGTCCCTCAAGCTCCCACTCCCCCACCCGGTCCTCCCCGGCCGCACCCACCGACAGAAGACCACCGTGAACCCACCCGCCCCGCAAAAGGATCAGAAGTACCGTTCCCGTGACAGCGGCACGAGGCAGGGTCTAACGCCCCATGGCAGTCACGACGACAGCGGACACCACCCCATGTCAGCGACACTCCCCACCCTCAACGCCCGGCCAGCAAAAACTCCCCGACCTGACATACCGTCACTGACACCCAACCACTGACACCAAACCGGCACATCGCAACCTGGCCTTTCGTCACCCATGTCAGCAACAGGTGAGCACCATCCGTCAGTGCCAACTACCAGGTCACCGAGGCTGTACCACTGACATTCAGATGACGATGCCCAGCTGACACTTCCCCGCAGACTGTCAGGCGCCGACGTCGGTGTTGTCCGCCATGGCCTGCTCCTTCCATGTGATCACGATGGCCTTGGTGGTGTTGGGCTTGATGACCGATCCGCTGGCGGGGCCGTCGATGCTGTAGGCACCGGTTCCATGGCTCAGGTAGGCCGGCGTGTAGCGCAGGGTGGGGATGCCGACCTTGCCGATGAAGGTTCCGAATTGGATACGGAATTCCTGCTTCATCTCACCGGACTTGTGAGAGCTGAGGATGCCCACCTTGACGACGAACGGCATCTTCCCGATCTCGACGCCCTTTTTGTCGTGGACCTTCACTTCCAGGTTCTCCCAGACGCCGCAGGCGTTTTTGCGGTTCACCCGCCAGTGGCCGTCCCAGGGGGCGGTGGTGCACCAGCCGGGGATGGTCGTCCCGTGGGTGTCGGGGCCCTCGATGATCGGGTCGTCGGGCTCCTCGTCCTTCAGTGAGGCCGGGGTGATGCCGCCCTCCGTGATGCAGGAGATGCCGGTTTCGCAGGCGTCGAGGTCGCCGAGTTGGCCCGATGTCTTGGGATCAGGCGCGGAGGTGTTGGCGTCGGCGGCGAAGTCGTCCAGGGTCACCGGGCGTTCCTCGTCCACGGTGGGGTCCGTGTCGCCTTCCTCGGGGGTGGTCCCGGCGGCCGGGTCGGTGGGAAAGCCCATGGTGCCGAACTGGAACTCCTGGTCGAAGGCGGAGCCGCGGGGCTTCTGGTCGGCGACGGGGTACCCGTAGGGGCCCTTCTCGTAGCCGGACAGGGTCCACTTGTCCAGCAAGCCGCCGCTGACGGGGTGCGCGCCGTAGGCCTCGGTCCAGTAGATCATTCCGTGTTCGAAGCGAGTGCCGCGTCCCAGGCCGTCGGGGGTGGTGAACTCGTCGCTGATGGGATAGCCGAGGTAGCCGCCTTCCCAGCCTGCCTCGCCCCACTTGTCGCGGATGGCGCCGCCCACCGCGTACGCCTCGTTCAGCTTCCAGTAGATGGTGGAGTTCTCGAAGTGCTGGCGTCGCCCGATGCCGTCGGGGTTGACGATCTCGTCGGAGGTGGGATAGCCGACCTTCCCGGCCTCGTAGCCGTTACGGGCCCAGGCTGCGAAGAAGTGGTTGACGACGGGGTGGGCGCCGCCCTGCGGGGACCAGTAGATCGGTCCGTTCAAGAACTCGGTGCGCTTGCCGTAGCCGTCGGGGTTGGTCAGCTCGTTGGAGTTGGGCAGCGACAGGAAGCTGTTCGGGCCGCCGAGCTCGTTGTACTTGTCGCGGATCGCGCCGCACACCTCATACGGCGCGGGCCAGTACACCTGGCAGTCGCCGTCGGCCGCCTGGCGCGCCTCCATGGTCTCGGCCTTGTCGGCGTCCTTTTTGCTGAACCCGTGCGGGACGCTCTCACGGTCCGAGCGCATCTTGCCTGCGCTGATGTGGCTTTCCGGGTTGGCGGTCGGGCGCCATTTCGGTGCGGCGGGTGAGGCGCTGGCGGCGGTGGTACTGCCCACCAGCGCGATCACCGCAGCCATGATCGTCAGCAGTCTGCGTCTGAACACCACGGTCCCCTTGTCATCACAGCGCGCCCTGAGTACGGGCGCCCGCAGTAGTAGACCGGAGCATCCAGCCGAGAGCGCTACCCGATTGAGCCTATTTCCCGGCCGGTTCTAGTAGTGCTTGGTCAGGTCGGTATCAGTTGTGGCATGTCGCGGTGACACGTGGGGCAGGCGCCGGTCCAGACCGCGAGGAGTAGCTGCAGTTCGCGGGCGACCTTGTAGAGGCTCAGGCCGGCGCCGTCTCTTTTGGGGACCGGGTGATGCGCTGGAGGGTGCAGAAGGCGTGCGCGACGGAGACCAGGGTGACGTGGTGGTGCCAGCCTCGCCAGGTGCGGCCTTCGAAGTGGGCCAGGCCCAAAACCTGTTTCATCTCGCGGTAGTCGTGCTCGATGCGCCAGCGCAGCTTCGCGGTGCGCACGAGAGTGGCCAGCGGAGTGTCGGCGGGCAGGTTGGACAGCCAGAACTGCAAGGGTTCGGACTCGGTGGCGGGCCATTCGGCCAGCAGCCAGCGCACGGGTAGTTCGGGTCCGTCGGCTCTCTTGCGGATCTCGCGTCCGGCGGGCCTGATCCGCAGGGCCACGAACCGCGAGTACATCCGCTTCACCCGCAGAGCGCCATTCCGCCAGCGCACATCCACGACGGACCCGATCGGTGCCCCTTCGGTGCGGGTGTACTCGAACGTGGCCTGCTCCCCGCGGCCGGCGAGCCAGGCCGCGGCCGCCGACCGCACATAGAGGTGGTCTGCGCTGTCCACGCCGTGGGAACGGCGCCCGCACACGTGCGGCAGCCCGTCCGGATCCGGGTGATGGGCGAAATGACAGGCCCGGTCCGTATACAGCTTCGTGGTCAACTGCCCTCCGCAGCCGTCGAGCAGAATCCCGCACCAGAAGGTGTCGTCCTCGTGAGCGCGGCGGAATGCATCCAGCTCGATCGCTTCCATCGGCAGCATCAACGGCTCATCGGAGTCCGCCCCGCCGAGCACAGCTGTCTGAATCCGTCGCCTGTCCGTGCGCACAAACGCCCCCATCCCGTCCTGCCAACACATCGTGTCACCAGCGGAGTTCACCAACCAGTTCGCCTCTCGGCTCGACTCAGGCCGTACGCCCCATCTGTGATGCCCTTGCCGCGCTGCCGATCACGCTGTCCGTGGCCTGTCCCTTCCGGGCAGCGCGCTCGGCCCGGGCCCGGCGCAGTGCGGCCGCCTCGGTGGCTGCGGCCTGGCGGCGGCGCTCCAGGCGCGCCTGCTCGATCGAGGTCGGCACATCGGCCGGGACGACATCTGGTTCGGGGAAGGCCCGGCGGCTCAGCTCCCTCATCGCGGCGGTCTGCCGCTCCACCGCTTCCGCAATGGCCGGGTCCACCCTCGACGGCCTGGCGGCCCGGCGGTGTGCCTCGATCGCCCGGCGGTAGCCGTCCGGCGGGGTTCGACGCTCCACCGGCGCGGCGGGCACCGTCGGCTGCGGGGCCAGGTCGGCGGCCGCCGCGACGGGGGCGGCCTTCATGGGCTCGGGCGCCAGGACGTGCAGGGTGCGGACGTTCGCGCCGGGCACCGTCTCGTTGGCCGCCGCGATCAGCTTCGGTGTGCTCCAGCGCAGCTTCGTGCCGTACGCGGGGGCGTCGGGGACGACGTCCAGGCGGCCGGTGTCCGCGTCGAACGCCACCGCGCGGGCGTGACCGGCGAGTTCGGGCGCGGTCGCTTCGTCGCCGAGGTGCTGGCCGGCAGCACCCGGCACCGAGTGGTGTCCTGTGCCACCAAAGATTAATCGTGCAGGCGAGAGCCGTGGTCAACATCGAACACGCAAGTACCCCGCGCCGTCAGTGCTTGATCGTCCATCGAAGGTCGGGCGGCTTCGATGGAACATACTCAAAGAGGGCGGCGACTTGTCAGAGCCAAGCGTCCGTTGAGCGTCCTCTGGGGGCGTGTAGGCCTGCGGGGCAATCTTCTCGTATGAGGTGCGGGCTTGAGCTGCGGCGTACAGAAGGGTGGGTGGCAGGTGGAGGCTGAAGAAGCCGCGATCCGTCGGCACGCGGAGGCAGGCGCCACATCCGCGATGGTGCGTCTGGCCGCGCTCCTCAACCGACGTGGCAGGACAGATGAAGCTGAGCCCTGGTACCGCCGGGCGGCAGAGACAGGGGGCGACGAAACCGCTCTGTACCTGGCCCGATTCCTTCACAGACTGGGCGCGACGGATGAGGCTGAGTCCTGGTACCGCCAGGCGGCAGGGGTGGTGCCTGGCGACCTGGCGGCCGTGCACTGCGCCCGAGATCTGGACATCTTGGGGCTGACCGACCTGATCCCCATGTACGAGGACCGAGACCTGCACGGCATGGGCCTGACGGACCAGCCCGAGACCTGGTACCTCCGGCGCTCAGATGACACCGCATACGCTGTTGCGGCGACGGCAGATCTGGCCCAGCTCCTGTACGAGCGGGGGCAAACCGAAGACGCACTACTCCTGTATGCCCAGGCCCTCGAGAGGAACTACGACCTCGCGAGAAGGGGCGCCCCCTACTTACATGCGCTCTACCCCGCACCCAAGCGTCTGGTCGCGTGGGCCACTGACCTGATTGCTCAGGGAAGGTTCGGTGCGGCCGAGGCGGTCCTGGGCGAGCTGGAGATTCAGGAAGAGAACCAGTACCGCTTCCAGGCCGTGGCGCCGCAACGCCTCGTCGAAACGTTCGTACAGGGCGAACCCGACTGGAGCACGATGGCGATGACCATGATCGCCACTGCGGCTGTGATCCCTTTCCTCCAAACGATCATGGCTAAAGCGGGTGAGGACGGCTACGCGGCGATCCGCTCCGCGATCCAACGCTTGTCAGGGTCACAGGAGAATCTGCGGGCTGAGCCCGACGACGCGAAGAACGTGATCATTCATATGCCTGTGAGCGTTTCGGACGATGCGCTTCGACGCTTGATGAGCCTGGACCTGGCAGCGCTTATGCGGACCAGCAATGCTGGCGCTATCGAAGTGTCCTGGGACGATGACCAACAGGAGTGGACAGTAGTCATCCGGAACTGAAGCCCAAGGCTCCGTCGACCAGTTCCGCGCCCGCAACCTGACTTCGCACGCCGTCCGCAAGCTCAGGGTTGATAGCACATGCTCAACGTTCGATGGCACAGGACAAGTGGTAACAGTGACCCGCATCCGACCTGCGGAAACATTCTAGAATCAAACACATGAGCGAAGAATGGTCGGAGCCAGTCCAGGCACGGCCTTGGCAGCCGAGGGACGGCCCTCAGCCGGTGGTGTGGACATGGCCGTACGCGGACCGACCCGCGCTGTGAGTGTGGTCCCGGGGCCACTGGCGGTGGGCCACTGTCACGGCCCGGCAGGACTGGCCGGACGGGCGTACCGCCTACCAGGTGTCGGGCGACCTGGACAGCTCCACCTCCGTCGTGGCCCGCACCTACTGGTGGCCCCACGAGGGGCTACGGGTCGCGCGCCGCTCCGCAGCAGAGCCCTCGCGGTAGCCAGGCCGCGGCGGTCCGCCCTCCGCGCCGATGGAGGCGTCAGTCCGCGCGGCGGGCCGACTCCCGAGCCGCATCCATGGCAGCCGCGAACTGCGTGTCGCGCCGGCGCCGCTGGTACACGGCCTGCGTGGTGATCCCGGCAGTCGCCGCGGCGGATCGCACCGTCGTGCCGGATACGCGCAGCGCGTCCAGGAAGTTGGCGACGTTCTGCACGGTCAGGTGGGGTCTGGCTTGGCTCCGGTAGCGGACGGAGGCATCGGTGGCGGCCGCGCAGGCGCGAGCGTAGGCGGGATCACCACCGCGCCACTTGCCCGGCTCGCCGACGCCGAGGATGAGCTCAGCACGGGTCGGCGGCACACCCAGGGCGAGCAGGCGCAGGAACTCCGCACGAGCCGCCCGGCCAGCCTCTTCTGGAGCGTCCGGATCCCGCCCCGCCAGCGCGATCGTCAAGCGCGTGTCGGTGCGTGCAGTGGCCCACACGGCGGCGGGATCCAGTCCCAGCGCGTCGGCAGCGGACTCGATGCCCTGGCCGTGCCGGAGGACATCGACCAGGGCGTGCTTGTCTGCTGGGGCAACGAGCACGGTGGGCATGGCCGCACCCTACGGCGCTCACCGCCGCGCGCCGCATGCCGTACGCAGCAGGTACACGGAAAGCGCGCGACTCGAACAACAGTGCCATCCCGGCGGATACCCTAAGGCCCAGGTGACCGCTGCGCGTCGCCCAGAACAGGACCTGACCATGACGACTCCCCCGCCCCCGATCACAGAGCCGGACCCGTCCGTGCTGACCTGCCCCGGCGACCAGGTCGGCCCGTGCGCTACATGTCAGCGCAAGACGCACAAGTACGGCCGCGGCGGTAGTCCTCTGTGCCAGTGGTGCATGGGCCAGGCGAAAGCCCTGTGGGGACCAACCGTGCGGCAAGTCAGCACCCGCCAGTAGCCGCACCCGCAGGCCACGCCGGACGGAAGGCCCAACTCCGCTGCGAGTGTTACCCCCTTTGACCTGCTGAAATTATAGAAACGGGCCGGCTAGTCGCGGAAGCCTTGCAGGGCGAATTCCACCGCGGCGAGGTAGACGGTTGTGGCGTCTTCCCATGCTTGGTTGGCAGTCGCGTCATTGACGGCTCGCCGGTCGGCTGGCGGGTCCGCCGGGTCGCGCCAGACGCTAACGAGGTTGTGCAGAGCCTCGCGCATGGCCGTGACCTCCTCGGCGACGGCCTCAGGTCCGAGGACAGTGACCGCGCGGGCGGCCCTGTCATGGCTCTTGAGTGCGTCGTTCACCTGCCGCCAAGCGGCCCGCCGGTCGTCGGGGGGTGGCGGACTGGTCGTCATGGTGTGACCGACGACGAGGTTGAGGGTGTCGTGAACGGCGTCACTGGCGCCGAGTAGGGCGGTGTACGCCTCCAGGCGGCGCTCGCGGAGCCACTGGCCATGGCTGCTCTTGGCCTGCATGCGGGCCTGACGAGTCATGGCTCGGCCGGTTGCCTATGCGGCCAGGGCGGCGCCGCCTGCCCCTGATGCCCCCGCGATGACGGCGGCCCATCCTGCGTCCATGGGAGAACCCTTCCGTACGGCTGGGTTGCAGGGCTAACCCTCGGGCGCCGCAAGGTGCGGTCACGACGCGGACGGACCGCGTCTGACCTGCCGTACCTGGGAGTTCAACGTGAACGGTTTCGACACTCGTACCGCCGTGCTGCTGCTGGCGGGCGCCGGCGGGACGTACGTCGCCTTCCTGCACCCCGCTGTCGGAGTCGCGCTCCTCGTGGGGCTGGCCGTCGTCGCCTTGCTCCACAACCTGCTGCGGTGACCCATGTCCAAGAACTGATCCGTTCCCGGACACCACCAGCGGGCTGCCTTTCAGACCTCTTCGGGCGTACGGGAACGGCGTCCAACAACGGCATCACGACCGTGCGGTGGTCAAGGAGCGCGGGCTGCGGGCCCTGTCACTGGCGGTTGCGCATACCGATCTGCACGCCGCCGATGGCGGTAACCGCCGTGCCGATGGCACCGACGGTGGCTGCGGCCTCCGTCTTGCCGGTCAGCGACAGGACTGCTACCGCGACGATGGAGACGAGCCGGTCAGGACCGTCAGCCACGTGAGCGGGGTGGAGCTGGGCGGCGGGGTCGCACCTGGGGTACGTTCGACGGGCGTCATTCGGTCGGTTCTCCCTCACAGCAGGACGGGCCGCCTCGACGACACGAGAGGGAGGCCTCCCCGCGGCCGGCCGTAGGAAGCAAGGGCCGCCAGGAGGTCTCCCTTCGTCATGCCACCGAAGGGCGTTTCGGTAGCGACAACCGTACTGGGGGGCATTGACAGTAGGTAACGAAGCCTGAATGCCCATGAAACGCACATACTAGGAAGTTTTTCGAGAGCCGGGGGAACGTCATTTGACTGTTGCGGTAGCGTCTGTTTCGACCCCTGACCTTTTCGCGGCGACCCCCAAAAAGCCCAGCTCAGAAGGCTGTTGACCGTCCACGCTGCCAGCCGGGCGCTGTGCTGCAAGTCACAGCGCTTGCCGCTGTGTCGGGCCTCTGTCGAATGTGGGAAAGATCGTCGTACAAGGTGCTCCTGAGGGGAAACATGTCGCCCAGCGCGCGGCTGGCGTCGGCCTTGGCCTCGTAGTCCTTGGGCCGTCTGACCTCGGCATTCCTCTGGAGTGAGGAAGTAGGGGCCTTCTCTCCGACTCCTTGATGAAGAACATCATCGATTCGGTGCGAGCACCGCGCGCTTGCTGAGAATCCTCGGCTCGCCGCGGACGACCACTCGCTCCGTGATGACCCGCAGCACCTTCTGCCGCTACTGCTACCGCCTTCGCAGAGTCGGCGGCTGATCGGTGGCGTTGGCGAGCATCCGGCGGATGGTCTCGGGGTGCCAGCGCTGCCCGCGCTTGGGCCGGATGCCCTCGGCCTCCAGCGCGGCGGCGATCTCGCGGAAGGACAGCTCTTCCTTCTCTCGAAGTTGGCGTGCCCGGGCGCGGCCGGCCTGCTCCATCTCCTCCTCGGTCAGCTCCTTCTTGTGGGCCTGCCATCCGTACGGCGGGGCGCCATACGCGTACTGGCCCTTCTCTCCCTTGATCCGGCGGCCACGGCGAAGCTTGGCCACGGTCATGCCGCGGTCGAGCTGAGCAAAGACGCCCATCATCTGGCGCATGGCGGTGCGCATCGGGTCTTCGGGGTCGTCCGGGACGATCTCGCCCTGGTCGGCCATGAACGCGCGGCCGCCGTGCTTCCAGGCCTGCGCGAGCGCAGCCTCCTGCACGACGAGTTCGCGCGAGCCGGTCGAGGTTCGGCGCGACGATGCCGTGCACCTTCTTGTCCTCGATCCAGGACAGGGCGGCGGCCAGCTCGGCTCGTCGCCGGCGACCGTTCCTGAGACCGCCTTCTCGACGAACAGCTTCACGAGGCGGTGCCCGTGCTCGCGGGTCCAGCGCCGGACGATGCGCTCCTGGTCCTCCAGCCCACTGTGACGCGGAGGACCTATGGGGCCCTGACGGGTTCGTGGTGAGGGCCCGTCAGGCTGTGGTGCAGGTCGTCGGTTTCTCGTCGGCGCGGCCCTCGGCTCCGAGGGCCCGCCGCGGGGCCGAGCTCGTCGCCGTGTGGGCGCCGAGCACGCCCCGGGCCCGCAGCTCGTCCAGGTCGGGGAGCTGGACTCCAGGGAGGGAGTCGATCAGGTCGGCCTGGGTTGCGCGGATGCTGTGCGGGGGCCTGAGGGCCAGCGCCAAGGGCGCGGCGGACTGTCACGCGATCATCGTACGGGCCATGTCCCACCGAGCATGCAGCTCGGACACGGCTCCTCAGCGGATCAGGGAGCGCAGCACCGGCACCGCAGAGCCGGCCGCACTCAGTCCGGCCAGTGCGGCGCCCGCTACGGGTACTCCGGTCAGCACGGTGAGGCCGCCGACGACCAGGCCGAGTACGAGCGCGGTGAGCAGGACGACGGTGGTGTGCAGGGACAGGAACGGCGGTTCTGCTTCGGGGCCGCTCGGGCGGGGCCGTGCTGGAGGCGGTGTCATCTGGGTCATGCCAATACCATCTCCCGAACCGTGCCGCTGACCTGCATGCATCGAACAAGCTGGGGCCTAGTCGGATCAGGATCGCCCGCCGTCGAACATGCCACCGTCTGTTCCGGGTTGTTCCGTCATGTTCGGTGCCGTTCCGGTCGTGTGGCCTACCCTGCTGTTCACCGCACGAGACCGGGGGCGACGTGGCAGGCAACGATGGGAACGGTGAAGGCAGTTACGCGGCGTCGCTTCAGGAGCTGGGGGAGGCACTCGCCGAGTTGAAGCGGGAGCGTGGGGCTCCCTCCTATGACCGGATCGTCGTACGCGGAAGGAAGGTGTGCGGCGAGCCGTCAGCGATGTCGAAGGCCTCGATGAGCGAGGTGTTCGCCGGACGGCGCGGCCCGGCTTCCTTGGACCGGCTGCTGTGGTTGGTGCGCACGCTGCTGTCGTACGACGACGGCGAAGAGGTGAAGCCACCCGAACGGCGCGACCCCCAGCTACAGATTTGGAGGGACCGGTGGCGCACCTTGGAGGAGGTGCGCGCCGCAGCCCGCCGCGCGTCTTCGACGGAGGACGGTGACACGGGGCAGGCAGACGGCGGGGAGTCGGCTGCGATGTCTTCCCCGACAGCGGATGTTGCGCCAGGTACTGCCTCGACAACTGCGGCAGACGACAATGTGACCGCTGGACCCGAGGCAGCGCCACCATCCCAACAGTGCCTATCGACGGAGCAACTGGAGTCACGAGCGCCGGGCTTCGTCCCTGTTGGGAGCCCTCTCTCCGGTGGCGCCGGGCAAGCCTGTGTGGTGGCGTTCTTCCCCGACGGCCGTTTCCTCGCCATCGCCAGCGGCGGGGTTGTACGTCTGTGGGATCCGGTCAAACGCGTCTCTGTCGGTGTCCCCCTGATCGGCAGCGGTGACGTGACGTTCGAGTCGGTGGCGTTCTCCCCCGATGGCCTCCGGGTCGCCGCGGGCGGCTCGGACGGGACAGTGCGGCTGTGGGAGGGCGGAAGGGAGTCTGTCACTGAGCCCGGCGCGAGAATCTGGTCGGTAGCGTTCTCCTGCGATGGCCGCCTGGTCGCTGCTGCCGGCGTGGACGGGACGGTGCGGCTGTGGGACACGGAACGGCTGTGGGGCGCGGCCCGGCACACTCTCGTCGGCGCGCCCCACAGCGTGGGCGGCTGTGTGGCGTTCTCCCCGGACGGCCGCTTCCTTGCCACCGCCGACGGCAGTGCCGGTTCGGCGCGGCTTTGGAGCATGGCTGATCAAACGTATGTAGGTGACCCCCTCACCGGCCACAGAAAGGGCATTCCTTCGCTGGCGTTCTCCCCCGACAGCCGGTTACTGGCCACCGGCGGTGAGGACGGGACAGTGCAGCTGTGGGACGTGGCCCAACGTACGACCGTTGGTGACCCCCTCAACAGCCACACCGCGGTCAGGTCGGTGGCGTTCTCGTCCGACGGCCTCCTGGTCGCTGCCGGCGGCGATGACGGGACGGTACGGCTGTGGGACGCCGTCCGACGCACCACCGTCGGCGACCCCGTCACCAGCCACACCAGGCCGGTCTGGTCGCTGGCGTTCTCCCCGGACGGCCGCTTCCTCGCCACCGGCAGCTTAGACGGGACAGTGCAGTTGTGGCGGCCCCCCAGGAAGGAAGCCGGCGCCCCCGGTCCTCTGCCGCATCCAGTGATGGACAAGGCCCAGGTAGTCGCCGTGTTGGACGAACTCAGATCCTTTGTCCGCGAACGGCAAGAGGCCGGAGACCCCGCGGCAGACACCATGACCATCGTGGGGACCGCTACCGTCCGATGGCTGGAGTCCCTTCAAGACGGATTTCTTCCCATGCGAGCGATACTTGAGCACGCGCTGGAGGAGAGTCTGACCGATGAGCGCACCGTGAGGCCGAACTCCACCCCAAAGTTCCACTTCCGCATGGACTGACCACAACCGGCGCCTACAGCACGCCGAGCAGGGCGTTGTCCTCCCACTGGTCGACGACTTCGAGGTAGCTGGCGAGGACCTTGGAGTGCGGGGCCCAGCCGCCCTGCTTGGCGATGACGATCTGGTCGTGGCCCTTCAGGCGGGAGGACGTGGCGAGCCCACGGCGGGGGCTGTGGCCAGTGAAGCGGATCTCGATCCCGGCGCGTTCGCCGGCGCGGGTGATGACGTCGCCGATGGACTCGGGCTGCGGGGGCGGGAAGATGGTGCGGAAGGCGGGGAGGACGGAGTAGAGGAGGACGTGCTGCGGGTTCATGCCGATCAGGGCGTAGAACCAGCCCTGGTCTTCCTTCCAGTGCAGCCGGATGCCGCCGTGGCCGCCGGTGCGGGAGACGTCCCAGGTCAGCCACATGTAGCTGGTCAGGCCTTCGTCGCGGGTTGTGCGGTCGGCCCGTACGGAGCCGGGCGGGATGCCGCGTGCGGTAAGGGCCTCGTCGACGGCCTTCACGTAGGGCCAGTGCGGCAGCCGCTGGGGCAGCCCTGGCCATCCGGGCGGGTCAAGCAGCACGGGTCTCACCTCTGCGGGCCGAGGGCGGGCGGAAGTCGGGGCATGAGGCGCGGCGGTGGAAGACGGCGGCCGGGCCGATGATCCGTGGGCCGAACTTGTCGCGGACGCGGTCGGGCCAGGCGGCGGTGGAGCATCAGCCAGCCGTACGTTCGTTCGACTGCCCAGCGTTTCGGGATCGGGCTGAACCCCCTGGCCCCGGGGGTGCGGGTGGTGATTCTTGCCCGGTAGTACCCGAGGCTGGCGCGTGGTGCTGTCTCGCCTGATCAGTGCCAAGCGGCTTCGTACCCAATCCCGCTGGTGACGCCCTGGCGGAGAGCCGTGATCTTGCCGGTCGCGCAGCGAGGGCGGGGCGCTGCCCTGGTCTCCCGTTAGAGCTTGCGGGTGGGCGCGTCGCCAGTCGTAGTCTGTATACAGCAGAGTGTGCGTAATGATGGACAGGGAGTCTGATGGCCCGGGCGACTGGCAAGAGTGAGGCGGTCTACGAGCGACTGAAGGGTGACATCGAGTCGCTGCGGATGCGGCCGGGGGCCAAGCTGAGTGAGGTCCAGCTGGGCGAGGAGCTGGGGGCTTCACGGACGCCGGTCCGGGAGGCGATCCGGCGGCTGGCCCGGGAAGGGCTGGTCGACTTCGTGCCGGGGGAGGTGGCCCGGGTGGCCGCCATCTCCCTGGGCGGTGTGCGTGCCCTGTTCGAGTTCCGGATGCTGCTGGAGCCCCGGGCGGCCGCCTCGGTCGCCACGGCGGGCTCGGCCGACGAGCGGGTGCTGCCGCCTTTCCGTGAACTGCTGGAGCGGCTGGAGGTGTTCGACGAGTCCTTCCGTGCGCTGGATTCCGCCGCGCAGGCGGGCTCGTACCAGGAGTTCTACGACATTACCGAGGCGTTCGACCAGGCGGTCATCGCGGCCTGCCGCAATCCCTACCTCGCCGGCACGATCCGCGACCTGCGCAGTCAAACCGTGCGCCTGCGTCACCTCTCGCACAGCGGCCCGCGTCGCATGCTGACCTCGCTGGAGGAGCACCGCGCGATGCTGAAGGCGGTCACGCACGGGGACGCCCAGGCGGCGGAGGCGGCCTGCCGACACCACCTCGCGCAGACCCTGCAGGCGCTCATCGACAGTCTGACCAGCCAGGATCCGACACACGGTAGGGACGTGTCGCTGGACGTCGCAGGCTGAGACACCCCTTCACGTCCGACGAAGGCGCCTGGGCCCGCGCCTTCCAGCCTGTGGTTTCTCCCTAGCGTGATGTATACAGGGATGGATACAGCATGTCTCGATACGAGAGGGTCGCCTCATGCCGCATACCGTCGGCGCCGCCGACCTGCTGGGTTTTGCCGCCGCCACTGCCGAAGCACGCGGCGTTCCGCCTGCGGACGCCCGTCTGCTCGCGGATACGCTGGTGACCGCGGAGCTGTGGGGACACGCGTCCCACGGCATGCTGCGCCTGCCCTGGTACCTCGACCGCCTTGCGAGCGGGGCCACCACGGCCGTCGCGGACCCGGAAGTCGTCACCGACAACGGCGCCGTGGTCGTGGTCGACGGCCGTGACGGTCTCGGTCAGGTGCTCACCGACCGCGCGGTGGCCCTGGGCGTGGAGCGTGCCCGCCGGCACGGCATCAGCGCGGTCGCCGTCCGCAACTCCGGTCACTTCGGGACCGCGGCGTACTTCACGCGCAGGGCCGCCGAGGAGGGCTGCGTGGCGCTGCTGGCGACCAACGCCAGCCCGGCCATGCCCCCTTGGGGCGGCAAGGAGAAGCGAGTCGGCACCAATCCGTGGTCGATCGCCACCCCTGCCGGGCGTTACGGCACGGTCGTGATGGACATCGCGAACACAGCCGTGGCGCGCGGCAAGATCTACCACGCCAAGGAGCGCGGTACGCCGATTCCCGAAGGCTGGGCGGCCGACGCCGCGGGCGTGCCGACGACCGATCCGCGGCGTGCGATCGAGGGCCTGATCCTGCCCATGGCCGGCCACAAGGGTTACGCCATCTCCTTCATGTTCGACGTCCTGGCGGGCGTGCTGACCGGCAGCGCCTTCGGCTCGGCGGTCGTCGGCCCCTACCGGTCCACCGGCCGCAGCGGCGTCGGCCATCTGCTGATCTGCGTGGACATCCGGTCGATGGCCGACCCGGCCGAGTTCGAGCAGCGGATGGAGGCCCTGATCGAGGAGACCAAGTCCACCCCGACCGCGCCCGGCACCGACGAGATCTTCGTCCCCGGTGAGCCGGAGATCCGCACCGCCGAGCGGCTGCGCACCGAGGGCATCACGCTCGTCGACGACACCTGGGCCGCCCTCGCACGGATCGCCGCCGCCACCGCCGTACCCCTGCCCCGTTCCATCACTCCCCAGGAGCTGCCCGCATGATCGCCCTGACCGTGTCCCTCCAGGTCGTGCCCGGCTGCCGTGAAGACTTCCTCAAGGCCATCGAGGAGAATGCCGAGCGTTCCTTCACCGACGAGCCCGGCTGCCGCTACTTCGACGTCGTCTGCGACCTGGCCGACGACCACCACTTCGTCTTCTACGAGATCTACGACGACGAGGCCGCCGTAGAGGCCCACCGCGCCGCACCCCACTTCAAGGTCTGGCGCGAGGCCGCGGCGAAGTACGTCGTGCCCGGCAGCCAGGTCAACACGCTCTCCCGCCGCCTGTTCCACCACTCCTGAACTCCTGAAGGGACAGCCTCCATGTGCACCGACCACCCCATCGAGCCGAACCTGCTCATCCACCCCGACAAGGTCGAACGCTTCGACCGCGGCGGCGGTGTGGCCACCATCCCCTACGTCGGCAAGTGGAACTCGGAGAAGGCCGTCATCACGACCGGCCAGACCGTCTTCCAGCCCGGCACCGGCCTGCCCCTGCACAGCCACAACGTCGAGGAGTCCGTGCTGATCCTCGAAGGCGAGGCGAGCGCGGAGATCGACGGTGAGTTCTTCGACCTGGAGCCCGGCCAGGCCACCTGGGTGCCGGCCGGGATACCGCACCGCTTCTTCAACCGCGGCGAGAGTGTCATGCGGATCTACTGGGTCTACGGCGGCCGGGACGTCACCCGCACCATCACCGCCACCGGCGAGACCCTCGAGCACCTCTCCGAGCACGACAAGGGAGGGGCACCCACCGCATGAGCAGCATCCTGCAGACCGTCGACCCGTCCACCGGTGAGCCGACCGCCACGTACGAAGGCTGGGACGCGGACCGCATCGAGACTGCTGTGGCACGGGCCCACACCGCGAGCCGCGCCTGGGCCCTGGTGCCGGTCACCGAGCGGGCCGCGCGCGCCCACCGCCTCGCTCAGACCCTGCGCGAGCACAAGGACCACCTCGCCTCCCTCACCGTCGCCGAGATGGGCAAGCCCGTCGTGGAGGCCGAGGGCGAGGTCGAGAAGTCCGCCGTCACAGCCGAGTACTACGCCCGGCAAGGACCCGGCATCCTCGCGGACGAACCCGTCGAGGTCGACGGGGCACAAGCCTGGGTGGCCTATGAGCCCGCCGGACTCGTCCTGGCCGTGATGCCGTGGAACTTCCCCGTCTGGCAGGTCATGCGCTTCGCCATCCCCTCCCTGGTGGCGGGCAACGGCGTCCTGCTCAAGCACGCCTCCAACGTCACCGGCAGCGCGCTCGCCCTCCAGGACCTCTTCGTCGGAGCCGGCTTCCCCGCACATCTGGTGACCACGCTGGTGATCGCCGACACCGACGTGCCGGAGGTGACCGTGCGGCTCATCGAGGACGACCGGGTCGCGGCCGTCACCCTCACCGGAAGCAACCGGGCCGGTGCGGCCGTCGGTTCGGCGGCCGGCCGGGCGGCGAAGAAGTCCGTGCTGGAACTGGGCGGGTCGGACGCCTTCGTGGTCCTGGGCGACGCCGACGTCGAAGCGGCTGCGGCGGCCGCGGTGAAGGCCCGCTTCACCAACTCCGGGCAGAGCTGCGTATGCGCGAAGCGGTTCATCGTCGCCGCCTCCGTGGCGGATGCGTTCACCGCCGCGTTCGTGGCCGGTGTCGAAGCCCTGCGCGTCGGCGACCCGCGCGAACGGCAGACGCAGGTCGGCCCGCTCGCCCGTGACGATCTGCGGGCCGCGATCCAGCGGCAGGTTGAGGAATCGGTCGCCGCCGGAGCCCGCCTCCTGACCGGCGGCAAGCCTGTGCCCGGCGACGGCTTCTTCTACCAGCCCACCGTCCTGGGCGACGCCGGCCCGGGGATGCCCGCCTTCGACGAGGAGACCTTCGGCCCGCTCGCCGCCCTCGCCGTCGCCCGGGACGACGAGGACGCCGTACGGCTCGCGAACGCCACGCCGTACGGGCTCGGCGTGAGCGTCTGGACGGCCGACCCGAGCCGTGGCGTCGCCCTCGCCCGCCGTATCACCAGCGGAGCGGCCTTCGTCAACGCGATCGTCGCCTCCGACCCCCGCCTGCCCTTCGGCGGCACCAAGCGCAGCGGCCACGGCCGCGAACTGGCCGCCGCCGGCATCCGCGAGTTCACCAACACCCGCACCTACTGGGTCACCGCCTGACCGGATCACGCCCTGCCGGAACACCTCACAGGACCTGTCTGCCATCCACCGGCAGACAGGTCCTCGTGTTGCCCAAGCACAGCCGAGACACCCGCCCTGACCAGCACATTTACTGTCGACAGACATCTATACAGCCATGAATTCAGCTGTGTAGAGAGGAGATGACCATGCTGGTCCTCCTGGGATTCGCGATGATCGCGACGTTCCTCTACCTGGTCATGAGCAAGCGCGTGGCGCCTGTCGCCGCCCTCATCCTGGTGCCCGTCGTCTTCGGCCTTGCGGCGGGAGGGAGCTTGGGGCTCGCCGACGACATCACGAAGTCGATCGAGGATGTCGCGCCCACGGCGGCCCTGCTGTTCTTCGCCATCACGTTCTTCGGCATCATGATCGATGTCGGTCTCTTCGATCCGCATTTCAGGGCCATCCTGCGGGTGGTCGGCCACGATCCGGCGAAGATCGTCGTGGGCACTGCGTTGCTCGCCTCGACCGTCTCCCTCGACGGCGACGGCTCCACGACCTTCATCATCGTCACCTCCGCCTTCCTGCCGATCTACCTCCGCCTCGGCATGAGCCCCGTCGTCCTGACCTGTGTAACCGCCACTGCCAACGGTGTGCTCAACACCGTGCCGTGGGGCGGCTCCACCGCCCGCGCGGCGGCAGTTCTCAAGGTCTCGCCGATCGACATCTTCGTGCCGATGATCCCCGCGATTGCCGCCGGCCTGCTCGCCACCCTGGTCTTCGCCGCTCTCCTCGGCCGCGGTGAACGCCGTCGCCTGGGCGAAGTCGAGCTCCGCGACGGCCTCCTGCGACGAAAGGACAACACCTCCGGCAAGGTCCTGCAGACCACCAGGGCAGCGCAGATGACTCCCGCCGAGGCTTCGGGTACGGCCTCCGTCGCCGTGGCGGCCGGCCTCCCGGACGGCAACGCCATCACTGCCGAACCCGAGCTCATCTCCTGCGACGGCCGCAACAATCGGCCCAACGCGCGCCCCAGGCTGCTGTGGCTCAACCTGACCCTCACCCTCGCCGTGATGGCGCTCCTGGTGGAGGGCACCCTCGAACCCGCCGTCCTCTTCTTCGTCGCCGTGGCGATCGCGCTGGTCCTCAACTTTCCCCGTGTCGCGGAACAGCGCGAGCAGCTCCAAGCGCACGCCTCCAGCGTCGTCGGTGTCGTCGGTATGGTCTTCGCTGCCACCGTCCTGACCGGCGTCCTCAGTGGCAGCGGCATGGTCGAGGCGATGGCCGACTGGCTGGTCGGCGTCATCCCCGACTCACTCGGCGCCCACTTCCCCGTCATCACCGGCCTGCTGTCCATCCCGATGACCTTCTTCACCAGCAACGACGCCTTCTACTTCGGGATGCTGCCGGTCCTCAACGAGACCGCTTCCCACTACGGCGTCACCCCGCTGGAGATGGCCCGCGCCTCCCTCGTCGGCCAGCCCCTGCACCAGTCCAGCCCGATCGTCGCGTCCTTCCTGCTGCTCGTGGGCCTGGCCAAAGTCGACCTCGGCGACCACCACCGCAAGACGATCTGGCGCGCGGTCATCGTCGGCCTGATCATGCTCGCCGTCGGCGGCCTGACCCTCGCGTTCCCCCTCTGACGGTCAGCCTGCCCATCCCGCCTTCACCAGGCCCGCATCGCACCCGACCCGCCGAGGAAGTCGCACCCACGGCGGCCCTGCTGTTCTTCGCCATCACGTTTTTCGGCATGATGAGGCGGACGACTGCCCAGGTCTTGCCCTGTTTGGTCGTCTTGCGTTGGACGTGGGTGATGAGGCCGGCGAGTGTGACGACGCCTTCGGTGCGGCCGGACGCGGTGAGTTCGGTGATGGTGGTGGACCGGTGGCGGGACAGGATGTGCGTGGTGCCGTCCAAGGGGTGCGCGGAGACGTACATGCCGAGCATGTCCCGCCTCGGCGGCCAGGAGTTGCTGGCGCGCGGCTCCCGCGCTCCAGCTCGGCTGACACAGCCCGGCACCCGTGACAACGCGGCGATGTCCCATAGTGTGGTTATCCCCACCGCCAGGGGTGGCTTACCAAAATGGGCAATGACATCGGTGCGCGGCGATCGTGTGTCCCAAGACTGCTTGATAGCCACGCATGACGAAGGGACACCTCATCGATGCGCATCCTCCTGATCGGGCCGCCCGGAGCCGGCAAGGGCACGCAGGCAGTGCGCCTTGCCGCGCATCTGGCGATCCAGCACATCTCCACCGGTGACCTGTTCCGGGAGCACATCGACCAGGGCACCGAGCTCGGGCAGAACGCCCACACGCACATACGCGCCGGCCTTCTGGCACCGGACGAGGTCACAATCGGAGTGATCAAAGAGCGCCTTGCCCGTCCGGACACCAAGCGCGGATTCCTACTGGACGGCTTCCCCCGCAATCTGGCCCAGGCGGAGGCGCTGGACGGCATCCTGGCCGACTCGGAGTCGAGGCTGGATGCCGTACTAGACCTGAAGATTCCCGAGGCCCAGGTGGTCAGGCGGATCGCCGGACGACGGTTGTGCCGTCAGGACCGCGAACACATCTTCCACATCGACTACAGCCCGCCCGAAGTGGCAGGAGCCTGCGACGTCTGCGGTGGTGAGCTGTACCAGCGCGATGACGACCGCGAGACAACCGTTCGTAAGCGACTGGAGGTCTATCGCAGCGAGACGGCGCCGGTCGTCGACCACTATCAAGGCCAGGGCCTGGTGACTACGATCTCGGCCCTCGGCCAGGTACAGGAAGTCCTGGACCGCGCGCTGGTCGCGATCGGCCAGGGCTAGTGAGACCTCGCAGCGGATGGACCAGGTCGGCCACGATGCTGCCGTACCGCAGTACCTCGCTGTCGCTCATTGCGACACCGGGAAGCTCCGCCGCCCGGGCCTGATCGTCCTCGGCAACGCCAAGCAGCAGGACTCCGCCGGCGGTGCGTCGACGAGGTCGGCGAGAGTGGCAGGCCGATGCTCTTGCCGGCGGTGACACGGTGGCGACGGCGGCCGTCGTTCAGTTCGTCGAGGAAGGACTCGCGGATGCCGGTGGATCCGACACGACTGCTCATGACGCGCCGTCAGCCTGCTACCGCTTCGCTCTCGGTCATCGCTCGAGCCTGGGCAGGGTGATCATCCGATCTCTTAGGTGCCGGTCGCCACGTCGGGAACGAAAGCGACCAAGGCGCCTCACCAAGACGGGGGTGGCTCGCTGAGGCGCCGTTCGGGGGCAGCAGCCCGTAATTCGGGCTCGGGCCTGCCAGGTGAGGGCCGTCGAGCGGCCGCAGTTCGCGGGAGAAATGGACTGGCCCCCTTGAGGGGGTGCGTTGGTCTATGCCGCGAAAGGCTGTTTGCGTCTGGTGGTCAGTCGAAGTCGGTCGGGCGGCCGAGTGACTCCACCTCGTCTACTTCTTGCAGTCGCTGTTGGAGTCGTTCACGGATCCGGTCGATGGCGTTGCCGCCCAATGGGAGGCGCAGCGGGGGCTTTTCCATCTGGGTGGCTGTGATGATGGCGCGGGCTGCGCGGCTGGGGTCGCCGGGTTGTGTGCTGTGCATGGCCAAGAACTGTTGCTTTGCCGGTTCCAGGGCGGATCGGTAGTCGTCGATCGGGTCGTCGGCCCAGCGCACGGACCGGCCGGTGAAGTCGGTGCGCGCCGATCAGCCACCGCCGTCCGCCGCGGCGATGGTCTCCCGGACGGAGAGCCGACTGGACCGCGGTAGAGATCGCCTTATAGGGCCGCCTTATAAGCCACATCGGGATTGGGTCTTGGACGCGCTGCCCGGCCCGCTGCTGCAATCGGACTATGACGAACCCGAACCACCGCCTCGCCCTCGCCCTCGCCCCCGCTGACGGCATCCGGGCCGAGGTCCTGCCGCCCGCCCGGCGATGGCCGAAGGCGCCCGTCCCCTTCTACGGCGGCACCGCCTGGTTCCTGCCGTCCGGCGGCGCCTGCGACAAGGCGAGGGACGAGTCGTTCTGAGCCGATACCGACGGCGGTGAGACGTTCCGCGGCGCGGTCGTGGCAAGTCTCACCGCCCTGGCGGACCGTGCTCGCTCTCCCTCTTGCCGCACCCCACGCACCCGCACGCCTGAACACGCTCCGAGAGAAGGCCCGGCCTGCCATGACCGCCGTAGCGCACCGCAGCGAGCACGACCTGCTCGGTTATCGCGACGTCCCCGCCGAGGCGTACTGGGGCATCCACACCCTGCGCGCCAGGAGGAACTTCTCCATCACAGGCACGCCGATTGCCGCCTGCCCGCATCTGATCGACGCTCTGGCCGCCGTGAAGGAGGCCGCCGCCCTGGCGAACGAGGAACTCGGCCTGCTGGATCGGAGGAAGGCGGCCGCCATCGTGGAGGCATGCCGTGAGATCCGTGAGGGCAAGCTGCACGACCAGTTCGTCGTCGACGTCATCCAGGGCGGCGCCGGCACCTCCACCAACATGAACGCCAACGAGGTGATCGCCAACCGGGCGCTGGAGCTGCTGGGGCACGCCAGGGGCCAGTACGAGCACCTGCACCCCAACGAGGACGTCAACCTCGGCCAGTCGACGAACGACGTCTATCCGACCGCGGTCAAGATCGCGACGGTGTTCGCGGTGCACGGCCTGCTCAGGTCCATGCTCGTACTCCAGGACGCCTTCGCCGCCAAGGCGGTCGAGTTCCGGGGCATCCTCAAGATGGGCCGCACCCAGCTCCAGGACGCGGTCCCGATGACGCTCGGGCAGGAGTTCTCGGCGTACGCGGTCATGATCGAGGAGGACCGCAGCCGACTCTCCGAGGCCGTGGAACTGATCCATGAGATCAACCTCGGTGCCACCGCGATCGGCACCGGTCTCAACGCCCCCGCCGGCTACGCCGAAGCCGCCCGCCGCCACCTCGCGGCCATCACCGGACTGCCGCTGGTCACCGCCGCCAACCTGGTCGAGGCCACCCAGGACTGCGGCGCGTTCGTCCAGATGTCCGGCGTGCTCAAGCGGATCGCCGTCAAGCTCTCCAAGAGCTGCAACGACCTGCGGCTGCTGTCCTCCGGCCCGCGCGCCGGGCTCGGCGAGATCAACCTGCCGCCCGTACAGGCCGGTTCGTCGATCATGCCCGGCAAGGTCAACCCGGTGATCCCCGAGGTCGTCAACCAGGTCGCCTTCGAGGTGATCGGCAACGACGTCACCATCACCATGGCCGCCGAGGCCGGACAGCTCCAGCTCAACGCCTTCGAACCGATCATCTGGCACTCCCTGGCAAAGAGCATCACGCACCTTCAGCGCGCGTGCCTGGCGCTGGCCGAGCGGTGCGTCGCGGGGATCACGGCCAACACCCAGGCGCTGCGGGCGGCGGTGGAGAACTCGATCGGTCTGGTCACCGCCCTCAACCCGTACATCGGCTACGAGGCGGCGACCGGCATCGCCCAGGAGGCCCTCGCCACCGGACGCGGGGTCGCCGAACTCGTCCTGGACAAGGGCCTGCTGTCCGCCGGCGCCCTCGCCGAGCTCCTCCGTCCCGAGGCCGTCGCGGGACCCGGTCAAGCCCTGGTGTGACGTGATCAGGCGCGACCCCGACTGACGTTCGCCGCCCAACTACCCGTAAGGGAGCAGGAATTCGCCATGTCCCTACCCCTCCATGCCCAGACGCGGCCCGTCCCCGGGGCAGCGGTGCTTCAAGGGCTGCCTCCCGTGCGTGAGGTGAGCGCCGCGGAAGTGGCCGCCCGGATTGCCGGCGCTCCCCGTCTCGTCGTCCTCGACGACGATCCCACCGGCACCCAGACGGTCGCCGACGTGCCCGTCCTGACGTCCTGGACGGTGGACGACCTGCGCTGGGCGCTGCGCCAGGACAGCGCCGCCTTCTTCGTCCTCACCAACACCCGCAGTCTGTCCCCCGAGGACGCCGCCGCCCGCAACCGCGAGGTGGTCCGCGCCCTGCACGCGGCCGCCGCGGCCGAGGGCACCGGCTACGTCCTGGCCAGCCGCGGCGACTCGACGCTGCGCGGCCACTTCCCGCTGGAGACCGATGTCCTCGCCGAGGAGCTGACCGGCCTGGACGGCAAAGCTCCGGACGGCGTGGTGCTGGTCCCCGCCTACATCGAGGCGGGCCGGCTGACCGTCGGCGCGAACCACTGGATGCGGACCGCCGACGGGTTGCTCCCGGTCGGGATGAGCGAGTTCGCCCGCGACGCCACCTTCGGCTACCGCAGCTCGTCGCTGCCCGAGTGGGTCGAGGAGAAGACGGGCGGACGCGTGCCCGCGGACGAGGTCCTGTGCGTCACGCTCGACGACCTGCGCGGCGGCGGCCCGGCGCACACGGCGCGGCTGCTGTCCTCGCTGCGCGGCGGACGCACTGCCGTGGTCGACGCGGTGTGCGACGACGATCTGCGGGTGCTCGCCCTGGCCCTCGCCCAAGCGGAGGAGAACGGCACGCGGCTGCTGTACCGGGTCGGGCCGTCCTTCGTCAGGGCCCGCGCCGGACAGGCCGGGCGGGCACCGCTCACCCGGGCCGAACTGCGCCCGCTGCGCGGCAACGCACCGCACGGTCTCATCGTCGTGGGGTCGCATGTCGCGCTGACGACACGGCAGTTGGACCGGCTGCGGGAGCGAGGCGGGATCGCCGAGTACGAGCTGGACGTGGCCCTGCTGCTCGACGAGGAGCGGCGTGACGCTCACATCGCGGAGGTCGCGGCCGCGGCCGCCGGCGCGCTGGACTCGGCCGACGCGGTGATCCGCACCTCTCGCGTGCTGGTGACGGGCGTGGACGCGGACGGCAGTCTGGCGATCTCCCGCCGGGTCTCCGCCGCGCTCGTTCAGGCCGTGCGCCAGGTCAACGCCACCCGGCGGCCCGCCTTCGTCGTCGCCAAGGGCGGGATCACTTCCAGCGACACCGCCACCCACGGCCTTGAGATCCGCCGTGCCTGGGCCCGGGGCACGCTGCTGCCGGGCATCGTCTCGCTCTGGGAGCCCGTGGACGGCCCCGCCGCAGGCATCCCTTACATCGTCTTCGCCGGGAACGTCGGGGGCGCCGACGCCCTCGCAGACGCCCTCGACCTGCTCAGGAGTGCCTGATGCTGCTGCACGGAACCGATGCCCTGAAGGAGGCCGCGGCCGCCGGTCACGCCCTGCCCGGGTTCGTCGCCTACAACCTGGAGACGGTCCAGGGCGTCACGGCCGCCGCCGAGGCCGCCGGAGGGCCGGTCGTCATCCAGGCGGGCTCCAGTCCCTTCAAGCACGCCGGGCGCGAGGCCCTGATGCGGCTGGCGCTGGACGCCGCCGCACGCTCCACGGCCTCTTTGGGGGTGCACCTCGACCACAGCCGGGACCTGGACGAGATCTCCGCCTGCCTCAAGGCGGGTTACACCTCCGTCATGATCGACGGCTCCCACCTGCCGTTCGCCGAGAACATCGCGTTGACGAAGGAGGCGGTCCGCCGGGCCCGCGACCACGGCGCCTGGGTGGAGGCCGAACTCGGTGCCCTGCCCGGCGACGAGGACGTCTCCACCGACGCCGTCGCGCACACCGCGGCGATGACCGACCCGCAGCAAGCCGCCGAATTCGTGGCCGCGACGGGCGTGGACGCACTCGCCGTCGCCGTCGGCAACGTCCACGGCTTCACCAAGCACCCCATCCGCCTGGACCTGGAGCGGCTCGCCGCGATCCACGAGGCCGTAACCGTCCCGCTCGTCCTGCACGGCGCCAGCGGTCTGCCCGTCGAGGAACTGCACGGCGCCCTCGCCCGAGGCGTCGCCAAGGTCAACGTCAACGCCGAACTGCGCCGCGCCTACCTGGAGGCCACCCGCGTGACCCTCCCGTCCGCGTTGCCCGGCGCCGACGTCGTCTCCCTGTGGGCGGCGGGCCGCGACGCGGTCCGGGACGCCGCCCTGGACGTCATCGGCCGCCTGAGCCCCCGCACCGAGGGGGCAGGCGCATGACCTGAACGCGGCCCCGCCGCCTGGAGTCCACCGCACCGGCGGCAGCCGTCCACCTCCCGGCCGTGCGCGCTGCGCGCGGTTCGCACCGCTCGGCCCCGCACTCTCGTGCCCTCTTGGGCACGCGGGCCGACAACACACCCTGTTGGAGACATCATGTCCACCACTGCCTCGATCGCCGTACTGCACACCAGCCTGCTGTTCGTCGACGCCGATTCGGTCATCAACGACTACCTCTCGGAACTCGCACCGGACGCCAGGGTCCTGCACTTCGTCGACAGCGACGTGCTCGCAGCCGTGGTGCGCGACGGCGAGGTCTCGCCTGCCAGCACGCAGCGCATGGTGCACCTGGCCCAGGCCGCGCAGGCCGCGGGCGCCGACGTCATCTTCTCCGCCTGCTCCTCGGTCGGCCCAGCCATCGACGTGGCCCGACACCTCGTCTCCGTCCCGATCGTCAAGATCGACGACGCGATGACCACGTCCGCGGTCGAGACCGCGGACACCGTCGGCGTCCTTGCCACGGTCCCTACGACGCTGCCGCCGACCCGTGCCCTCGTCGAGGAGAAGGCCCGGGCGGCCGGCCGTGACATCACCGTCCGCGAGCTGCTCTGCGAGGGCGCCTTCTCGGTGCTGATGTCCGGTGACCGCGACCGCCACGACGCGATGGTGCTGGACGGGGCACGGGCGCTGGCCAAGAAGGCCGACGTGATCGTGCTGGCGCAGGCATCCATGGCACCGCTGGCTCCCGCGATCGCCGAAGCCGTCGGCAAGCCCGTGCTCTCCAGCCCGCGCAGCGGAACGGAGAACGCGGTGCGTGTCCTGCACGAGCAGGCGGCTGAACCTGCCCGTGCCACAGCCAGGGCCTGGGAGACCACGCAATGGCAGGGAGGCTGCGGAGCGAGGTGATTGAACCACTGACCACGGCCTTCCCCGGCCGGAACACAGGAGCCAGCATGCCGAGGTTCGCAGCGAACCTGTCCATGATGTACAACGAGCACGATTTCCTCGACCGCTTCGCCGCGGCCTCGGCTGATGGCTTCCAGGGGGTCGAGTACCTCTTCCCCTATGCGTACGATGCCGCCGAACTGCGCCGCCGGCTCGACGACCACGGCCTGGTGCAGGTGCTCTTCAACGCACCTGCCGGAGCGTGGGAGTCCGGAGAGCGCGGGATGGCGGCACTGCCCGGACGCGAGGCGCAGGTGCGTTCCGGGGTGGACCGGGCGCTGGAGTACGCGGGGGCGCTGGGCTGCCCACGGGTGCACCTGATGGCCGGGCTTCTCCGACCGGACGCGACACCGGCCGAGCGGGCCAGGCACCGCGACACCTACCTGACCAACCTGGCCTGGGCCGCGGAACGGGCCGCCGCGGCGGGCGTCGACATCCTGATCGAGCCGATCAACGGCCGAGACATGCCCGGATACTTCCTGAGCACCCAGGCCGAGGCCCACGCCGTGGTGCAGGAGGTGGGAGCCTCCCATCTCAGGGTGCAGCTCGACCTCTACCACTGCCAGATCGTCGAGGGCGACCTCACCACGACCCTGCGCCGCGACCTGCCGACCGGCCGGGTCGGTCATCTGCAGATCGCGGGCGTGCCCGACCGGGGTGAGCCCGACCAGGGGGAGTTCAACGTCCGCCACCTGCTCGACGTGGTCGACGAGCTGGGCTTCGACGGGTGGATCGGCTGCGAGTACCGTCCCCGCGCCGGTACGAGCGAAGGTCTTGGCTGGCTCGACGACCACCGCAGCCATCGAGCAGAAGGCGCATGAGGATGAGCGGTACGGCCTCGACCCTGACCTGGTCACCTTGCCCAAGGGCGTCACCTCCGGCTACGCCCCGCTGGGCGGCGTCCTGGTCTTGCCGCGCATCTGACAGCCGTTCTACCGCGACTGCGAGCAGACGCCGGTCTTCCGGCACGGTGCCACCTACGCCGGACACGCCACCGCCAGTGCTCTTGCCCTTGCCCTGCGCGACATCGACATCCTCGAAGAGGAGAAACTCGTGCCCCGCGTCGCGGAGCTCGAAGTACTGCTGACCGAGGAGCTGACCCGACTGCGCTTCCGCGAGGCGGTCACAGCCACTCGGGTCGCCGGGCTGCTCGGTGGCGTAACCCTCGCCAGCCACCTCTGCGCCGAAACGGGCACCGACGAACTCATTGACGACCTCCACCACATAACTCCTCACCGCCGGCCCAGCCGCCCAAGCCGCCCGGGCCGCCCCGCATGAGGCCGTGGCCCGCATCGGCGGCGGCCCGGGCGGGCGCCCGAGGCACCATCGACGTCCACGACCCGAGCCTCCTCGGCACCGTCACGGTGTCCGGGCCGGGCGCCGGGCGCATCGAGACCGCCTACGCCCTGCTGTCGGACGTCATCGCCATCCACCAGCGCCACGCGGACGACGACACCGCGCCCACGTGCCCCGTTCTCCAGGAGACCCACCGTGTCTGACACCGTCGTACCCCCCGGCATCGAACTGGGCGCCGACACGGCGCCCGTGCACAACCCCTACACCGGCGAGGTCATCGCCTCGGTCCCCACCCTCGACGCAGGCGCCATTGGCAGCATCCTGCAGCAGGCCAGGTGCGGGCGCCGCACCGCGGCCGCCCTGTCCCGCGCCGCCAGAGCCTCCGTCCTGGAACGCGCCGCCCACCTGATCGAGCGGCGCGCCGAGTCCTTCGCCCAGCTGATCGTCAGCGAGGCCGGCAAGACCATCACCCAGGCCCGCAAGGAAGTCGCCCGTGCGGTCAACACCCTGTCCCTGTCCGGAGCCGAGGCACGGCGCAACGCCGGCGAGGTCATCCCCTTCGACTCCTACGAGGGCTCGGAGAAACGGCAGGGTTGGTTCACCCGCGAACCGCTCGGCATCATCGCGGCCATCACCCCGTTCAACGACCCCCTCAACCTGGTCGCCCACAAGCTCGGCCCGGCCGTCGCCGGCGGCAACGCCGTCATCCTCAAACCGTCGGCACTGACGCCGCTGTCCGCGCTGCGGCTGGTCGACACCCTCATCGAGGCCGGCCTGCCCGAGGAGATCGTCACCGTCGTCAACGGCGACGCCGGCATCGCCGCCGCGATCGTCGCCGCCCCCGACGTGCGCATGGTCTCCTTCACCGGCGGATTCGCCACCGGCGAGGCCATCTCCCGAACCGCCGGCCTGAAGAAACTCGCCATGGACCTCGGAGGCAACGCCCCGGTCATCGTCATGGACGACGCCGACCTCGACGAGGCCGTCGCCTCCTGCGTCTCCGGCGCGTTCTGGGCCGCCGGCCAGAACTGCATCGGCACCCAGCGCATCCTCATCGCCGCCGAGGTCTACCAGCCCTTCCGCGACGCCTTCGTCGCCCACACCAAGCTGCTCCGCGTCGGCGACCCCCTCGACGAGCACACCGACGTCGGCCCCATGATCACCCCGGACGCAGCGGCCGCCACCCGGGCCAAGGTCGACACGGCGGTCGCCGAGGGCGCGAGGCTGCTGTGCGGCAACGACGCCAGCGGCTCCCTGTACGCGCCGGCCGTCCTGGAAGACGTCCCGGCGACCTGCTCGATCTGGCAGGAGGAGGTGTTCGCCCCGGTCGTCGTGCTGCAGCCGTTCACGTCCTTCGAGGACGCCATCGAGCAGGCCAACGCCATCGACTACAGCCTCCACGCGGGCATCTTCACCTCCCGCCTGGACCGCGCCCTGACCGCCGCCCGGCTGCTCGAAGCCGGCGGGATCATGATCAACGACTCGTCCGACTACCGCTTCGACGCCATGCCGTTCGGCGGATACAAGTACGGCAGCATGGGCCGCGAAGGCGTCCGCTTCGCCTTCGAGGAGATGACCCAACCCAAGGTCGTCTGCGTCAACCACATCACCGACGTCGTCCAATGACCGCCTTGCGTACCGAGCGCGACTCCCTGTGCAGCGGCGCAGCCGGGGATTGTCAGATCTGTGGATGGGGCGCGGCTGACTGTCTGCAGCAAGCCTCATGAATTCAGCTGGAACGATCGCCTGACGTCCTGACAGCAGAAGGGTGCCTCTCACCTGCGATGATCTGGAGTGTCTAGATCAAGAAAACCGCGGGGAGAGGCACCCGCCGGGCGAAGAGTGCCGGCTGGGACCATCGGCTTGCCTTGCGGGCCGACGGCAAGAACCCGATCGGCCCCGCGGGCGTGGTGCTGCTGCGGAAGGTCGCCGACCGCGTCGGCCTGGCCACTTCTCTCTGCATGCGGCATTACCGAGGGGCACCGGGCCGGGCCGGCGGGACCGGGGCACGGCGCTGGTTCAGCTGGCCTGCGCAATCGTGCTCGGCGCGACGAACATCTTGGGGGCCGAGCAACTCCAGTACCACTGGCGGGCGGTGTTGGGCCGGCGGTCTCGAAGAGCACTGTGCGCTGTGCTCTGGCGGCGATCGACGCCCCCGTCGTGGGCCCGGATCGAGCGCGCCCGCGCGCGATCCGCCGCGTGGTGTGGACGCTGCCCGCCCTGCGACCCGCGGCTTCCCATGGATCTAGGTGTGCGGCCGCGAGCCGGCCAACTGGTACGTCCTCGACCTGGACGCAACCGTGGTCACCTGCACCAGTCGCAAAAAAGACGCGGCGGGCAGCTTCCGTCACATGCCGCTGAGTGCGTGAGTGGCCGACACCCGTGAGTGCGTCGCCATGCCGCTGCGGCCGGGCACCACCCCGCCCAGCGACGTTACCGACCACAAGGCGGTCCTGTGCCTCGGCGTTTCGACAGCTCCCGCTGCCGCTGTGGTCGAAGCTGCTGGTACGGATCGGACGGCGCGGCCTGGCAGCCACGCCCTGCTCGATCATCTCCAACAGCTGTCCCCGAGCCGGCGCCGGGTGCGCTGGGTGACCGGCTGGGCCGTCAACGCCACGGTCGAGCAGGCCATCGCACTGCTGCCGGCGAAGGGGTGGACGGCCGCGCTGCGGCAGGACGGCAAGGTCCACGAGATCAAGGGACTCGCGGCGACATGGTTTCTTGCCAGGTCGCCGAGTTGACCGGCCCGCGCGTCCTGAGCGGCTGGCCGACCGGGGTGCGGCTGATCGTGCGCCGGCTCAAGCCCTCACAGCGGGATGCGAAGAAGCTGACCGCCTTTGAGAAACGCACCGGCTGGCGCTACCGGATCCTCGCCACGTACGTACCCGCTCACCACGGGTTCCTGGCGTTCCCGGCTCCGGGCAGGTGTGGTTCGTGGCGCCCTCTACCGTGGTCACGCCGAGGTCGAGGTCCGCGTGAACGGGATCAAACGGGTCGGCCTCGGGCTGCTGCCCGCGAAGTCCTGGCAGATGAACGCCGCCTGGGTACCGGCCGCCACGATCACCGCCGGCCTCGACGCCTGGACCCGGCTCCTTCTCCTGCACGACGGGCCCGAACTCGTCGTCGCCGAGCCGCAGACGATCCGCACGAAGCTGCACCACCTGCCCGCCCGCCTCACCGCCCACGCCCGTAGACGCACCCTCCACCTTGACCTGACCTGACCTGGCCCTGGGCGGCAGCGTTGGCCACCGCCTGGCAGCGAGGACACCAGCTTCCGGCCCGCACCTCACGGTCGGCCACCACCCCGACGACGACACCTGAGAGGAGCGCACCGCACCACCTCGGACCCGTGGAACCCGACGCCATCGCAGCGTTAGGGACGGCCCGGTCAGCGGTCAGTGTTCTTCGGCTGGCTTCGCTCTTCTCTATGGTCAACCGCGGATATGGCCGAACGCTTCTCGAGCCTGATCGGATGCAGTTCTCCACGCTTGTCCGTCGCGGATCGATCCCGTGCAAGGAGATCACGAGGATCGAAACTGCCGGTGGCTTTCTGCTTGGGGTGCGCACCGTTGCCCTTACGGTGCTTCGCACACCCGGCCGGGCCATGCCGTCGAGGCGGCTGCCACGTTCCGCTGCCGCCTGCGCGAGGCGCTGGAGAACTGTCGGTGCGCTTCGCCACCCACCGCCTGCGGGCCGCGGGCGCACGGAGGGCCTCTTCGATCCGGGCCTCTCCGTGCGCCCGCCAGCCTTCCACGCGGCGACGCCGAGCAGTACGAACGGGACCGGGCGGCAGCCGCCGGTCCCCTCGCCACATACCCCGTCGCTGAGCCGCATGTGTGCCACAGCGCGGTCCTCAGGGCATCGAGGACATGTGTCTGCTGGGCAGGTTGGCCTCGCGAGAGGTCCCGACGCCGATCGTGCCCTGCGGCGTCGGCGTTACGACACGGTCAGGTAGATCTTGCGCACGGTTTCGATGGTCTTCCAGACACCGACGTAGCCCGGCTTCATGACAAAGCTGTCGCCTGCCTTGTAGATCACCGGCTCGCCACCTTCCGGCGTGAGTTCGATGACGCCGGAAAGGATGTGGCAGAACTCGAAGAGCTCGCCCTTGATCGAGTGCGTCTCGCCGGGCGTGGCTTCCCAGACGCCCGTTTTGATCGTTTCCCCGCGGGCGGAGTCCTGGGCCCAGGTCTTGTACGTCGGGTTGCCGGAGATCAGGCGTTCCGGCAGCGGACCGGACTCGCTGGGCGCGAAGGAGGGATCGGTGTCGATGGTCTTCAGGAGCGACATGCTTTTTCCTCTGTTGGTTTCGGGATCGATGCGAATCGAGAACGGGCATACCAAGCGTCACCGGGTCGAGTTCGACCAGGCTCAACGTGCATCTGGGACCAGGACCTGACGGCTGCGCTCCAACGGTCACGGCGCGCAGCAGGTCGGCGAAGCCTCTCGGCGGGCAATAGGCCCTTGTGCTGAGCAGCTGGGCCACGCGCGGTCGGCGGCGAGGACCTGTTTGGCTTGCGATGCTGCCCAGGCCGGCTGTCGACCCGTCAGCGGATGCGGTCCAGCGTCTTGTAGTAGGCGCCCGCGAACGGCAGGAACCAGGCGGTGCCGTTGTAGAGGGGGATGCGGGGCGGGGCGATGTCACGGACCGGGCTGACCTCGGGGTGGCCGTCCATTACCTCGGCCATGACCTGCCCCATGTGGGTGGCCATCTGCACACCGTGGCCCGCGTATCCCATGGAGTAGTAGACGCCGTCCTCACTCTGCCCGGCGTGCACGATGCGGTCCATCGCGAAGCCGACGGAACCGCCCCACACGTACTCGACCTTCGTCCCGGAGAGCTGGGGGAAGATCTCGCACATCTCCCGGAACAGCACCGCTCCGCTCTTCTTGTCCGAGGTGGGGTCGGACGGCGCGAAGCGGGCACGGCCGCCGAACAGCAGCCGGTTGTCCGGGGTGAGCCGGAAGTAGTGGCAGACCTGGTTGGAGTCCACGATGAGACGGGCCTTGGGGATGATGTCCCGGGCGAGTTCCTCGCCGAGCGGCTCGGTCACGATGATGAAACTGCCCAGGCACACCTGCTGGCGGCGCAGCCAGGGGAAGTTCTTGTCGGTGTAGGCGTCGGTGGCCATCATGACCTGCCCGGCACGGATGACACCGCGCTCGGTGCTGACCTCGAACCGGCCGGCGGCGGTGCGCCGCACGCCGATGGCCGCGTTGCGTTCGTGGATCTCCACACCGGTGCGCTCGCACGCCTCGGCCATGCCGCGGACGAAACGGCCGACGTGCAGAGCGGCACTGAACGGGTCGAGCAGACCGCCGTGGTAGGCGTCGGATCCGATCTCGGAACGCAGCTCGGACTTGCCGACCAGTTCGGTCTCGTGCCCGAAGTACTGGGCCAGGTCGCGCTGTTGGGCCTTCTTGGCTTCGAAGTGCGCGGGGCGGGAGGCGACGCCCAGGCGTCCGACGCGACGGAATTGGCAGTCGATGGACTCCTCGTTCACGAGCCGCTCGACGGTGTCCACGGCCTCGCCGTAGGAGTTGTAGATCTCGCGGGCCCGCTCCAGTCCGTATCGGCGGATGGCCTGGCGAACACCAATGGTGAAGCCGAGGTTGGCCATGCCGCCGTTGCGGGCGGAGGCACCGGAGCCGATCTGGCCCTTCTCGACGAGGGTGACACGGGCGCCCTTGCGCGCGGAGTGCAGGGCGGTGGACAGACCCGTCAGGCCTGCGCCGACGACCACCAGGTCGGTGTCCTCGGTGACGGGCTTGCCGGACCGGTCGGGAAACGCCCCTGCGGTTTCTATCCAGTAGGGAATCGTCTTCATGTCGGGTCCTTAGCGGGGAGTTTCGAAGGGGGGCGGGGCGCGGCCGGGCACCATCAGGAGCCCGGCCGACGGCGCTGTCAGCGCTGTGACGGTCGGATCGACGTCGAACTGGAGGGCGTTGAGGACCGGGACCGACAGGGTGCGGAAGCAGGGTGCGGAAGTTGCGTCAGTCCCAGTCGCTTCTACAGGACCCTTTCGAGGAACGCCTGGGTTCGTTTCTCGCGGGGGTTGCCGAGGACTTCGCGGGCATCGCCGCGTTCGACTGCGATGCCTTCGTCCATGAAGAGCACTTCGTCGGCGACCTCGCGGGCGAAGCCCATCTCGTGGGTGACAAGCAGCATGGTCATGCCGTTGCCGGCGAGGTCGCGCATGACATTGAGTACTTCGCCCACGCGTTCGGGGTCCAGGGCGCTGGTGGGTTCGTCGAACAGCATGATGGTGGGTTCCATCGCGAGGGAGCGGGCGATGGCCACGCGTTGCTGCTGGCCGCCGGAGAGTTGGGCGGGGTACTTGTGGCCGCATCCGTCGAGGCCGACCTTGGCCAGCAGTTCGCGCGCCTGCTCGCGGCTGGCCTCACGGTTCTTCTTCTGCACCAGCACCGGTCCGGACATGACGTTGTCCTCGGCGGTCATGTTGGGGAACAGGTTGAACTGCTGGAACACCATGCCGATGCGGGTGCGCTGCTGGGCCAGCCGCTTGGGGCGGACGGCGTGGTAGGCGTCGTCCTTCTCGACGTAGCCGAAGTCCTCCCCGTTGACGCGCAGGACTCCGCGGTCGATGGTCTCCAGGCCGTTGATACATCGCAGCAGGGTGGATTTGCCGGATCCGCTGGGCCCGATGATGCAGGAGATCTCTCCGGCCGCGACGGTCAGGTCGATGTCACGCAGGACCTGGTGACGTCCGTAGCTCTTGCACAGTTTGCGTGCGACGATCGTTCCGTCGGCGTTCACAGCAGGGCCTCCCTCGTGGCGGGTACGGGCTGGCCCGCCCCCGGCTCGGCCGGTGTGGCGGCCGGGGTCAGCCGTGCCCGGGTCGAGCGGGAGAAACGGCGCTCGATCATGGACTGCGGCACGCTCAGCACCAGCGTCATGATCAGGTACCAGAGGCTGGCCACGATCAGCAGCGGAATGGTCTGGTAGTTGCGGGCGTAGATCGACTGTGCGCTGTTCAGCAGGTCGGCGACGCCGAGCACGCTCACCAGCGAGGTCTCCTTGAGCATGCCGATCACCTGGTTGCCGGTGGCCGGAACGACCGACGGCATGGTCTGCGGGATGATCACGCGCCGGAGCTTGGTGAATCCCGACATGCCCAGGGACTCCGCCGCCTCGTGCTGTCCGCGAGGAACCGAGGCGAACCCGCCGCGGATGATCTCCGACATGTACGCGGCCTGGTTCAGCGTCAGCCCCACCACGGCCGCGGTCAACGGAGTCATGATCGCGTTCACGTTCACCGGCGTGGAGATGTCGGTGAACGGGATACCGATCGAGATGTGCGGGTACAGCGCCGCGATGTTGAACCAGAAGATCAGCTGCACGAGCACCGGGGTGCCGCGGAAGAAGGCGATGTAGAGCTGGGCCAGCCCGGAAACGGGCCGCTGATGCGACATGCGCATCACCGCCAGGACCAGCCCGAGCAGTGTGCTCAGCGCCATGCTGACCGCGGTGAGAACAAGCGTGATCAGCAGGCCGTTGAGAATCGATTGCGTGGTGAAGTAGCTGAACACCACCGGCCAGCGATAGTTCTCGTTCGTCACCGCGGTCCACACCAGACCGGCGACGATCGCGATCGCGACGGCCCAGGTGACGTAGTCACGCGGTCGTTTCGGCGTGATCCGCTTCTTTTCTTCGGCCAGCAGTTGTGACACCGGTCGGCTCCTGGTCTTCGTTCCGATCAGATCCGTGGACATGTCAGTCCTGCGGGACGGCCATGGCCGCGGTCTTGATCCCGAGGTCCTTCAGACCCCAGCGGCCCAGCGCCTGGGTGTACTTGGGGTCGTCGATGATCGACTGGACGGCAGCCTTCACCGCGGGGGTCAGCGCAGAGGCCTTCTTCAGCGCGACGGTCGCGGGCTTGGTGGCCACCAGGGGCTTGAGGACATCGAACGTCTTGGGCTGCTGCTGGGCCGCCCACTCGAGCGCGATGAAGTCGTACATCACCGCGTCGATCCGCTTGGAGACCAGCTGGGTGAGAGCGTCGTTCACGCTGGGCAGGGTCACCGCGTCGATGGCCGGCTTGCCCTTGCTCGTACAGTCCTGCTTGGACAGCTGCGGCAGCCACTGCAGCTCCGCGGTGCTGCCGGAGGTGACGGCGACGCGATGCCCGCACAGCGTGTGGGTGCCCAGCTTCTGCGGGTTGCCGTAAGGGACGGACACTCCGGTCCCGGAGTTGACGTAGTCGACCATGTCGAGCACCTTCAGCCGGTCGCTGGTGGCACCCATGGTGGAGGCGGTGAAGTCGTACCGATCGGCCTGCAGGCCGGTGATGATGGTGTCGAACTTGACGTTGTTGACCTGCAGCTTCAGGCCGAGCTTGGCGGCGATCAGCCGGGCCATGTCCGGGTTGAACCCGATCGGGGTCTTGTTGTCCGACGCCATGAACGAGGTGGGCGGATAGGCCAGGTCCATTGCCACCGAGAGCGTGCCCTTGGCCTTCACCGCCGCGGGCAGCAGCTTCACCGCCTTCGCATCCGGCTTCACACCCACCGAGATGTCGTCGGTGTGCTCCGCCAACGCGCCGGCACCCCCGCCCTGCGCCGTGCCCTTCGCCCCCACGTTCTGCCCGGTGCCGCCCGCCCCGCACGCGGCGAGCGCGAGGGCCAGGGCGGTCGTGACGATCGGGACGCCCAAGTGCCTGTTGACGTGCATCGCGGCGGCCGCAGAGCCTGCGGTGCGGAGTGCGGTTCTGCGGCCTGTCCGGTTGCTTTCCATGGCGGTGCCTCCTGGAGAACGCTGGGGATACGGGGATGCGGTGATGCGGGGACGACGTGAGGATCGGACGGGGATGGGACGTCGTCAGCCGACGGCCGGAAACGCGCGGGGCTCATGGGCGGCCACGCGAGACCGGGCGCCTGTCGGAAAGAAAATGCTGAGTGAGCGGGTATGCGTCGCGCGTCAGATGCCCAGCATCTGGTTGAGCTCGTCCAGGGACTTCACCGTCACGTAGTCGTAGCCGTGGGTGACCGGGTCGCAGCCGCGGTCCAGGAGGACGAGATTGCGGAAGCCCATGTCGTGCATCGGCATCAGGTCGTAGCGGGTGTGCGAGGAGACGTGCACGAAGTCCTCGGGGGACGCGTCGAGCTGGTCGAGCATGTACTCGAACGCGGCGTAGCGGGGCTTGTAGTAGCCGGCCTGCTCCGCGGTGAAGACCGCGTGGAAGTCCGCGCCGAGCCGGGGCACGCTCTCCTCCAGGAAGGCATCCCCGGCGTTGGAGAGGATCACCAGCTTGTAGTTCTCGCCCATCTTCTTCAGCGGTTCCGGCACATCCGCGTGCGGGCCCCAGCTGCGCACGCCGTCGGCGAACCGCTTGCCCGCGTCCGGGGCCGCCTTGATGCCCCACTTGCGGCAGACCCGCTCGAAGGAGTCCTGCAGCACCTGCTCGTAGGGGTAGTACTCGCCACGGACCTGGTCGTAGCGGTAGCCGCGGAACTCCTTGACGAACTGGTCCCAGTGCTCGGCCGGGATCTGGTCGCCGACGAGTTCACGCGTGATGGGGGTCATCGGCCACTCGATCAACGTGCCGTAGCAGTCGAACGAGACGTACTTCGGGCGGAACTGGAACGAGGGAATGGGCATGGAAGTGCTCCACTTTCTTGCGTCGGGGAACTGGTCAGGGCCAGCGCGGACCCTTTTTGGACATGCTCACGACGGAGATGTCGGGAGTGGGGTGATGCCGTCGACGATCGCCGGGGATCAGGCGGCGCCGACTCCTGCCGGAGCGAGGAAGTCGACGGGGTGCTGCGTGGTGCCGTCGAGCGCCAGGTCGGCGGCGATCTCTCCCATCGCGGGCGAGAACTTGAAGCCGCTGCCGGAGAACCCGGCCAGGACGATGATGTCGTCCTCGCCGGGGAGATGACCGACGAGCGGGTTCCCGGATGTGGTGTAGCCCTCCATGTAGGCCGACATCCTGATGGGGTCGGGGTTCAGGTCGGGCATGAGTTCACCGATGAGCTCGCGGAAGACGCCGAGTTCCTCGGGGCGGACCGTACGCTCGAGCCGTTCGGGCTCGGGCACGGGCGCATGGTATTTGAAGGAGAGACCGAGCTTGACGGAGATGCCGTCGGGCGACGGGATCCCGAAGCAGTCGTGGGGTGTGGCGCGCACGAAGGAAGGGGCACCGCCCGCGAACCAGTCGTGGCGTGTGGGTAGGTGCCAGGAGCAGATCACCCGGCGGATGTCGATGGCCTGGGGGAGGTCCGGGAGCAGGGTGTTGATCCACGGGCCCACGGTCACCACGGCGGCGTCCACGTGGTCCGTGCCCTGGTCGGTGACGATCTGCACCCCGCCGCCCGCGGCGGGGACGACCTCGCGCACCGTGGTGTAGCGGTGCAGCCGGGCGCCCAGCTGTTCGGCGCGGGAGGCGGCGGCCTGGATGGACGCCTCGGGCCTGATGACGGCGCCCAACCGGTCGAGGACGGCGGTGTGTCCGTCCGGGAGCCGGTGCTGGGGGTAGCGGCGGGCGAGTTCCTCCCGGTCCAGTACCTCGTGATCCAGCCCCTGTGCGGTGCTGGTGGACAGGAGGAGGCGCATGGACGGTGAGGCGGTCTCCCCCATCACGAGGCTGCCGCTGCGGCGTAGCAGCGACCGGCCCGTCTCCGCCTGGAGCTGCTCCCACATCCGGTTCGCGAGCCGCAGCAGCGGAACGTATCCGGGCTCGCCGAGGTGGGCGGCTCGGTAGATGCGGCTCTCGCCCCCGGCCGCGCCGCGGTCATGGCCCGGCGCGTACCGGTCGTAGCCGATGACCTCGGCTCCGCGGGCGGCCAGTCGCCACATGGCCTGGCTGCCCATGCTGCCGGCGCCGATCACGGCGACGCGCTTGGGGATGCTCATGAGGTCGCTCCTTTCTTCCGGTTCGTCCCGTGGGAGTGGCGTTCACTATCAGCCCGGGAAACATGCAGGTCAACGCTGTGTGCCGCCGTGCGGCAGGGGGAGATGGCTCAGAGGAGCCCGATCAGCTTGTCGGTGAACTCGGCGGTGGTCGCCGTTCCGCCCAGGTCACGGGTGCGGGTATCGGTCTTGGCCAGAACCGCGGCGATGGCGTCCGTGATGTCCCTGGCCGCGGCGGGATGGCCGAGGTGGTCGAGCATCATGGCCGCGGACCAGATCGCGCCCAGCGGGTTGGCGATGCCCTTGCCCGCGATGTCGGGTGCGGAGCCGTGCACCGGCTCGAACATCGAGGGGAAGTCCCGCTCGGGGTTGAGGTTGGCCGCCGGGGCGATGCCGATGGATCCGGCGACAGCGGCCGCGAGGTCGCTGAGTATGTCGCCGAAGAGGTTGGAGGCGACGACGACGTCGAAACGGGCCGGCTCCAGGACGAACTTGGCCGCGAGCGCGTCGATGTGCTCCTGGTCCCAGGCGACCTGCGGGAACGAGGCGGCCCGCTCGGTGACGAGCTGGTCCCAGAACGGCATGGTGTGGATGATGCCGTTCGACTTGGTCGCGGAGGTCAGGCGGCCGCCGCGCCGGGAGGCGAGCGTGAAGGCGTAGTCCAGCAGGCGTGTGACGCCGGCCCGGGTGAACACGGCCTCCTGCACGGCGATCTCATCCGGGAAGCCACTGTTGAGCCGGCCGCCGACCTCGCTGTACTCGCCTTCCATGTTCTCCCGCACGACGACGAGATCGACCTCGCCCGGCCGTGCGCCGCGCACCGGACTGTCGATGCCTTCGAAGACTCGGATGGGCCGGAGGTTGACGTACTGGCGGAAGCTGCGCCGGATCGGGATCAGCAGCCCCCACAGCGAGACATGGTCGGGCACCCCCGGGTATCCCACCGCGCCCAGCAGGATCGCGTCCGCCTCGCGCAGCTGGTCGATCCCGTCGGCGGGCATCATGGCGCCCTGGCGCAGGTACCGCTCGCACGACCAGTCGTACGACTTGTAGGACAGGCTGAAGCCGTGGCGGCGGCCGAGAACATCGAGCACCTGCTGCGCCGGGGGCAGTACCTCGGCGCCGATGCCGTCGCCCGGGATCAGGGCGATCCGGTGGTTCGTCGTCATGGCGTCGATTGCAGCAGGACGGTCCCTGGGGCGTCCAAGACGCAAAGCGGATCTGCCTTATAAGCGGGGCCTATCAGCTGTCGGTGGCCGAGGTCGCGGCCGTGACGAACGCGGCGGCTGCGGGCGACAGGCTGCCACGGCGGGCGACCAGAGCGATGTCCAAAGTGTTCTCCGGCTCGATGTCCAGGACCCGGGCGCCCAGCCGCCCGGCGAGGTCCCGCCAGGAATCCGTGACCACCGCCAGCCCCACCCCGGCCAGCACCAGGGGCATCAGCGACACCCGGTGCTCGGTCTCGACGGCGACAGCGAACTCGATGCCCTGCTCCCGCAACGCGTCGACATAGGCACGCATCCCGGTACCCGACTGCCCGACGATCAGCCGCTGTCCCGCAAGCTCCCGGCTCTCCACCGCCCTGCGGCCGGCGAACGGGCCGTCGGCCGGCACCACCAGCACAAAACGCTGCCGCCCCAGCGCATGGGAGACGACCTCCTTGTCGGAAAGAGGACCGGCGGACGCCAGGAGCCCCAGCTCCACCGCACCCGTGCGCACCATGTCGATCACATCGCGCGACGTGAACGCGGCATTGATCGCCACGGAAACGCCGGGATAACGGCGACTGAAGGCACTGACCATGCTCGTCAGCGGCTCCACCGCCTGCGACGGCATCGCCGCCACATCCAGGCGCCCCTCGCGCAGCTCATGCACCGCCGCAACACTCGCCCGCGCCGTCTCCAGACTCCGCACCGCCTCCCGGGCCGGCTCGATCAGAGCCCTTCCCGCCTCCGTCAGCACAGCCCTGCGCCCGATGCGATGGAACAGCTCCGAGCCCAGATCACGCTCCAGCGCCCGCACGGCCTGGGACAGCGACGGCTGCGACACGTACAGAGCCGACGCCGCACGGTTGAACCCCCCACGATCAACAATCGCAAGGAAGTACTCCAGCTGCCGAATGTCCATACGCGCCCTCTGCCCTGGAAGAAATCAACCGACGACTCGATCGGTCCCGACCATGGTGGCGTGAAGGACCGCCTCGACGAAGTACGGACCACCGACGCACTGGCCGTAATCCTCACGAAGCGCGGGGTACAGCCACCTGAGACACTCAATGGCCGGCAGCGGCAATCGGTCACAGCGGGTCCCGGCCTGAGGTTCGAACAAGCACTGGGCTTCTCGCATGTGCCGTCACCGACAGGGCCGCCCCCCTCACACTCAATACCGCAGCGCCCCGGATCATTGCGGTCCCTACCGCCGCTCCCCCGTGCGCTCCTCCCGGACAAAGGCACCGACGCCCAGAACCCGTCCTGTGGATCACTGCCGCGGCCGGGGACCGGCCGATGCTCCTTGCGGATGCTCGTTGATCCAGGACAGGCCGCCGATGTCGAGTCGGCGCCGAGTGCGGGTGACTACCACATAGGCCAGACATGCCTTCTTGTCGTCGATCCGGCAAGCCGTACCTTGACCCGTGTCGCCGGCGGGCCGTCGGAGGGCGGGGTGAAATCGTCGGCGATTTTCACCCTGTGCCCATTCCTGGCCTTGTGCGCGGTGGAGACGGTACCTCGGCCTGGTTTTCAAGGGCGAGATAGGCGACGGCGGCCAGGATGGCGTCCGCGCCGATGGACCAGCGAAGCAGTACCCGGCATCTTCGTCGGCAGCGTCTCCGCCCGCGTCCGCGACCAACTCTGGCAGGCCGCCACTGAAGGAACTGCGGCACTGGAAGAGCCACGTCATGGTGGAACTGCTGCTGGAGGCACGCGTGGTCACGCGAGAACGCCGCCTTCTGACATCTCACAGCGACATTCGCCAGTCTGGAGCACATCCCTTCATATCGGCCTCCTGTGCCGGCCGACGACACCAGCGGCTTCACCGTGCTGCCGAAGAGATGGCTGGTGGAGCGCACGTTCGCGTGGCTGATGCACTCACGCCGGCTGGCTCGCGACTACAAACACGCACCGACACCTCGGAGGCAGTGATCCGGTGGTCGATGAGCATGGTCACGAGCCGCCGACTCGTGCGACGGGCACACCGAACAGCCCCGGTCGTTCTTCTGCCAGCCAGCCCCGCGCGGCCAGGCGCCTCGCCTTCGACCGCAGCCCTTCCACCTTTGCCGGGACCGGCGCCAACCCGACTGCCGCCGCGAGTTGCCGGCAGTCCCTCGCCTCGCCGTGCGTCCCGCTCCCGACGGCCAGAACATCCATGATCCGCTGGTAGTCCGGCGCGAGAACCGTCGGGGCGAGCCCTTCCTGCCAGTGCGGCACCACCGAACCGGGCACCGCCGCCGTGACCCGCACCGGCCGCCCGTCGGCCACCACGGCCGGCAGCACGTCCTCGCCACCGCGAGGCTCCGCCAGAACCTCGCCCCCCGTCTCACGGGTGATCACGAACCGTTCCCACACGGCCTCGGCCTCCCGCAGCTCGGCCTGGAGGTTAGCTGGCTCCGTAAGCGATCCACGCGGATCAGCCCCGCTGACCTGCGAATTCTCGCGCGGTGTACGGAGCCGCGTACAGTTTTGACGCGCCTGCGCCCCAGCTTCGACACGGCGAGCTTGCACCCTCACAGGCAGGGACGCGACGCTCCAAATGGCGGGTTCCAACTCCCCGGTGGCTGCGGACTCCCACTCCCCCAAGCCTCCAGACCGCCCTGACCAGCGCAGACTCGCTCCGCCGGATCCACCCGCCAATAGAGAATCCTTCGACGATCACTGGATTCCGGAACGATCACTGAACTCGCACTTCAGAGAGCTCCCTGGCTCTTGAACCTCCACGGAAATCCCAGCTCAGATCAATTCGCCACGACGACCAGGGGGCCTGAAACGATCACTAGATCAGCAGCACAACCGCATCACTCACGCAGTGATCCTTCGCGGATTTGTCACACAGGTCCGAGCCCTGTGGACCGGGGCAAGCCGGGCTCCAAGATGCACATCCTGTCGGACGCGAACGGACTGCCCCTCCTCGTCGGCCTCTCCGCCGGCAACACCCACGACAGCGAAGGGCTGAAGCCCATGATCGAGGGTCACCAACGAGACACGACCCCCACCGAGGCCGGTACTTCAAGCCCCAGCGCCTACACGCGGACAAAGCCTACGACCGTGCCGACCTGCGCAGATGGCTCAGATGGCTCAGATGGAAGCGCATCGGAGTGCGCATCGCCGGTAAAGGCATCGAGTCCAGCGAACGATTAGGGCGCCGCCGCTGGGTCATCGAGCGGACGATGTCCTGGCTCTCTGGCTATCGACGTCTTAGCCCTCGCTACGAGCGCCATCCCCGCAACTACCTGGCCTTCCTCGGGCTGGCAGCCGCCCTGTGCTGCTACAAGCGACTCGTCCGCCTCACCAAAAAGGACACGGTCTTATCCGCCAATCAGCCATCACCGCCATCCACGACGGCACCGAACGCATCACCAAAGCCGCCCTCGAAGCGGTGCAGTCGACCACCTCGCCGAACAACACAACCGCCCCACCCACAACCGCTAACCCCCGCCCACCGAACAGACAAAACAGCGCCGACCAGCACCAACCGAGCCTTTACACGCCAGCGAAACCCACAACGAACCCGGTCCCACTCCGCCACGCACAACACAACCCCAGCTCACACCCCGAACTACCCGCTGGAACCACGCACCCGGCCACTCTCAACGAACCCACAACACACCAGGCCAGCAACCCCGCGATACACCAACAACCCCCTCCGAGCGTTAGGACTCGAATGGGCTGCGCCAGCCAGGAGGCCGACATGATCGCCCGCTCAGAGAAGGCAGAGAGCAGCACGCAAGGCGGACAACCGCCTCGATCGGGGATGATCTTGCCTGGCCGGGGCACTCAGGAAGAAGCGCCATCGCAACACTGGAGGCCGCCATGCTCCTCATCGGCATCATCCTGCTCGTCATCGGCTTCATCACCGGCATCTCGATCCTGTGGACGATCGGACTCATCCTCGCGGTCATCGGCGCGGTCCTGTGGATCATGGGCTCCATGGGACACGCTGTCGCCGGCCGCCGCCACTATTGGTGATCTTCTCCCTCACCAACTCGGCGACGCCCCGCCCGCCGGGCCGGGTGCAGCGGGCCACCCGGGCACGGAAGCGAACACAGACGTGCATGGACTGCGCCGCGGCTGACCATAGGACGGCCGACCTGGCCAGCCCGCTGCTGCCTGTCGACACCCACGGCGCCCACGTGCCAGACCCGTAGGCGCCTCGTCCGTTCGCACTCCGCTGGGCAGCGTGACTCAACGTGAGGAGGGCATCCTGCTGGGTGAAGCCAATGCCCTTCTCAGAGGGCGTTTGAGGTAGGCAGACTGCCCTTGATGCCCTAGTAAGTTCGTCGCCAGGTGGGGGTGGTCTCGTCCGTTATGCGCCTGGCGAGGTTCGGGCTGGCCGAAGACGAACTCGCCGCCGTGCTTGGGCGGCCGGCCGCCCTTGGCGGTTGTAGACGCGCGGCGGTGTCGGCCGGCGCATCACCCGGTCCGAGCGCAGCCGTCCAAGGATCTCCACGGGCAAGCTGGCCAGCAGGTGAGCGATGCGCGGGGCGTCGTACCCGGAGTCCAGCACGATGAGGATCTCAGGATCTCCCCCTCACGCCACTGACCATCAGCGATGAGCCGATCGACGACCTCGCGCAGCTGGAGGGTGGTGACTGCGACGAGGTCACCGCCCGGCTGAAGACGGATCGCGTCGAGTACCGCGGTCCAGGAGGTGCCGCCGGTCTCCAGCGCGGCCACGACCGAGTACTGCCAGCCCGGAATCGTGGCGACTACTGCTTCCCGAAGTACTTGCACCGCTTCACTCAAAGTGCTGGCGTCGCTGGCGTGCTCGAACAGAGCCGCAAGAGCGATTCCACGGTTGTTGAGGCGTTCGACACGGTCGGAGTGGTCATGGGGCGTGGCGGTGAGTGCCTGCTGGCACACCGTCACGGCTTCCCGAACCGGATCGGCCTCGCCGGTATGCCCGGTCGGGTCCGAGCGGCGGGCCGGATCGTGCCCCTGTCCGGCCGCGCGGCCGACTAGGCAATCGGCCGTTGCATGGTCCAGGAGCCATCCGTACCGATGCGCTTCGCCCGGATCGAGCCCTCAGTCTCCCCACTCCAGCATTCCGACGTGCGCGGCACGATGAGAATCCGCCGACCCACACGAGAACCCGTGAGAATCCCACAGCTTCAATGCGACAGGCCACGATCGTTCGTCTCACATTGGTGGCCCATGGGCCGGACAAGGGCCACCAACAATGAAAAAAGGACATTCCGAATGCGGACCTACACCTCGTACGGCTCGGCAAGGGCGCTGGCCTCATCCGGAGTCGGCAGGATGCGCCAGTGCAGATCGCGGCGGCCGGCCGGCCAGAAGCGCCCCACCCGCTCGAAGAAGTTCTCCACCCTCGCCCCTCATGTCGCCTGCGGATCCTGCCCATCCTCTCGGCGCCGCACCAACTGCGCCATTCCCCAACACACTTATGGCCGGGGAACCTTGGGAGAGGTGACGGCCGCAGCCTGAGGAACAGCCGCGAACAGGTCAGCGACTGAGGCCCGCGAGCACCACCAGGTCCAGCAGCTCATCGAAGGGCGTCCTGCACCGCACGCTGGTCCTGCACGTCGGTGAGGCTCATGCCGGCCAACGGACCGCCTTCCGGCCTCGCGTAGAAGAAGAGCTGCTCGCCCGGCGGCACTTGAAGCGGTCGTGAGATCCGTTCAGCCGATGGTGAAGCGCTGGTTCTGGGCGTTTCGGTCACAGCGGGCAGTGCGGTAGTAGCCGTCGTCCTGCTGGTAGAGGCAGCGGCCCGTGCCGACGCTTTGGAGCATGACGGCGCTGCGAGGGGCGGGCTGGACGGTGCGCCACTTCTGGTATGAGCCGCCGTTACACCGCAGGGGGTAGACGTCGCCCCGGTCATTGCTGTCTAGGCAGCGGCCCCAGTAGTTGTTCTTAAGAGTGGTGTTGGTGTTGAGGCTGCCGTTCCACTGCCAGAGGAGGCTGCCGCGTCCGCTGGTGCAGCGGTCGCCCTTGAGTTCGGTTTCATCGGTCTCGCGCAGGCAGTCACCGTAGCGGTAGTTCGCGAAGCGGCTGGTGGTGGTGGCAGCCGAGGCGGGTGTGGGGGTGAGGAGAGGGAGGGCGAGGCCGACTGCAGCGATGAGGGCGGCGAAGGCTTTCCGGGACGGGCGGCGCACTGGGGTCTCCTTACAGTGGTTTTCAGAAGTACCTCGACAGGATCCCCGAACACCACCGCCTGTGCCTGAAAAATGGGGAAAACCCCGGATCGAGCCGCTCATGCCAGCCGATCCGGTCCGGGGACGGTGCTGGGCCCTCACCGCAGCACGCTCGAGGCCATCGCCTGGGAGTACCGCACCAACTCGCCCTGGGGGACCTCCCCGAGGAGCTCGGCTCGTTCCAGACGGCCCGTAAGCGGCTGATCAGGTGGGCCGTCGACGGCACGTGGGAGAAGAACTTCGCCGCCGTCCTCGCCGCAGCGGATGCCGTCGACGACATCCGCAGCCGCCACCGACAACGAGGGCTTGCCCAGGGGCAGCTGGGCAAGCCCTCGCGCTGCTGGGTGGCTGCACGGGTCAGCTGCGCCAGCGTCCGAGCCAACCGCCGGCCTTCGAGGCCTGCGCCGCCTCCTCCTGGAGCTCCTGGCGCTCGCGTTCGGCCTGTTCGGCCTGCCGTTCCGCCTCGAGCGCCCGGGCCTTGCAGTCGTCGCACAGGTGCGGGTGGCTGTCCCCGCGGCCCCAGTCGACCGCGATGCCGGCCTTCCACCGTTCGTCGGTGAACTTCACCCCGCAGTCGGCGCAGACGGGGCGGCGGGCTTCCCGCTCGGCAGCCTCCTGCTCAGCCCGGCGTCGTTGTTCGGCCTGGTGCGCCTCCTGTTCGGCTTTCCAGCGGGCTTCCTGATCGGCTTCGGCCGCGATCTGGCGGGGGTTGCCGATCGCGTCCCAGAGCGGCTGGAACGACTCCCGGCTCCAGGACCCGCGGCCGAAGCGCCAGAAGATCCGCCCGGCCGGGCCGTGTTCGCGCAGCAGGTCCAGCGAGGTGGCCACGATCGGTATCTGGCACTCGTAGGTGTGGTAGCCGCCGCGTGCCGGGAATCCCCGCCGAACGTCTTGCAGCCCCGGCCAGGGGGCGGGTCGGGAGGACTTCCAGGGCGTGGTGCGGCATCGTCACCTCTCTTTGCTGCCGGGTGCCGGTGGGTACGGCAGACCGGTACGCAGGTGCTGGGCGTGCAGGAGGGGACGAAGACCTGCCATCCGGTCAGGGCCAGGTCGGCGGCGCCGTCGGTGGTGGCGTGCGCGAGGCAGCGCTGGATGCGTCGGCGCCGCTGTTCGGCAGGGGGCAGCCGGCTGAGGTCGTAGACGGCCGCGTCTGCTCGGGCAGGCCAAGTTGGCTGTATCGAGGGCCGATCGGCAGCAGTATCCAGGATCCGGGCGGGACGTCCGGGGCCAGGTCGGGACGGGGGCAGCGGGTTCGGCGGCTCGTCTGGGCTACGCAGCGGACGGCCTCCACGGGGCCGCCGGCGAGGCAGTGGCCCAGAAGCATCCGCACAAGAGGACGGTCGGGGCCGTCAGTCGCTGCACGCGTGGGAGCAGCCGTGGGGATGAAGACACCAGTGTCGATCAGGCGACGGGTTCGTACGGCAAGTTGGCGGCGCACCGACGTGAGGGCCGGGCTGATCCGGCAGATGGGCGTGCACTGCGGGCAGAGCACGGCATGCGGAATACGGCACCATGCGCTGCCGTCGCCGTGCGGGTGAGCGACGCCGGAACTCAGGTGCCAGTGGCAGGAGGCAGGAGCGTGGACGGTGGCCAGTTCGGCGGGATGCAGGGCGATGGGACGCCCGTCGGCACGCGGGTAGAGGTCGATGCGGTTGCCGCACCGGGGGCAGCGGCCGCTACCGGCGCGTAGCAGGCGGCTGGGACTAGTCGGCGGCCACCGCAGCGGACGGCGTGCCAGGGCGGTCCGAGAGCTTCCGTCCCACTGGCAGCCGGGGGGTGGAGTGGGAGCGCAGGACAAGGACCGTGCCAGGCGACCCGCCCGAGCGCCGGGACGGCGGACGGGCAGTCCCCCGGGCAGCCCAGCCCCTGCCTAACAGCGACACGGCTCAGCGGGTGTGCGTTCTATGCATGATCGCCGGTTCGGGTGATTTGCACAGCGCGCAAGCCTGACGCGGCCGCAGTCAGGTGCCCTTGGATTGGGGCGGGGTGTGGCCCTCACAGGGCGAGCCGAGCAGCCGCTCGACGGGGCGGCACATTGGCCGGCGCGGAGAACACCACGTCCCGCGGCGACGGTACGGAGCCGAACTGCACGGGCGCCTGGACGGCCACGTCGACGACCGTCTTCGGCCGCACCGTGGAGCTGCGCTACAACAGCACCACCCAGTGCGCCTGAGGTCGCAGCTCCTGGAGTCGGCCGTCCGGTCCGTCCAGGCCGGTCGGGCCAGCGGCAGTGCGGGAGAGTGAGGGTCAGGCGCCGCGTCGTACCCGGGCCGCCTTGCGGGCCTCCGCGAGCTTGCTCGCCTCGCTGCTCTTGCGGGACGACCTGGCGCCGGAACCGCGCTTCGTGTCCTTGGTGCTGCCGAGGCCGCGGAACGGGGCGTTGTGGTTCTTGGGGCGCGGTCCGCCGTCGAGAGGCTGTCCGGAGGGTGCCCTGGCGCCGGTGATCCGGCTCAACTCGGCTTCGCCGGAACGCGCTTTGGTGACCTTGGGGGTGACACCGGCATCCGTCATGACCTGGCTCGTGTCGCGGCGCTGTCCCGATAGGGCGAGTGTCACGACGATGCCCGAGCGGCCGGCCCGGGCCGTGCGGCCCGCGCGGTGCAGGTAGTCCTTCGGGTCGGTGGCCGGGTCGACGTTGACCACGAGGTCGAGGTCGTCGACGTGCAGGCCCCGTGCGGCGACGTTCGTCGCTACCAGCGCGGTGACCTGCCCGTTCTTGAACTGGGCCAGGGTCTTGGTGCGCTGCGGCTGGGACTTTCCGCTGTGCAGGGCGGCGGCGGGCACGCCACTGGCCCGCAGATGCCGCGTGAGCTGGTCGACGCCGTGCTTGGTGTCCAGGAACAGCAGGACGCGGCCGTCCCGGGCGGCGATCTCCGTGGTCACGGCGTACCGGTCCGGGCCGTGCACGACGAAGACGTGGTGCTCGATCGCGGAGACCGCGCTGGACGAGGGGTCCACGGAGTGCACGACGGGGTCCCGGAGGTAGTTCTGCACCAGCTGATCGACATCGCGATCGAGCGTGGCGGAGAACAGCATCCGCTGGCCGTCGGGACGCACCTGGTCGAGGATCTCGGTGACCTGCGGCAGGAACCCCATGTTGCACATCTGGTCGGCCTCGTCCAGAACCGTGATGCCTACCCGTCCCAGTCGGCAGCCCTTGCGCTCGATGAGGTCGTGCAGCCGACCGGGCGTGGCGACGACGATCTCGGCGCCGTCCCGCAGCGCGGCGGCCTGCCGGCCGATGGACACCCCGCCCACCACGGTCGCGAGCCTCAGGCGCAGTGCCTCGGCGTACGGGGCGAGCGCCTCGCCGACCTGCTGCGCCAGCTCCCTGGTGGGTACCAGGACGAGCGCCAGCGGTTCCTTGGGCTGTGCGCGTCGCCCGGAGGTCCGCGCGAGCATCCCCAGGCCGAAGGCGAGCGTCTTGCCGGAGCCGGTGCGGCCCCGGCCCAGGACGTCCCGTCCCGCGAGCGCGTTCGGCAGCGTGGCCGCCTGGATGGGGAAGGGCACGGTCACGTCGCGCTCGTCGAGCGCCCGCAGGATCTGGGCCGGCAGCCCCAGCTCCGCGAAGGACGCCGCCGAAGTGGTGTCCGCCACCTCGGCCATGTCGTCCTGCTGCCGGGCATCGGAACGTACTGATTCGCTCACAGAAAGCCTTCCTCCGAAGGGACCGTACCGAGGAAGGCGCGGCGGGGACGCGGCCACCAGCCGGGGACATCGAATGGACCTCCGACACAGCCACGCCGCAAACGGAAAAGGTTAGCACGGGTCATGGCACCCGAGCCGCCCGCGATCACGCCGCTCAGCCCTTGGTCGGGGCGTCGACCAGGGCAGCGCTGCCGACCTCGCCGATCGGGTTGGGCAGAGCTCGGCCGTCGATGTGCCCTGACACATGTCAGGAGCGCGGCCCGACCGCGTGTTCCTAGAGTCGCGATGACTGGCGGGGCCAGTTGCGACCAAGGGAGACACGCATGCGCAAAATATTCCGTGGTGCCACAACCTTCGCCGTCGCGGCCGTGACGACGATGATGATGTCGGTCGGCGCGACCAGTGCCCAGGCCGACGACCTGACATGGGCCGGCTGCCCGTACGGATCCGTCTGCATCTACCCCCAGGACCAGAACCCGGCCGTCAGCCCGTCCCACATCTTCACGGCCTACGGTGCGCACAACCTGAGCAACCAGTACGGCAACCACTGGGTCCTCAACAACCAGTACGGCGGCGCGTTCGCGGACCTGTGCCACGGATACAACGCCACGCGCTGCATCTCCCGATCGATCCACGAAGGGGCGGGCGTCTACGCGGACCTCACACCGATCAACTCGGTCTGGCTCTGGACGGCGTAGGAGCCTCTTGGAGTTTCGGTGCCGGGCGTCAGCCGTGCCCGGCACCGAAACCATCCGGCTGCCCACGGACATCCTCAAGAGTGCTGCCCCCCGACCTCTCCCGACGCCGCGGTTGGCCGCGCGCACGCCATCTCCTGGGCGGCCATCACCTCGTCGCCGTGTTCGAGGGCCCAGGCGCCGACGGCGTCTATGGGTATGAGCAAGGTCCGGCCCAGAGGCGTGAGTTCGTATTCGACCCGTGCGGGCGTGTCGGGGTGGGCGTGCCGGTCGATCAGGCCGTTGAACTGCAGGCGGCGCAGCGTTTCGGTGAGGACCTTGGAGCTGATTCCGCCGATCCGTTCCCGTAGCTCGACCGGCCGCTTGGGACCGTCGCGCAGTGCCCAGAGCACCACGGCGTTCCAGGTGTTGGACAGCAGGTCGAAGGCGAGGCGGGCGCGGCAGTCGGCGAGGAAGGCGTCGTTGGTCATGTACCAAATGGTGCCCGGACGTCTCTCTAGCGTTTCTGTGAACGGTCGGTACGGACGCGGAGAGGGAACGTGCGATGAGGATCGGTGTACTGGGGACGGGCAACATGGCCGATGCGCTGGCGACCCACTGGGTGCGCGCCGGGCATCAAGTGACCATCGGGGGGCGTGACCAACGCAAGGCGGGGTTGCTCGCCGCGCGCATCGGCGGCGGCACGAGGTCCGGCAGTCTGCATGATGCGGCCGAGTCCGGTCAGGACGTGGTGCTGGCCGCGCTGCCTTTCGGGGTCGGGGCCGAGGTGGCTCGGGAGCTGCACGCCGTGCTGGAGGGCAAGGTGCTGCTCGACTGCTCCAACCCCGTCGGTCCGGGCTTTCGGCTGCTGACGCAGCAGGGTGTTTCAGCCGCTCAGCAACTGGCCGCGACGGCACCGGGGGCTCACGTGGTGAAGGCGTTCAATCTGTGTCATGAGGACGTGTGGCGGATGCGGCCGCCCGTCTTCGGCGGCCGGCCCCTTGCCGTGCCGGTGTGCGGGGACGACGACACCGCCCTCGCGCGCGTCCGTGAATTGGTGACGGACTTGGGCTGCACACCCGTTGCCGGTGGTGGTCTCGAACGGGCGGGGCTGCTGGAGGCTACGGCCGCGCTGTTCATCTCCCTGTGGGTCGGACAGGGAGCGGACGTGCAGGCCATCGCGCCTCCATTGGCGTACGCGACGGGCCCGAGTCAAAAGGCAGCGGAGGGCGGTACGGAGGTCTGAGTCAGGGCCCGGGTACGACCTCAGTGCCGTGTGCGTCAAGGTTGGACGTCGAGCACCTCTGACACCCGGGCGACGCGGGGTTCCGGACCCTTCGGGCCGTATCCGAGTCGCAGCATCCTCTGTGGGTCGCCGGTCCCCGTCACCGGGTGTCGAAGTGGCCAGCCGCCGGCGGGAAGGTGCCTCCATCAAGATCCTGGCCAGGATGGCCGACGAGCAGGAGCGGTTCGAAGCGGTCTCCCCCACCAGCCCGCGCGGAAACTCTGCGCGGTGGACCTACGACAGCGCGCGGCGGTGGGAAGCTGGAAGGTCGACTCCCCGGAGACCGTCCAGGAGAAGGTGGAGGCCATTCATGACCTGGCCACCGACGACACACCATCGGCCGCGGCATTGCCCGTGTGCGCGCCGCGGCGGACTGGTTCGGAAACGCCGTCACCTGCGGCGAGGTCGACCTGGACGAGCAGCTGCAGCAGCATCAGGAGCTGCTGCTGCAGGGCTTGGGCGAGTAGCGATGGGGCGGGGCGCCCCCGCTCACGTCCGCGCCGAAGCGATCCTCAGCGCCCTGCTGGAAGCCCCCCGGCCGGTCTGACCGTCGCCCAGCTGCTGTCCGTCACCGTGCAACCCGAGGATCACGGGATCTCCGCGGTCGGCGACGATCCGTTGCGGACGGTGCCCCAGTGGATGCGTGTCTCGTTGTGGATGTGCCAGATGTCGTCCTCCGAGAGGAGGACCGATACCACCCCCGGGAAGGCCTCCTCGAAGTAGATGTAGGGCTTCCGGTTGTCGATGCGGGGCGAGTGGTAGTCGAGCCGGTCCTGCATGCCGTGCTGGGCGGTGACCGGGGTCGCGGGATGGTAGGTGAGGATGTTGGGGCTGGCGAGGTCGATCAAACCGTCGTCGATCAGCCGCCCCACCTCGTGGATGGTCTCGTCGATGCTGGCGCGCGTCTCTCCGTCCAGGCCGAAGAGCACCGAGGTGCCCAGTTCCAGCCCCTGTTCCTTCACCAGCCGGGCCGCCTCCCTGACCTTCGCCTTCCAGGGGCGGGTCTCGTCCCGGCGGAGGTTCTTGTGGATGTGGTCCATGACCTGCGTCGACATGCTCTCGATGCCCATGTAGACATAGGTGCACCCCGCGGCCTTCATCTTCCGCAGGATCTCGGCGGACTGCTCGGACGAGTGCAGGGCCACGAGCGTGTCCACGGTGAGCTGGGCCCCCCACTGGAGCCCGCGCAGCCGTTCGAGGTCGTCGGGATCGCCGAGGCGCGCCCGGAAGCGGGCAGGGATCCGCTCGCCGTCCACCGCCCGCAGCTCGGCCAGTGCGTCGCAGAACTCCGTGATGTCCCGGTACCGTCCGCTCCAGAACACCGAGTCGTCGAAGAAGAGCGACTCGGCGCCGTAGTGGACGTACTCGCAGACCCGCTCGACCGCCGTGCTGACCGGGTCGTGTTTGAACCGCTTCAGGGTGCCCGCCACCTGCACCGACTCCGAGCAGAAGTTGCAGCGGTACGGGCAGGCGTTGGACACCATGAAGTGGGCTGTGCGCAGGACCGCGCCGGTGTCGGGTGCGGTGAAGATCGGGAAGCGCGAGCGGATCGCGAACGCCTCGTAGGGCGAGGGGAGTTCGGCGAGGTCGAGCGTGCGACCGCGCAGCGGTACGGCGTCGAAGCCGTCGTCCGAGGCGAGGACGGCCAAGGCCTGGCCCGGGCCGGCGCCCTCCTCGGCGAGCAGGCCCTGGAGGAGTCCGAGAACGCGATCGCGGTCCACCCACTGCCGGTCGAGGTCGACGGCGAGGGCCACGGCCCGCATCAGCAGGTCCACCGCATGATGTGCTTCGCCGGTCACGACGGCGTCGACGACCCGGGGTGCCCTGCCCTCCTGGATGACGGACAGGGGGCTGCTGGGCTTCAGGACGAGCCTCAGGCCGTCCGGCGTACAGGTGATCGTCTCGTCCGCGTGCCGGCCGCCGAGGATGACGAAGGCCTCCGGGAGTTCGCTCTTGACGAGGGAGGCGATCTCCAGCGCGTAGCGGTGTGCGGGCGAGACCGCGCTGATCAGAACCACCCGAGGCCGCACCTCGCGAAGCAGCCGGATCCAGCGCACCCTGGCCGCGTCGTCCCAGACCCGCGGGTCGAACACCGTCTGGTCGGTGTTGGGGTCGCTGCCGTACGGCCGGTGACCGTCCGCCCCGGCGGCCAGCCGGTACTCCTTGGACGGTAACCGGGTCCACTCGGGGGCGAAGTCGGTGTAGTGCGTGGCCTCTGTCAGTGGGCCCGCGTCGTCGACGGCGCGGTGCACGGCCACGGAGAGCGCCGTGTAGAGGCACATCGGATCACCGGGGTAGGTGATCTCCCCCTCGGCCTGGGTCATGACGGGTGCCAGGACCGACAGCACCGGGAAGTAGCGGCGTGCCGTGCGTCCCCGTGCCAGGTCGTCGAGCAGTCTCTCCCGGCGTGCGCGGCGCAGTCGCCGGAAGGAATCGACGTCTGCGGCATCTCCCGGCTGGCGTACGCGTATATTCCCGCCGGTGAATTGCTCGATTTCGACAGTTTGATTGGTCATCAGCCCTCCGGCTCGTTAGACGGCACTGATTGAGTTGGCCGTCTGATCCCGGTTTCGCGGGTCCGACACGGAGCACCTGATAATCGGTTCGACTGGCGTGGTTTGTCGACCGTGCACGTAATCAAGAAAACCCCCGTGATCTTTGTTGTCACCTTACTGGGCGGCGCCCGGTGCGAGTCAACAGGACAAAGAAGACAGTCACTTCGACAGACGCCGGACAGCGGTGTGCATACGGTCCAACGTTTCGTCCAGCACCTCGAGGGAAGTGCCGAAATTGAGGCGCACGAATCCGTTTCCCGCCGCGCCGAAGGACGGTCCGGAGAACAGCAGCACCTTGGCCTCGTCGCGGAAGTAGGCCATGGGATCGTCGCCCAGGTCCAGGCGGCGGCAGTCCAGCCAGGCGAGGAATCCGGCCTCCGGAATCCGGTAGGACAGTCCCGCGGGGAGCCGCTCGGCCACCCTGTGGCGGTTGCGGTCGAGCAGTGCCATCACCTCCTCCAGCCAGGAATCACCCGAGGTCCAGGCGGCCTTGAGCGCCTCGACCGCGAGCACGCCCACCTGACCGAAGAGCAGGCCCCGCCGGGAGTCGACGGCCTCGCGCACGGCCTTCGGGCCCACATGGGCGACCGCGCAGCGGATCCCTGCCAGGTTGAACGCCTTGCTGCCCGAGGTCAGGGTGACGGTGCGGGCCGCCACCTCGGGGCCCAGCGAGGCGAACGGGATGTGCCGGTGCGGAGCATGGGTCAGATCCGCGTGCACCTCGTCCGAGACGACCAGCAGGTCGTGTCGGAGCGCCAGTTCCGCGAGCGCCTCGAGTTCGGCACGCCTGAACACCCTGCCCGTGGGGTTGTGCGGGTTCACCAGGAACAGGGCACGGCACCGCCCGGGTCCCCCACCCGCCACGGCGCGTTCCATCCGGTCCGGGTCGAAACCCCAGCCCGTGCCGTCGTCCTCGATCGGCACCGTCAGCGGCCGGCGCCCGATCCGCTCGATGACCTCGACGAACGGGGGGCAGGCCGGGGTGTGCACCAGCACCCCCTCGCCGGGGGCGGTGGCCAGTTGCAGGACGGCCAGCATCGCCTGGTTGATGTCGGTGAACAGCCGCACGTGGGTGGGATCCGGCAGGTGTCCGTAACGGCGCCGGGTGCGCTCGGCGAACACCTCACCGAGCGGACCCCCCTCCGACTCGTCGAACCACGTCGGATAGCCGAGGTCCCCCGCGGCCCGGCGTGCCACCGCCTCACGGATCGCGGGTGCCGTGGGAAAGTCCATGTCCGCGACCCAGGAAGCCAGCACGTCCGCTCCGGCGTGCGCCCATTTCTCCCCGTCCCGGCGTGACAACTCGCCAATGTCGAGAGAATCCAGTGCCGACTGCGCGGCCAAAGCGGTGGAGTTCATGGTGCGCCCTCCCGGCCGTTCGCGATTGTCCCGCTGCGGAGCCGATACCCCGAAAGGCATTGCATCAGGTTGTGCTCCCACTTCTCGAATAAATCCTGTGACGCTCGTCACCTTGTAATGGGCGGAGGTGATCGATAATCTCGCCAACCAGTCGTTGTCGCAATGTACTTGGCAATGTGTCAGTCAGGGACCGGTTACGTGCCGAATACGCGCAGGCGCCGCCGGGAACTTCCACACGGAAGGCGGGGAATTGACTTTCTATGCCGTTCAGCTTCCAGGCGACCGGACGAGCGGCGGTTCCCAGCCGCGCTGCACGGCAACGGCGCGCCGGAATGCCCCCGCGATGTACGACGCCGACCTCGAGGCGCTGGCGAAGACCTGTGGCACCACCCGGGAACGGGTGGCCGTCGCCGCGTTCGCCGCTCTGCTGTACCGGTACACCGGCCGGAACCACGTCGAACTCGGGCTGAGCCGGGACCGCTCCTACGACACCGCCGTCCGTCTGACGGTCACCGGGGAGGCCACCTTCCGCGCGCTGGTGAAGGACGCCGGGGCAGCACAGGAACACCCGGCGGCGGGCCGCGTCCGCACGGCCGTCGGCATCGGAGCGACGGTGCCGGCCGACCCCCCGTACGAGGCACAGCTCGTACTGCCCGCCGTCGGCGAGGATCCGCCGCAGGCCGAACTGCGCTACGACCAGGCGGTCTTCGACGCCGCCACCGCCGAGCGACTGCTCGCCCATTTCCACACCCTGCTGGCCGCAGGGCTCGCCCGCCCGGACCTGCCCCTGGCGGAGCTGGAGTTCCTCGGTGAGAGCGAGCTGCACCGGATCCTCGTCGAGTGGAACGCCACCGCGGCACAACTGCCGCACCCGCGGTCTTGTCTGCACGAGGCGTTCGAGGCTCAGGCGACGCGCACCCCGGACGCCGTCGTCGTGGCCCAGGACGACCAGCGGCTGACATTCCGCCAGGTCAACACGGCCGCCAACCAGCTGGCCCACCAGCTGCGCAGACTCGGCGTCGGCCCGGACCGACGTGTCGGCCTGTACCTCGACCAGTCGCCCGATCTCCTGGTCGCCATCCTCGGCGTGCTCAAGGCGGGCGGCGCCTACGTACCGCTCGATCCCGGCTACCCGAGCGCGCGCGTGGCCACCATGATCACGGGCGTCTCCTGCGTGGCCGTCATCAGCCGAAGCGACCTCGCCGACGGCCTCCCGCAGGCCGAGGGAACCGGAGCCCATCTGATCGTCCTCGACCGCACGGCCGACGAGCTGGCAGCCGAGCCCGACCACGATCCACATCCCCTGGCCGGTCCGGACAACCTCTGCTACGTCATGCACACCTCCGGCTCCACCGGCACGCCCAAGCCCATCGCCCTGTGCCATCGCGGCGTGATGAACAACATCGCGGACCTCAACACCCGCTTCGCCGTGGGACCGGGCGACAGCGTCCTGGGCCTGTCCTCGCCGAGCTTCGACATGTCGGTGTACGAATTCCTCGGCGTGCCCGTCGGCGGAGGCACCCTGGTGCTGCCCTCGCCCGGCCGTACCCGGGACCCCGGGCACTGGGCCGAGCTGTCGGCCCGCCACCGGGTCACCCTCTGGAACACCGCGCCGGCGCTGCTGGAACTGGTCCTGGAACACCTCGACCACGCCGAGCGGTCCACTCCCGACGAGCAGTGGGCCGACCCGCGGCCGGCCGGCCGGGCGCTGCCCCTGCGCGACCTGCGGCTGGTGATGCTCGCCGGTGACTGGATCCCCCTGCGGATGCCGGACCGGATCCGGTCCCGCGCACCCGAGTGCCGTTTCATCTCCCTCGGCGGCGCCACGGAGGCGTCCATCTACTCGACCGTCTTCGAGGTCGAGGCCACCGACCCGGCCTGGACGAGCATCCCGTACGGGCGCCCGATGGCCAACCAGCGGGTGTACATCCTGGACGACGCCCTGCGGCCCGTACCGCCCGGTGTCACGGGCGAGTTGTACCTGGCCGGCACCGGGCTCGCCCGCGGTTACCTGGACCAGCCCGAGCGGACAGCGGAGCGCTTCCTGTCCTGGTCGTACGGACCTGTCCGCGAGCGCCTCTACCGCACCGGAGACCTGGCCCGGTTCGACGCCGACGGACTGATCGAGCTGATCGGCCGGGTCGACCTGCAGGTGAAGATCCACGGCCTGCGGGTCGAACTCACCGAGATCGAGGCGGCGCTGCGCGACCACCCCGCGGTCAAGGAGGCCGTGGTGACGGCACAGGCCGATGCCACCGGCGCCCCGGCGCTGGTCGGCTACGCCGTGCCGCACGAGAGCGCAGGATTCCGGGCCGACGACGTACGCGAGCACCTGGCGTCCCGGCTCCCGCCGCACATGGTCCCCGGTGCCCTGCTCACGCTGCCGGCGATGCCCCTCAGCCCCAACGGCAAGATCGACCGCAAGGCCCTTCCCGCCGCGTTCGGGCCCGAACCGGAGCGCACGGTGCCCGCCGAGGACCGACCACTGGCCCCCTGGGAAGCACGGCTCGGCACGGTCTGGCAGGAGGTCCTGGGCGTCGCTTCGGTGCGCCGGGACGACGACTTCTTCAAGCTCGGCGGCGACTCGATGAAGGCCATGCGCACCATGGCGCTGATACCGGGCTTCACCCTGGCGGACCTGTACCGGTATCCGACCCTGCGGGAGCTGGCCGGACATCTGGAGAACACCGCGCGCGACCCGGACGCCGAACCGCCCGGCGACTGCGCCTGACCGGCCGGCCGCACCGGCGGGCGGCACCGCGGCGTGCCGCTCGCCCCGGCCCGTCACGAACCCGCCGAACATCGCACCGGGAGCCGGCTGACGCCCGTCAGGAAACTGGAGACCATCCGCTCGACGGGCCCGGCGGGCACCAGTTCGCCGACCTGACTGCGCAACTCCTCCAGCATGACTCGCAGTTCCACCCGGGCCAGCGGTCCCCCCAGGCAGAAGTGCGGGCCGTGGCCGAGGGTCAGGTGCCGGTTCGGCGTGCGGGAGATGTCGAAGCGGTAGGGATCCTCGAAGATCTCCGCGTCCCGGTTCGCCGAGATGTTCCACAGCGTGACGATGCTGCCGGCGGTGATCCCCCGGTCCCTCAGCTCGATGTCCACCGTGGCGGTACGACCGATGTGCGTCACCGGAGTCGTCCAGCGCAGCACCTCCTCCACGGCAGGGTCGAGCAGCCCCTCGTCCTTGCGCAGTCGCTCCCACTGCTCCGGGTGCTCCATCAGTGCCAACGCCGCGCCCGCGGACGACAGCCGTGTCGTCTCGTCGCCGCCGATGATGATGTTGTAGCAGTTCAGCAGCACCTCAGCGTCGCTGAGCCGGGCACCGTCGGCCTCCTCGGTGGCCAGCAGGCTCACGATGTCCTCCCCGGGCGCCTTGCGGCGACCGGCGAGCAGTCCGGCGTAGTAGAGCAGGATCTCCTGCTGGGCCTGCGCGGCCTCCTCCTGTGACTCCTGCGAGGAGTCCGCGCCCAGCGCGGCCATGGTCATCTCCAGCATCGCGGCACGGTCCGAGGGCGGCACGGCGAGCAGCTCGCAGATCGCGACGAGCGGGATCTGCGCCGCGACATCGGCGACGAAGTCACCCCCGCCCGCCTCCACCAGGCCCGCCACCAGGGTGCGGGTGGCGCTCCTCACACCGTCCACGACCGGAGCCATGGCCCGGGCCGAGAACGCGCCCATCAGCATGCGGCGGACGGCGGTGTGCCGGGGCGGATCGGTGACCACCAGCATCTGGCCGCCCGCGGAGTCCCCGCCGGTGAGCAGGGTGCCGAGCATGTTGCCCTGCTCCGAACTGAGCCGCGCGGTGTCCCGGTAGACCGCGGCGATGTCACGGTAACGCGTGAGCGCCCAGAACCCCGGGCCGCCGCTGCCGGTCTCGCACCGGACGACCGGGTGCTCCTCACGCAGTTGGCGCCAGGTGTCACACATGTCCGGGTCCGGATGCACGGCCGGGTCGATCATGTGGAAGGGAATCGTGGGGCCGTCGACGGTGCCAGCGATGTCAGCACTCATGCAATGCCCCGATGAGGCCGTCCGTCCAGGATCGTTCGATCAGCTCCAGGCAGTCCACGCGGGCGGCCGGCCCGTACACGACCGACCACCCTGCCGGCACCTCCGCCGCCGCGGGCCACAGAGAGTACTCGTGCCGCGCGTTGACCAGAGCGAGGAAGCGGCCCGCCGTGTCGGCCGGGGCGTCGAAGGGACTTCTCACAGGTGTCTCCTGACAGGTCGGGCAGGATGCCGGCGGGATCGCTCACGCGATGTGGTCCGGGCCGTCCAGGCGCCGGGCGAGCACGGCGGCGATCTCGGTGAGGGGGCCAGGGGCGAGCATGTCACCGTGCCGGCAGGCGATCGGATGGCTCTCGATCCGTCCGCTCGTGTACGGCGCCCAGTCGCCCGGCCGCTCGGGATCCGGCGCCTTGTCCTCCATCGCCTCGAAGAACAGCACGTCCACGTCGACGGCCCGGGAGTCGTGCCGCCGCTGCGCGTTGAGGTTGTTGGTGAACACCTCGGCCACCGAGGCCAGCTGATCGCTCGACAGCGTGCCGAGCGGGCTGCCGTGCTCCGCCAGGACGCGCAGGGCCGCCGCCGGGTCGAGCGGCGGCGCGCCGTCCGGGTACCGGATACCGAGCGAGTGCAGCACCTCCGCGAGGGCCTCGGGCTGGTCGTAGTCCACCGGGCGGGCGTCCGGACGCCGGGGATAGGAGTCGAGCAGCGCCAGCAGCGCGACCTCCTCGCCCTCGGCACGCAGCAACCGGGCCGCCTCGTGGGCGAGGATGCCGCCCATGGACCAGCCCAACAGGTGGTAGGGGCCCTGGGGTTGGACGGAGCGCAGCTGTGCCACATGGTCCCGGGCCATCGCGGCCAGGTCCGGGATCAGGGCGGCCGGGTCGTCCAGCCCGCGGGACTGGAGGCCGTAGACCGGGCGCTCGGCATCCAGGTGGCGCAGCAGCCCCGAGTACACCCAGCCCAGCCCGACACCGGGGTGGAAGCAGAACAGCGGCTCCCGGTGGCCCTGTGGCCGCAGCGGGATCAGCACGTCCAGCGCCCCGTCCGGGTCGGCCGTCGGCGCCGGACCGTCGAGGAGGGCGGCCAGACCGGCCACGGTCGGGACGCGGAACAGCGTGTCGATGCCGAACCGGGCCCCGAATCGGGAGCGCAGCAGCCCCAGCAGCCGGAAGGCGAGGAGCGAGTGACCGCCGAGGTCGAAGAAGCTGTCGTGCGCACCGGGCCGGCCGCCCGGCCCGTCCGTGCCCAGGACCTCGCCGAAGAGGGCGGCCAGCTCCTTCTCCAGGGCGGTGGCGGGCGGCCGCTCCTCGCGGCCCGCCGTGCTGCCGGCGTCCGGCGCGGGCAGCGCCCGCCGGTCCAGCTTGCCGTTGGGGGTGCGGGGCAGGGCCGGCAGGATGACGACCATCGGCACCATGTGCCGGGGCAGTGTGCCCTCGACGTGGCGGCGCAGCGCCAGCCCGGGCTCCAGGCCGTCGGCCGCGGCTCCGGGTTCCAGGGCGACGTAGCCGACCAGCCTGCGGTCACCGGGCCGGTCCTCACGGACCACGACGGCCGCCTGGGCGACATGGGGGTGGCGGACGAGTGCCGCCTCCACCTCGCCGAGCTCGATCCGGAAGCCGTTGATCTTGACCTGGTCGTCCAGCCGCCCGAGGAACTCCAGGTTGCCGTCCGGCAGCCAGCGCACGAGGTCCCCCGTGCGGTACATCCGGGCCCCCGGCTCGCCGTGCGGGTCGGCGACGAAGCGTTCCGCGGTCAGCGAGGGCCGGCCGAGATATCCGGTGGCCAGGCCCGGCCCGCCCAGATACAGCTCGCCCGGCACGCCCACGGGGACCGGGCACAGTCCCTGGTCGAGAACGTAGCCGCGGGTGTTCCAGGACGGGCGGCCCACCGGGGGTGACTGGTCGAAGGGGCCGCCGCCGAGCCAGCCGGCGGCGTAGACGGGAACCTCGGTGGGGCCGTAGATGTTGACGACGCGTGCGCCGGGGAACGCCGCCGCGATCTCGTTCGCGACCGCGGCGCCCAGCTGTTCGCCGGCCAGCACCACCGTTCCCGCCGTGACCGCCGGGTCCAGGCGTCGGACCAGGTCGGCGAAGACCGAGGGGACCCCGCTGACCAGGGCCGGCGCGGTGACCGGGCCGGCCGCCAGGGTCTCCTCCTCCGCCAGGGCGAGCAGATCCCGGTGGATGCGGACGGTGCCGCCCGTGGCGAGCGGGCCGAAGACCTCGAAGACGGAGACGTCGAAGCTGACCGAGGTGGTGGCCTGCACCTGCGCGAGCGCCTCCGTGCCGATGAAGCCGCCCAACCAGGCCAGCAGATCGGTCATGTTGGCGTGGGAGACGACCACGCCCTTGGGCCGCCCGGTGGACCCGGACGTGTAGATGACGTACGCCGGGTCCGCCGGGCTCAGCGGGCGCGGGCGCTCGGCGTCGGTGACATCGCCGTCGGGCCGGCGTGCCTGGTCGACCCCGGGGTCGTCCAGGAGAAGCCGCGGGACGCCGGCCGCGGGCAGCGCACGGTCCGTCCCGGCGGTGGTCACCAGGAGCGTCGGCCGGGCGTCCGTCAACAGCAGAGCGATCCGCTCCCGCGGGTAGTGCGGGTCGACAGGCAGATAGGCGGCGCCGGTCTTCAGCACCGCCACCAGGGCCACGAGCAGCTCGGCGGAGCGGGGCAGGGCGAGCGCGACGATGCGGCCGGGGCCGGATCCGCGGGCGAGCAGTTCCCGGGCCAGCCGGTTGGCCCGGGAGTTCAGCTCCGCGTAGCCGATCGTGGCGCGTCCGTCGACGACGGCCGGTGCGTGGGGCCGTTCCCGCACCCGGTCCTCGAACAGCGCCGGGAAGAGGCGGTTGCCGTCCCGGGGGACGGTTTCGCCGTGCCACCGGTCGAGTCGGCGCAGTTCCGCCTCCGAGAGCAGCACGGTGTGTTCGTACCGGTCCCCGGGAGCGGTGGCCAGCGCGGTGAGCGTCCGCCGGTAGTAGCCGCCGATCTCGGCCACCTGCTCGTCGGTGAACCGGTCGGCGTCGTAGCGCAGATGCAGTCGCACCGCGGCCGAGGTGAGGTCCTGGGAGAACTCGGCGCCGAACGGGATGCTGGTGTTGGTGACGCGCCGCTCGTCGAGCACCTCCAGTTCGGCCGCCCTGTCCAGGACCGAGCGGTAGACGTGGAAGCGGGTGAAGTTGAAGAAGCTCTCGAACAGCTCCCGGCCGCCGACGGCCCGCTTGATCTCCGGCATGGGGAAGCGGCGGTGCGGCTGTACGGCGATGTCGGTGCAGTTGACGGCGGTCACCAGGTCGTCCCAGGTGCCTCCGGTCAGCCGGGTCCGCAACGGCAGGGTGTTGAGGAACATGCCCAGCACCCGGTCGCCGTCGCGGTCCTCGGTACGGCCGTTGTAGACGACGCCGGTGACGACGTCCGGGTTTCCGGTGAGCAGGGAGACCACGCGCAGGTGGGCGGCGAGCAGAAGGGTACGCACGGGCACCCCGAGCCGTTCGGCGCACTCGGTCAGTGCCGACGCCTCGTCGTGCGGCAACTCCACGGGGACGATGCGCATGTCGGGCCGCCCCGTCGCGGGCCGCAGCCGGGGCAGCGCCGTGAACGCGCAGTCGGCCAGGTGCTCCACCCAGAAGGCGCGGTGCTCCTCGTCGGCCACGGCGGCGCGTTCCTCCGCGACGAACGCGCCGAACCGGGCCGCGGGCGGTTCGGGGAAGACCACCTCGGATGTCCGGGAGCCGTCGACGCACCGCAGATAGCGGTCGAACAGCTCGGTGATCAGCGAGCGTTCGCTCCAGCCGTCGAGGATCGCGTGGTGTTCGGTGACCCACAGCTGGAAGGTGTGGTCGGTCAGCCGCTGCACGTGGAACCGGATCAGCGGGGCCTGCTCCCAGGAGAACGGGGTCCGCTTCTCGGCTGCGAACCGCTCGTCCAGGACGGCACGTCGGCCGGCCTCGTCCAGATGGCGCAGATCCTCGAAGGAGACCGGGGCCGTGACGCGGTGGTGCACCAGCTGGAGCGGTTCGCCGAAATCCTCCAGGTGGAAGGAGGCCCGCAGGATCTGGTGGTCGGCCACCATCGAGTCCACGGCGGTGCGCCAGGCGTCCTCGGACCAGGCGGCCCGGATGTGGTACCCGCAGACGTTGTGGTAGATCCGCTCGGCCGCGTCAAGCCCGCTGTGGTAGAGCATGCCGGCCTGCAGCTGGGAGAGCGGGAAGGCGTCCTCGACGTCGGCGGGCAGCGCGGCCCGGTCCTCGGCGGTCAGCAGTGACAGCGGGCGGTACCGGGTGCCCCCGCTGCCGGGGGCGACGAGGGAGGTGTGCGGGGCCAGGTCCCGGATGGTCTGGTACTTCAGGAGGTCCTGGAGCCGGAAGTCCAGCCCTCTCTCCCGGGCCCGGCTGAGCAGGGCGATGGTGCGGATCGAGTCGCCGCCCAGCAGGAAGTAGTTCTCGTCGGTGCCCACCCGCTCATGGCCGAGGACCTCGCTCCAGACCTGGACGAGGATTTCTTCCGGCCGGTTGGCCGACGCGGTGACCGGCGTGTCCGCCGCGCGGGACGGAGCGGGCAGTCGGCGCCTGTCGACCTTGCCGTTGACGGTCAGCGGGAAGCGGTCGAGCACCACGAAGGCGGCCGGGACCATGTGGGGAGGCAGCGCGTCGAGGAGGTGGTCCCGCAGCTCTGCCGCGGCCAGGCCGGCCCGCTCGGAGACGACGTGGGCGACGAGCCGCGGGCCGCCGTCCCGGCCGTCGTCGACGGCGGACACCAGGGCCTCCCGTACGTCCGGATGCCCGACGAGTGCCGCCTCCACCTCCCCGGGCTCGATCCGGAAGCCCCGGATCTTCATCTGGTCGTCGGCCCGGCCGCAGTACTCCAACTCCCCGCCGGGCGCCCGCCGTACCAGGTCGCCGGTGCGATAGGCGCGGCCGCCGGGCAGTGTGACGAAGCGGGCCGCGGTCAGCTCCGGGCGCCCGAGGTAGCCACGGGCGAGTCCGGCACCGCGCACGTACAGCTCGCCGGTGACCCCGTCGGGCACGGGGCGGCCCCGGTGGTCGAGGACGTCCAGCGCGAGGTCCGGGATGGCGACGCCGATGACGCTGCCGGTGCCCTCCTCGGCGTCCTGCGGCGAGATCGGCCGGTAGGTGACATGGACGGTCGTCTCGGTGATGCCGTACATGTTCACCAGGCGCGGTCCGTCGGGATGCCGTGCGAACCACGGGCGCAGCGTTCTCGGCTCCAGCGCCTCGCCGCCGAACACCACGTATCTGAGGTCCGGTACGGCGACGTCCGCGCGGTCCTCCTCGCGCATCAGCAGGGCGAACGCCGACGGGGTCTGGTTGAGGACGGTGACACCTTCGGCGGCCAGCAGCCGCAGAAACGCACCTGGGTCCCGGCTGGTCTCGTACGGGACGACGACGAGCCGGCCGCCGTGAGCCAGGGCACCCCACAGCTCCCACACCGAGAAGTCGAAGGCGTAGGAGTGGAACAGCGTCCAGACGTCGTCGGGGCCGAACCCGAACCAGTGCCCGGTCGAGGTGAACAGCCGGGCGACATTGCGGTGCGGGACGAGAGTGCCCTTGGGTTCTCCCGTGGAACCGGAGGTGTGGATGACGTACGCCAGGTCGTCCGGGTGGACCCGGTGGTCCGGGGTCTCGGCCGGGTGCGCGGCGATGACGGCCGCGTCGTCCCGGAGCGAGACCACGGTGCCGGTGAAGTCGTCGAGCCAGGCGCCCGGCCGCCCGTCGACCAGTACATGGGTCAGCGCAGTGTCCCGCACGATGAAGGACAGCCGGGCGTCCGGGTACGTCGGGTCCAGCGGGACGTAGGCACCGCCGGCCTTGTGGATGCCGAGGATCGCCACGACCAGGTCCGGCGAGCGTTCGGCGCTCAGGCCGACCAGGACCTCGGGGCCCACGCCGAGCTGCCGCAGGTGCCGGGCGAGCCGGTTGGAGCGCCGGTCGAGCTCGGCGTAGGTGAGCTGTTCCCTGCCGTGGCGGACCGCGACGGCGTCGGGCCGGTCGGCGGCGTGACGGGCGAACCGGTCGAGGACGGTCTCCTCGCTCGCCTCCGGTGCCGCGTGGGCCGCCTGCCCGGCGGCGGGCACCGCGAGGGTGTGCACCGGGTCGCCCGGGCTCCGAACGACCTCGGTGAGGAGCTGGGCGTAGTGCCGGGCGAACTGCTCGGTCAGCCAGTGGGGCCAGGCGGCGTCGAAGCGTGCCTCTCCGTCCGGCGTGACGGTCAGCCGCAGCGCGTGGGGGTGCGGGGCGGGAGTTTCCTGGCGGGTGACGACGACCCCGTCCGGCAGCTCCCGCACGCCGGTGTGCCTCGCGCGCGACTCGAACGCGACAGGGAGCGGGGGCTGTTCGTCCCACCAGTCGGCCCCGGCACCGCGAGGGGCAAGGTGCCTGAGCCGTCCGAGTACGGTGGGGAAGTCCGGGTTCCCGGTCAGGTCCGCGTGGACGGTCGAGGGAGTGGTGAACGGGCCGACGGCGGAGGCGAACGCGGTCCCGCGCTCGTCGCGGACCGTGGCGAGAAGGACGTCGTCGGTGTCCGCGTACCGGGCGACCAGCAGGGCCAACAGGGCGGTCAGCCCGTCGTCGAGGCGGGCGCCGGCCGCGGCACAAAGGTCACGCAGGCCCGTGAGGGCCGCCTCCGGAAAGCGCAACCGGTGGGTGGCGGCCCGGCCGTGAAGGACGCTCGGAAGCCGCGGCGATGAGAGGTTATCGGCGTCGGTGGCCGCGGCGGCGGGGCCGTCCACCGCGGCCGCGGCGTACTCGGTGAACTGCGGTGCGGGCGAGGCGGGCAGGTGTGTCGCGCGCGGACCGTGCTGGGCCTGCCAGGCGGCCAGGAGGTCGTCGAGGAGAAGGTCCAAGGAGCGTTCGTCGGCGACCAGGCGATGCAGGGTCAGCGTCAGCCGGAGGCCGGTGCGGCCGGCGGGTTCCACGGCGGCCCGCAGCAGCGGTCCCCGCTCCGGGTCGAAGGCGGCGTCCGGCCGCGCCCACGACGACGGCGGTTCGCTGGGCGCCGACTGCACCAGAGTGGTGCCCTCGAAGGTGAAGCGGGTGCGCAGCGCGTCGTGGCGCCGGACGCACTCGGCCACGGCGGACCGCAGCCGCGCGGTGTCGGTGGTGCCCTCGAAGATGACGGTCAACCGCAGCTCGTGGGCTGTGTGATCCGGTGTCAGCTCATGGGCGACGTAGAGCCGCTGCTGGTGCGGTGTGGCCGCGACGGCGGTCGGCGGCAGGTCGGCCATCGGTGCCTGCGCATGGCCCGCCTGATGGGTGCTCACTGAATCATCGCCCCTTCGTCGTCACGGATGCCGCTGCTGGGATCGTTCGGTCCGTCGGCGCCATTCGCCCAGGGCCCTGGCCCGGGAGGCGCCCCGGGCGGGTGGCCGGGCCGGGCGGGCGTCCGGGGTGTTCGTGCCGCCCGGTGGGGCGTCGAGCCGCCGGGCCAGGCCGCGGACGGTGGTGTGACGGAAGAGTTCGGCGGCGGTCAGGTCCGGATACCGGTCTGCCAGCAGGACGAGCACCCGCAGGAGTCCGGCGGAGGTGCCGCCGAGATCGAAGAAGGTGGTGTCCAGGTCGGCGACGGGAGCACCGAGGACGCGTTCCCAGGCCCGGCGCACGGCGTCGAGGGCCCGCCCGGCGGGCTCCGCGTCCGGCGGGCCGGGCCGGGAGGACATCGCGTGCGCGACCCAGCGGCCCGCGGTGGCCCGGTCCAGCTTGCCGTTGGGCAGCTGGGGCAGTTCCCCGACGAGGAGCCACCCGGCGGGCACCATCGCCGGCACGAGGGAGGCGGCCGCGTACCGCCGTATCTCCTCCGCCTGCTCCGGTGGCACCGGCACGGGGGCGCCCGGGTCGGGGGCGCCGCTCGCGGGGACGAGACACGCGGTGACCGTGGCGCCGTCGGAGGCGACGATGACGAGGGCGTCGCGGACGGCCGGATGGGTGCGCAGCACGCTCTCGATCTCAGCGAGTTCGATCCGTTGCCCGAGGATCTTCACCTGGCCGTCGGCACGGCCGAGGAATCGCAGGCCGTGCTCGGGGTCGAGAACCGCGAGATCGCCGGTGTCGTACCCGGCGCGGCCGTCGTACTCCCGGAACCGGTCGGCGGTCAGGTCGGGCCGCCGCCAGTAGCCGGAGCCGACGCCCGCTCCGAGGACCAGCAGTCGGCCCGGCACGCCGGGTGGCAGCGGCCGATCGTGGGGATCGACCACCAGGCACTCCTCACCCGTCAGGGGGCGGCCGATGTGCACGGGTACGCCCGGCCGTACGCGCCAGACGGTCGACCACACCGTGGTCTCGGTCGGGCCGTAGCAGTTGAGCACCTCGCCGGGGACCAGTGCGTCCAGCCGGTCGGCCAGGTCGCGCGGGAGTTGTTCACCGCCCACCAGCAGGGTGCCGAGCCGGCCCAGCAGACGGCGCCCGTTCGGGTCGTCGGCCAGGATCCGCGCCACGGTGGGCGTGCACTGGTAGAGGGCACCGGTGGGTATGTCCTGCCCGGCGACCTCGCGGTGCCCGGTGAGAAGGACGGCGCGGCCTGCGGTGAGCGGCCAGTACAGCTCCAGTGCGCTGATGTCGAAGGAGACGCTGGTGGCCGCGACGGTGACCGCGGGCGGGCCGTTCAACTCCCGGTCGAAGGCGGCGAAGAGCGCGGACAGGTTCTCGTGGCGGACGATCACGCCCTTGGGCCTGCCGGTCGACCCTGACGTGTAGATGACGTAGGCGGGGTCCTCGGGGCGGATCCGCGGCCATCGCTCGGGTATCGGGGCCGCCGCGTCCGGTGCGAGGACGACCGGTGCCGCGGCCCCGGGCTCGGTGCCGGGTATCGGTGTACCGATGAGCGCGGACGGCTGGGCGTCCTCGATCATCAGCCGGAGCCGGCCGGTGGGGTAGTCGGGGTCGAGCGGCACATAGGCGGCGCCCGCCCGCCAGACCGCGAGCAGTGCCACCAGCAGATCGGGGGTGCGCGCCAGCCGCACGGCCACCCGGTCACCGGGCCGTACCCCCGCCTCGATCAGGGCGGCGGCCAGCTGCCCGACCCGGTGGTCCAGTTCGGCGTAGCCGAACTGCGTGGCGCCGGCCAGGAGCGCGGTTGCCTCGGGGGTGTGCCGGGCGTGCTCGGCGACGTGGTCGACCACGGCCCGGGGGGTCTTCGGATGCGGTTCCGCGCGGACCTTCGTGACGGCTGCGGGGTCGCTCGCCCCCGCGCCGGTGCCGGTCCCCGGGTGGCCCTCGTCGGCGCCTGTGCCGATCCTGGGGTGGTCCTCGCCGGTCAGCCGCAGCCGGGTGAGTGGGACGGCCGGTTCGGTGGTGAGGGCGCGCAGGGCGCGTAACAGGTGCTCGGCGAATGACGCGGCGGCGCTCGTGGGGAGTTGGGAGCGGTCGTACTCGACGCTCAGACGGTCGCCGCCGTCGGGGGCCCGGTGCAGGGTCACCGCGAGCGGGTACTCCCCCGCCGCCATGGAAGGTGGGGTGAGCTGCCAGACCAGGCCGCTCGCGGTGACCTCGGCGGGCGCGGACGCCTGGGTGCAGATGATGCCGGTCAGGGGTTTGTGTCCCGGGGTGCGCTCGGCGCGGCTCACCCGCAGGATGTCCTCCACGGGCAGCTCTGCGTGGTCCAGCGCGTCGAAGAGGGCGTCGGCGGCGAGGTCGCACACGGACGAGGTGTCGGCCCCGGCCAGCCGGAGGCGGACCGGCAGGGTGTTCTGGAGACAGCCGATGACGTCCTGGTCGGCCTTGGTGCGGGTGGTGGCGACGGTGGCGAGCACGATGTCGTCGCTGCCGCCGTACCACCCGGCCACCACTCCTACGGCGGCGAGGAGTTGGGCGAACACGGTCGCTCCCGTCGCCCGGGCGCGCCGGTGCAGCGCCGCGCTGAGCGTCGCCGGGATGGGCAGGGTCACCGTGGCATGGCCGGGCGGTTCGGCGGACGCGATCCGGGGCAGTGCGGTGTGCGCGGGGCAGTTGTCGAGTTCCCTGGACCAGAAGGCCTCCAGCGCCGCGACGCGGTGGGCGGCCGGTGCCGGTCTGCGGTCGTCGGCCTTGCGTGGCGGTGTGCCGGCGTAGGCGTCGGCGAGCAGCCGCAGCAGGACGGCGGCCGACTCCTCGTCGAAGACCGCGTGATGGATCCCCACCAGGCAGTGGGCGCCGTCCCCGGTGACGACGACACGGATCCGGCACAGCGGACCCTGTCCGTGGACGAACGGGGCACCGGTCTCGGCGAGGCGCGCCGCCAGCGCCGTGTCGTCCGCGGTCCGGTCGGTCGCGATGTCGACCTCTGCGGCGGTGTGCAGGCGCCGCAACAGTCCGTCGGCGGTGGGGTGCAGGGACGTCCGCAGCGCGGGCTGCGCGACGACGACCGACCGGACGGCCGCCGTCAGACGGTCGGGGTCGACCGGTCCGTCGACGCGGATGTGATGGAGAAGGGTCGCCCGGCCGCCCTGTTGGTCGAGCAGGAAGAATCGCGTCTGTTCAGCACTGGCCGGACCGATCGCATTCTCTAAATCCACGTCGCCAGACATTCGGATAGCCCCCGCCTCAAATCCGTGTGCCGAATTAACGGAGCCACCCTAGGAAGGTCCGTTTTCCGGTGTCAAGGAAGAAGATCGATTGACTTCCCCTGGGGCACATGGGCTGATTTCTGCATGCAATGGGACATTGACTATGTGACGCGCGTCACATTGATCACTGATGGGTGGCACTGTAGCGTGGCCCGGGCATTCAATCTGTAGGTCCTTGAGATTATGGGCAGTTGAGGCGGCGACCCAGCGACAGGCGCCTGGCCGGCCCGGGAAATTATCCGTCACCGTACGCGCGTGGCGAAGAATTCGGACCAATGGAATTCGGGGGACTTCTTCAGTGGAATCGAATTTACACCCGCCTGGAGCCTCCGCCGGTGAGGCCGCGGACCTGGCGGAGAGGCTTTGGAGCGAGATCCTGGGCCCCGATGCCGATACCGGCACCGGATTTCTGGAGAACGGTGGCGACTCGTTCCGCGCGGTCCTGCTGACCACCCGTCTGTACGAACTGACGGGGCGTGAGGTCGAGTACCTCGACGTGCTCGAGGCGAACGGGGCCGCGGCGATAGCCCGTCTGCTCACCACCGACACCCCGGGGAGCTGACCCATGGGCTGGGAACTGGCACCCAACCAGATCGACCTCTACACCGCCGACCACGCCACCGACGATCCCGCCACGTATCTCGTGAACGCGGTCTACCGGATCGCCGGTCCCGTCGACGGCGAACGCATCGCCCGGAGACTGGAGCGACTCTCCGCCGCCCACCCCGTGCTCGCCGTCAGGGTGGTCCAGGACGGAGCCTCCTGGTTACTCGAGGAGGTGCCGGACCGCCCGCAGCTGCTGTGCGTCACGCTCGACACCGACCCGGACGGTACGGCGGCCCGGCAACGGGTGCGCGACGAACTGCGGGTCCCGCTGGACCTGACCGATGGCCCGCTGCTGCGCGTCGTCCTGCTCCAGTACCGGCCGGACACCGCCGACCTCCTGCTCGTGGCGCACCACTTGGTCGTCGACGGGCACTCCTTGGCGCTGATCGCCCGCGGGCTGCTGACCGACGAGCCCGGCGCGTCCGGTCCCGCCTTCTCCGACTGGGCCGCGACCGCCCGCGACCGGCAGAGCGCCCGCACCGCCGACGCGGCCGCGATCCGCGCCGAACTCGCCGCCGCGGACAGCGCGCCCTCCCTGGACTGGGCCGCCCCGGACGGCCCCCCGCCCCAGGACGAGCCGGCCGGCGGAGTCGCCGAGGCCGTCATTCCCGCCGCTCTGCACGAGGGCATCCGGCGGCTGAGCGCCGGCCTCGGCATCACGGCCCACTCGGTGGTGCTGGCCGCCGCGGGGTTCGTCATCGGCCGCAACTCCGGCTGCTCCCGGCCGGTCGTCGGTACCACCGTCTCCCGCCGCCCCGCCGCCCACGCCACCACGGTCGGGTACTTCAACACCACCACCCCGGTGCCCGTCCGCCTCGACGACGCGACCACCGTGCCGGACTTCCTGCGCGCCGTGCACCGGCGCGGTATACGGGCGTACCGCGAGGCGGACGTGCCCCTGTCCGCCGTCTGGCCCTCGTCCGCCGGCACCACGCCACAGGTGGTGCTGGCAGCCATCGACGCCCTGCCGCACCTGTCCGACGGCGAGCTGACCGCCGTACCGCAGCAGGACCAGGGACTCGGCACGGCCCACTTCCCGCTCACGGTCGGTCTCTACCAGCAGCCCGACCGGCAGGGCGGGATCCGGATGCTGCTGCGGCACCAGCGCGCCCTGGTCGACGACTCGGCCGCCGCCCTCTTCTTCCGGCAACTGCTCCACGTGCTCGGCGAGTTCACGCAGACGCCGGAGCGGCTGCTCGGTGGCGTGGACACGCTGCCCGGTCCGGAGGTGCTCGCAGGGCTCGACACCGGGCGCGGCGCGCAGCTCGACGTACCCGCCCGTACCCTCACCGAGCTGTTCGAACAGCAGGCCGCCGCCGTCGCCGACCGCATCGCCGTCGTCTGCGGCACGGACCGCCTCACCTACCGCGAACTCGATGCGCGCTCCAGGGCCCTGGCCCTCGCGCTCGGCGAGGCCGGGGTACGGCCCGGCGACCGGGTCGGCGTCTGCCTGGACCGCGGCAGCGGCCAGGTGACAGCCGTCCTCGCCGTGCTGCGCGCCGGAGCGGCCTACGTGCCCCTCGACCCGGACTATCCGCCGCAGCGTCTCGCCTTCGTCGTCGAGGACACCGGCCTGCGCACCGTGGTCACCCAGGAGGGACTGCTGTCCGGGACGCAGGGGCCGCGCGTGGTCCCGGTGGACGCCGAGCCCGAGAATCCGAACCGGACACTGCCGTCCGTACCCCCCGACGCCACGGCCTACGTGATCCACACCTCCGGGTCCACCGGCCGGCCCAAGGGCGTCCTGGTCAGCCACCGCAACGTGGTCGCGCTGCTCGCCGCCACGCGGCAGGAGTACGCACCCGGGCCGGACGACGTCTGGTCGTACTTCCATTCCCTGGCCTTCGACTTCTCCGTCTGGGAGATCTGGGGCTGCCTGCTGAGCGGCGGCCGGCTCGTCGTCGTCCCCTACGACGTCTCCCGTGACGCCGAGGCCTTCCACGCCCTGCTGTGCGCCGAGGGCGTGACCGTCCTCAACCAGACGCCGTCCGCGTTCGCCCAACTGGTGAACACCCGCGCCTTCCAGGACGGCGACCTCGCGGTACGGCTGCTCATCTTCGGCGGCGAGGCCCTGGACCGCGGCATCCTGCTGCCCTGGATGGACCGCTATCCCGAGGACGTCTGTCGCGCCGTGAACATGTACGGGATCACGGAGACCACCGTCTTCTGCACCTGGCACACCGTCGACCGCGCCGAGGCACTGCGCGGCAGCCGCTCCATCGGACGGCCCGTCCCCGGCTGGGACATCCACGTCCTGGACGGTCGCGGACGCCCGGTCCCCCCGGGTGTGCCCGGGGAGATCTACGTCGGCGGTGCCGGTGTCGCCCAGGGGTACCTGGACCGGCCGGAGCTGAACGCCGAGCGGTTCCTGGACGGACTGCCGGTCCTGCCCGGCCGGCGCCTCTACCGCAGCGGCGACCTGGGCCGCTTCCTGCCCGACGGACGGCTGGAGTACCTGGGCCGGCTCGACGAACAGGTCAAGATCCGCGGACACCGCATCGAGCCCGGCGAGATCCGGCACTCCCTGCTGGAGGATGCGCGCGTGCGGGCCGCCGCCTGTGTGGTGCGCACCCCCGGCGGACCGGACACCGCACGCGTGGACGCGTATGTCGTCACCGACAGTCCGGAGGCGCTCGACGACATCCGGCACCGGCTTGCCGACCGGCTTCCCGGCCATGCCCTGCCCGCCACCCTCACCTCGGTGCCCGAACTGCCGCTGACCCCGAACGGCAAGCTGGACGCCGCCCGGCTGCCCGATCCCGCGCCGACCGTGCCCACCGTCGACCGGGACACGCGGCCGGCTGAAGCCGACGGCCCCTGGGCGGCCATGGCCGCGACCTGGCAGGAGGTCCTCGGTGTGCCCGTCGGCGCGGACGACAACTTCTTCGACCTCGGCGGCACATCGGTGCAGGCGGTCCTGCTCATCAGCGCGCTGCGCGAGGCGAACTTCCCCGACGTCCGTCTGCGGGACGTCTTCCGCAACTCCACCCCCAGGCGGCTGGCCGCCGCGCTCGACGAGCGCCCGGCGCGGTCATGACCCCACGAGTCCGGTCCGGGGGAACGGACCGTCCTCGACAGGTCATTGGTTCGCGGCCTGGTCGCACGCACCCGAAGGAGCACCGGCATGACTGAGTCGGACCGTCCGGACAACGCCGTGGCCGTCGTCGGACTGGCGCTGCGGGTCCCCGGGGCGTCGGACCCGGGCACCTTCTGGGCGAACATCGTCGCGGGCCGGGTCTGCCTGCCCGCCGCCCGGGAGGACCGCGCGTACGCGGCCGACGGACCGCTCGTCGCGGGCCAGATCGACCGCTACGAGCGGTTCGACGCCGAACTGTTCGGCATGACGCACGCCCAGGCGGCGACCACCGACCCCCAGCACCGCGTGCTCACCGAACTGACCTGGGAGGCCCTGGAGGACGCCGGGATCGACACCGAGCGGGACGACGGCCGGGTCGGTGTCTTCGTCGGCTGCGGACCCGACGACTATCTGCACCAGCACGTGCTGCGCGACGACCGCGTGGTGCGCGCCCAGGGCACCGAGCAGATCCTGTTCGGCAATTCCCGCGACTACCTGGCCACGGCGCTGTCGTACCGGCTCGGCCTCACCGGCCCCAGCATGACGGTGCAGACGGCGTGCTCCACCTCCCTGGTCGCCGTCCACCAGGCCGTGCGCAGCCTGCTGACCTACGAGTGCGACATCGCCATCGCGGGTGGCGTGACCGTCTTTCCCGTCGGGCGGCCCGCGTACCGGTGGTCCGAGGGCGGCATCTACGCACCGGACGGCCGCTGTCGCGCCTTCACCCGGGGCAGCAGCGGAACCGTTCCGTCCGGCGGGGCCGGCGTGGTGGTGCTGCGGCGCTCCGCCGATCTGCCGGAGCCCGGCCGTGCCGCGCGGGCGCACATCGTGGGCAGCGCCGTCAACAACGACGGCGCCGACCGGATGGCCATGTCCGCGCCGAGCCCGCGCGGGCAGGCCGAGGTGATCCGCGAGGCCCTGGAGGTCGCCGGACTCGCCGCCGAGGACATCGGTTACGTGGAGGCGCACGGCACCGGCACGGTCCTGGGCGACCAGGTCGAACTCGCCGCGCTCGCCGAGGTGTACGGCGCCGCGACGCCAGGCTGTGCGATCGGCGCGGTCAAGCCGAACGTCGGCCACACGGACACCGCCGCCGGAGTGGTGGGGCTGATCAAGACGGTGCTGGCCCTCCAGCACGACACCGTGCCGCCGGTCCCCGCCCAGCCCGGCGACGGCCCGGACGCCGAACTGGGCGCGGCCAGGTTCTTCATCCCCCGCCAGGCCCGGCCGTGGAACGGGACGGTGCCGTCCCGCGCCGCCGTCAGCTCCTTCGGGCTCGGCGGCACCAACGCGCATGTGATCCTCGCCCCCGGTGGCGCCGGACCCGCCGCCGACGGCCCCTTGGCGGCCGATGGGCCGGAAGCCTCCGACGAGCCGCGGGTGGCCGTGTTGACGGCCGCGACGCCCCAAGCCCTGCGCGACCGCGCCCGGGACCTCGCCACCTGGCTGGACGGGCCCGGAGCGGACATCGGCCTCGGCGACGTTGTCGGCACCCTCTGGCACGGGCGGCGCCACCTGGCGCACCGGGCCGCGATCGCCCTGCCCCCGGACCCCGAGCAGGCCCACGCGGCAGTGAGAAAGAGCCTGGAGGAGGTGGCGGAGGGCGCGGACGTGCCACCCGCCCGGCCCGAGCCCACCGTGGCCGTCCTGCTCCCCGGGCAGGGCGTACGGCTGTCGGCGGCCGACGCACCGGCAGACCTGGACCCGGCGTTCGCGGCCGACCTCGCCCGGTTGCAGGACGCCGTGCTGCGCGCGGGCGGACCCGACCTGCGGGACTTCAGGACCTGGGACGGCGACGACCCCCGGCTGCTGGACACCGCGGTCGTACAGCCGCTGCTGTTCACCGTCGGCCTGGCCCACCTGTGGTGGCTGGAGCGCCGGGGCGTACGACCCGGCGTTCTCCTCGGACACAGCATCGGCGAGCTGACCGCCGCCGCGTACGCCGGGGTGTTCGACGTCGAGGAGGCAGCGGCGGCCGTGGTCCGGCGCGGGGCCCTGATGGGTGAGGCCCCGCCCGGCGCGATGCTCGCCGTGCCGCTCGACGAGGCGGCCGCACACGGGATCGTCGACGGGCTCCCCGCCGACCTGTGCGGTGTCAACGGCCCCGACGCCGTCGTCCTCGGCGGCGACCCCGCCACTGTCGCCGAGATCGAACGGCGGTGCGCCGAGCGTGGGCTCGCCACCACCCGGCTGGCCACCTCCCACGCCTTCCACACCCGCTCGATGGATCAGGCCGCCGCCCGTTTCGAGGAGTTCCTGCGCACGCTGCGGCTGTCCGCGCCGCGCACCAGGGTGATCTCCAACGTCTCCGGTACGGAGCTGACGCCCGAACAAGCCACCGACCCCGGCTACTGGGCGGCCCAGCTCCGCGGAACGGTACGGCTGGCCGACGGAGTCCGTACGCTGCTCGCCGGACCCTGCGACGTGGTCGTCGGTGTGGGCGGCAGCCGGTCGCTGACCAACCCGGTGCGTCACGCGGCCCGTGCCCTGGGCACGGCACGACCACCCCGGATCGTCGAACTGCTCGGCGGCTCCGGCCAGGACGTGACGCTCGCCCGCCACACCGCCCTGGCCCGGCTGTGGACGGCCGGCTGCGCCGTCGACCTCGCGCCGCCCCGCCCGGACCGGCCCGCGCCGCTGCCGCGCTACCCGTTCGCGGACACCCGGCACTGGATCGACGCGCCCGACACACCGGCCGCCGACATGGGCGACGCCCCGCACGGCGTCCAGGAGACCGACCCTCCCACCGGAGACGACGGGCCGGCCGCCACTGCCGCACAACCCGCCCCCGAGGCGAGCGAGATCGCCACCGTGATCACCGAGATCTGGCAGGACACCTTCGGCGGTGCGCCCCTCGTCCCCGAGGACAACTTCTTCACCCTCGGCGGCACCTCGCTCCAGGCCGCTCAGCTCATCAACGTCATCAACGACGCGCTGCTCCTCGCCCTGGTGCTCGGGGACCTGTACGAGCACTCCGACCTGGCCGCGTTCATCCGCCGGGCCGAGGAACTGGCCGGCGAACGCGACGACGAGGAACTCATACGGCTGTTGAACGAGATCGAGGAAGTGCCGTGACCGACCTGTCCCGCCGCCTGGCCGCCCTCACCCCCGAACAGCGCAGGCTCCTCGGGCGCCGGCTCCAGCACCGCACGGCCCGCGAACCCGCCGAGGCCGCGGCCGCCGGCGCTCCCGAGCGGCAGAGCCTGTACTTCTTCGCGAGCGCCGACGCCGTCTCCGCACCGGAGTACTACCGCTTCGTCCTCGACGCGGCACGCCAGGCCGACACCGCGGGACTGCACGCCGTCTGGCTGCCGGAGCGCCACTTCGTGGACTTCGGCGGGCACTCGCCCAACCCGGCCGTCCTCGCCGCGGCCGTCGCGGTGCAGACCGAACAGGTACAGATCCGGGCCGGCAGCGTCGCCGCCCCCCTGCACCACCCCGCACGCATCGCCGAGGACTGGTCCGTCGTCGACAACCTCAGCGGCGGCCGGGCCGGTATCTCCTTCGCCAGCGGCTGGCATCCCGACGACTTCGTCCTCGCCCGCACCGACTACGCGCGGCGGCGCGAGACCACCCTGGGGATCATCGACCAGGTCCGGGCCCACTGGCGGGGCGAGAAGGTGAGCCACCCCACGACCGCGGGCGGCGCCGCGGCCGTCCGCACCGGCCCCGCGCCCGTACGGCGCGACATGCCCGTCTGGCTCACCTCGGCGGGCAACTCCGCCACCTTCGTCTCGGCCGCCCGTGCCGGGCTCGGCGTGATGACCGCGCTGCTCGGCCAGACGATGCCGCAACTGCGGGAGAACATCGCCCACTACCGCGAGGAGTGGCGCCGCGCCGGCCACCCGGGGGACGGCGACGTGGTGGTCATGGTGCACGCCTACGTCAGCCAACGCGCCGATCTGGAGGACTTCCTGCGCCCCGCGATGCACGGCTATCTGAGGGCCTACCGGAGCCAGACCACCGCGCCCGGCGAGGACGAGACGCTGCTGCTGGAGAGCGCCTACCTCAACTACCTCGCCGGTCCCTCCCTGCTGGGACCGGCCGCCAAGGCGGCCGCCGTCCTCGGACAGCTGCGGGAGGCCGGCGCCGACGAGGTCGGCTTCCTGGTCGACTTCGGCCTGCCCACCGCCGAGGTGCTGGCCGCCCTGCCCGCCCTGTTCTCCTGTGTCCCCGCGGAGCGTGACCGATGACCGCAGCCGCCGACAAGGCCGCCCTCACGGCCCGGCTCGCGGGACTCACCCCGCAGCAACGGGCCGCGCTGGCGGCACGGTTGTCCCGCAAGCGCCAGGGGCCGCCGCCACTCGTGCCGCGGACCGGGCAGCGCGACACGGCGCCGCTGGGCATGGACCAGGAACGCCTGTGGATCCTCGACCAGCTCTACCCCGGCACCGTCACCTACACCCTCGGCTTCGGACTGCGCTTCGTCGGGGAGTTCCACCGCGCCGCGTTCGACGAGGCCGTGTCCACCGTGGTGCGCCGGCACGAACTGCTGCGCAGCACCGTCGAGGTGGACGGCGCGCAGCCACGGCTGCGCCTGCACCCGGACCGCGGCGCGGACCTCACCTACGCCGACCTGTCGGGAGGTCCGGCCGAGGAGAAGGAGCTGCGCCGCAGGGAGTTCGTACGGCAACAGGTGCGGCGCCCGTTCGACCTGTCCCGGGATCCGGTGTTGCGCATCGGCGTGGCCGACCTCGGCGGCGGCGACCACCAGATCGTCCAGACCATGCCGCACTCCTTCACCGACCAGTGGTCGTACGTGCGGCTCAACCGCGAACTGCTGGAGATTTACCAGGCCCGCCTGGAGGGACGGGAGCCCCAACTGCCGGATCTCCCCGTGCAGTTCGGCGACTACGCGCAGTGGCAGCGCGCGTACTTCGAGACCGAGCACGGCGAACGCCACCGCGCGTTCTGGCGCGAGTACCTCGCGGACGTACCGGACGTTCCCCTGCTGCCGTACGACCACCCGGTCGAGACCGAGGACCGGCTCGGGCGTCAGCACAACTTCGTGCTGGACAAGGGCACCGCCGCCGCGTTCATCAGCCGCGCCAAGGCCGCCCGCAGCACGGTCGCCAACGCCATGGCGGCGGCGTACGCGGCCCTGCTGTACGAGGAGAGCGGCGAGCGCGACATCCTGATCGGGGTGCCCAGCGTGACCCGCGGCCAGGCCGCGGTGCAGGATCTGGTCGGCTTCCTGCTCACCAATGTGCCGCTGCGGATCCGGTTGCCCGAGAACCCCACCCCGAACGACTTCCTGGCCGCGGCCCAGGCGGCGGGCGCGGCCGTCGCGGCCCATCACGAGACGCCGTTCGGTGAGATCGTCCGGGCCGCCGCTCCCGAGCGGACCGCTCACGGCTATCCGCTGCTGCGGACCATGCTGGTCCACCTGGACCTGGCCGAGACGGTCTCCTACGAGGTGCCCGGCGCCACCGTCTACGCCAACGCCGTGCCCGAGGGCATCTCCTCGATGGACGTGACCGTCGCGTGGTGGCACCTCGGCGACCTGGTCTACGGCCGGTTCGAGTACCGCACCGCTCTGTTCGAGCCGGAGACCGTCGACCGCCTCGCCCGGCGGCTGCTGCAACTGGTCGAGCTCTTCGCCACCTCTCCGGACACCCCGCTCGTGAGCCCCGCCGCCCGGGCCCGTGACACCGTCGCCGCCGCCTGGCGCGAGGCGCTCGACCGGGACCTTGCCGGACCTGACGACGGCTTCGCCGCGAGCGGAGGCACGCCGCTGCTGTCCGCGCGGCTGGCCCGGCTGCTGCGCGGCGCGGGTTTCGACGCGGGCCCCCGGGACATCGCGCCCGGCACCACGCTCGCCGAACTGACCGCACGGCTCCTGGCTCGCGGGAACCCGCTGCGCCCGGGCACTCCGCCGGACACCGCGGTCCCCGGTGCGGTCGGGGTCTCGGAGGATCACCTGGAGCGCCTCTTCGCCGACGTGAGCGGCGCCCCGGTCCGCGACGTCCTGCCCCCCACCAGTCAGGAAGACACCCCATGACCACAGCCGCGGAACCCGAGCAAGTGGCGCCACAGCGTCGGCCGCTGTTCGTACTGCTCCTGGCGCACTACCTGTCGTCGTTCGGCAACGCCATCACGGTGATCACCGTCCCGCTGTACGTCCTCCACACCACCGGCAGCTCCGTGTCCACCGGACTGGCCGGCTTCGCCAACACCCTTCCGCTGATCTTCGCGGGAGCCGTCGGCGGGGTCTGGATCGACCGCATCGGCGGCAGACGAATGAGCGTGCTGAGCGATGTCGTCGCAGGCGTCTCCATCGGACTGGTCCCGCTCCTCGACAACACGGTGGGCCTGCCGCTGCCCGTCCTGATGGGACTGCTCTTCGGCCGCAGCCTGGGCTCCACGCCGACCGGTGCCGCACGGCAGAGCCTCATCAAGCCGCTCGCGGAGCGGGGCGGGATCCGGCTGGCGAGCGCCAACTCCTGGATGCAGGGCGCTCCCAGGCTCGGCCTGCTGGTCGGCGCACCGCTGGCCGGCCTGCTGATCGCCGTGTCCGGACCCGTGACCGGCATGTACATCGACTCCGCGTCCTTCCTGCTCTCCGCCCTGCTGGTCGCGGTCGGGGTGCCCAACAGTCCTTCTCCCGCCTCCGCAGCGCAGCGCCGGGAGGGATTCCTGCGGCAGCTCACCGAGGGCGCCAAAGTGGTCCGCGGAATACCCGTGGTCGGCGCCATGACGGCGTTCGTCTTCGTCACCAACTTCCTCGACGACGCCTTCACCCCGGTCATTCTGCCGGTCTACTCGGATCAGGTGCTCGGCAGCGGCCAGTACCTGGGCTGGCTGGTGGCCGCCTCCGGTTGCGGCGCCGTCGTCGGTACGTTCGGCTACAGCCCCGCCAGTGCCCGGTGGCTCACCAGCCACCGCTGGACCCTGCTCGGCTGCTTCCTGGTCATCGGCGCCCTGCGCCTGAGCCTCACGGGCATGCCGGGCGCGGTGCTGAGCATCGTGATCTCCTTCCTGCTCGGCCTCGCGGCCGGGCCGCTCAACCCGGCGCTGTCCACGGTGATGATGGAGAAGGTCCCAGCAGCGGTCTTCGGCCGGGTCTTCGCCCTCACCTCCGCCGTCGGGATGAGCGCCGCCCCGATCGGCATCCTCGTGGCCGGCTGGTCGATCGACGGCATCGGGCTGCGCGGAACCCTCCTGTGCTTCGGCGCCACGTACATCGTCCTGGTGCTCGTCTCGCTGCGCAGCCGCGCGCTGCGCGACATGGACGTCCCGTCGGCACCGGCCGGGGAGTCCTCGGACACCGACAAGGAGATGGTTCGTGAGTGACGACGCACCGGTCCGGGTGCAGCGGGCCTCCGCGCTGGAACGGCAGTTCTGGGTCGGCGAGCAGATCGCGCCGTCGACCCGGGCCAACCGGGCCCTGTCCCGGATCCGCGCCGACGGTCCGGTCGAGCACGGTGCGCTCGGGGCGGCGCTGAGCGCGGTCGCCGCCCGCCACGAGGCGTTGCGCACCGCCTTCGTCGTCGAGCGGGGCGAGTTGGTGCGCAAGGTGCTCCCTCCCCGGGACCTCCCGCCCCCGCTGTACCTCCCCGCGGGAACCGGCAGCCACGACGCGACCGCCGCCCTGCTGGCCGACGACTCCCTGGACCTTGCCGCGGGACGGCTGTTCCGGGCCGCCGTGGCACCGGACGGCATGGGGGCCACGGTCTATCTGTTGGTGCATCACATCGCCTTCGACGGAATGTCCCAGGAGATCTTCGCCGCCGACCTGGCCCGCGCCTACGCCCTGACCGTCACGGGCGGGGAACCCGTGCTACCCGTCCACGAACGGGCGGAGCCCGCGGCCCTGGCTCCCGCCCGGCGCGCCGAACTGGCCTCCCACTGGCGGACGACGCTCGACGGGGTGGCCGACCTGCCCCTCCCGGGTTCCGCCGTCGGCTCCGGCCCCAGCCAGCGGCAGCTGGCCCAGGCCGAACTGGCGGAGGACAGCCTCGAGTTACCGGCCGGCACTTGGCGGGCGGTGCGTACCCGCGCCCGGCACAGCGGCTGCTCGCCGTACGCGGTGCTGCTGGCGGCCCTCGGCCGGGCACTGGCCGAACTCACCGGCGGCGCCGACTTCTGCGTCGGAACGCCGGTGGCCGCACGTACGCCCGGGCAGAGCGACGAGATCGGCTATCTGACGAACACACTGCCCGTGCGCATGCCCGAACTGTCCGGGCCCGGAGTCGTCGAACGGGTCTGGGGGTCCCTGCGCGAGAGCATCATCGGTTCCACGCTGTCGTGCGACGAGATCATCCGTGCCGCCCGGACGACGCCTGGCCGGCGGATGCCCGTCTATCAGGCACTGTTCGCCTTCGAGAACTGGGAGCGGGCGGAACACGCCGCTGGCCCGGTGCGGATCCGCGCCCTCCCCGTCCCACCCGTCGGCGGGCACGCGGAGATCCAGCTGCAGGTGACCGAGCTGCCGGCCGGCACCCTGCACTGTGTCGCCCAGACCCCGCTCAGCAGCCCTTGGCAGGGCCGGTCGGCCGCCCTGCTGCGCGCCTTCGACGACCAGCTCGGCCTCCTGTGCGCCGACGCAGTCGCCCAATCCCTCGGCCAGGAGAACACGGTATGACCACCTCGGTGATGTGCCTGCCCTATGCGGGCGCGGGTGCGGGCGTCTACCGCCCCTGGCAGCTTCAGGAGTCCGCCACGCTGTGCGCCGTGCCCATCCAGGTCCCCGGCCGGGAGCGGGAGTTCGGCCGGCCGTTCTACCGTGACTTCTCCGAGGCCGCCGCCGGAACCGCGCGGCGCATCCGGGAAGCCGCCGCGGACGGACGGCCGTTCATCGTCTTCGGGCACAGCTTCGGCGCGCTGCTCGCCTACGAGGCCGTCCGGCACCTGGTGGACAACGGCGGCCCGCTGCCGCGGCACCTGGTGGTCAGCGGGTCCGTCAGCCCCTCCCACCGGCAGGCCGAACGGCTCGACGGTGACGACGAAGAGGTTGTGGCGCGGGCCAGGGCCATCGCGTGCCGGGACATACCGGAGTACGCCGACCCCCGGCTGCGGGACTTCCTGCTGCCGGTCATGAGGGCGGACGTGAACCTGCTGGCCGATTACACGCCGCCCGCCCGCGATCCGCTGCCCGTCCCGATCACCGCGATCCGCGGCGACCAGGACCACCTGGTGCCCGAGGAGGAGTGGCTGGACTGGGAGGCCTTCACCTCCGCGGGCTTCGACGCCGTCGAGTTCGCCGGGGGCCACATGTACGTGACGGACCGGTGGCCGGAGGTGTGGAAGACGCTGGAGCACCTGGTGTGAGCTCCCCGAGAGCGACCTGTGCGCACACCCGTCGCCCGAGGCGCGCCCACTCCCCGTGACTCAGCCGACGCCCCGTGCTCGAGGTGCGAGCTCGCCCCGAATCCTGCTGCCACTGCCCTCCGTCCCTCGCCGTACCGGCCCGGAAGCCGCGAAGAACAGGACGTGTCCGATGGAACCCGCCACTCTCGTCGACCTTTTCGCCGCCAGCGCCGAACGCCATCCCGAGCGCATCGCGCTGGATGTGCGGGACACCGCGCTCACCTACCGGCAACTGGACACCGCGGCAGCCCGGATGGCCGCCGTCATGGTCCGGCAGTTGCCGCACCGCCCGGCCAGGATCGGACTGCTCGCGGCCCGCAGCCTCACCACCTACACCGGCTATCTGGCCGCGCTCCGCCTCGGCGCGGCCGTCGTTCCGCTCAACCCATCCTTCCCGGCCGCCCGGCTCCGCGCCATCGCGGACATGACGGATCTGGACCTGATCGTGGTCGACGAGTACGCCACGGCAAGGGCCGGTGAACTATCCGCTGCGGAGGGCGCGGACGGGACGGACGGCCGGAAGCTGCCTCCCCTGGTCGCCTTCGCCGACGCCGAGGCCGCCGGCGCAGTGGCGGACGACGTGCAGCCGGCCCCCGTCGTGCGGGTGTCGCCGGAGGACGTCGCGTACATCCTCTTCACCTCCGGTTCCACGGGGCGTCCCCGAGGGGTGCCGATCCGGCATGGGCGCGTGGTGCCGACGCTGCGTTGGCTGGTCGAGTACAACGCCTTCACACCCGAGTCCCGGGTCTCGCAGAACGTGGAGATCTCCTTCGACGTCGCGGTCTTCGAACTCTTCGCCGCCTGGGCCGGGGGCGGCGCCCTGGTGGTGCCCCGGCCCAACGACGTCGTACGGCCGGCGCCGTACGTGAACGCCAAGCGGGTCACGCACTGGTTCTGCGTTCCGTCGGTGGGCGGCATCGCCGCCCGCACCGGAGGGCTGGCGCCGGACTCGATGCCGTCGCTGGAGGCCGTCCTGTTCGGTGGCGAGCGGCTGCTCGCCGAACAGGCCGAACAGTGGGCCGCGGCGGCGCCGGGGGCACGGTTGTGGAACCTGTACGGGCCGACCGAAGTGGCGATCGTCTGCTCCGGGCAGGACCTCGGCGGGAAGGGGGCGCTGCTCGCGGCGGGCACCAACGGGACCCTGCCGATCGGCGAGGTGCCGCCGCACCTGGACCATGTGATCCTCGACGACGAGGGTGAGCCCGCCGAGACGGGCGAGTTGTGCGTCCGGGGCGTCCAGCGCTTCGACGGCTACCTCGACCCGGCCGACGACGTGGGCCGTTTCGTGGAGTGGAGCCCGGGGCGGGCGGCGGTGGTCCACGACGGCACGGCGCCGCTGACCCGGGACCTCTGGTACCGAACCGGCGACCGGGTGCGGCGGGAGAACGGCGCCCTGGTCCACCTGGGCCGTCTCGACCACCAGGTCAAACTGCGCGGCCACCGCATCGAGCTGGGCGAGGTCGACGCGGCCCTGGCCCGGCACCCCGCGGTGCGTGACGCGGTCGCGGTGGTGCAGGAGCACGAGAGCGACGCCGAGTTGGTGGCGTATTACACGGGGGAGGCGATCTCGCAGAGCGATCTCACCGCGTTCCTGCGCGCCCGGCTGCCCGTCTACATGATTCCGCGGCGGTTCACGCATCTGCAGAAACTGCCGCTCAATGCCAACGGCAAGGTGGACCGCACCGCTTTCGCGGCCGGACCGCACTCGACGAGGCCGGCCGGCCGAGACCTGGATTCCAGGGAGACATGACATGACCTCAACGCCGTCGCCCCTCTCTCGGACATCGCTGGGATCCGCCGCACGGTTGAGTTCGCCGACCAGCTTCCGGTGCCGCCCCGTCACCCGTACGTCGGCGACCTCGTCCACACGGCCTTTTCCGGCACGCACCAGGACGCCATAGCCAAGGGCCTGGCCGCGATCGGGCGCCGTGCCACCGAAGCGGGTACGCCTGCCAGCGCGGTGCCCTGGGACGTCCCTTACCTGCCCATCGATCCGAAGGACGTGGGCCGGACGTACGAGTCCGTCGTGCGGGTCAACAGCCGGTCCGGGAAGGGCGGGGTGGCGCATGTGCTCAACACCGCGTACGGACCGGACCTGCCGCGCACGATGCGGGTGGAGTTCGGCCGCCGTGTCCAGCGTGCCGCGGAACGGTCCACCACGGCACCGGCATCGCCGACGACGCGGAACTGGCCCGGTTGAGGGCAGTGGCCTCCGCGGTCAACCGGGCCCGCGGATGACTCCTCCTCCGGCCTGTCATGCCCCTGCAGGCCTGCGGCAGCCGGGTGCCTGACGCGAAGGGCGCCTACCAGCGGACCCGCTCCTCGAACACCGAGCGGCCCGAGTCCCTGGCGGACCTCCTCCACACCTGCAACCACCACCACTGCCACACCGCGCTCGGCAGCCACCCGCCATCAGCCGCGTCAACGACGCTGCGGGTCAATACATCTAGTCGCTTCTGCTGTAGGTGAGCCGTTCGACCTGGCCGGGCCGGAAGTCGTTGAGGACCCTTTTGCCGTTGACGACGAGTTGGACGGAGGAGGCATCACCGAGGACGAGGGTGATCTGGATCTCGTCCGTGAAGTTCTTGGTCTCGCCGTTGCCCAGCAGTCCGTCGTACAGCAGTTGGCCGTCGTGGTCCGTCGCCGAGATCCAGCTCTGCCCGCTCTTGGCGGTCACCGCGACGGTGACCCGGTCCTTGGGGACTGCGCCCACCCGGGACGACGCGGGCGTGGACGGCGGAGCGGAAGCTTGCGAAGTGGGCCGCCGGGAATCCGAGGCGGTGGCGGAGGGCCCGCTTCTATTGTTGTCGTCCCCTTGTCGCGTGAGGGCGAGGACGCCGCCCACGAGCGCGCTCGTCACGGCCGCCGCGACGATCAGCAGGGTGATCACGCGGGGCGTGCGCGCGGGTCCGGCCGGGGCGGGTCGGAGAAGCTCGTCGACGCGGCCGGGATCGGCAGGAGGCACGACAGCGCCCGGGGGCGCGACGCGCGGCCGGTCTGGGGTGGTGAGCACGAGTGTGTGCGGGGCGGGGTTCGGGGCCGAGTCCGGGGCGGGGTTCGGGGCCGAGTCCGGGGCAGGGTTCGGAGCCGAGTCCGGGGCGGGGTTCGGGGCCGGTGCCGGTGCCGGTGCCGGTGCCGGTGCCGGTGCCGGCACGAACGAGCCCAGGAGCGCCTCGGGCGTGGGGCGGTCGGCCGGATCCATGGCCAAGCAGGCGGCGACCAGCGCCCGCAACTTCCCCGGCACCGCCGAGACATCCGCGGGCTCGTGCACCGACCGGTACATCAGCCCAAAGGGCGTGCCCGTACCGAACGCGCTGCCTCCGGCCGCCGCGACGAGCACGGCCCCGAGCGCGAACACATCGGCGGCACCGCCGACTTCGGCGCCCTGCGCCTGCTCGGGCGCGAGGTATCCGGGAGTACCGAAGGCCGCCCCGGTGGCGGTCAGCCGGGTGGACTCCACGGCCCGCGCGATGCCGAAGTCGAGGACGCGTGGGCCGTCGTCGGCCATGATGATGTTGCCCGGTTTCAGATCCCGGTGTACGAGCCCGCAGGCGTGGACAGCTTGGAGTGCCTCGGCCAGGGCTGCCCCGAGAGACCTCACCTCCCCTTCCGCCATTGGTCCTTGACGGTCCTGCACCTCACCCCGAAGCCGGACGACCCGCCCAGGGAGTGCTGGTACTACCACGACGGCCAAACCGTCGGCCGCTTCGACATCGGCGACAGCCCAGACGAGCGCTTGGCCTTCCTGCTCCCGGCGTTCGAACAAGCCGGACTCCTCAGTGATGACGTGAGCGAGGAGTTCGACTCGTTGCATGCGACCCTGACCGCCCTGCAGCAGCACTTCGGTCTGTCACTGCCACGGCAGGACATCCTGAACGGCCGGCTGCCCGCAGCGGTGACAGCGACCGTGCCGCCAGAAAATCTGGGGGACTAGAACTCAGATCGGGACGAGATCGCAGGTGTCCGGTGCCTGAGGCCCGGATGCCGACAGTCACCGGCGGAGGACGGTCGCCTACGCTGCGGAAGGCTCTGCGGGGCTTCAGCCGGACGATCATCCTCGCAGGCAATAGGTGAGGCCCGGGGTCACTGTCCCCTTCACTCCCAAGCCCTCTTTTGGCCAGCTGTTCTCGGGAACTGAGCTCAGCGGGCGGCACGCTCTCGGGTCGTGCGGCGCAGCCCGATGAGTTCGGCGACCGCCTCCAGCCAGCGGGCCACGATCTCGTCGCCCTCCACGGGCCCGGCCACGGGCGCGACCGCGTCCAGCCAGCCGCGCACCAGGTCCGAGGCGGTCGGCTCGGGCAGTAGCTCCGGCAGCCGGGCGGTGTAGGCGGTGCCGCCGCTGCGGACGGTTCTGCCGAGGAACGCCACCGAGCGGGGCTGGACTCCGAGACGGTCGAGTGTGACCGCGGCGCCCACGGCTCCGTCGCCGAAGAGAGCGGTGCGGCGGGGGCCCTGGGCGCCGATGCCGTAGCGCAGGAGCATGGCGACATCGGTCTGCGCTGACTCCTCGTCGGTCCTGCTGGGGTTCATCGCTGCCTCCGGTCCGGTCATCGCACGGTGACCGTGTAGATGAAGTACGCCGGGTCGTTGCCGGGGCTGCCCGTCGCGGTGCGGGCGTCGCCGTCGGGGCAGACGCCCAGGACGCAGTAGCTCATTTTGATCTTCGCGGTGCCCGCGGCAACGGCCTCGAAGGTGAAGGTCTGCGTACCGTCACCACCCCCGTCCGCGCCGCTGTCGCCGCCGAAGTCATCCTCCCGGCGGCCCTCCTGACGCACCGTGGCACGGTCGGGACCGGGGTCCACGATGCTCCAGTCCTGGCCCATCGAGGGGTTGGCCGGGAGCGTCAGCTCGAAGGTGTCGCCCGCGTCCACTTCGATGGAGTGCTCGTCGGCCTCGAACGTCTCGGGGCCGAAGAGGCCGCACCCGGACAGCATCACGGCCGTCAGCGGCAGGGCCAGGGCGGTGGAGAGGCGGTGGCTGGGCTTCACGGGGATCGGCCTTCCGGTCACTGGGCGGGCAGGTGGACGCCGTAGGCGTCGGGCAGGTCCTTGTCGGAGGCCTTGCCCATGTTGCCGTTGACGAAGTCGTCCTCGCTGACCCATGTCGTCGTTCCCCAGGGGTTGTAGACCTGCAGCATGTCGCCCTCCTGACCGATGATCATCATGGAGTGGCCGACCCGGTCGCCGTTCTCGTCCTCGCCCTCGACGCCGATCGGCACCGGTCTGCCCTCGGCGACGGCCCGCTCGATGTCGGGCAGCGCGTCCCGGCGGTCGTCCGCGCTCCTGACCTCCTGGAACTCGTACTCGCCGCCCGTGTGCGGGCTGATCTCCTTGTTGGAGATCTCGGTCTTGCCGTCGTTGTCCATGCCGTCGGGTGTCGAACCGAAGGGGAAGTCGTACGCGTCGTTGCCGTCGCCCTCGTCGTGCATCCGCAGCTGCTCGTCGCGCAGCCGCTCCCGGAAGGCGCCGGGGTCGTCCTCCTGCCCGGACGGGCCGCCGGTGAGTTCGAGGGCGTACACCGGATCGACCATGGCGCGCCCGGTGACGACGGTCGACGGTACGCAGGTGTTGCCTTCCTGCGACCACCTCTCGCCGTTGAACGTCTGCTGGTCCGTGTTGTGGTTGGAACCCTCGTTGGGACCGCTGGTGTTGATTCCCTCGTCCTTCATGCTGTCCTCGGCCGTGGTGACCGGCGTCAGGTGCCGCTGCAGCCAGGCCGGGTCCTTGCCGTGGATCTTGTCGCGGAACTCGCCGACCTCCTTGACGTCGTACCCGGCGGCCAGTGCCTTCACGAGGTACGCCCGTTCCTGCGGGGTCTTCGCCTCGGCGAGCATCCGCTCGAACTCGGCCTCCTCGCGGGCGTTGAGGCGTTCCATCGCGCGGCCCGAGCGCTCCAGGTCGTTCGCGGTCAGCAGCTCGTTCATCTCCGCCGGGCCGCCGGGGCTCGCGATGTCGGCGAGCACGAGGCGGTCGGCCGCGGAGATGTTGTCGGTCTGCATCTGGCCCGCCCGGGCCTCGGACGCCAGCTTGTTGAGGTCGCGCGCCGCGGCCCGCGCCGCGTCGTCAGCCACCTCCGCGGCGGTGTGCATCGTCTTGGCGCCCGCGGCCGCGATGCTGCGGGCCCGCAGCCGCTCCGCCTCCTCGGCGTCCTTCTCCACCATGTCGTCGAAGAAGCCGTCCTCACCGCCGAGCATGCCGAGTGCCTCGCGCAGCTGTTCGCGGCCGCCCTTGTCCTGGGCCTTGGCGTTGGTCAGCGCGTCGGCCAGGCGGAACAGGGCGTTGGCCGCGCCGCTGAACGCCTGCTCCATCTGCTCGGCGGAGCGCGCCGCCGCCATCACCACCTCGGACGCCCGCGCCCCGGTGCTGCCCACCCAGGCGTCGGGCAGGCCCTCGCTCGCGACCTTCCGCACCCGCCGGTGCACGTCGGCGACGTCGTCGATCTGTTTGCGGTAGGTCTTGGCGAGACCCTCGAGGATCCCGGGTTCACCGACCGGCACCGAGACGCCCAGGGCGTTGTTGATGGCCCCGATGAGGTCGTTCTTGCTGTCGGCCGAGGAGATGGAGTCGTGGTACTCGGCGAGTTTCTGGCGGCGGTCGGTGGTGGATTCGCCTGCGTCGGGCATGACGGTGCGGCCTTCTGTCGTGGTGAGGGCAGGAGTGTGGACTCGGACGCGGTACGTAACGACCCGCACGCGGTATGTGCGGACTCGTACGCGGTGCGAGGGGCGCTCAGTCGAAGTCGGACAGGCCGCGCGGCGGTGTGCCGGGCGCGGGCATGGTGCGGTGGCCCGGCGTGGGACCAGCTTCCGCGGGCGCGGGCATCGTCGTCACGCCGTCGCCGCCGGCCGCGCTCATGCCCCGGATGGTGGCGTGCTCGGCGCCTTGGTAGTTCGCCTTGGACACCCGCACCTTGTCGGCCAGTTCGTGCAGGGCGCTCTCCAGGACCTTGGCCTCGGCCTGCCAGTCACCGGCGAAGTTGTTGTAGGCGGGGCCAGCGTCGGAGCCGCCGAGGACGTCCGAGGTGTAGCAGGCGGTGTCCTTGACCGCCCTGGCTATGACACCGACGTCGTCCCCCGCCGTGTCGAGTGTCTGCGCCTCGCTGTCCATCGCGCTCGTCTGGAGGCGATAGCCCCCGGCGTGCCCTTGCACGGTCATTTCCGGCCCCCGTTTTCATGATCTTGAGGGCGCAATGTAGCAGGGGACCGTGGCATGAACGCAACGACCTTCGTCGCTCGCCCCCGCGTACAACAGCGGGTTGAGGACCACGGCCGAGTGGCGAGCACCGGGACGCACGTCGGGTGGCGACTTGGCGACCGGTACAACGAGAGCGGGGGCTGTTCCCCCTGTTACGGCCGCAGCACCTCCGGCGGGCCGCAACAACCAGCCTGCTCAGCCCAGCGGACACGCCGTTCTGCCAGACCGCCGGGAAAACCCGTTGCGAGTGCCCCCCATCGGAGGTCTGATATTTCGGCCACCGATCAGGGGAAGGAACATGAGGACGCCGCTGCCCGCCCCCTCGTTGCACACCTCCCGCCTTCGACTGCGCGCCTTCGAAGACGCGGACACCAACGACCTCTTCGCACTGCACAGCAGCGCCCACGTGCTGCGCTACTGGGACAGTCCACCGTGGACCGAACGCGAGCGTGCCGAGAGGTTCATCGCCCGTTGCCGAGAGATGGAGAAGCACGGCACCGGGACTCGGCTGGCCGTGGATCGTGTCTCCGACGGGGCGTTCATCGGCTGGTGCACCCTGGACTCGTGGAACCCGGACTTCCGCAGCGCCTCGCTGGGCTACTGCTTCGACGATGCCGCGTGGGGCCACGGCTACGCGACCGAGGCCGCGCGCGCATTGCTGCGGTGGGCATTCGACACGCTGGACCTCAATCGCGTCCAGGCTGAGGCCGATACGCGCAACGTGGCATCCGCCCGCGTGCTGGAGAAGCTCGGCTTCCTGAGGGAAGGGACCTTGCGAGAGAACTGCGTCGTCAACGGGGAGGTCTCCGACTCGTGGGTCTACGGGCTGATCAGGCGGGAGTGGCAGCCAGCGAGGCTCGAGTCGGGCCATTCGACCGACAGTTGATGCGTGGGTGCGGCAGCGCGCAGGGCTCGCGCGGACGAACGCCTTTCGGCACCACCGGCCGCGACCGCCTCGTCGCTGGGCCGGCATGGCGCCGTCGGCCTGCTGTGCGGCGGCACGGGGACACGACGACCGGACCGTACCGGCATCCGTGGTGGCGGCCCGTGCGGCCTCAGCCGCCGTGACCGTCAGCTCCGCGGCGGCCGTCGCGGTGACGACGGTTCTCCGGGATGTCCAGCCGGAAATTCTCTCGACACCCGGGGAGTCACGCGATCCCCGGGTGCCCGGCTGTGCTCAACAGCAGCGGCTGTGCGAGCGGGTCTCCTGGTGCAGGGTGCGCAGTACCTGGTATTCGCGGCGGGTCGGTACCGGGGCGAGCGGGTGGTGGCGTCGGTGCCGCTCGCAGTAGCGGTCGTATTCGGCCTCGCCGGTCAGCTCGCGCAGGTACCAGCGCACGGCGCGCATCCAGCGCCAGGGGCTCATGGGCGGGCCCCGACCAGAGGTTCGGCGGGTCGGCCGGGTACGTCGATACGGGACTCGACGTACGGGGACTCCGTGTGGGGCAGTGGGGTGGGGGACCGTACGGCCCGTACGCAGACCACGGCCGCGTTGCCGATGACGACGGCGACCAGCAGCAGGAAGAGGGCGATGAGGACGCCGTCGACGGTGGAGTTGGTGATCACGGTGTGCATGTCGGCGGTGGTCTTGGCGGGGGCGAGGATCTGGCCGGCGTCCAGGGCGTCGGCGTAGTGGGCCCGTTGGGCGAAGAAGCCGATCTTCGGGTCGGTGGAGAAGATCTTCTGCCAGCCGGCGGTGAAGGTGATCGCGGTGACCCAGGCCAGGGGGACGCCGGTGACCCAGGCCCAGCGCAGCCGCCCGGACTTGATGAGGACGGTGGTGCAGACGGTGAGGGCGATGGCGGCGAGCAGTTGGTTGGCGATGCCGAAGAGCGGGAAGAGCTGGTTGATCCCGCCGAGCGGGTCGGTGGCGCCGGTGTGGAGGAAGTAGCCCCAGGCGGCGACGACGAGGCCGCTGCACAGCCAGATGCCGGGCTTCCAGTTGACCCGGCCGAGGGGCTTCCAGACGTTGCCGAGCATGTCCTGCAGCATGAACCGTCCGACCCGCGTCCCCGCGTCGACCGTCGTCAGGATAAACAGCGCCTCGAACATGATCGCGAAGTGGTACCAGAAGGCCTTCATCGCGGCGCCGCCGAAGATCCCGGAGAAGATCTCCGACATGCCGACCGCCAGGGTGGGCGCACCGCCGGAGCGGGCGATCAGGGTCTGCTCCTCCACGGCCTTCGCAGCCTGCGTGAGCTGGTCGGGCGTGATGGTGAAGCCGAGGCCCGCCACCGCGTGGGACGCCGACTCGGCCGTCGTACCGAGAAGTCCCGCCGGGGCGTTCATGGCGTAGTACAGGCCGGGCTCGAGGGTGGCCGCCGCGATCAGCGCCATGATCGCGACGAACGACTCCATGAGCATGGCGCCGTAGCCGATCATCCGGACCTGGGACTCCTTCTGGATCAGCTTCGGGGTGGTTCCGGAGGCGACCAGGGCGTGGAACCCGGACAGCGCGCCGCAGGCGATGGTGATGAACAGGAACGGGAAGAGGGAGCCGGCGAAGACGGGGCCGGCGCCCGAAGCCGCGAACTTGCTGACCGCGTCCGCCTGCAGCGTGGGGGCGGCGAACACGACGCCGACGGCGAGCAGCGCGATGGTGCCGATCTTCATGAAGGTGGACAGGTAGTCGCGCGGTGCGAGCAGCATCCACACCGGCAGGACGGAGGCTACGAAGCCGTATCCGATCAGGCAGAAGACCAGGGTCGCCGGGCTGAGGGTGAAGGTGTCGGCCAGTGAGGAGTTCTGGACCCAGCTGCCGCCGGCGATCGCGAGCAGCAGCAGCGCCACTCCGATCAGGCTGGTCTCGACGACCCGGCCCGGCCGGACGCGGTGCATCCACAGACCCATGAACAGGGCGATGGGGATGGTCATCGCGACCGAGAAGGTGCCCCACGGGGAGTGGGCGAGCGCGTTGACGACGACCAGTGCCAGCACGCCCAGCAGGATGATCATGATGGCGAAGACGGCGATCAGGGCCGCGGCCCCGCCGGCCCGGCCGATCTCGTCGCGGGCCATCTGTCCCAGCGACTTGCCGTCGCGCCGCATCGACAGGAACAGCACGACCATGTCCTGTACCGCTCCGGCGAAGATCACCCCGGCGACGATCCACAGGGTGCCGGGCAGGTATCCCATCTGGGCCGCCAGCACCGGTCCGACCAGGGGCCCGGCGCCGGCGATCGCGGCGAAGTGGTGGCCGAGCAGTACCCGTCGGTCGGTCGGCTGGAAGTCGACGCCGTCCTCGAGACGTTCGGCGGGGGTGGCCCTGCGGTCGTCCGGCTGGAGCACGCGGCGGGCTATGAAGCGGGAGTAGAAGCGGTAGGCGATGGCGTACGAGCCGAGCGCGGCCATCACCAGCCAGACCGCGGAGATCTTCTCCCCACGGGCCAGTGCGACGACGCCCCAGGCGACGGCGCCCAGCAGTGCCACGCAGGTCCACAGCAGGATCGAACGCGGGGAGCGCCGGGGTGTGGAGGATCGCGTGGAGGGCGGTTCCTGTGGCGCGGGGAGACCGGATTCGGGCATGGCTGACGAAGGCATGGCGGCTCCTCACCTCTGGGGTGATGGTGACGGGACGTGCAGGAAGGATCAGCGACCGCGACGGGCGTGGGGCTCCCGGTCGACCGGATCAGGGATCAGGGATCAGGGATCACGGTGTTCGTGCCTGGTCAGCGCGTACGCGGCGAGCAGGCACAGGCCGGAGCCCGGCACCCAGGCGAGCTGGTACCAGTAGAAGAACGGCGTACCGGCGAGTCGTGGGCTCGCCCCGGCGTACCAGGGGACCCACAGCAGGCCCGCCGCGGGCGCGAGGAGCAGTACGGCCGCGGCGACGCGCCGTAGCCGGTGATGACCGGTCCGTGCCATGACCTGTGCTCCTCTCCCGCTCGCTGGGTCTGTGCAAGAGTTGCCCGCCCGCCGGAAGTGGTTGACAGCCGATTTCCAGAAGATTTCCGCCGGAGTCGCGTCAACCGAACCGGCCGTCCGCGCAACCAACCGGTGAGATCCAGGAACACCAAGGACGGTGACGCATGGCCGACAGCGCCATGACCGCGACGTTCCTCGCCGTGATCGGCGGAGCGTCGCTGCTCGCCGTCACCGCACGCCGTCTGCGCCCCAGCGACCGGCTGCCCTCCCTGGAGGGCTGGGCGCTGGCCGACCGGAGCCTGGGCCCCGTGTGGACCTGGTTCCTGCTCGGCGGCACGATCTTCACCGCGTACACCTTCACCGCGGTCCCGGGACTGGCCTACGGCAACGGCGCGCCCGCCTTCTTCGCGGTGCCCTACACGGTGATCGTCTGCCCGCTGGCGTTCGTGCTGCTGAGCCGGCTGTGGACGGTGGCCCGTCGGCACGGCTACATCACCGCCGCCGACTTCGTGCGCGGGCGCTACGGCTCGCCGCCGCTGGCTCTGGTGGTCGCGCTGACCGGGATCCTCGCGACGATGCCGTACCTGGCGCTGCAGCTGCTCGGCATCCGCGCCGTGCTGACGGCGGGGGGCATGTATCCGCGCGGCGCGGGCGGTGACCTGATGATGGTGGGGCTCTTCGCGGGGCTCGCGATGGCGACGTACCGGCACGGTCTGCGGGCGCCCACCGTCATCGCCGTACTCAAGGCGGTGGCCGTGTTCGTCTCGCTCACGGCCGTGTGCTGGCTGGTCCTCGACCGGCTCGGCGGGCCGGGGCCGGTCTTCGACGGCGCCGCCCGGCGGCTCGGCGGGGCGGACGCGGCGCACTCGGCGCAGCTGTCCCCCGCCCAGCAGCCCGCCTACGCCACACTCGCCCTCGGCTCCGCGCTGGCCCTGCTGATGTACCCCCATGTCCTCACCGCCGGGTTCGCCGCCGACGGGCCGCGCACCCTGCGCAAGGTCTCCGTGGCACTGCCCGCCTGGACGGGGCTGCTCGCGCTCTTCGGCTTCCTCGGTGTCGCCGCGCTCGCGGTGGGCGTGAAGGCACCCGAGGGCGGCGCCGAGGCCGCCGTACCGATGCTGGTCGACCGGCTGATGCCGGCCCCGCTGGCCGGGTTGGTGTTCGCCGCGATCACCGTGGGGGCGCTGGTCCCGGCCGCCGTGATGTCCATCGCCGCCGCCACCAGTTTCGTACGGAACGTGTACGTCGAGTACGTCCACCCCACCGCCACACCCAAACGGCAGGTGCGCATCGCCAAGGCGGTGTCGCTGACCGCGAAGGTGGGGGCGGTCGCGTTCGTGTTCGGACTGCGCGACCAGGACGCGATCAACCTCCAACTGCTCGGCGGCGTCTGGATCCTGCAGATCTTCCCCGCCGTGGCCGTCGGGCTGTACACCGGACGGCTGCACCCGCGGGCGCTGCTGGCCGGATGGGCGGTCGGCATGACGGCGGGAACCGTCCTGGTGGTGCGGGAGGGCTTCTCGTCCATCGTGCCGGTCGGCCTCGGCGGCCCGCCGCTGGAGATCTACGCCGGTCTCGTCGCCCTCCTGCTCAATCTGGCCGTCGCCCTGTTCGGGACCCTGGCCCTGGAACGCCTCGGCATCCCCCGCGGCGCCGACCTCACCGACCTACCGACCCGCCTGGCCGTCAGGCGGCACCGCGAGACGGGAGCGAACAACCCGTGAGACGCAGACCGGACATCCCCCTCACGCTGCCGCCCGTGCCGCCGCCCGCCTCCCCGGCCGATCCCCTCACCCCCGCGGTGAGCGACCCCGCCGAACGGGAACGCGAAGCCGCCCTGGCCCGCCTGTTCGAGCAGCACTACGCCTCCATGCTGCGCCTGGCCGCGCTGCTCGGCGCGGACGATCCCGAGAACGTGGTGGCCGAGGCGTACTACCAGATCTACCGCAAGTGGCGACGGCTGCGGGAGACCGAGGCGGCGGAGGCGTATCTGCGCTCCACCGTCTGCAATCTGACCCGGATGCGCATACGTCACCTCCAAGTGGCCCGCAGACATGCGGAGACCCCACCCGAGGAACTGGTCACCTCCGCCGAGAACACCGCCCTTCTCCACGACGACCAGCGTGTACTGATCGACGCGCTGCAGCAGCTGCCCGCCCGGCAGCGCGAGGCGCTCGTGCTGCGGCACTGGCTCGGGCTGAAGGAGAGCGAGATCGCCGCCGCCATGGGCATCTCCTGCGGTTCGGTCAAGACACACACCGCGCGCGGCATCGCCGCCCTGAGCCAGGCAATGGAGGCCCGGCGATGAACAACACCGGTCGCGGCCGCACCGAGAACGAACGCCCTGAGACGGAACGCGTCGAAGCCGACCGCGGCGGGCCACCTGACGGTGTGGCCGACGGCGACGGCACCGCGGCGGAGGCACGGACGGAGCGGGAACTGCGCGAGGCCCTGGAGGCACTGGCCCAGGGCGTACAGGCCGCGCCCGACGCCTACCGCACCGCCCGCGGCGAATGGCTGCGCCGCGAACGCCGTCGCCGACTCGTCCTCACCGTCCTGATCGCCGTCGTGTTCACCTTGGCCACATTGATCGGCCTGTGGGTCCTCAACCAGACCCCGTCCGACCCCGGCGTCATCTTCTCGGGGGCCGGACCAGCGGTCGCCGTCGACGGTGTGAGGGTCCTTCCGGGGTGAGGTTCGCGCGTGTCCCGCTCCGGAACTCCCGGGAAACGAGGGCATCGCCGGGTCGCCCGCGATCACGCCTCGCCGCTGGTCGGCGCGTCCCGTCCGTCATCGTCAGCTCATCGGCGGAGGAGACGTAAGGGATGGCAGGCCATCCGGACCGCGGTACACGTGCTACTCGATGAGATACGCGAAGTCGCCGCCGCGCCCGGGCGCATGTATGCCGTGCGCGCCCTACGTCAAGGCCGCAGGCTCAGTCGCCTGGCGGATCCGGTCCTGCGGCGCGTCAGGCACCTCTGCCGCGCCGCCGTCCATCAGTGCCCACCCGCTTGGCCGCGGCCGGGTCCCTGGAGTCCGAGAGCGGTTCCACGATGCGCAGGGTGCGCTCGCATTCCGTCAGCCTCCCTTTGATCACCACCAGGTAGGTCGCCTGGACTGCGAAGGGTGATACTCCGCGATCACCACCCGGCTGCCCAGCCGCTCCCCCTTTGGCGCCGCTGCCAGTCAGCAACAGCTCAGCCTCCGGAGCAGCGTGGCGGAGGCCGGGGGGCGGCGGCCGCCGTGGCCCGGTCCTGCCCCGGAACAGTCGCCTGCGGGGCAGGAGGTTTGTTCGGTCAGGCTGCGTGAGCGGCTGCGGCCCGAGGGCGGAGTTGTCGTACGACGTGGCGGTGGGCTGCGGTTGCCGACAGGACCAGGTAACGGACCTTGCTGGCGTCCAGACCCATGACACAGGCGGCGGCCATACTGCTGTAGCCGAGCCTGCAGTGCAGAACCAGCGCGTCGTACTGCTGCGCGGGACAGGCGTCGAGGCCGCGCGGCGCAGGAGCGGCGGCCTCCACGCGGGTGCGCAGCACCGTCCACGCTTTGGCCGACGGGTTGGGGTTACTGACGATCTCACTCCAGCCGACGGCAAGTTCACCGAGCACGCGGCGGACCAGCCGGTGGGCTTGTTGGGGCGGCAGGTGGACGTGGCTGTAGTCGAGGTAGCTGTCGCGGTTGAGGACGCAGAATGCCTCGAAGGCAGGCGGCAGCGTCAGGTCCAGTCGAGTTGGTCGACGCGGCAGGGCATGACTGCTCCGCGGGTGTGACAGGTGCGCCGGGTCGGTGGGAGTACGGACCGGGAGGCGTGTGGTGTGCATGGTTATCCGATCACCTTGGCGACGGGGCCGGCTGCGGGTGGCAGCGGGGCGGCCAGAGCGGCACATGCGGCGTTCCAGAGGGGCCGAAGCGGCTGGGCCTCGGCGTTGAGGGCGTGTGCGAGTTCCTCCACGTCTTCCCAGGAGGGCAGGGCGGTGCCGTTGAGCATTCCGGTGATGGTGTGTGCGGTCAGGCGGGTGTGTGCGCCGATCTGTTCCGTGTGGGGCCGGGCGGCGGCCAGGTGCAGTCCGCGCAAGGCGGCCGGCAGACTCTGGCGCTGGCTGGGGGCCTGTCCGCGGGCTGCCACCCACAGCGGCTGGACCTCCGCCGGGTCTCCCCCGCAGGCGAGGGTGAAGAGCCGGGTGACCTTCCATGACGGGCAGCGTTCGCCGCTCAGGACACGGGAGACGTAGGAGGCTGACACGTCGGTGTCATCCGCGAGTTCGCGCAGGCTCCTGCCGCTGAGGCGCTGCAGGTGGGAGAGGGCGCGGGTGAGGACGGCGGCCGGACCGGCCGGGTTGCGGTCGGGGTCCCGGGCCCGGGACGGTGTCATCTCTCCTCCGCCGGCCGCCGGCCCTCGCTGGCCGGGGATGCGGGGAGCCGGCGCGGTCCGGGGCGGCAGCGCGGTCCGGGGCGACGGGGCTGTCGGCAGGGCGGCCTGGCGCGGGAGGCGGACGCGTGTCCGGGTGCGCAGGGGGCGGCTCTCCATACGGCGGCGTACGGCGTCCGCGGAGAGTTTGCGGGTGAGTTGCTCGGGGGGCAGGCCCAGGCACTCTGCGATGTCGGGGTTCTTCTGGCGCTGGTCGCGTGCCTGCTGGACGAGGGCGGCCTTGAGGTCCTCGAGGTCGCCCTCGACGGTGCGTATGAGACTCAGGGCGGCCAGGGGCTGTTGTGCGAGGGCCCGATACAGCAGATGGTTGACGACCCGGCCGAGGTCGGCCGCGACCTGGTCGGTGAAGTCGTTGTGGGCGACCGTGTCGGGGGTGGGCGACTTCTCTCGGGCCCTGCGGTAGGCGCGTCCGCAGGCGTCGCTGCAGTAGGTGCGTGGCCGACCCGAACCGGCGTTGCGGCCGATCGGTTTGCCGCAGTGGGGGTTGAGGCAGTAGGCCGGGCCAAAGTCTTTCGGAGTCATGACAGGGACATCCCTTCCGCGGACGTGCCTACCGGGAGCGGGCGGGTGCGGAAATGAGCAGATACGCAGAACTCGTCTCTGCGTTCTCCACGCATCTGCGCACCCGGCTGCTGCGTCTGCCGCGCTCCCGGTGTCCGCCGCCCGGCAGCCGAGGCCACACCGAGCGGCGGACACGTATTCGTCAGGCGGTGCGAAGCCGCCGGTAGCGCAGATGCGAGCGCCGTGTTGCAGCCAGCAGTACGCAGACCGCGGTCGCGGCGAGTTCCAGCGCCTCCGGCCGCAGGACCAGCACGATGCCAAGGACGGGGGCGGCAAGGAACGCCCCTACCTGCATGTTGACTTCCCTGTCATGCAGATCGCGGGTTTCAACTGCGGTCTGCTGCGGGATGCTACGGTCGAACCGCTTGGGCCGGTCCAGATCCAGTGAACGGCCGAAGCCAGAAGTTCGGTCAGGGGGCATTCCAACTCCTTGGTCGAGAAGAAGAGTTGAGTTGGGCCCCGGTCTGGTATCCCGCCGTGCCGGGGCTCACTCGTGCGTTGAGGGGAAGCTACATGCTCACCGAAACGAACGCCTACCGCTACCGTACGTAAATGACATCGCTGCGGTATCCGACACTTCCGCACGTGTACAACGGTCAACATCAGTCACAACACGGTCGAAACCGGCCTCCGGCTCTCTCGGAACGCTCAAGCCCATCACCGAGACAACACAACGACCGACAGACACGGCTGCCCCACGCACCTCACACACCGTCACCACCTGGACCGAGAACGAGCGTCGAGCCGCCTGGTCCTTTGTGGCAACGAGGCGGCCAACTGGAGAGCCGCGTCAGCACGGTGAAGAACGCCAGGTGGACCACTCCCGCTGACCGAAGTAGCACGCCCAGGCGGGCGTGTCGTTCACGATCCACCGCATCCTCGCGCGGATCGAGGACGACAACGAGAGGTTCGAGGCGGTCCCGACCCCGCCCGAGCGGAAGACGCGGTGGATGAGGGACGACGCCAAGCGGCGGGTGGGATGCACGGTCGACAGCCCGGAGACCCCGCAGGAGAAGATCACCGCGATCCACCACCTGGCCCAGGACGAGGAGGTCGCGGCGACGCTCACCACCGACTTCCTCAGGCGTCCGCCGGTCGCGGCCAAAGTCTCCACGGAGAACAAGGTCCGGGCGGTGGAGGAGTTCACGCGAGACGAGTCGGTCGCGGCGGCGGCCGCGACGAGTCTGCTGCGGCGGCTGGTCGCCGCGTTCAAGGCGATGAGCGAGGACACCGCCCGTTTCCAGGTCAACCATGCATAGAACGAACGCCACACCGGCAAGCCCGCGAGGACTTCGACCGCACGTGCCCCGTCGCGCCGGCCGTGAGGCACATCGAGCGAAGCAGGGAATTCTTGGACCTGGTCACGGCCTTCCACTCCTTCGTCGCAGGGCGGTGGCGAGGCCACCCCCGCCGGACGGATCGTCCCCTTCTTTGCGCAAGCCGCAGCTCACCGCAGTCGTTCCACCGCAGTTCACCGCGGTGAGGCCATTGAGCAAAGCGCAGATCTTGCCACGTCGCACGACATCTCACCCGCCGTCATCCAACCTGCTCGACCCAACCGATCCGCTGTCCATCCCAAGCTCCGTGACTGAGCGTCTGAGTTGGCCCTTTGAGCGTCACAGTTGGCCGACGGACGACGCGAGCCTCGGCACTCGCGGTGATCCCACGGTGTCGATCACACGCGAGGCCGGTTCAACAGCCGGGAGAGCACGATGGCACTCTCGGTCCGTTCGACGGGAGCGGTGGCGCGCACGCGTTGGATGGCCTGTTCCAGGTGGGGGATGTCTCTGGCGAGCATGTGGACGACGGCGTCGGCGGCGCCGGAGACCGTACAGGCTTCGACGACCTCGGGGATGTCCTGCAGGGCTTGGCACAGTTCGGCGGGGGTGGGATTGCCGGTGCAGTAGACCTCGACGAAAGCCTCGGTATGCCAGGCCAACGCCTGAGGATCGACGAGAGCGGTGAAACCCCGGATCGCGCCGGTGGCCACCAGGCGGTCGAGACGCCGCTTGGCGGCGGGTGCCGACAGCCCGGCCGCCTTGCCGATCTGGGCATACGTGGCACGTGCGTTGTGCAGCACGCAGCGGATGATCGCTTGATCGATGGCGTCCATGACCTCACTCCAGATGTCAGAGTCTGCGGCGCAGCGCAAGAATTGGCCGTGAACCCGCTGGCATTGCAAGAAAGTGACAGTAGGTAGCAGCAAATGGCGATTGCTTGCGTTGTCCGCCGAACATAGTCTCCGGCTTGTCCTGATGTCACGTGACGGGAGCAGTGTTGAGATGACCGCAAGCCTGAGCGATGTGGAAGCCTCGGCACTGGCCGCGGTGGACGAGGCGGCCATCGCCCGGTTGCTGCTGGAACTTCTCGTTGTCCCGAGCGTGACGGGGAGCGCCGCGGAGTCCGAGCTTCAGCACGTCCTGGCCCGGCATCTGGAGCGGATGGACCTCGATGTCGACCTGTGGTCCATGAACCTGCCCGAGCTTCGTGCCCATCCCCATTTTCCCGGCAGCGAGGCTTCGCGCACGGAGGCGTGGGGCCTGGTGGGCGGCGCGCGGCCCCGGGGCGACGGGCCGACCCTGGTCCTCCAGGGGCACGTCGACGTCGTCCCTCCCGGGGACCTGGCGCAATGGGAGGGTGCCCCCTTCCGCCCCCGGGTCACCGGGGACGTGGTGCACGCTCGAGGAGCGTGCGACATGAAGGCGGGGGTGGTGGCGATACTCGCCGCCCTGGCCGCGATACGGGAAGCGGGCGCAAGGCTGCGCGGCCAGGTGTCCGCGCACTTCGTAGTCAGCGAAGAGGACGGAGGACTCGGAGCGTTCGGCACCCTCCAACGGGGCCACACCGGTGACGCCTGCATCATCACCGAACCGACCAGCGGCGCGCTCATGACTGCGAACGCCGGCGCCCTGACGTTTCGTATCCAAGTACCCGGCCGGGCCACCCACGGCAGCACCAGATACGTGGGAGTGAGCGCCATCGACGCCTACCTGCCCATCCACCGCGCCCTCGCCCATCTGGAAGCCCGCCGCAACGCCGACGCCGACCCGCTCATGTCCGAATACCCCATCCCCTACCCGCTGTCCGTCGGCACCGTCCATTCCGGCGACTGGGCCAGCAGCGTGCCCGACCTGCTGGTGGCCGAAGGAAGACTGGGCGTCCGGCTGGGCGAGGATCCGGCCCAGGCACGCACCGAACTGGAGGCGTGCGTGGCCGAAGCCTGCGCGGCCGACCCCTGGCTGCGCTCCCACCCCGCCACGGTGACGTGGCCCGGCGGACAGTTCGCCAGCGGACGGCTGCCGGCCGGGCATCCTCTCGCGGCCCAGGTCGCCGACGCGCACGCCGACGTCACCAGCGGCCCGCGACCTTCCGAGCGAGGCGCCCCCTACGGCAGTGACCTGCGACTGTACTCCGGGGCGGGCATTCCCACCCTGCAGTACGGCCCCGGTGACGTACGCCTCGCACACGGTCCACAGGAACAGGTCCGCGTGAGCGAAGTCGTCACCGTCACCCGGGCACTGGTGCTCGCCACACTGCGCATGGTCGGCACCAAGTAGTAGCCGCCAGCCCCCTACCCGCTGCTCGTAACCCGGTCGAAGTGGCCTGCCCGCGGCGGGCCGGAGGCGGTCGGCGCGGTGGCCGGCGGCGGCGACAGTACGGCAGTTCTCGACCACCGGCCCAGGGGCCTCTACCGTGACCCGACTCATCGGCAGGGAAGAGGTCGATGGCTGCGCGCCAGACCGCGTCATCGTCGTCCTCGCCCCAGATCCGGGCCAGGGGTCTGCACTCGATCATCCCGCTCACGTCGGTGGACCTGTCCCCAGTCTGCCGAGAACGGACAAGACTCGTCGTCTCGATTCAGCTCCGGCTCGTCGTGGGGCGCCGGGCGGCCAAGCCATTGCAGCAACAGGCGGCAGCCAACCAGGTCGTGTCCGGTGCCCTTGGGCGGCCCAACCATACGGAGGGCTCGACCATCCCGTGCCTGGAACGTAGGGCCGACTCAGGCGCTCAGTCACGAGATCACGTAGCCGGGAGGTTGAGAAACAAGCACTTGGCTTGTTCTTCAACCTCCGTCCCTACTCTGGCGCTCCCCTCTTAATAGGGTGATGACGACGAGCTGATCCGACACACTGGTTCGATGCGGCACGATGATGAACAGCCTTTGTCCGGCGGCAACGTCAGTGATGGTGTCGTGCGCGTCGGGGACACCGTTCGCCGTCCGGCCGGACCATGGACTCCCGCTGTGCATGCCCTGCTTGCCCACCTGCACGAGGTGGGATTCGGCGCGGCGCCTCGTCCGCTCGGCATCGACGATCAGGGGCGTGAGGTCCTGACCTTCATGCCGGGAGATGTGGTCTGGCCCGACCGGTTCTCGCTGATGGAACCCGCTCGACAACTGGCTCGCGTGGCGCGGCTGATCCGGGACTTCCACGACGCCGTGCAGGACTTCACGCCGCCGTCCGATGCGCGGTGGCAGACGCTGATCCCCGCTGAGGGCAGTGACATCATCGCCCATCACGACCTGGCCCCCTGGAACCTCGTGGTCGCAGACGAGGCACGGTGGGCCTTCATCGACTGGGACGCTGCAGGTCCCGGCTCGCGCCTGTGGGATGTCGCATACGCCATTCACGGGTTCATCCCGCTGTCCGCGCATCCGGACTGGCAGAGCCCGGACGCGGCGGACCGACTGCGAGTCTTCGTCGACGCCTACGGTCTGGCTGAGTCCGAACGGCGTCGGTTGGTCCCTGTGCTGGGGCGCCGTACGCGTTCCATGCACGACTTCCTGCGCGACCAGGCAGCCCAAGGAGCCCAGCCCTGGGCAAGGCTGTGGGCCGAAGGCCATGGTGACGCCTGGCGAAACGACGCCGAATACATCGAGCAACGCGAAGACCAGTGGATGCAGGCCCTGCTCGCAGGCTGAGGCATCAGTGCCCGTGTCTGGCTCCCGGCGTCGAACGACACCTCCAACTGGATCACTCACCTCGGCATTCGCCGGACATTGAAGCGACTGATGCTGGCCGGCCTGCCGATGCCGCGGGCCGCCGACGGGCGCCTGGTACGCCCAGGCCTGTCCCCGGGGTGGGCGGCCGCCGAAGCACGGCCAAGGTGTTCCGCTTCGCCAAGCCGGAGGCCCGGGGGCGCCCCGGACGCGGCAACCGTGCAGGTCACCGACCGATACGGAACCGCCCGCGCGATGGCCTGGGAACCGCATGCACTCGAGGCTGACCACCCGTTCCGCGTGGATCGACCACACCGGCGAACTCGACACCATCGAGGTTGCGGTCCCCGAGGCCGGCGAGCGCGGGACCTGGCTGATCATCGCCGTCCACACCCAACTCCGGCTCCTGAGCGGGGCCGCCGCCGACCTGAAGCGGCCGTGGGAGTAGTCCCCCGAGGCCCGGTCGGCTCACGCCGGCCCGAGTCCGCCGGGCTTCGGAACCTCCGCCCGCACCTTCCTGTCCCGCCCGTGCACCAGACCCCCAACTCCCGGACTCGGAGGGCCACTTGGCTCGAAGATCCGGCGCCCCGACACCCGCTACGACGTGGGCCGGACCGTGAAACGACCCGAGAGCGTCGCCGCACGAAACCGACACAGACCATAAAGAACAAGCTCAGAGGTTCTCGAACATGTCGTGCGAGATTCGGGGTCAGGTCCCGCACGCACAGCAGTCGGCTCGACTTGGAGGATCCCCCTCGTTGATGACGACGAAGGGGATGGTCCCGCACGGGATCTGTGCCAGGCTGGCTGCGATGCTGGGCGAGTGCACATCCTGGGGGCGCTGTGGGGCCGCGGAGGCTGCTGTCGTTCGGGGACGCGCTGGTGCTTCTGGGCGAGGACCCTCCCGCCATGGCAGCGCTGGACCGCGCGATCGCGGGAGCGCTCAACATGGCTACGGGCGGTCTGAGCGGTGGGCTGCTCGGCATGTTCGACTCTCGCGGGAGGATTCTCGGTCTGGGACGCGCCGCGGCGCATGGTGTGAGTGCACGACTGGGACGCGCGCAGGGGCGCGCGGAGCGAACCCAACTGTTGGACGCCGCGCACACCGTGATCGTCGTACTGGCGTTCTTCGAGGTCCTCGAGGAAGCCCTCGAAGCGGTGGTGCAGGAAGATCCGCCCCTGTCCTTGAACGACCTCCTGCTGAGCCGTCGTGAACAGATCACTGTCGCGGGCGGCCGGCCTGCCTGGGACGATGGCTTCGCGCAGGCCATGATGCAGGTGGACGCTCCACATCCCGCCCCTCATCTGCCGTACGAGGACACCCTTGTCGGGCTCCGCGCGTGGTACGGCCGTCTGGCTTCCCGGGTCGTCAACTTCCTGCGGGGGCTGGCCGTGTGGGAGGAGTTGCCCGCGTCCATCCGCTCAGAGATCGCGGACACGGTGCACGACTCGCTGCCCGAGCGGGCGGTCGAGCGCTACGAAAGCCTGTACTCCCGTCTGGTGGTCGAGGCGCCCGAATTCCGTTACTGGTCGGGCCGGTTGGACCATCAGGCCACGCGCGTCGAACTACGGCGAGCCCTCGCGGGGCTGGAAGCGCTGCTGTCGGTGCCTGTCATGCCGCACGATCCTCCGGTGGACGTCGCCCAGGCACTGTCCCGGGCACACCAGGCGGTCCTGCACCGCCGCATCCTCGACACCGAGACCGCTCCAGAGGGCATGCATGTCCCGACGCTCGGAGAGGCGTATCTGGATCCCGACTTCCGGGTGCGCGCGGTCGACGGGCAGGGCAGCCCTGCCGCCGAGGACTGGTGGGAGGAGGCCCCGGTACGCCGTGACCTCACCGAGTATCTGACGGGCGCTCTGACATCGGAGGGACTCACTCTCGCTCCCTTGCTGGTGTTGGGACAGCCGGGCGCCGGCAAGTCGGTCCTGTCCCGGATCCTCGCGGCCCGACTGCCGGCGGCCGGATTCCTGCCGGTGCGGGTGGCGCTGCGCGATGTGCGCGCGGACGACGAACTGCAGGATCAGCTCGAACATGCTGTTCGTGACACCACCGGCGAGCAGGTCACTTGGCCCGCGCTGGTACGGTCCGCCGGCACCGCCCTGCCCGTGCTCCTGCTCGACGGGTTCGACGAGCTGTTACAGACCACCGGAGTGCATCAGAACGACTTCCTGGTGAAGGTGGCCCGTTTCCAGGAACGGGAGTGGGAACAAGGACGTCCGCTGGTCGCCCTGGTGACGAGCCGGACCGCGGTGGCGGACCGGGTGCGCTATCCGCAGGGGACTGTCGCGATGCGCTTGGAGCCCTTCCGCCGGGAGCAGATCGAGGCTTGGCTACAGCAGTGGAACCTCTCCAACGCCCGCCACTTCACCGCCCGGCGCCTGTCGGCACTCACCTGGGAGGTTCTCGAACCGTATCGCACCCTGGTCGGCCAGCCGCTGCTGTTGACGATGCTTGCTCTGTATCACGCGGCGGGTAACGACTTGCAGGGGGCGGACGAGCGTCCACTGGGTGAGGCCGACCTGTACGAGGCGCTGCTCGGTTCCTTCGCCCGTCGGGAGGTGGCCAAGGACGCGCGGGACGCCTTGCGGGACGCCCAGGTCGACGACCTCTTGGAGCGGGAGCTTCAACGGCTCTCGCTCGTCGCCTTCGCGATGCTCAACCGGCGACGCCAGTGGGCGTCGACGGCTGAACTCGAGGAGGATCTCGCCGCGCTGCTCGGACGCCACGCGCACCAGCCGTCCGACTTCCGGGAACCTCTGGGACAGGCCGAGATCACCCTCGGTCGGTTCTTCTTCGTTCAGCGCGCGCAGTCGATCAGAGGCGGACACACACTGTCCACCTACGAGTTCTTGCACGCCACGTTCGGGGAGTACCTGACCGCGCGACTGGCAGTGCAGTTGTTGACGCGACTGCTCGATCACCGTCCTGTCTTCTCGATGGGCAGTGAACCGCTCGACGACGACATGCTGTTCGCGCTGCTCTCCTTCGCTCCCGTCTTCTCGCGGCAGATGCTCCGCTTCGCCCGGGCACGGCTCGAGCAACTGACCGAGGACGACCGCGAGCGCCTGTCCGGCCTGGTCATCCGGGTGCTCGGCGAACGTGAGCTGCGGGCCGACCAGCCGTACGCCACGTACCTCCCCCAGCGGCTGCGTGCCACGGTCCGCCACGGCATATACAGCGCGAACCTGGTGATGTTCGTACTCCTGCTGACCGACGAGACGACAGCCGGTGCGCTCTTCCCCACCGCGGACGACCCGGGGGACGCATGGCACAGCCGTGCACTGCTTTGGCGCTCCTCCTTCGAGGAGACACAGTGGACCGACTTCGCTCTTGCCCTGAGCCTGCGACGGACCCGCGACGGAACCCGGCGGGATCTGACGGTTCGTCTCCGGCAGGACGAGCTGACCAAGCCGGAGGCAACGGACGCGCATTGGCTCTACCGGGTGCCGCGGGAGCAGGAGGACGTTTGGTGGCAGCGCACCTACTGGAGAGAGATCTGGCACAAGATGGACCTCGCTGCGGGGACGAACGACGGTGTCGCTCTTCAGGCTCTGCGCCCGCTGTTCGAGTCATTGGGCCCGTTGCTCACCACGTTCAATGGAGGCGGCAGCAGACTCGGCACCTCGGTCCTGCACGATCTGCTGAAGCTGTGGCTGCAAGGCGGAACCGGGATGTCTCTGGAGGAGACGCAGGTCCTGTACCGGCGCGTCGGCAACGCGCTCCTCGTCTCCGACCGGGAGGGCGTGCTCATGCGGCATCTGCGGCCCGTGCTCGTCGGTCTGCTGGACCGTGACCTGAAGCGCTTCCCCGGACAGGAAGCGCGGCACTTCGTCGAGGCGCTGTCGGCACATGCCCCCGCTGAACTGCGTGAGCTGCTCCAAGGACGCGCGGAAGCCGCCCAATTCGGGGTCCCGCACGGCGAGTAGTCGGGTGCGGGTAGATGCCTGGGGCCGGTCGAGATCAGCGGCAACGCCGTACGCGACCTCGCCGCGCTGTGTGTGCGGAACGATCGGCCTGGTTCGGCATCGCTCGGCCCGTCGATGGCGTCCCTAGGTGGAGGGACGGGTAGAAACCCGGCGATGATGACGGCTGGGCCGATGGCTTCCATGGTCGGGCGGCTGAGGACCACGAACTGGCCTCGTCCTTGAGGAGAGACGGTGCTGCCGCTGCCGTACGGCAGCGGCAGCAGCATGTCCCTGAAACGTCGTCGCCGACCCGCGCCGCATGCACCGTGGTACACCGCCGTGGCGTGGAACGGCCCGACGAACGACTGAGCCCGCCCTGGCCTCGCCGCTGACGCGCCTTGACCTGCAGACCGTGCCCGGGTCGCCACGTTGCCGGGTGCGGCCGACGGCATCACTGCCCGACCGCTCCGAGGGTTTCGTCGGCCGTGGCAAAACGGTGCTCTGTCGGCTTCAGTACTTGGTGGAGGTGACCGAAGTACTCCGTTTCGGCCGTTCCGGCGAGCACCGCCAGCAGGAAGGCGAGGCACCCCATGTCGTGGTGCTCCCACAGGGGACCGCGCCCCTCGTTGTAGAGCACGCTCCACTCGTCGGGGTGCCGGCCGGGCCGCGCCAGCCAGTACAGGAACGCCCCCGTGCCCTCCTCGAAGGCCCACGGCAGCACCCTCGCCCCCGCCTCCTGCAGACCGGCCGGCTTGTCCTCGAACTCCCACAGGTCGGCCAGGATCTCGTCCCGCTGCGCTGTCTGTGCGTGCAGGTCGCAGTCGTCGTAGGCGGAGTCGGGGACGAGCAGCCAGATCGTGTCGTCGAAGATGCCGTCGCCGTATGCCTCCACAAGCCGCTTGTAGTCGGCGGGCAGAGCCGTGCCGAGGGCTCGCTCGGCTTGCGCCCAGTCCACCGGGGGTGGCGGGTTGGCGGGCGGCGGACAGAGGCGCATCAGCGCATCGAGGTCGATCATGGAACAGACGTTATCGGCATCCATGCCGGTCCCGTGAGCGAGCCGGCAGGCCGGGTGAGGACCAGACATCCAGAGACCGTCTAGGATCCGGGGCATGGCGCTGACGACGCACGACGTGGACCGGTTCGAGGCGACGAGGCCCCGTCTGGAAGCGATCGCCTACCGTCTCCTCGGGTCGGCGAGCGAGGCGGAGGACGCCGTGCAGGAGACCTTCCTGCGCTGGCAGGCGGCCGACGTCGACCGGATCGAAGTGCCCGACGCCTGGCTGACGAAGGTGCTCACCAACCTGTGCCTCAACCAGCTCACCTCGGCCCGCGCACGCCGGGAGACCTACGTGGGCCAGTGGCTGCCCGAGCCGCTGCTCGCCGGCGACCCGATGCTCGGCCCGGCCGACACCGCCGAACAGCGCGAATCCGTCTCGTACGCGGTCCTCACCCTGCTCGAGCGCCTCACCCCCAACGAGCGGGCCGTGTACGTGCTGAAGGAGGCCTTCGACTACCCGCACCGGGAGATCGCCGAGATCCTCGAGATCAGCGAGGCCGCCAGCCAGCAGATCTTCCACCGCGCGAAGAAGCACGTGGCGGCGGGCAAGGCCCGTACGGAGATCGACGAGGCGGCGGCCCGGCGGATCGTCGAGGAGTTTCTCGCGGCGGCCACCAGCGGGAAGACCGAGCCGCTGGTCAAGCTGCTCACCGCCGATGCCATCGCGGTCGGCGACGGCGGCGGGAAGGTCCCGGCCCGCGCCAAGGCGTTCGAGGGTGCCCTCGCGGTCGCGAAGTTCATGCGGGGCCTGTTCAAGCCGGCCCCGGTCAAGCGGGCCATGGTCGGCGGCTCACCCGAGATCCACATCTCGACGGCCAACGGCGGCCCCGCGATCCTGGCGGTCGTCGACGGCCGGGTCGTCGGAGTCATCTGCCTGGAGATCGGCGCGGACGGCATCGTCGCGTTCCGCAGCCAGGTCAACCCCGACAAGCTGGAACGCGCGACCGAGGTGTGGGCGGCCAGCGAGCACGGGAAACCCCTGTTCCACGCCTTCTGAGTCTGGAGTCTCTGTCTGAGTCTTCGAGTCTGCTGGCGAACGCCGTCCGCAGACCTTTCGACGGGCTCCCCAAGGCCCTCCGACGGCCCGAAGGACCTGGTCACACCTGCCGGCAAAGATGTGACCTGCTTCACATCCTGCTGCTGTCAGGAAAGCGCGGGCTGCCCGGTTCAAGGGGCGTAACCGAGCAAGGAAAGCGTCGGACCCGCGCAGACAGGAGCAGGAAATGCAGCACCGCATCATCGTCCTCGGAGCCGGCTACACCGGAGCCATCACCGCCGGGCGCCTCGCCAAGCGGCTGCACCGCGCAGACGTCGCCATCACCCTCGTCAACGCCGAGCCCGACTTCGTCGAACGCGTGCGGATGCACCAGCTCGCCGTCGGCCAGGAGCTCAAGCCCCGCCCCCTCGACGAGATGTTCGCGGGCACCGGCGTCGAGGTGAAACTCGCCGAGGTCACCGGTATCGACGCCGACCGCAGCACCGTCACCGTCGTCGACGCGCACGGCGCCGGGCAGCAGGAACTGGAGTACGACACCCTCGTCTACGCCCTCGGCAGCGGCTGGAACCCCCAGGGTGTCCCCGGCACCGCCGAGCACGCTCACGAGATCTCCGGCCGCCGCGGAGCGCTCCGGCTGCGTGAGCGGCTGGCCCGGCTGGACGCGGGACAGCCCGTCGTGGTCGTCGGCGGCGGTCTCACCGGCGTGGAGGCCGCGACCGAGATCGCCGAGACCCGCCCGGACCTGGACGTCGCCCTCGTGGCCCGCGGCGGCTTCGGAGACTGGCTCTCCGACAAGGGCCGAGCGCATCTGCGGAAGGTCTTCGCCGGGCTCGGCATCACCGTGCACGAGCACGCCGCCGTCACCGCCGTCGAGGTCGACCACGTCCTCACCGGCGGCACGTCCGTCCGGGCCGCGGTCACCGTGTGGGCCACCGGGTTCGCCGTCCACCCGATCGCGGCGGCCAGCACGCTGGAGGTCTCCGGCACGGGCCAGATCGTGGTCGACGCGACCATGCGCTCGGTCTCGCACCCCGACGTGTACGCCGTCGGCGACGCGGCCTTCGTGGCAGGCCCCGGCGACAAGCCGCTGCGGATGTCGTGCGCCTCTGGTACCCCCACGGCGTGGCAGGCCGCCGACGCCATCGCGGCCCGCCTGACCGGCGGAAAGCTCCCGACGGTTCCGATCCGCTACTTCCAGCAGTGCATCTCGCTCGGCCGCAAGGAGGGCCTGATCCAGTTGGTCACCGCGGACGACCGGGCCGTCCCCAAGGCACTCACCGGCCGCCTCGCCGCCCTCTACAAGGAAGCCATCTGCAAGGGCGCGGCTTGGAGCGTCGCCCACCCGACAGTGGGCATGCCGGTCCGCCGCCGTCGAATGGTCCGGTCGGCGAACGGGGCGGACCAGGTGGGCCGGACGGAGCGGGCGGACTCGGCGGTGAAGACCGCGGTGTGAGGCGTACGGCGCGGGGCGGCACCGGACATGTTTCTCGCAGACGGTGGCTTGAAACGGGGACCGTATGCCTGCGGTTGCTGCCGTGCGCGGCACCGACGAACACCCCGCCGTCCGCCTGGCGGTGGGGATCTGCGACGACGAACGCACGCTCCGCCTGGCGAGGTCTCGCAGCTGACGCACGAAGCCCGGGCAAGGCGACGGGTGGGTGGTCAAGTTCGGCTGCACCGGGCCCCGGGGGACGTCTTCTCCCGGGGCCTGTGGAGGGTCCGGAGGGTCACTGCCGCCCTCGCGGACCGCTGGAGCGGACTACTACTGGTAGAGCTTGATGCTGTTGATCGGCGTGATGTCGGCCACGCCGACGGTGTAGCTGTTGATGATCAGGCCGGTGCAGTTGGCGCCGTTGTACCCGTAGCACAGGCGGGTCTTCGCGCCCGAGTGCTGGTTGTTGAAGACCCACTTGGTGCCGTACTGGTTGTTCAGGTTGTGGGCGCCGTACTCGTACCAGCGGTGGCTGGGCTTGCCGGCGTTCCAGTCGGCCTCGTTCTGGTACATGCAGACATAGCCGACCTTGCATCCGGCGTAGTCCCCCTGCCGCGCTCCCACTTCACCTGCGTGCGCGGTCGCAGCGGTGGCGGCGAGAGTACCGGTGGCCAGAGCCAGGGCCACGGCGGTCCGCTTGATCTTCTTGAGCATCGTCTTCCCCCTTGGTCGGCGGGTACGCGGCTGCTGGGTGGTCGCCCTTCCGCGCCCCGATTGCGTGTGCAGCATCCTCACAAGCGGTCCCGCGCTGCGTGAACCTCACATGTGCGAGGTTGACCCCACCGCTCCCGGCCCACCGTGTCTGCAGGAGGGCCCGAGGCTGAGCCCGGAGACCGCGTTCCTGCTGTGGTCGTCGCCCTCCACCGCGGGATCGAACTCACCCGCGCCTACCCTCGGCGGCCGACATCGGCCCCTGAGAGACGATCAGCAGCCCGGCCGGAAGGTCTCCTTCGTCCCTGACGGACTCAGCGGACCCGGTCGTAAAGGAAGATGGGCCGAGGAGATCGGTAAGGTCACTCCTCGCACGATCATCCGATCGCGCGTTTCCACACCCGGGGGGCCGCCGCATGTCCGCAAGGAAATTCCCGATGAGCCGCAGAGCGGCCCTCACCGCCTTCGCCGGCGCCGCGGCAGGCAGCACCCTGCCGCTCGCCACCGCCCCGGCCGCGAGCGCCGTCGGCCCGGACGCCCTCCCGGCAGTCACGCCGACGCAGGCGGCAGCGGCCCCGGCTGTGGCGTCGGCCGAGTCCGCCGCGCAGCCGCCGGGCTTCCGGGTTCCCGTCCTGGTCGACCCGGCCGACCCCTGGCACTACGCCCCGCGACCGGTCGGCCCCCTGACGACCCGTGTGATCACCGGCGGCATGGAGGTCTCGGACGCCACCGGGGTGATCGCGACGCTCACCACAGGGGCGCGGACGGTGACGCTGAAGGGAGCGCGGCGCTGGTTCACCGAGCAGAAGAAGACGGTCCACGACGCGTTCGACCGGACCCCGCCCACCGGCGGCTGGGGCATGTCCCCCGGCGGTGGGACCTGGTCCCACCACAACGGCGCCGACACGGACTACTTCGTCGACAGCGGCCGGGCCGCCATCACGCTCGCCGCCGGCAAGAGCCGCTACAGCCTGCTTCCCGACCACGGCATCGGCGACGTGTACACCGCCGCCCGGTTCTCCTTCGACAAACTCCCCGTCGGGGCGCCCGCCTCCCTCGGCCTCGTCTTCGCCGCCAAGGACGTCAACAACCACTACCGGGCACGGCTGATCGTCACCCCCGCCGGAGACGTCCAGCTCGTCCTGGAGAAGGAACTCGCCGACACCACAACCACCCTGAGCGCGGCCGTCACCGTCGGCACCGGCTTCGCCGCGTTCGACCACTGGTGGGTTCGGGTCGAGAAGACCGGCGACGTCCTGCGCGCCCGCGCCTGGCGGCACGCCACGACAGGCGTGGACGACGAGCCCACCGACATGTGGCACCACAGCGTCCGCGACCCGGAAAAGGCCCCGGACGCCGTCTTCCGCTCGGGCACGGTCGGCGTTCGGGCCCTCGCCTCGACCGGTGCCACCGTGCTCCCCCAGGCACGCGTCTACGACTTCCGCATCGACACCGCGGCTTGGACCGACCCGCCGGTCGTCACCCACGACACCTGGGTGAGGGTCCTCCCGCAGCCCTTCGACGGCACCTGGACAGCCGACCTCGAACAGCAGATCCGCACCTGGGCGGGCGACACCTCGCCCGACGCCCTCACGTACTCCTCGATGTACCGGCCGTACGCACCCGCCGTCACCGACCCCGCCCGCCCCGGCACCCAGGTACTCGGCGAATCCGGCTACAGCAAGCCTCTGCCCTCCGGACTGCGCGAAGTGGGCGCAGACTTCCACGAATACATGGGACTCCCCTGGACCTTCCCCAGCGGCGAGCGCGTCACCCAGACCCCGGACCCGAAGTGGCTCAAGAACCTCGACTGCTCAGGGCTCGTCCGCATGGTCTACGGCTACCACCTCGGCGTTCCCATGAGCCTCGCCCCGGACACCAACCAGCGCCGCTACCTGCCCCGCACCGCCCAGTCACAAGCCGCCTCCAGCCCCGGCGTCCTCATAGCCCAGGCCACCGACACCCCACCTCAGCTCGACGCACTGCGGATCGGCGACCTGCTCTTCTGGAACGACCCCGACGACGGCGCCGTCTCCCACACCGGCATCTACATGGGCCCCGACCAACACGGCAAACACCGCTTCGTCTCCAGCCGCAAGACACCCAACGGCCCCACCATGGCCGACATCGGCGCGAAATCCATCATCGACGGCACCTCCAACGACCTCTACACCCACGCACTGCGCGTCATCCGCCGCCTCTGACCCACCCCGCACCCACCACGAACCAAGTCACCATCAGGGGTGGCACCGGCAACCTGGTAGAGCCGACCGAAGACCAGGTCGAGGAGGCGATCTCCGCGGGCCTCCATCCTCCAGTGGACGGAGTCGCTGGTCACATTGGGCTCCCAGGCGGCCTGCGCCGGGCCGCTGTCATCCGAGCCGCTCGTGAGGCCGCCAACCGCGGCCGGCGTCGCGAGAGATCCACAGGCCCTCGCCCTTCACCAGGTCGTACGTCGCCGTCGTCGCGTCCGCTATGCCGTAGAGCACCGTGCCGTCGACCGTCAGCGAGGTGAACGGCGCCGGTGTCCTCAGCTCGTGGAAGGCGCGGTTGGTGCGGTCGGCGGCGAGCCAGTAGCGGCCGGCCGCACCGCCTACGAGCAGGCGTCCGTCCGTAAGCAGTTCAAGGGCCAGTGACTGCGGGTCATGTTCGAAGTCCTGGAACGGGATGCCGGCACCGAGGATGGTCCGCCAGTGCGCGCCGCCGTCGGTCGTCAGCAGCAGGCCGCGTACGGCTTCGCCGTGGATGAGGGACAGCGCGGCGGTCCCGCCCCGCGCGACGACGGTGCCGCCTGCGTACGGTTTCGGGACGGCTCGGGAGCCCAGGGTGCGGCCGTCGCGCTGCCAGACGACGCGCTCGGGGTCCTCGGTCAGGGGCTGGTCCAGACTCCACGCCGTGCCGCGTTCGTCCACGGCGAGGCGGACGGCGTTCTCCGGCACCGCGGCGGGGGGCGCGACCGTACGCGCGGTGGGGCGGTAGATGAGGGACGGTTCCCTCTCGGAGAGGAGGACGTCGCCCGGGCGGGGGGTCAACGGGCCACTGGTGACCACGACTTCGCGTCGCTTGCCGTGTACGTCGAGAGCGAACGCGCCGTCGGCGGCCTCTCCCGGTGGCACCCGCACGAAGCCGCCGGGCACGCCCTTGAACGCGGGCGGTGCCGCCTCCGCGTTCGCGTGTTCCGCCTGCTCGGCGACCGTACGGCCGTCGGGGCCCACGATCCGCCAAGCGGTGGCGGCCGGGCCCTCGTCGTCCTCGACATTGGCGGCGTGGTACGTCAACAGCAGGGAGCCGTCGTCCGCGCGGGCCACGCCAGTGGGCGCGCCCGCTGCCTCGATGACATCGGCAGGGCGGGGGTGGGGATTCTCGATGACATGTCTGTACCGCGCCTCGCGGTCCCCCGCGGCCCCGTCCCCGACGCCGCGCGAATCGGCTGGGCCGCAGGCGGTCAGCGTCAGCACCGCACCCGCCACAAGCCCCATCGCAACCACAACCGCAACCGGAACCTGAACGGGTACCACAACCACGCGCCCGGCCGGGCGTCCCCCGCGTTTCCCAAGCCACACCATCGCCGCATCCTGACACGAATGCAGGTCGACCGAGTACGTGTCGTCGCGGCCGACCTAGGACGTGCCGTTGCGGCCGGTCGGGTTGGGGGGCCGCAGGGCCGAGGCCTCCGCGGAATCCCCAACCCGACGGTCGGACAACGGCACGCTCAACCGGGCGTGACGCGGCCGCGCCAGCTTCCGCTCTCGGTCCCTCGGTGCTCGATGTAGTCCTTGAAGCGCCGCATGTCGCCCTTGACGCGCCGGTCGATGGTCCCCAGCACATCGGCGGCCTTCTCGGCGGCGCCGCTCGCCTCGACGTCCATCACGAGTTCCACCCGGGTGTGGGTGTCGTCCACTCGCTGGAAACGGACCGTGCCCTTCTGCCGGGTGTCACCGCTGGTGGTGCGCCACGTGATCCGCTCGTCAGGGAGCTGGTCGACGATCTCGGTGTCGAACTCACGCCGTATCCCACCGATCTTGGTGGTCCAGTGATTGTGGCGGTCGTCGAGCTGCCTGACCTCCTCGACGCCTTCCATGAAGTTCGGGAACTCCTCGAACTGCGTCCACTGGTTGTAGGCGGTACCGAGGGGGACCTCGACCTCCACTGCTTCCTTGACCGTGCTCATCTCGTTGCCTCCTTTCAACGCCGCGAGTACCCACGAGCCCGCTCTCTACAAGAGACGCCGGTCACCGGACCGAGCGCTCACCCCGGGAGGGCTCTCAGCCCAGGAGGGTGTCGATCTGGTCGGCGAGATGGGGGTGGCCGGTCATCAGGTGGGGGCGGGTGGCGTTCAGGGGGTGGATGAGGGCCGTGGGGTCGTCCTCGGCGAGGGCCGCGTGGAGCTGGTCGAGCGGGCGGCGGGCGGCGGTGGGCAGGTCGGTGAGGGCGGTGATCTGGCCGGCGATGCGGCGCAGCCCGGTGGCGTTGTCACGGGCCCAGGCGGCGAGGTTGCGGTCGGCGGCGCGGCGTTCGCGGGTGGCCTGGACTCGCTGTTCACCGGTGGTGCCGGCGGGGCCCGGCCGGTTGCGCAGATAGCGGCGTTCGGCGGCCTGGCGGCTGGCGACGCCGAGGGGGTGGGCGAGGTCGGCCCAGCTGGCGCCTGCGTCGCGGGCGGTTTCGATCAGGCCGGTTTCCCATCCGGCGAGCTGTTCGCGGATCTGCCGCAGCAGCAGGAGAGAGGCCAGCGCCTGCTCGGCCCGGGTGGGCTGGGCGTCGGGCGTGGGGCCGGACGTCTCGTGCTGGGCGGCGCTCAGGGCGTCGTTGATGGTTTCCAGGGCCGCCGCGGCCGCGAGGAAGGAGGCCGGGTTCTGCGGGTCGGTGCGGGGGGCGGGCGGGGTCTGGGTCGGCCGGCCGGACGCTGCCATGGGCGCTCCTCTCCGGTCTGTCATCCTTTCGACGACATCGTGTTTGTCATCCATTGGATGACATGTTACAACGGTTTCACGAGGCGCATTGGCAGGTACTGCCCTGAACCTTCTGGAGGTGTTTCGCGATGTTGATGCGCACCGACCCCTTCCGCGAACTCGACCGGCTGACCCAGCAGCTGATGAGCCCGGGCACCTGGACGCGGCCGTCCGCCATGGCGATGGACGCCTACCGCGAAGGTGACGAGTACGTCGTGGCCTTCGACCTCCCCGGCGTCAGCACCGAGGCGATCGACATCGACGTCGAGCGGAACATGCTGACCGTCAGGGCCGAGCGGCGGCCCGTGGCGAAGGCCGACGACGTGCAGATGGAACTGTCGGAGCGGCCGCTGGGCGTCTTCTCCCGGCAGCTCGTGCTGGCCGACACCCTCGACACCGAACACATCAAGGCCGACTACGACGCCGGGGTGCTCACCTTGCGCATCCCGATCGCCGAGCGGGCCAAGCCCCGCAAGATCGCCATCGGCGGGGAGTCCTCCCGCAAGGAGATCTCCGGCTGAGCCGGAGGTTGACGGCCCGGACAGATCGGCGGCGCAGGACGGGCACCTGGACCCGTCCTCACCCGTCCTGCGCGCCCGCCCGACCCGAGAAAGGGGGCGGCCGGCGTGACGCTGCGACGGGAAGCGTTTCTCGACCATGTGCAGGAACGAGGCGAGTACGAGAGCCGGCAGGAGGCAGAGCGCGCGGCCCGTGTGGTGCTCGCTCTGCTGGGCGCGCACCTGGTCGGCGAGGTGCGCGCCCAGTTGGCGGCGCGCCTGCCGGAGGACTACGCGCTGATCCTGCTCAACCCGATGCACAGCGCCGAACCGCTGTCGCCGGAGCGGTTCGTGCGGGCGACGGCCGCGTGGATCGAGGGAGCTACCGCCCAGACCGCGGCCTGGGACGTCGGCGCCGTCCTCAGCACGGTCGCCGACGCCGCCGGCGATGACCTGCTGGGGCAGATCCTGCTCCAGCTCCCCGCGGGCTACGACCTGCTCTTCGGCAGCACCCGGCCCAGCTGACCGCCCCTGCCCCTGACCACCCACCGCATCCGGTGCCCGCGCGCCCCTGCCGGGCACCCTCACCCCGACCGACAGAAAGGCGACCACCGCAGTGATGCCCGACCGGCACGCACCACTCCAGCAGACCTCCGTGCCCACGTTCGCGCAGATGCTGGAGAAGGTCCGTTACGAAGGCGCCTACCCCACCCGGGAACGCGCCGAGGAAGCCGTCCGCCTGGTCGTCGCGGGACTCGGACGCCAGCTGACGGGCGACGAGCGCGTCGAGCTCGCCGCACGCCTCCCTCACGACGCCGCGCGCATCCTGGCCGAGCAGATCCCCGACACCGAGCCGCTGACCGGCTGGGCGTTCGTCAAGGACCTCGCCGGCCGCACCGGTGCCTCCCTCGCCACGACCCGCTGGGACACCGGTTCCGTCCTGACCACCGTCGCCGCCCTGGCCGGCCCCGAACTGCTCACCCGCATCCTGCGCCGGCTCCCCTCCGGCTACGCCCTCCTCTTCGGCCGCGCCGAACTCCCCCACCCCGTCAAGGAAGCTGCCTGACGCCGCCGGTTGAGCGATGGCTTGCGTTCCCGGCCAGTTCCCTGGCCGGGATTCGGCGCGCCGGGATCGCGTTGACCCGGATTCGGCGCGGCACGCGTTCCGCTCCCTCCGGATTCCGCACGGGTTCCGCTGGGTCCGGATTCCGCTGCTGCCGTAATCCGACGCGGGAGCGGAAAAGCAGCCTCTTCCCGCCCGGTTGTTGTGCGGGCGTGCTCTGCGTGTTTCGTCGCGGTGTGCTTTGTGGTGCGCGACCATACGGACAACGGAGACATCTCACCATCATCGGCATTGCGCGCGGAATCACCAGAACAGAAAGAAGGACGTACGTGTCCGGCAGCGAAAGCGAAAACCCAGCAATCGCGTCCCCGACCCCCACGGCGACTCGGCCCAGGACGAACCGGGACTGGTGGCCGAATCAGCTGGACCTTCAGGTTCTCCACCAGCACTCGTCCCGTTCCAATCCGATGGACGAGGACTTCGACTACGCGAGCGAGTTCGCGACCCTCGACGTCGACGCGCTGAAGCGGGACGTCATCGACGTGATGACGACGTCTCAGGAGTGGTGGCCTGCCGACTACGGGCACTACGGGCCGCTCTTCATCCGGATGAGCTGGCACGCGGCGGGCACGTACCGGGTCGCCGACGGTCGGGGTGGTGGCGGCAGCGGTGCTCAGCGTTTCGCTCCGCTCAACAGCTGGCCGGACAACGCGAGCCTCGACAAGGCGCGCCGTCTGCTCTGGCCGGTGAAGCAGAAGTACGGCCAGAAGATCTCCTGGGCCGACCTTCTGGTCTTCGCCGGCAACTGTGCCATGGAATCGATGGGATTCAAGACGTTCGGGTTCGGCTTCGGGCGAGAGGACATCTGGGAACCCGAGGAGATCTTCTGGGGTTCCGAGGACACCTGGCTCGGAGACGAGCGCTACAGCGGCGACCGGGAACTCGCCACTCCCTTCGGTGCCGTGCAGATGGGGCTGATCTACGTCAATCCCGAAGGGCCGAACGGCAATCCGGATCCGCTGGCCGCCGCCCGCGACATTCGCGAGACGTTCGGGCGGATGGCGATGAACGACGAGGAGACGGTCGCGCTCATCGTCGGCGGTCACACCTTCGGCAAGTGCCATGGCGCCGTCGCCCCCGAGTACATCGGTCCGGAGCCCGAGGCCTGTCCCATCGAGCAGCAGGGCCTCGGCTGGCGGAACACGTACGGCAGCGGCAAGGGCGGCGACGCGCTCACCAGTGGGCTCGAGGGCGCGTGGACTCCCGAACCGACCAAGTGGGACAACGGGTACCTGGACACCCTGTTCGGCTACGACTGGGAGCTGACGACGAGCCCCGCGGGTGCCAAGCAGTGGACACCCACGGACCCCGCGGCGAGGGACACGGTGCCCGACGCTCACGATCCGTCGAAGAGGCACGCTCCGATGATGCTGACGACGGACCTCGCGCTGAAGCTGGATCCGGTGTACGGGCCGATCTCGAAGAGCTTCCACGAGAACCCGGAGCGACTCGCCGACGCGTTCGCCAGGGCCTGGTACAAGCTGCTGCACCGCGACATGGGGCCCGTCACGCGTTACCTCGGCCCATGGGTCGCCGAGCCGCAGCTGTGGCAGGACCCGGTCCCCGCGGTCGATCACGAACTCGTCGCGGAGGAGGACATCACCGCCCTCAAGAGCGGGATCGTCGCCTCGGGGCTGTCCGTCTCGCAGCTGGTCACCACCGCGTGGGCGGCGGCGGCGAGCTTCCGCGGCACCGACAAGCGCGGCGGGGCGAACGGGGCACGGATCCGGCTCGCACCGCAGCGCGACTGGGAGGTCAACCGTGTGCCCGAGGTGGCCGAGGTGCTGCAGAGACTGGAGCAGATCCAGCAGGACTTCAACCGCTCCCAGGCCGGCGGGAAGAAGGTCTCGCTCGCCGACCTGATCGTCCTGGGTGGGTGCGCGGCCGTCGAGCAGGCCGCGAAGAACGCCGGTCACGACATCACCGTGCCGTTCGCCCCGGGGCGCACGGACGCCTCGCAGGAACAGACCGACGTGGAGTCGTTCGCCGTACTCGAACCCAGGGCGGACGGGTTCCGCAACTACCTCCGGGCCGGCGAGAAACTGTCGCCTGAGACCCTCCTGCTGGACCGCGCCAATCTGCTGACGCTGACCGCTCCGGAGATGACCGCGCTGATCGGCGGCATGCGGGCTCTCGGCACCGGTTTCAAGGGCTCCCGGCACGGCGTCTTCACCAACCGGCCGGAGACGTTGACGAACGACTTCTTCGTCAACCTGCTCGACATGGGGACGGAGTGGAAGGCGTCGACCTCGGACGAGAACGTCTTCGAGGGCCGGGACCGCGCCACGGGTGAACTCAAGTGGACCGCCACCGCGGTCGACCTGATCTTCGGCTCGAACTCCCAGCTCCGAGCCGTCGCGGAGGTGTACGCGGCCCAGGACGCGGGGGCCAAGTTCGTACGTGACTTCGTGACCGCGTGGACCAAGGTGATGAACCTCGATCGATTCGACCTGTCCTGAGCCGTTTCCCTGACGGGCACGCGTGTTGCACCGCAGCACGCGTGCCCGTGGGGTCAGCCCTTACCCGTCCAAGTGGTCGGGCGGGCCGGAAGGGCGTTGTGGGGTCATCGCCCAGCGAATGGTCCGGGTGAGTGCCTGGCCGGTGGGGCGTACGGTGAGGTCCTCGACGAGCGGAAGGCGCGGTAGCCACAGCATGGCGCGGGCCCAGGGCGGGAGGAGGGTGACGGCGTTTGCGGCTAGTCCGCCGTAGAAGGGGCGTGCCGCGAGGGGCAGGGGTGGCTGGAAGAGGAGGAAGCGGGCGGCGGCTCGGGCCTCGGGGGTGGCGCGCAGTTCGGGGCGGTAGGCGGTGAGCCGTTCGGCGAGTTCGTGGCGGTCGCGCGGGGGGTCGAGCACGCCCAGGGCTTCGGCGATCCGCGCGGTGTCGGCGACGTAGGCGTCGTAGGCGGCGGCGTCCAGCGGGTGGGCTCCGTAGCGTTCGTGGGCGCGTAGGAAGCTGTCGGTCTCGGCGGCGTGGACCCAGCCGAGCAGGTGCGGGTCGGCCGCGTGGTAGGGCGTGCCGTCGGTGGTGGTGCCGCGGATGTGTTCGTGGATGGCGCGGACGTGGTCGATCGCGCGTTGGGCGTCGGCAGCGGTTCCGTAGGTCGTCACGGCGAGGAAGGTGCTGGTTCTCTGTAGTCGGCCCCAGGGGTCGCCGCGATAGCCGGAGTGCCCGGCCACCGCCGCCATGGCGAGCGGGTGGAGGGACTGGAGCAGCAGTGCGCTCAGCCCGCCGATGAACATCGAGGTGTCCCCGTGGACCGTGCCGATCGGGCGGTCGGGGCCGAACCAGCGCGGGCCGGGGGTGTGGTGGATGCGGGCGCGTGTCGCCGGGCCGTCGGGTCCTGCGACGCGCCGGAACAGGGCCTTGCCCAGTTGTTCACGGACTGCGGTCAGCACGGTCGGCCTCCCCTCTCCTGCTGCCAGTGTGGCTCACCGGGCGGTGGGGGTCTGCCGTGGTTCACGGTCCGATGCCGGCCAGATGTAGGGCAGGTCATCGGGTACGCCGGGGAACAGGTCGGCGTACGTCGCGTGGTCCTTGCGGACCAGGGCCGAGCGGTGGCTCTCGTGGAAGGCCTCGTCGCCGAGCCAGGGCGGCAGTTCGTCGGCGGCGGCCAGCTGTGGCTGGTCGCGGACCGTGGTGCCGGGACGGTGTGCGGCCAGATCGGCCACGAGGGAGGCGGCGCAGGTGTCCGGGTGTCCCTGTTCCCGCCAGACGCGGCAGATCTCCAGGCCGTAGCGGACGAGTGCCTCCTCGTAGCCGGTCCACATCCGTACGGCAGGGTGCCGGCGCCATCCGTAGCCGGGGACGGTCAGGCCGCGCAGGATCTGCAGGGCCTCGACCCGCTGCTTGCCGAGTCGGCGCGGGTCCAGGAGCAGGGCCGTCCGCCGGAAGTCGGGGTGAGGAAGGAAGGTCTGCATCCGCCGTCGGCTCCGTTCGTACGCGGTGTCAGGCGCGCCGCTCGGACGCCGTACGGTCGGCCAGGCCGCCGGCGCCGAGAGGGCCGGTGTACTCGGAGGGTTCGGGGTCCGGCATGCGGGGCAGCTCGTGGCGCGACACGCGGAGCACCACGGCGGGCAGGGCGGCGCGCACCGGCTGGACCACGCGCAGCCAGGCCGGTGCGTACACGGCCGTACGTCGGCGTTCCATGCCCTTCGCCAGGTGGACGGCGACCGTGTCGACGGTGTGCACCCGGTGGGCCGGTGGAGGCATGTGGGTGCGCAGTTCGCGCAGGAGGGTGTAGCGGTCGGCGTCGCGGATCATGTCGGTGTCCGTCCAGTTGAGGTAGGCGATGCCCACGGCCACTCCGCGGTGCGCGACCTCCGCCCGCAGGGAGTGGGCGAAGGCCTCGGCTCCCGCCTTGGCGGCGCAGTAGGCGCTCATCAGGGGGACGGCGCCGATCGATGCGAGGGAGCCGATCTGGAGGAAGTAGCCGGCCGTGTCGAACAGGTCGGGCAGGAACGCGCGGGCCGTGTGGGCGCTGCCGGTGAGGTTGACGTCGATGACGCGGCGCCAGACGGCCGGGTCCGAGGCGAGGAAGGGTCCGCCTTCGGCGATGCCGGCGTTGGCCACCACTGCCGAAGGGCGGCCGAGGGCGGACCGTACGGTGTGGGCCGCGGCCGTCAGGGCCGGGAGGTCGGTGACGTCGGCCTCGACGGCCAGGGCGGGGCCCGGCAGGGAGGCGGCGACCGCTTCCAGGGAGGTCTTCTCGTGGCCGAGGACGGCGACCCGGGCGCCGCGTCGGGCGAGTTCGTGGGCCAGCGCCGCGCCCACGCCGCGGGCGGCTCCGGTGACGACGACCGTGCGGTCGGCGAGCGGACTGGTGCGCACGGGCTGCCCCTCCTCTCGGGTGGCGACGGTGTTCGGATCCGGGTGCCGTCTTTCGGGGTCGGTGGCCGCAGGGGGTATGGGGGTCAGTGCCTGGCTCCCGTGCGGTCTCGGCGGGCCAGGAGTCGTTGGGCGTGGGCGAGGCCGGGCGGCCGGTTGCGGTGCAGTGCGGCGCGGGCGGCGTTGGCTCCCGGTGCGCCGTGTACGCCGCCGCCCGGGTGGGCCCCCGCGGAGGCGAGGAAGAGGCCGGGGAGCGGGGTCTCCGGGCGGCCGGTGCCGGGTACGGGGCGGAAGACGAGCTGCTGGTGCATGGCGGTCGTGCCGCCGTTGACGGCTCCGCCGCTCAGGTTGCTGTCGAGGGCCTCGAGGGTGGGCGGTGCCAGGATGCGGCGGGCGCGGACCAGGGAGCGGAAGCCGGGCGCGAAGCGTTCGACCTGCCGTTCGACGCGGTCGGCCATGAGTTCCTGGTCCTTGGTGTCCCAGCTGCCGGTCATGCCCTCGTCGGCGGCGTCGGCGGCGATCTCGCGGGGAACATGCGTGTAGGCCCAGGCCGATTCGGTGCCCAGCGGGGAGCGGGAGGCGTCGGCGGTGGTCATCTGGCCGAACAGCAGGAAGGGGCGGTCGGGGACCTGCCGCATGGCTATCTGAGCGGCGAAGCGGGTGAGTTCGTCCATGCCGTCGGCGAGGTGCACGGTGCCGGCCCGGGACGCCTGCTCGGCCTCCCACGCCACCGGGCCGTCGAGCGCCCAGTCCACCTTGAACGTGGCGAAGTCCCACTGGAAGCGGTGCAGGTCGTCCAGGAGCTGCGCGGGCACGTGCTCGGCGTCGAGGAGCTCGCCGTACAGGGCGGGCGCCGACACGTCCGCCAGCACCGCCCGGCGGGCCGGTACCCCGTCACCGCCGGCCGTGCGCACGCCGACGGCCCGCCCGCCCCGGACGACGATCCGCTCGACGCGCTGCCCGCAGCGCACCTGGCCGCCCCGGGTCTCCAGGCGGTGGGTCAGCGCCTGGGTCAGGGCGCCGGAGCCGCCGAGCGGGACGGGGAAGCCGTACGTCTGTCCGAGCATGGCCATCAGCCAGCCGAAGCCGCCGCTGCCGGCCGACTCCGGGGCGAGGTCGGCGTGCAGGGCGTTGCCGGCCAGGAGCAGGCGTCCGCCCTGGCCGTGGAACTCCTCCTCCCCCAGGCGGCGCACCGGCAGGACCAGGGAGCGTGCTATGCGCAGGCCGCCCGCGGCCCTCAGCCGCAGCGCCAGCCGCGCCGCCGCCCGGACCGGCGGGAAGGGCGTGAACAGGGCGTCCAGGAGGTCGGGGTACACCCGCTGCCACAGGCCGTGCAGCTGCTGCCAGGCGGCCCCGTCGCCCGGTGCGAAGGCGTCGAGGGACGCGGCGGTGACGGCGACGTCGCGGTCCAGCACGGCGCAGCGGCCGTCGGTGAGGGGGTGGGCCAGCACGCTGGGCGCGTGGCTCCAGCGCAGCCCGTGGTCCTCGAGACGCAGGGCGGAAAGGACCGGGGAGGCGGCTGCCAGCGGGTAGAAGGAGCTGAACACGTCGTGGACGAAGTCGGGGTCGACGCCCCGGTCGTGGCGCACCGCCCCGCCGGGTTCCGGCTGCTCCTCCAGGACCTCGACGCTCCAGCCGGCGTCCGCCAGGACGTTGGCGGCCACCAGGCCGTTGGGGCCCGCGCCGATCACCACGGCGTCAGGCATGGCCGGCTCCGTCCTCGCCGGGCGCCACCGCGGTGACGGGCGCCCTCGCGGGGCCACGGACGGCGTCCTGGGCCTCGCTCTCGCACAGTCGGGCGAGCCGGGCGAGCATGGCGCGGTGGCGCAGCTGGATCAGCGCCTCGAAGCCCATGTTGTGCAGTCGGCCGCCCGCTCCCTGGAGCGGATGCTCGTCCACGATCACCAGGCAGTGCTCGCCCCAGGGCCGCAGCTCGATCGCGATGCGTGCCGTGCCCAGTACGCCGGCGTGCGCCTCCAGTTCCAGGCACACGCCTTCCTCGCAGCGGCGGACGACCGTCTCGTTGACCAGTCGCAGGGGGCCGAGCCGGACCTCGTAGCGGATCACGGCGCCCGTGCGGGGCCACTGGCCGTCGACCGGGGACGACCGTGAGGTGCCCACCACCCACTCCGCGTACCGTTCACCGTCGGCGAGGACGGCCCATACGGCGTCCGGGTCGACCTTGATCAGACGATGGCGTACGGCCATGGAGACCTCCGGCGTGCCCCGGCCGGGTTTGCCCGGCAGCCACGCCCGAGTGCCCGTCCGCCACAGGATGAACCAGGAAGAATCGGGACGATCCTCACCGCGAATGGTGGCCGTCGGAGATCACTTCGAGTGGTCGCCCAGGCGGTCACGTCAGCAGGGCGGCGACCTTCGTGCGGATCACCTCCCAGGCGGCGGACGAGAGGTCGATGAGTTCCGTGCCGCGCAGCGCGTGCAGGGTCTGGGCGGCGTCGGCGGCGCATGGGGCGCTTCCGCTGAGCACGTCGTAACCGTCGCGGACGGCGACTCGCAGGCGGCGGTGACCGTCGGCGTCGGCGTGCAGCGCGGCGGCGACCACGAGGGGCGGCGGGCCGCCCGCCTCGCCGTCCAGTTTGCTGAACGAGCTGGCGATCGGTTCGCGCCAGCGGAGGCTGAGCAGGACCGGACGCTTGGCGGTCACCTCGCCGAGGTCGGTCTCGCGTACGCCGTCGGCCTCCAGGACCCTGGCCTTGGCGTCCAGCACGATGGCCGCGGGCAGCAGGCAGCGCAGGGTGCTGCCGACGAGGTTGCCACCGACCGTCGCGCTCCGCCGTACGGCGCCGGTGCCCACCTGGGCGGCGGCCAGGCGCAGGACGTCCGGGACCCGGTCGTCTATTCGGTGCAGCACCACGGCGCCGCCGACGGCATCGCGTTCCAGGACGTTGGCCTCGGGCAGCTCGCGCAGCGACATGGCGACCTTGGGGAAACCGTCCCGCTGCCAGGTGGCCCAGAGGAGGGTCGCCCCGCCGATCGGCACGGCCCCCTCGGCCAGACACTCCTGTGCATCGGACACAGACGTGGGCAGACGCAAGAGCACGCTCACCACCCTGCCTTCCTCATGAGTCGGATAGCGGCGACAGGCGGCGTGTTTCGGCCACCTGCCCCGCGGTAAGACAATCTCTCCGCCAGGGGGCGCGTACAGGGCTCACGCAAGCACGTGCTGCGCGCTCCGCCCGCCAGCGCACGAGAGCGGCGCCGGACCGACGCAAGGCACCCCCGGTTGATAGGCAAGCGTCCACTTGCCTATGCTGCGGGTGTGGCCGATGACCTGTTCAAAGCCCTGGCCGACTCCACCCGCCGGACGATCCTCGACGAGCTCACACAGAAATCCGGGCAGACACTGTTCGAGATCTGCTCGCGGCTGAGCATGAAGCACCGGCTCGGCATCTCGCGCCAGGCGGTCTCCCAGCACCTGGCCGTGCTGGAAGCCGCGGGGCTCGTCGAGACCAGGCGGGAAGGCCGCTACAAGTTCCACGATCTGAACACGGCGCCGTTGCTGCAGATCACCGAGCGATGGCTCACGCCCGAGACATCCGCCCCGTCCGAGACACCCGACCCGCCCGACACGTCAGCCCCGTCCCACCCCGAGGAGAGCACCCCATGAGGATCCATCTGACCAGCGTCTTCGTCGACGACCAGGCCAAGGCCCTGCACTTCTACACGGAGATCCTCGGCTTCGTGAAGAAGCACGACGTCCCCGTGGGCGAGAAGGACCGGTGGCTGACCGTCGTCTCCCCCGAGGAGCCGGGCGGCACCGAACTCCTCCTGGAGCCCATGGGCCACCCGGCGGCCAGGATCTACCGCGACGCCCTCACCGAGGACGGCATCCCGCTCGCCCAGTTCGCCGTGGACGACGTGCACGCGGAGTACGAGCGGCTGCACGGCCTGGGCGTCCGCTTCACCCAGGAGCCCCTGGAGATGGGCCCTGTGACCACCGCCGTCTTGGACGACACCTGCGGCAACCTGATCCAGATCGCGACCCAGCCGCAGTAGAGGGTCGCCCACCGCCGGGAGCCGGCGCCTCCCCGGTCCGGGCCGGCTCACGCCACGTCAGCGGTACGGCTCCGCAGTGCCTGGTACACCGACCAGGCCACGGCCACCAGCGGTACGGCCACCACGGCGCCGATGGCCCCGGCCGCGACCGCGCCGCCGACGACCGCCAGTGCGACCACCACCGGGTGCAGCCGGACGGCCCAGCTCATCACGATCGGGTGCAGGAGGTGGCCCTCGATCTGTCCGATGACCACGACCAGGGCGACGACCAGCAGAGCGATCAGCGGTCCCTTCGTCGCCAGCGCGACGACGGCCGCGACGGCGAGGGCGATCGGCGAACCGATCAGCGGGATGAAGGCGGCCACGAACTCCAGCAGCGCGAGCGGCACGGCCAGGGGCACCCCGAGAGCGAAGAGCGCGATGCCCACGAGGACCGCGTTGGTACCCGCCACCAGCAGGATGCCGTGCGTGTAGCCGGTGAAGGTCCGCCAGGCGGCCGCGCCGCCGACCGTGCACCGTTGCCGCGCGGCGACGGGGAGCTGGTCGCACAGCCACTGCCACTGGCGGTCGCCGGAGTGCGTGAAGAAGACCGCGCAGAACAGGGCCAGAGCGAGTACGGTCAGCACCTCCACCAGCCGACTCGCGCCGCTGAGTGCCGTACTGATGAGGGTGGAGCGGTGGCTCGACAGGAGCTTGCCGATCCGGGACTGGAGATCGTCGAAGGCGTCCGGTGGCAGCCGGAACGGCGGCTCCTCCAGGCGGCGCTCGATCCGGTCGATGCCCGCCACGAACTCGTTCTCCAGCCCTCTGCGCTGGTCCGCCACGATCTCCCCCACCAGGGCGAGCCCTCCGAGGACCAGGACGATGCCGCCGATGAGCGCGGCGGCGACCGCGAGCGGCCGGGGCATGAAACGCGCCAGGAGTCCGGCCACGGGACGGAGTACGGCCGTGATGACGAGTCCGAGGAACACGGCGACGGCGATCCGGTGGAACTCACCGAGCACCGAGAAGACCACGCGGACCACGACGCCGACGGCGATGATCCGCCATGCGTACGCGGCGGCGGTCCGCAGTCCGCCCGGCACGCGCACGTCGCCGTCGCCGCCGCCGGAGCGTCCGGACGGCGAAGCGGGCGGATCAGGCGGTGGATCGGGGGGCGAGGACATCTCATGCCGGTACCACGCCGTGGCCGTACGGCCACGCAGCCGGCCCGCAATTCCCTCGAAGGCCGGTGCCGACCGGGCCAACCCCCGCGGTCGGCCCGTCCACCGCTCGATGCGGGCTCGGCAGGTGGGGTCAGGGCACCGTGCTTCGGACGCTGATCAGATCGGTGACCGCCCGGATGCCGCCGTCGGCGAGGGCGGCGCGTTGGCGTTCCGCGCCGGTCCCGTCGCGCAGGAGGCGGTCCGTCAGGGCCGTCACCTGCCGGGTGTCGTCGGACGCTTCGAGTGCGGGGGCGATGTGGCGCAGGAGTTGGTGCAGCACGTCGCCGGCGCACCGGGACGCCCCGCCGGGGTCGACCAGGGTGGCGCCGAGTCCGTGGCGGGCGGCGTGCCACATGGCGGCCCGCAGCAGTTCGGGTTCGTGGTCGGGCAGGGGGGCCTCGGCGGCCGTTTCCGCCAGTGCCGTCTTCACCAGCGCCCGGATGACCCCGGCGAGCATGACGGCTTCGTCGGCGCTCAGCTGCACGTCCGAGCACCGCACCTCGACGGTGGGATAGCGGTCCGACAGCCGGGCCTGCCAGTACACCTGGCCGATGTCGGCGATCAGGCCGGCGTCCAGCAGTCGCTCGATACGCCGGTCGTAGTCCGCGGCGTCCTGGAAGCACGGGGGCATGCCGCTGACCGGCCAGCGGCCGAAGATGACGGTGCGCCAGCTCGCGAAGCCGGTGTCCTGGCCGTCCCACAGGGGGGAGTTCGCGGACATGGCGGTCAGGGCGGGCAGCCAGGCCCGGATGCGGTTCAGGGCCTGCACGCCCTCCTCGCGGCCGGGTACGGCGACGTGGACGTGCATGCCGTTGACCAGCTGTTCCGCCACCAGTTGGGGCGCCTTCGTGACCATGGCCCGATAGCGCGCCTCGTCGGTGACGGCCACGGGACGGGCGCAGCGCAGGGGCGAGGCCCCGCAGGCCGCGATCCGGCAGCCGTGCTCCTCGGCGGCCACGGCGACGGCCTGCCGCAGACGCAGCAGATGCCCTCCTGCCTCCTCCAGCGTCTCGCACACCGGGGTGGCGACCTCGACCTGCGCCTGGAGCAGCTCGTGCTGCACCTCCCGGTCCGCCGCGAGGCGCCCGAGCCCCGCCGCTTCCCGCACCTCGTCCCCCCGGGGTACCGGCAGACCCGTGTCCGGGTCGAGCAGCAGGTACTCCTCTTCCACGCCGATCGTCGTCATCGACCGCCCTTTGCTCCGCCCGTCCTCCGCCGGGACGATCCGGACTCCGAGTGCCGCGGCCGGGGGAAGACAAACCGCGGGAGGACAAACCATGCGACAGCCGCTCCTGCCGTCGCCGGCCGCTCAGGGCAGGATGGAGTCGACGTACCCTCCGTCCACGCGCAGCGCGCCGCCGGTCGTGGCCGAGGCCTGGTCGGAGCTGAGGTAGACCACCATGTTGGCGATCTCCTCCGGTTCGATCAGCCGTTGCAGCAGGCTCTGGGGGCGGTGCTCACGCATGAAGACGCGCTGGGCCTCGTCCCAGGGCAGGTCGCTGTCCACGAGTTCGTGGACGAAGTCCTCCACGCCGCGCGTGTGGGTGGGCCCGGCGATGACGGAGTTCACCGTCACGCCCGTACCGGCCGCCTGCTTGGCGAAGCCCCGGCTCACCGCGAGCAGCGCCGTCTTGGACATGCCGTAGTGGATCATCTCGGCCGGGGTGACGAGCGCCGAGTCGCTGGCGATGTACTGCACGCGACCCCAGCCGCGTTCGGTCATGCCGGGCAGGAGCAGCCGGGTCAGGCGGACGGCCGACAGCACGTTCACCTCGAAGTAGCGCCGCCACTCCTCGTCGCTGATCTCCAGGGGGTCGGCGGCGCCGAAGACGCCGAGGTTGTTGACGAGGACGTCCACGTCCGGCAGCGTCTCGGCGACCTTGGCCGCGCCCTCCTGCGTGGTCACGTCCGCGGGCACCGGCACCCAGGCCGCTCCGGGCACCTCCTGCGCCAGCTCGGCGACGCCGCGTTCCACCCGCTCTGGGCTACGGCCGTTGACGCCCACCCGGGCCCCGGCACGGGCCAGCCCTGCGGCTATCGCCGCGCCGATGCCCTGAGTGGAACCGGTGACGAGGGCCGTACGGCCCTTGAGATCGATCTGCATGCAGCCCGGGTACCCAGGGGATTCAGTTGCGCACGCTCATTACGCGCACACGCGCATACGCGCTGATCGAAAGTGCGCAACTACGGGGGCGGTCCGTGCGGGACCGCCCCGGCCCGCGCCGACCGGGCCGGATCAGCCGCCGCGGGTGAAGACGCTGTCCTGGTGGGCGCCGCTGGAGCAGAGCTTCTTCTCCTCGGCCGTCATCTTGCGGGACTTGACCACGACCGCGTTGTGCTTGCCGTCCGTGCCGTTCGGGGCGGGGCCGGTGACCACATCGGGCACGAACCAGTAGTAGTGGCCCCACTTGGGGTCGTCGTAGTGGGTCTGCCAGGTGCCGGATATCCGCTGCATGACCTGGGCGCGGGAGATCCAGCCCACCTCTCCGGGCTGCACGGACACGGTGAAGGTGCTGGTCTCGGTGCGTGAGCTCTGCCAGGTGTAGTTGTACGTCGCGGTCACGCTGGCGGTGATGATGCCCTCGATGCCGCCGCCGACGGTGACGGAGCCGCCCACCGAGTGGGAGGAGCCCACGGTGTCGGCCCAGGCCATCGACTGGGAGGCGGGCGAGGCCGTGCAGTTGTAGAGCAGTTCGGAGACCTGGCGGGGCTCGCCGAGGTAGGCCTGGCCGATCTCCGGGGAGTTGAAGCTGCACTTGCCCTGCCCGGAGGCGCAGTCGGCCATGATCTGCTCCGCGGTGGGCTGCTCGTCGGCCACCGCGGGCACGGCTGCCGCCGCGATCGTCCCGAGCGCGGACGCCGTCAACGCCAGCGTGCGGCCGCCGTACCGCAGTGCGCGGCTCATCGTCATCGTTGTTGCCTCTCACGTACGTGGGGGGTTCGGCGACCGCGCGTGCCCGCTGTCACGGGTGGGGCCGCAGTCACCTTGTGATGCCCATGAGGCTCACGCAATCGGCGGCGGAGCTACACCAAGAACTCGCAAAGTTGTATTTGATTTTCAAAAATGATGCACGATCAATTTCATTGCCGATAAGGCGACTTGAGGACGAGGTCCCCGTCGTCGCCCGCCGATCAAGCAGGCTGCGTGGCAGGGACTCGGCCGTCCAGCGCACGTGGCCCGCGAAAACTCCGTGCCGCGTCCGGTCGCGCTGGAGCAGAATCGGCCCCATGGCGGACATGGGAGTGTTCCGGGACGCGGTCACCAGGTGGGCGGCGGGCAGTTCCGGCGGGCCGGCCACGGAGTTGGCCGCGCGGCTGCGCGTGCACACCGCGGTGCTGCTGGAAGGGCCGAGCGACCTCGCGGCCGTGGAGGCGCTGGCCGCCCGCCACGGCCGGGACCTTCCGGCCGAGGGGATCTGCGCGCTGCCCATGGGCGGAGCCATGAGCGTCGGCCGCTACGCCGGCCTGCTCGGGCCGACCGGGCTGGGGCTGCGCCTGGCCGGACTGTGCGACGAGCGCGAACAGCCCTTCTACGACCGCGGTCTCGAACGGGCCCGCGCGCCCCGCCAAGAGGTCTTCGTGTGTGTGACGGACCTGGAGGACGAACTCATCCGGGCGCTGGGCGTGCCACGGGTCGAGAGGATCGTCCAGGCCGAGGGCGACCTCCAGGCCTGGCGGATCTTCGAACGCCAGCCCGCGCAGCAGGGCCGGTCCCCGCAGCAGCAGATGCGGCGCTTCCTCGGCACGAAGCGGGGCCGCAAGATCCGCTACGGCCGTCTCCTGGTCGAGGCCCTCGAACCGGACCAGGTACCCGTGCCCCTCCACCGTCTGCTGGCGAGCCTGTGACCGTACGGCGGGAACGCGGCGGCTGCTGACGGATCGTCCGCCCCGTCGGCGGCAGTGACCATGAGGGCATTCAATGTCCGCGGGTGCACACCGGCAAGGCATCTCGACTAGCCGACCCGAAACTGGCACCGTAAATCGGCATGAAGATGACCAAATCGGGGCAATCAGCGTTCTCGGTGCGCTGGAGGCTCGTGCTGGCCAGCACCACCATGCTGTTCGTCGAGCTGGCGCTGATCAGATGGGCGGGCGCCAATGTCGTCCACCTCAGCTACTTCTCGAACTTCATCCTGCTGGGATCGTTCCTCGGCATCGGCATCGGGTTCCTGATCCCGGCCACGCGCGGGCGGTGGCTCAAACGCTGGACACCGATTCCGCTCGCCCTGCTCGTCATCTTCGTACGGGCGTACCCGGTGCAGGTGCGTCAGAGCAGCAGTGAGGTCATCTACTTCACCGCCGTGAAGACCACGGGCCTGCCCCAGTGGGTGACGCTGCCCGCCATCTTCCTGCTGACCGCGGTGATCATGGCCGGGATCGGGAAGATCACCGCCGATCTCTTCCGCCAGCTGCCCTCGCTGGACGCCTACCGCTACGACCTGATCGGCAGCATCACCGGTTCGGTGTCGTTCGCCGTACTGTCCTGGCTGCGCGCCCCGTCGGTCGTGTGGGGCGTCCTCGCCGCCGTGGCCCTGCTGGTCCTGGGCGGGCGCCGCAACACGTTGCTGTACGGCATTCCGCTCACCGCGATGGTGGCCGCGCTGTTCCTGGAGTCGACGGCGGCCGGTGTCTCCTGGTCGCCGTACTACAAGATCGAACTCAAGGCGTCGCCGACCGCCACCCGGACGTACTACATCTCCGCCAACGGCGTCCCGCACCAGAGCACCGCGCCGCTGCCGGTGCTGATGCGGGAGAACTCGCCCTATCAGCAGGCCTACGAGCAGACGCCCCGCAACCCACACAAGCGCGTGCTGGTCATCGGGGCAGGCAACGGCAATGACGTCGCGGTCGCGCTGGCGCACGGCGCGGAGCGGGTGGACGCGGTCGAGATCGACCCCCGCCTCCAGGAGATCGGCGCGCAGTTGCATCCGGCGCGGCCGTACGACGATCCCAGGGTGCACGTCCACATCGACGACGGGCGGGCGTTCCTGGAGCGGACGAACGCCAAGTACGACCTGATCATCCTGGCGCTTCCGGACTCACTGACGCTGGTGTCGGGCGCGAGCAACCTGCGGCTGGAGAGCTATCTGTTCACGCGGGAGGCGTTCGAGGCGGCACGGGATCATCTGGCACCGGACGGCGCGTTCGCGATGTACAACTACTACCGCAAGGCCTGGCTGGTCGACCGCTTCGCCGGTGAGCTCGACCACCTCTACGGCCACGCCCCCTGTATGACGACGTTCAAACGGAACGCGGCCGTGCTGGTGGCCGGGATGACGCCCGCCGACCAGTCCTGCCAGCAGATCTGGCAGCCCAGCGGCCCGGTCCCGGCGTCCGCGACCGACGACCACCCCTTCCCGTATCTGCTGCACCGGGGCATCCCCACGCTGTATCTGGGCGCCCTGGGCGCGATCCTGCTGGTGACGCTGCTGGCGGTGCGTCTGACCGGGGTCCGTATCCGCAGCACGTTCCGCTACACCGACATGTTCCTGCTGGGTGCGGCCTTCATGCTGCTCGAAACGAAGAACGTGATCGGGTTCGCGCTGTACTTCGGTACGACCTGGCTGGTCAACGCCCTGGTCTTCTTCGGCGTGCTGCTCTCCGTCCTCGCCGCGGTGGAGGTCCGGCGCAGGCTGCGGCGGGTCAACCTACTGCTCCTGCAGGTGCTGCTGTTCGGCTCGCTCGCCGTGGCCTGGCTCGTTCCGACGCAGGCCGTGCTCTCGCTGCCCCCGGCCGGCCGGCTCGCGGCCGCCATCGCCCTGGCCTTCGCCCCCATCTTCTGCGCCAACCTCATCTTCTCCGACCGCCTCGCGCTGGCCCCCGACCCGACGTCCGCGTTCGGCGCGAACCTGCTGGGCGCGCTGACCGGGGGTGCGCTCGAGTATCTTGCGCTGCTGACGGGATATCAGGCGCTGCTGCTGGTCGTCGCCTTGCTGTACCTGGGGGCCTGCGTCGCCATGCGCTTCGCCGGGCGCGGGTCGGACGGGCAGAGCACGCGCCAGCCGGACGAGACGGTGGCCGTCAAGAGCTAGCCGGCAGGCGGAGCGCCCGACCGGCCTGCCGTACAACCCCCAATGCGTGTCGCGTGTCTTCACCGGTGACCGGGCATTCGTCAGAGCGCCCTTCCGACTCGTTCCACGGGGGAACACATGAGCTTGGCCAGCACTCGTAGGCGTCGCGGCACTGCGGCGCTTCTCACCGCCTTGATGGTGGCAGGTCTCGGTGCCGCCGGCGCCGGTGCGTCCAGCGCCGGTACCGCCGCGCCGCAGACCCGGCAGATCGCCTCGTCCCAGCTCGGTACCGACTACAAGGTCACGCTGACCGCGCTGCGTTCGACGCAGGACGAGTACGCGGCCTCGGTGCGGCTGCAGGTCTACACGCAGTCCAACGGCGCCTGGAAGGAGTCGGACCGGGTGACGGTCGGCGACGTGGACGGCTGGTTCTGGTACCCGCTGACCGGTTCGGGGGCCGTCTGCGAGTTCTCGACCGCGAGCACAGAACCGGCGCCCCTGACGGTGAGTCTGCTGCGTACGCCGTCCCTCGGCTGCTCCGACCCGACGCACTTCGTCGTCAAGGAGGGCCGGGTGTACGCGGGCTGAGCGGGCCCACGCCGTCGCCGACCCGGACGCCGCGACTGACGTATCCGCGTCCGGGTCAGGTGCGGCGGTACACCAGCCGTCGCAGGGCCGCCTCCATCGGCCCCTGTCGCCCGGCGCGTTCCAGCGCGTACGCGCCGGCGACCGTCACCAGCCAGACGCCGACCGCGAAGAGCACCATGGTGGCGCTGGTCAGGTGCTCGCCGAGGCCGAGGCCCCAGGCCGCGAGGAGTGGGGAGAACATCAGCGAGTGGGCGAGGTAGCAGGACAACGACCGCTTGCCGACCGCTGAGACCGCCACGACGGTCCTCCCGCCCCAGCGCTTCTCCTTGCCGGGGCCGCGGTGGGTCCACCAGTGGGTGAACAGGGCTACGGCAGCGACGTAGCCGACCCCGCCGGCGTTCCCGGTGACATCGCGCAGGAGGGTGAGCACCCCTTCCTCGCTCTGTGCGTCCTCCGGCACGTCCAGGGCGCCGACGTGGGCGAGCGCTGCGGGCAGCGCGCCCAGCCAGCCGATCGTGATCCCGCCGACCGCGGTGCGGCGCAGCAGGCGCAGATGCCGTCCGGGCTCTTCCAGGACGCGTCGGCGTGCCGCCCAGAAGCCGAGGAGGAACACCAGGTAGCCGCCGCCGACGAGTGCCAAGGGGGCGGCGACGAAGGTGACGAACAGGCCGGACGTCAGCCGGGTGCCGACCGCCGCGAGGAAGCTCTCCTCGCCCGACGCGTACGCCATGAAGCGCGGCTCCGCCGACGCGTCCCCCAACGACCCCAGTTCGCCCCGCAGCAGGGCCGTGACGACGGGCAACACCGAGATCAGCAGCAGTTGTACGGCCGCTGTGCCGATCCACCACTTCAGCGCCCGCTCGCTGCGCCTGACGAAGAGCCAGCCCAGGACCAGGCTGAGTACGCCGTAGTAGCCGACGATGTCACCGGCCATCAGGAGCGTGGAGTGCGACAGCCCGATGACGATCAGCCACAGGCTGCGGCGGCGCAGGATGCCGACGGCGGCGCTCCCGGTGGCCCCGGCCTCGACCTGACGCAGGTAGAGCTGCGTCATGCCGTAGCCGAAGAGGAACGCGAAGAGCGGGTACACGCGCAGGTCCAGCGCGGTGATCATGGTGAACTGCGCCGCCCGGTCCACCCAGGAACCGTCGACCGGCTGCCACCCCGAGGGGCCGTGGCGAGCCGCCCAGAGGTGGAACGCGGTATTCGACACGACGATCAGCAGGAGCATGATGCCCCGCGCCAGATCGGGTGCGAGCGCTCGTTCCCCATTGCGCACGGCCCCGCGCGGCGGCCGGTCGACTGGCCCGGCGCCGTCGGGGGCTCCCGTGCCGTCGGGGGCCCCGGTGCTGTCTGCGGTCTCGGAGTCGGTCGTCGTCACACCGCCACGCTAGGAAGGCGTCCGGTGCCGGGACATCCGCCTTCGGTCTCGGCGCGACCGACCAAAGTATGGAGCCCGCGAGCCGAAGGCGTCCGGGGAACATTCGTCCAAGACAGGAGACGCCGGCGTCGGCGACCGTGGAAGCATGCGCAGCTACGACGTGGCACTCGCACCCACGGGCCTTGACGCCGAGAGCGGCTGGGAAGTCGCCCGCCCGCTCGGCGGTACGGCGCTGGAGGGCGTGCGGATGGCCGGTTTCCGCGACCGGCTCGCCGCCGGACTGGATCTGCGCGTACTCCCCCAGCCCGCCGTGGTCGTCGGGCTCGGGGACGAGCCGCTCCGGGTGGACAGTGCAGTGGAGCGACAGCCGCTGAACAGCCTGGTCGCCGGGTTGTCGCCCGGTCAGGCCCGTATTCGTGGCCGGCGTGTCGAGTGCGTCGAGATCCGTCTCTCGCCACTGGCGGCCTACCGGGTGCTCGAGGTCTCGCCGCGCGAACTCGACGGATCCGTCACCGGCCTCGAAGAGCTGTGGGGGTGCCAGGAGCGGCGGCTGCGCGAGCGGCTCGCCGGGGCCACGACCCGGCAGGAACGCCTCGCGCTGACCGACGAGTTCCTCGCGGGGCGGGCCGCGCGGGCGCCGTCGATGACGGTCGAGGTCGCCGCCGCCTGGCAGACCATCGTCGCCCGCCGGGGCCGGGTTCGCGTCGACGACCTCGCCGCGTCCTGCGGCTGGAGCCGGAAGCGGCTGTGGGCCAGGTTCACGGACCAGGTCGGCCTCACCCCCAAACGCGCCACGATGCTGGTCCGCTTCGACCGTGCCGCCCGCTGAGCTCAGGTCACAACGCCGCACCGACGTGGCCCTCGCGTGCGGTTACACGGACCAGTCCGACCTCCACCGCGACGTCGGGCCGGCCTCACCCTCACGTCGAGCACCCCGCTCGCCGACGCCGAGCCCTTCTCCCTCCTCGAAGCGAGGCCCGCTGCGTAGGAGCCCGCGCCGGGGGAAGGCCGGCCGGGGTCCCGTGGGCACCGGGTCGCGGTCATCGGGTCGGGGGCCGCCACTCGAACAGCAGGAGCGTCGCGTCGTCGCGGAGGCGCCCAGGCTGGGCGTCCAGGATCGAGTGGATCAGCCGCCGCAGGGTCTCCGGCGCCAGTTCGCCCGCGGAGGTGGCGCGGATGATGTAGTCGGCGAAGTGCTCCAACCCGAACAGGCCGCCGTCCCGGGTGCGGGACTCGGTGACGCCGTCGGTGTACAGCAGCACCCGGTCGCCTGGTTGGAGGGCGACCTCGTGGGTCTGCCGCGAGGAGTCGGCCAACAGGGACGGCAGGCCCATCGGCGGATCGGGCTCCCGCTCCAGGGCGTCGACGAGCGGCCGCCGGTCGCGGATGAGCAGGGGCGCGGGGTGTCCGCAGTTGGTCCAGCGCAGCACTCCGCTCGCCAGGTCCAGCTGGGCGAGTACGCCGGTGCAGAACTGGTCGGGGAGCCAGCGTGAAAGTGCCTCGTCCACGCTCTCCACCACCTCCGGCAGGTCGGCCCCGGTGCGCCGCGCGTTGCGGCAGGCGGACAACGACACCGCGGTGGTCAGTCCCGAGGCGAGGTTGTGGCCCATGGCGTCGAGGACGGCGGCGTGCAGGGTGGTGTCGGTGAGGGCGTGGTCGAAGGCGTCACCGCCGAGATCGTACGCGGGTTCCAGCAGGGCCGTGGAGACGACGTGTGTCGTGCCGATCGTGCGGGGCGGCAGGAAGGCCCGCAGCATCTCGGCGGGCAGTTGCATCGGTTCGGTGCGGGTCCGGCGTACGAACGACTCCTGGTACGCACGCCTGGACGTGATCATCATGGCGAGCAGCGCGGCGAGCGTACGGCTGCGGCGCAGCGAGAGCGGTGTGAGCGTGGCCGAGTGCACCGCGAGCACGCCGAGCCGCTCGGCGCCGTCCAGCAGCGGGTGCCACGTCGTCAGGCCGCCGCCCTCGGACTCCTCCACGCGCAGGGACTGGGTGCGATAGGTCCAGCCGGCGAGCGAGTCGTCGATCGGCAGTGTGGAGGACACGTCGGTCAGCGGGACCAGCCGGCGCTGCTGCAGGTCGGCGAGGTAGATCACCGCCTGCTGAAGCCCGAGCGCCTCGCAGCAGCGGGCCACCACGGTGGTGATGTCCAGCGCCGAGTTCTCCGGATCGGCGAGGAACTCCTCCAGCACACCGTCACCGTGCTCCGACGTCACCACCTCGCCTCCTCTCACCGTGACCGTGCGACACGGTTCCCTCGCCTCGCTCAGCAGTCTCACACCGGGGCCGGTGGCCTGCCCGGCGGCCGGGGCGGGCGGGGGAACAGCGGGGCTCGACGGGGCTCGACGCCTGCGCCGTACGGATGACGGTGGTTCGGTTCTCCGGCCGTCGAGAATCTCGCTGGACATGACGGTCCGATGGCCCGGATGATCGCCACGGACTTCCCGAGGTCCTCCGTGGCCCTCCGTGGCCCTCTCGGTGTCCGCAACGAGGCCTGGACGAGAGCGGACGGTGCACGATGACCACCCCGGAACCTGACGGCGTCGTCGTCGACGACTGGATCCTCGACACGAATCTACGGGCGCTGTGCGAGTCGGTCGCTGCGTTCGTGGACTACGACTTCGACGACTCGGACTGGCAGGCCGTCGAAACGGCGTTGCCGACGACCGATGTCGAGCGGTCCGTCTGGTACGACTACCCGCTCATGGGCCGGGTGCCGCTGACCCTGTACGTCGCCGACGATCCGGGGTCGTCTGTCGTCTTCGTCCGGTTCGCCGGCCAGCCCGACAGCCGCACGGTGGCACGGATCGAGGCGGCGCTGCACATCTTCACGTTCTGGGAGGTACGGCGGGGGCCCGGCCACTTGCCGGGCAGCTAGGGGGTGTTTCGGAAGTCCCGTGCGGTGCCCGAGCCCGCCGGACGCCGTGGGTGCTGTGCGGGGCTTCCGGGACACCCCCTAGCTCGACCGGGCGGGCGGTCGCCTCCCGGCTCGGTCAAGCCGCTTGCCGGCTCGGATAATCCGTTGGCGCGTGCCGATCCCAAGCCCCAGGCTGTGCCTGTGTCAGAACCCAAGTACCAGGTGCGCGCCCGCCACACCGACTCCACGATCACCGTCTACCAGGCCTACGCCCCGGGGATCGGCCTGCCCGCGGCCGCCGAGGGCCGGTTCCCGGCGGCCTGGAAGCGTGACCGGATGACGTGGATCAAGCCGTCGTTCCTCTGGATGATGTACCGCTGCGGGTGGGCCACCAAGGAGGGCCAGGAGACCGTCCTCGCGGTCGAGATCGCCCGCGAGGGCTTCGAGTGGGCGTTGCGGCAGGCGTGCCTGTCCCACTACGAGCGCGGACTGCACTCCGACCAGGCCGAGTGGAAGCGCCGGATGCGGCAGGCCCCGGCCCGTGTCCAATGGGACCCCGAGCGCGACATGCGTCTGCGGCCCCTTCACCACCGCTCCCTGCAGCTCGGGCTCTCCGGCGAGGCCGCGCGCCGCTACGCGGACGAGTGGACGGTCTCCATCACCGACGTCACGCCCCTCGCGCACGAGATCCACCGGCATGTGCGGGCCGGGGAGCTGGACGCCGCCCAGCGGCTTCTCCCCCGGGAGTCCGCCTACCCCACGCCCGACGGGCTCTTGGACCACCTGCGCCCATGAGCCCCTCCCCCCGGGGACGCCATGACCTCGGAGGTAATCGACGCCTCTCCCCTCTCCCGGGCAGGATCGAGCACACCGCACCGACGCCGGACCCGACACCGAAGCGGTACGGAATGCCCCGGAATCCGCCCGCAGCCCCGAGGAGAGCGCCATGCCCGTCAAGTCCACCCCGTCCACGGCCGGTTCGGCTTCCGCGACGACGTCCGTCGCCGAGGTCACGCGGTCCGTCGTGCAGGAGTTCGTCGCCGCCCGACTGGCCGGTGACACCGGGCGGCTCGTCGCGCTCTTCGCCGACGAGGTCGACTGGCTGCTCGCGGAGAACCCCGGCGTCCCGTGGATCCGGCCACGTTCCACCGCCGCTGAATGCGCCGCCCAGTTCACGGAGTTGACGGAACACACCGTCCCCGAGGACGCGCGCGCCTGCGTGGACACCTTTGTCGTCGACGGCACCGACGCCGTGCTGATGGGGCACCTGTCCGGGACCGTACGGGCCACGGGCAAGGGCTTCGAGGGGCCGTTCGCGCTGCACCTCACCGTCGAGGACGGCCGGATCACCCGGCATCATCTGTACGAGAACAGCCTGTCGATCGCCCAGGCCTGCGCCCCGTGACGGCGCGCGGCTCAGGGTGACGTGCCGTCGTTCATCGCTCGCAGGTCCGCCCGCAGGGTGACGAGCCAGTTCTCGACGTCCGCGAGGGCGGGCGGCAGCGGCGGGGCCGGGGCGTCCGGGGAGGTGGCGGACGGGTACGGGATGGGCGGTGGCGGCACCCGGGTGCCGCCGGCCGGGAAGTCCGCCGCGCGGGTGGCTGCGGTGGCCGTCGACTCGGCCGCCTCGCGGGCCCAGCCGACCAGGGCGTCGGGCACCTGGCGGTCGGGGTCGCGCGCCGCGAGGCGGGGCAGCCAGTTGGCGCCGACCAGGGTGTGGATCGCGAAGTTGAGGGCGGCCGGCCAGTCGGGGGCGTGCTCGTGACGGGTCGCCGGTTCGCTGCGGTACTGGGCGTACGCCGCCTCGGCGAGCCGCAACCGGTGCCGTGTCTCCCAACGGGTCCGCTCGCCGTCCTCGGGGCCCTCCGGGTGCGCCGATGAAGCCTGCGGGGCGCAGGCGGGCAGCGTGGCCGCCACCGTGGCCGGGATGAGAGGCGCGGCCTCCTGGAGCAGGGCGGTCATGCCGCGCCGGACCTCGGTGGCCGCTCCGGCCGGCCAGGCCAGGACGCCGCAGAGCAGGCCGATGCAGGAGCCGGTGAGGACGTCCACGACCCGGACCTCGCCGATCCGCCAGGTGACCGGCGCGAGCTGGGCGAAGGCGGTGGAGACGACGAGTGTGAACAGCCCTTGGGCCCAGGCGATGCCGGCGATCGGTCCCACGGTGAAGGCCAGCAGCATGAGGGGGGCCAGGAGCGCGGCGTAGACGTCGGTCGTCTCGCCCGCCCAGAGGATCAGGGCTCCCGCTGCCAGTGCTCCCGCCAACGTGCCGATCACCGCGAGGCGCACCGCGGACAGGGTGGCCCCGGCCGTGGTACGTCCGAGTGTCAGCACGGCGAGCAGCACCCAGAAGCCGTGGGAGAGGTCCAGCGAGCCGGCGACGAGGCGTGCGACGCCCAGTCCGAGGGCCGTGCGGACGGCGTTCTGGAACACGACCGAGCGCAGCGTCAGGTTCCCGGTGAGCCGCCGCAGCCACAGGACGACGGCCGGCGGCTCGGCGTACCAGAGCTGTTCGCTCGGCAGGCCGCGGACGGCGCGTCTGCCGCCGATCGCGATGGACAGGGCCGCCCGCGCGGTCACGGCCGAGGCCGCCTCGGCGAGGACGGCCGACTGGCGGCGCAGGGTGCGGGACGACGGTGGATCGCGGGCGAGCGTGGCGCGAGTGCGAGTGGTGAGGAACTGCTCGACCATCTCCTCCAGTGCCTCGGGGCCCGCGACGGGGCGCCGGCCGCGCAGGTTCTCCGCCATGGTGAGGCACTCCGCCGCGATCGCGGCCAGCAGTGGCGCCGACACGGGATCCACGGGGGACTTCGTGGGCGCGGCCTCGGATGCGCTCGCGGAGTGTTCTGCTGCGCGGGCCAGCTGGTCGAGGAGGCGTCGGGTGGCGCCGCCCGTGTGTGCCAGGGCGCGGTCGGTGCGGCCCGCTCCGGCGGGGCGTACGGCGGGCGGCAGCCGCGACAGTCGCAGGGACTGGCCGGCGGCCCGCAGTTCGCGGGCGCGACCGGGGTCGGCCGGGTGGCCGTGCACCGCGGCGCGCGCCGCGCGGGCCGCCACCTCCAGGGCCGAGGCGAGCCGCTCGCGGTAGGAGACGTCCTCGGGCGCGGGCAGCACCAGCAGTTCGCAGAGCATCAGGAGCGTGCCCCCGACGAGCAGGCCGGCCAGCCGTTCGTGGAGGGTGTCGGGCGCGTACGGCGGGAAGCAGGCCAGGATGTAGAACAGCTGGAGTCCGGGGGCGGCGCCGGCCGGGGCCGGGCCGCAGGCCGCGCCGAAGGACATCACGAAGCCCACCAGGACCATCCCGGCGACCGCGGGCGCGGTGGCCACGGCGAGGGCGGTGCCGAGCGCGGTCAGGGCCATGGCGACCGGAAGGGCGCGCAGGACGACGCGTGCGCGGTCCCGGCCCGAGCCGGGCAGCGGGGAGAGGATGCCGAGCGAGATCGGGGTGAAGAGGGCGTACAACGCCACGGCGGGCTCGTCCAGGACGTACACGGCCGGGTAGAAGCCGACGCCGGCCGCCACGGTGATCCGTACCGCACGGCGCGCGGCCTGCACATGGTCCGGTGACGAGGGCCGGTGCGGCATGGTGCTCCTCTCCCGCGGCCCCGCCCCGGGGAGCATCCCACGGCCGTCCTTCCATTGTCCGCAGCCGCAGGGCGGTGGCAGCTCCGCAGGCCTGCGGCAGCTCCGCGAGCCATGGCGGCGTCGTGCGTGGCCTGGCCGTACGGTGACAGGGAGCGCTGCCCGGCTCCTCTGGCGCACCCGCGTCCCTTCGCACCCGTCCGCCGCCCGGGGAGGTGGCCCCGCTGCACACCCCGCTCTCCGTCGTCTTCGCGCTCTGCGCGGCCCTCAGCAACGCCGTCGCGACGGTGCTCCAGCGCAAGGCGGCGCTCACCGTGCCGCGCTCGGAGGGACTGCGGGCCGGGCTGATGCTCGACCTGCTGCGCCGGCCCGTCTGGCTGGCCGGCATCCTCGCGGTGATCGCCGCCGCCGTCTGCCAGGCGCTGGCGCTCGCCAACGGGCCGCTGACGATCGTGCAGCCGCTGTTCGTGCTGGAGCTGCCGCTCACCCTCGTCGTCGCCTCGCTGCTGATGAACCGGCGGCTGCCGGGCAAGGGCTGGCTGGCCGTGGCGGTGGTGGTGGCGGGGCTGGCGGTCGCGCTCTTCGCCGCCTCCCCCACCGGTAACCGCACCCATGTGGCGCTGGACCGCTGGGTCCCCGCGCTCGCCGTGTGCATGGGGCTCGTCGTAGCCCTCGCCGTGGCCGCCCTGCGGCGACCGGAGGGACGCGCCCGGGCGGCGTGTCTGGGTGCCGCGACGGCGATCAGTTACGCGGTGACCGCGGCGCTGATGAAGGCCGCCACGCACATCCTGGAGGAGCAGGGAGTCGCGGGCTTCTTCTCCGCGTGGCAGACGTACGCGTTCGCCGCGACCGGGGTGTGCGCGCTGTTCCTGCTGGAGAACGCGATGCAGGCCGGCCCGCTGGTCGCCTCGCAGCCCGCGCTCACCCTGGGCGACGCGCTGGTGAGCCTCGCCCTCGGCATCAGCCTGTACGAGGAGGAGATCCGCTCGGGGTGGTGGCTGCTGCCCCAGCTGTTCGGTGTCGCGCTGATCGCCGCCGGGTTGCTGGCCCTGGCGCGGATCCCGCTGACCCGGTCGCTGGTGGCGCCGGAGGAGGAGCCCCGGACCGGGTAGCGGATCCCGAAGTGGCGTGACGCGACGTCCCTAGCCCACCCGGGTCCTCTGCACCGCCCGGACACCGTTGCGGCGGTGCGTCCCGTGGCCGCTGCCCGTTCGATGGGCCATGTTGCTGACCGTCGAGCCGATCGGCACCGGGCGGATGCGAAGGAGGCCCCGCGGTGGGTGAGCTGTACATCGACGGCGAGTGGACGCAGGCGGCGGCGGGTGGGCGGCGGGAGGTGGTCAACCCGTACGACGCTTCGGTGGTCACCGGCGTCGACGAGGCCGACGCCGCCGACGTGGACCGCGCGGTGCGCGCCGCCCGGCGTGCGTTCGTCGAGGAGGACTGGGCGAACGCCCCTTCCCGTCGCCGTGCCGACCTTCTGCTGCGCGTCCGGGACCTGCTGCTGCGGGACAAGGAGGACATCGCCCGCACCGAGACCCTCGACACCGGCAAGACGCTGACCGAGGCGCGTATCGACGTGGAGGACGTGGCGAACGCCTTCCGCTACTTCGCCGAGCTCGCGGGCAAGGACGGCGGCCGGGTCGTGGACGTCGGGCCGGACGTGCTCAGCCGGGTCGTCTACCAGCCGGTCGGCGTCTGCGCGCTCATCGCGCCCTGGAACTACCCGCTGCTGCAGGCCTCCTGGAAGGTCGCCCCGGCGCTCGCGGCCGGCAACACCTTCGTCCTCAAGCCGAGCGAGACCACCCCGCTCACCACGATCGCCATGATCCGGCTGATCGAGGAGGCCGGCGCGCCGCCCGGCGTCGCCAACCTGGTGCTGGGCTCCGGGGCGACCGTCGGCGCGGCCCTGACCGCTCACCCCGACGTCGACCTGGTGTCGTTCACCGGCGGTCTGAACACCGGTCGCGCCATCATGGCCAGCGCCGCGGAGGGGCCGCGGAACATCGCCCTGGAACTCGGCGGGAAGAACCCCAACATCGTGTTCGCGGACGCCGACTTCGAGGCCGCCGTGGACTACGCGCTGGACGCCGCGTTCCTGCATTCGGGGCAGGTCTGCTCGGCCGGTTCGCGGCTGCTCGTCGAGGACTCGCTGCACGACCGGTTCGTCGAGGCGTACGCCGACCGCGCCCGGGCGATCCGGCTCGGCAACGGTCTGGAGGAGGGCACGGAGAGCGGTCCGCTCAGCTCCGCCGAGCACCGCGAGAAGGTCGAGCGGTACATCGCCATCGGCCGGGAGGAGGGCGCCCGGCTCGTCACCGGCGGCGCCCGGCCCGACGACCCGGCGCTCAGCCGTGGCTTCTTCCTGCTGCCGACGATCTTCGCCGACTGCGACCGGTCCATGCGCATCGTCCAGGAGGAGGTCTTCGGGCCGGTGGTCACCGTCGAGCGTTTCCGCTCCGAGGACGAGGCGGTGGAGCTGGCCAACGACACCCGTTACGGCCTGGCGGGCGGCGTGTGGACGTCCGACGCGGGCCGTGCCCAGCGGGTCGCCCAGCGGCTGCGGCACGGCACCGTGTGGATCAACGACTTCCACCCCTACGTCCCGCAGGCCGAGTGGGGCGGCTTCGGCCGCTCCGGCGTCGGGCGCGAGCTCGGCCCGACGGGGCTGCGGGAGTACCAGGAGGCCAAGCACATCTACCAGAACCTCTCCCCCGCCCCCTCCGGCTGGTTCAAGGGCTGACCGGACAACCCCGCCGTCCGCCGCGGCGGCGCGGACGAACCCGTGGCGCACCGGCCACCGAAGAAAGGCACCGCATGGCCACCACTCCCGCGCACGGCGCAGAGTCCGCCTACGACTACGTCGTCGTCGGCGGCGGCACCGCCGGCTGTGTGCTCGCCGCCCGGCTGAGCGAGGACCCCGACTGCCGCGTCTGTGTCGTCGAGGGCGGCCCCAGCGATGTCGGCGACGAACGCATCCTGCGTCTGCGCAACTGGATCAACCTGCTGGGCTCGGAGTTCGACTACGGCTACACCACCGTCGAGCAGCCGCGCGGCAACTCCCACATCCTGCACTCACGCGCGCGCGTGCTGGGCGGCTGCTCCTCGCACAACACGCTGATCAGCTTTCTGCCGCTGCCGCAGGACCTCGACGACTGGGTGGGCCGGGGCTGCTCCGGCTGGGACCCGGCGACGATCCTGCCCTACCGCGACCGGCTGCTCACCGACATCGTCCCGGTCGCCGAGGCGGACCGTAACCCCATCGCCAAGGACTTCGTCACCGCGGCCGCCCGCGCGCTCGACGTGCCCGTCGTCGACGACTTCAACGCCGAACCCTTCGCCGACGGCGCCGGCTTCTTCTCGCTGGCCTACCAGCCGGAGGGCAATCTGCGGTCCTCCGCGTCGGTCGCCTACCTCCACCCCGTCCTGGACCGGCCCAACCTGACGCTGCTGCTGGAGACCTGGGCGCACCGGTTGCTCACGGACGAGGCGGGGCGGCTCACCCGGGTCGCCGTCCGCGACGCCGACGGCCGGCCGGCCACCGTGCGGGCCGAGCGGGAACTCCTGCTGTGCGCGGGGGCCGTGGACACCCCGCGTCTGCTGCTGCTCTCCGGCATCGGTCCGGCCGACGAGCTGCGCGCCCTGGACATCGACGTACGCGCCGACCTGCCCGGCGTGGGCGAGAACCTGCTGGACCACCCCGAGTCCGTGATCGTCTGGGAGACCGCGGGTCCGCTGCCGCCCAACTCCGCGATGGACTCGGACGCCGGCCTGTTCCTGCGCCGCGACAAGGGCCAGCCGCGCCCGGACCTGATGTTCCACTTCTACCAGGTGCCGTTCACCGTCAACACCGAACGGCTGGGCTACCCCGTGCCGCGGTACGGCGTGTGTATGACGCCGAACGTGCCGCGGGCCCGCTCCACCGGCCGGATGTGGCTGCGCAGCGCCGACCCGGACGAGCAACCCGCCCTGGACTTCCGGTACTTCACCGATCCCGAGGGCCACGACGAGCGCACGATCGTGGACGGTCTGCGCGTGGCCCGCGATGTCGCCGCGACCGACCCGTTGCGCGACTGGCTGGTCCGGGAGGTCGCGCCCGGCCCGGACGTCGTCTCCGACGCCGACCTGTCGGAGTACGGGCGTCGCGCCGCGCACACGGTCTACCATCCGGCGGGCACGTGCCGTATGGGCGCCCCGGACGACCGTTGGGCCGTCTGCGACCCGGAGCTGAGACTGCGCGGCTTCGAGGGCGTACGCATCGTGGACGCGTCGGTGTTCCCGACGATGCCCACCATCAACCCGATGGTGACGGTCCTGCTCGCCGCGGAACGCGCCGCCGACCTGATCACCGGCCGTCCCGGACCGACGGCACGCGGGGCCGGGCAGTGACGGGCCCGGAGCGGCCGCCCGCCGCGTCGTCCGACGCCCCCGGTGGCGAGCCCGGCTCGGAGTTCCGCAAGGACATGGGGCCGTGGGCGAACTTCGCCCTCGGTTTCACCTACCTCTCCCCGGTGGTGAGCACCTACACGCTCTTCGGGACCGCGCTCGCCGAGGGCGGACCTCCGATGATCTGGGCGTTCGTGCTCGCGGGCTGCGGCCAGTTCCTGGTCGCGCTCATCTTCGGCGAGGTCGTCGCGCAGTACCCCATCGCCGGTGGCGTCTACCCGTGGGCCCGGCGGCTGTGGGGCAAACGCTGGGCGTGGATGACCGGTTGGGTGTACATGTGGGCGCTGCTGGTGACCATCACCTCCGTCGCGTACGGCGCCGGCCCCTACATCGCCATCCTCTTCGGCTTCAAGACCTCCGTGCACAACACCGTGCTGTGCACGGCGGTGCTCATCGTCGTCGCCGTCCTCATCAACTACATGGGCACCAAGGCGCTGTCGGCGGCGGCCGTGATCGGCTTCGTCGGCGAACTCATCGGCGCCCTGGTCGTCGGCATCTACCTGCTGTCCACCCACCGCCACCACGGCCTCGGCGTCATCTTCGACACCTACGGCACCGAGGGTGACGGCTCCTACCTGCCGGTGTTCCTCGCCGCGGCCATCATCGGCTTCTACCAGTACTACGGTTTCGAGGCCTGCGGCGACACCGCCGAGGAGGTCGCCCACCCGGGCCGTGTCATCCCGAGGGCGATGCGCCGCACCATCTACATCGGCGGCGCGGCGGCCACGTTCACCTGTATGTCGCTGCTGCTGTCGGTCACGGACTACGGCGCGGTCATCTCGGGCGAGCAGGCCGACCCGGTGGTGGACGTGCTCTACGACGCCATGGGCGAGACCGGGGCCCGGCTGGTGATGGCGGTGGTGCTGATCTCCTTCCTGTCCTGCACGATCAGCCTCCAGGCGGCGGCGGGGCGGCTCATCTACTCGTACGCCCGGGACGAGATGATCGTCGGGCACCAGTTGCTGCGGAGGTTCGCGCACGCCCGCGCGGTCCCCGGCTACGCGCTGCTGGTGGCCGCCGCGGTGCCGCTGCTCATCGCGTTCGCCTCACTGTTCTCCGAGGACGCCCTGACCAACATCGTGTCGTTCGCGATCCTCGGCATCTACGCCTCGTTCCAGATGGTGGTCCTGGCGGCGCTGCGGGCCCGGCTCAAGGGCTGGCGTCCGGCAGGGGAGTTCACGCTGGGCCGCTGGGGGCTCGCGGTGAACATCGGGGCGCTGGCCTACGGCATCTTCGCGATCGTCAACATCTGCTGGGCCCGCACCCCGGAGAAGCCGTGGTGGGAGAACTGGATCGTCCTGCTGTGCGGCGCGGTGGTGCTGGGCACGGGCCTGCTCTACATGTTCACCACGCACCACTACGGCCGTGGCAACGCGCCGTCGGGCGACGCCGTGCCGGAGAGCTGAGAGTCACGCCCCTTGCTCAGGGCCGGCCCCCGTCCAGCGCCCGCAGGGCGTCGTCGGCCGCCGCGCGCGGGGTCGTTGACGGCGGTGCGCAGTACCACGGTGGCGGCCGGTGCCCCGGCGGCTCCAGCGCGTACGCGGCCGAGGGCCCGGCGACGGCATCGCCGAGCCATCGTGTCGCGGGCCCGGTGACGCGTTCCTCGCTGCGCCGGCCGAGCCCGCGCAGCAGTGAGGCGGCGACGTCGGCGTCCCGTTCCGTCTCCAGCGCCCCGACCAGGGCGTCCCGCGTCCGCGTGGCCTCGACGTCGGACAACCGGGCGGCCACCGCGATCCGCACCTCGGCGGACGCATCCCGCAGCCCCGTGACCAGCGCGTCGCGGAGGCGCTCGGTCCATTCCCCGGGCAGCAGTTGGAGCGCCCGTACGCGAGCGTCGTCCGCGCCCTGCTCGGCCGTACGCACCACCTCGGCGCTGACGGCCGGGTCGCGCCGGAGGCGGTACAGCAGGGCGCGGGCGCGTCCCCACACGGCTGGGTCCGGGTCGCGCAGCAGGGCCACCAGCGCGGGAGCGTGCCCCGGCACGCCCAGGGCACCCAGGCCGTCGAGGGCGTTGATCCGCAGGTGCCGGTCAGGGTCGCGGAGCAGGCGTGCGTAGGCGTCCACGGCCGCGGGGCCGTCGAGCCCGAGCCGGATCGCGGCGCGCGAGGCCCGGCTCCGTACCCAGGGATCGTCGTCGCCCATGAGGGCGGGCAGCACCGTACGGCCCGCCTCGGCGACCCCGAGTCGGCCGAGTCCCGCGGCCACGGCTCCCCGCACCTCGGGCGCACGGTCGCCGGCCGCTGCGACGAGCATCCACGCGTGCTCGTCCCGGCCGACCCCGCCGAGGCCTTTCGTCGCGGCCGCCCGCCGCCAGGCGTCGCCGTCCTTCAACTCCCGCAGGAAGAAGGCGATCTGCTGTTCCGATCCCATGCACACCCCGATGAGTTGGACCGGCGAGTCGGCCGGAGGTTGTACGGCCGACGGCGAACGGGGCCCAGCCGTGGGCACGTCGACCTGAGAACTGGGCCTTGAACTCGAGGTTCCTGCCCGATTTCGGGCAGGAATGTGGATTCTCCTTGTCGCGGAGACCTAGGGTGATCGCGCGTGATCATCCCGCTCCGGCGCCCCGTCGTCCGGGTGGGCCGCTTCGGTATCGCCCGGTGAAAGGGGCAGGACATGCGCTCGCTTCCGACTGACGCGGAGGCCGTGGTCTTCGACTGTGACGGGCTCCTGGTCAACACCGAAGACAGCTGGACCGTGGCGGAAACGGCACTCTTCGCCGCACACGGCCTGCCCTTCGGCCCCGCGCAGAAGGCCCTGGTCATCGGCCGCACCTTGGAAGCCGCGGGACAGGCCATGGCCGAGCACTTCGGGCGGCCCGGCGCCGCCGCCGAACTCTGTGCCGAACTCCTCGAAACGGTCCGCGGCGAACTGGCCCGGGGAGCCACGGCCCTCCCCGGAGCAGTGGAGTTGGTGCGCGCCTGCCGAGCGCGCGTCCCCATGGCCGTGGCCAGCAACAGCCCACGCGAACTCCTGGACATCGCCCTGGAATCGGCCGGGCTCGGCGACTGCTTCACCCGCACCTTCGCCGCCGACGAGGTGCGCTCCCCCAAGCCCGCACCGGACCTCTACCTCACGGCATGTGCCGCACTCGGCGCCGCCCCGAATCGCTCCGTCGCCTTCGAGGACTCGGCCACCGGCATCGCCTCCGCCCGAGCCGCCGGCCTCCATGTGGCCGTAGTCCCCTCCCTCCCCGGCACGGACCTCGACCACGACTGGCTGGGCACCGACCTGGCCGAGCCCGAGCTGCTGGCCTGGGCGAAGGGGCTGGGCGAAGGGGCTGGGCCGCTCGGGCGCCGGTCGGAGGCTTGCGTGACATCTGCGCCGGTACTCGCAGGAACCCCACGTCAAGCTCCGTGAGGTCGCCCGGCAGATCTGTCAGGACGGCAGCCTGTCCTGACCCTCGGCGAGCGGCTCCCCCGGCTCGTGGTCTGAACCAGAGGAGCCTGGTCGGGCCGGCCCCCAAGGGGAACGCAGCTCGGCCCGGCCTACCCGCCAAGTCCCCAGCCTCAAGGGTTTCACGCGGGCCGGGCGAGGCATTGCCCGCGGATGGCCGCTGACGACGCCCGCGGCAGAGCCGCACGAATGAAAGCCGCTACTCGGACGGGGGTCTCGGGTGCGGTTCGGCCACGGCGTCGGCTGTCGCTCCTCGAAGATCTTGGTCGTCCTTCGTGACCGACCCTGACGAGGAGCGGAAAGTATGTCCCATCGCCCTGCCCGGCCCGTGCCGCGTTCCCGCCTGTTCACCTGGTGGGCGACGATCGGCACCGTCACGGCCCTGGCACTCGGCCTACCGGCCCCCGCGAGCGCGGCCGACGGCCCACCCCCGCCAGCGGGGGCCGTCGCCGCCCCCGCGGCCCTGATCCGCGGAACCCTCCAGCCGGACGCCCCGCCGCCGGGAGCCAACGACTGGACGTGCCGGCCGACCGCCGCGCACCCCCGCCCCGTCGTCCTGCTGCACGCGACCCTGACGAACGCCCACATGAACTGGGGCATGCTGTCACCCCGGCTGAAGGACGAGGGGTACTGCGTCTTCGCGCCGAACTACGGCGGGAAGCCAGGAGTCCCGTTCAAGGCGACCGGCCATATCCCCGACTCGGCCCGCGAGGTCTCCCGCTTCGTCGACCGGGTACTCAAGGCGACCGGTGCCCGGAAGGTCGACCTGGTGGGGCACTCCCAGGGCGGCGGTGTGCTGCCCCGCTGGTACCTGCGCTTCGAAGGGGGCACGAACCCGGCGAAGCCGTCGCGCAACAAGGTGCGCAGACTCGTCGGACTGGCCCCCTCCAACCACGGCGCCTCCGTGTCCGGCCTGGGCACCCTCACCACCGCGCTCGGCCTCAACCAGACCGTGTCCGCCCTGGCGGGGCAGGCGTACGCGGACCAGATGGTGGGGTCCGAGGTGAACAGGAGACTGGACCGGGGCGGCGACACCCAGCCGGGCGTCGACTACACGGTCATCGCGACCCGGTACGACGAGGTGGTCACGCCGTACACCAACCAGTTCCTCACGGCGGGGAAGGGTGCGAAGGTGCGCAACATCACCGTCCAGGACGTCTGTCCTCTGGACCTCTCCGAGCACATCTCGATCGCCTACGACTCCAACGCCATGCAGCTCGTCCTCAACGCCCTGGACCCCGCGCACGCCGAGCCCGTGGACTGCCGTGTCTCGGCGCCGCTGCTCGGCGGCTGAAACGTCGGCCGATGGCCCGGTTCGCGACGCGCGACACCCCGCCGGTTCGACCTGGGCCCCCCTCTTGTGGAGAATCAAGGTCATGAGCGAGAACGTGTTCTTCAAGGTTTCGGCTGGTGGCAAGGATCTCGGCCGCATTGTCTTCCGGCTGTTCGACGACGTGGTGCCCAAGACGGCACGCAACTTCCGCGAGCTGGCGACCGGTCAGCACGGCTTCGGGTACAAGGGTTCCCCCTTCCACCGGGTCATCCCCGAGTTCATGCTGCAGGGCGGTGACTTCACCAACGGCAACGGCACCGGTGGCAAGAGCATCTACGGTGAGAAGTTCGCGGACGAGAACTTCCAGCTGAAGCACGACCGGCCGTTCCTGCTCAGCATGGCCAACGCGGGCCCGGGCACCAACGGCTCGCAGTTCTTCATCACCACCGTGGTGACGCCGTGGCTGGACGGCAAGCACGTCGTCTTCGGCGAGGTCGTCGAGGGCGAGGACGTGGTCAAGGCCGTCGAGGCGCTGGGCAGCCGCTCCGGCTCGACGAGCGAGAAGATCGTCATCGACGACTGCGGCATCGTCGCCTGACCCGACCGTAACCGCATATCCGGATTCCACTCAGGTCCATCAGGCCCGCACCACGGGGCCTGATGGACCTGTTCCGTTTCCCGGCCGTCAGCGGGCCGTCCGCGGTCAGTGCGACTCGCGGCTCACCTCCGAACCGCTGGATCCGAGCAGGAAGTCGAGGTCGGCGCCGGTGTCGGCCTGGAGGACGTGGTCGACGTAGAGGCGCTCCCAGCCGCGCCGCGGGTGGGCGTAGGCGTCGACCGTGGCCGCGCTCGGGCTTCTGCGGGCGAGTTCGTCGGCGGGTACGTCGACGTCGATACGGCGGGCCGCGACGTCCAGGGCGACGAAGTCCCCGGTGCGGACGAGGGCCAGCGGCCCGCCCGCCGCCGCTTCCGGCGCCACGTGCAGGACGACCGTGCCGTACGCCGTGCCGCTCATCCGGCCGTCGCAGACGCGGACCATGTCGCGGACGCCCTGTTCGAGGAGCTTCTTCGGCAGGGGCATGTTGGAGACCTCGGGCATGCCCGGGTAGCCCTTGGGGCCGCAGCCGCGCAGGACGAGGACGGAGTCGGCGTCGACGTCCAGGTCCGGGTCGTCGATGCGGGCGTGGAAGTCCTCGATGGAGTCGAAGACGACGGCCCGGCCCCGGTGGCGCAGCAGGTGCGGGGAGGCGGCGGCCGGTTTGACGATCGCGCCGTCGGGGGCGAGGTTGCCGCGCAGGACGGCGATACCGCCCTCGGCGACCAGGGGTTCGGCGCAGGTGCGGATGACGTCGGTGTCCCAGATCGGGGCGTCGTCGAGCGCGTCGACCAGGGGTTTGCCGGTGACGGTGAGGGCGTCGGGGTCGAGCAGGTCGCGGACCTCGCGCAGGACGGCGAGGAGGCCTCCGGCACGGTGGAAGTCCTCCATCAGGAAGCGGCCGGCCGGCTGGAGGTCGACCAGGACCGGGACGCGGGAGCCGATGCGGTCGAAGTCGTCGAGGCAGAGGTCGATGCCGAGCCGGCCGGCGATGGCCAGGAGGTGGACGACGGCGTTGGTGGAGCCGCCGACGGCCGCCAGGGCGACGATCGCGTTGTGGAAGGACGCCTTGGTGAGGAAGGAGCCGGGCCGCCGGTCCGCGCCCACCATGTCGACGGCCAGACGGCCGGTGTGGTGCGCCGCCTCCAGCAGCCGGCTGTCGGGGGCCGGGGTCCCGGCCACGCCGGGGACGACCGTACCGAGGGCCTCGGCGACCAGGGCCATCGTGGAGGCGGTGCCCATGGTGTTGCAGTGGCCGCGGCTGCGGATCATCGCCGACTCGGAGCGGGTGAACTGCTCCTGCGAGAGGGTGCCCGCGCGGACCTCCTCCGACAGCCGCCACACGTCGGTGCCGCACCCGAGGGGCGTTCCGCGGAACGTCCCGGTCAGCATCGGCCCGCCGGGCACGACCACGGCCGGCAGGTCGACCGACGCGGCGGCCATCAGCAGCGACGGAATGGTCTTGTCGCAGCCGCCCAGCAGGACGACACCGTCGATGGGGTTGGCCCGCAGCATCTCCTCCGTGGCCATCGCGGCCATGTTGCGCCAGAGCATGGCGGTGGGCCGCACGTTCGTCTCGCCGAGCGAGACCACGGGCAGGTCCAGCGGGATGCCGCCCGCCTCGTACACGCCGTCGCGGACCGAGGAGGCGACCTCGTCGAGATGGGCGTTGCAAGGGGTCAGGTCCGAGGCCGTGTTGGCGATGGCGATCTGCGGCCGGCCGGTGAAGGCGTCGCCCGGAACGCCTCTGCGCATCCACGCGCGGTGGATGTAGGCATTGCGGTCCTGACCCTCGTACCAGTGTGCGCTGCGCAGCCTCACCATGGGACCTCTTCCAACAGTCGGTACGGAGGTCTACAGTCTGGAACGCCATGGAGCATACGCAGCCGCGCGGCGGTTCGACAGACCCCGGCGCCGACCCGCCAACTGCCGTGGGCGGCAACCGTCTCGTGGGCTCGGACCGGGTGCTCGCCGTCCTCAAGGTGCTCGCCCGGTATCCCGCCGGTGTGGGGCTGGAGGAGCTGACGCGGGCCGTCGCCAGCCCCAAGCCGACCGTGCACCGGGCGCTGGGCGCGCTGCGCCGGGCCGGGCTGGCCGAGCAGGACGCCCGGGGCCGCTATGTGCTGGGGGACGAGTTCCTGCGGATGGCGTTCGCCCACCACGAGGCGCGCCCCGAGCAGGTCCGGCTGCGGCCCGTACTCGACGCGCTGGCACGGCGGTTCGGCGAGACCGCGCACTACGCGGTGCTCGACGGCCGCGAGGTCGTCTACCGCGCCAAGGTCGACCCGCCCACCGGTGCCGTCCGGCTGACGTCGACGATCGGCGGGCGCAACCCGGCGCACACCACAGCCGTCGGCAAACTGCTGCTCGCCCGGCGGCTCGGCACCGTGGCGGAGGTCGAGGCGTGGATCGGCGACTGCCCGCTGGAGCGTCGTACGGCACGCTCCCTGGGCACGGCCGCCGCGCTGCACCACGAGCTGACGGCCACGCGCGAGCGGGGCTACGGCATCGACGACCAGGAGAACGAGACCGGCGTCAACTGCCTCGCGCTCGCCGTCTATCCGACCTCGCCCACCGTCCCGGCGGGCGCCGTGAGCGTCAGCGCGCTGGCGTACCGGACCCCGCTGGACGTTCTCGTCGACGCCCGTGACGAGATACGGGCCGTACTCGGCCCGCTCGGCGCACCCGATTCCTGACGTCGGGGAGCTGCCGTCGTGTCCTTCATACGCCGTACCGCGGAGGTCGTCTCATGCGCGCGTTCGTCCTGACCGCCCCCGGCACGTACGAGGTCCAGGAGCTTCCGGCGCCGGTGGCCGCGCCCGGTGAGGTCGTCGTCGACGCGAGCGGGTCGGCGTGTGCGGCACCGACATGGAGTTCTTCACCGGTGCCATGGCCTACCTCCGTCAGGGGCACTCCCACTATCCGATGCGGCCGGGGCACGAGTGGGCCGGGCGGGTGGCGGCCGTCGGTGACGGTGTCGACCCCGGCTGGATCGGACGCCGTGTCATGGGTGACACGATGCTGGGCTGCGGCGGCTGCCGACGCTGCGTCCGGGGCCGTCAGCACGTGTGCGAGCAGCGCGAGGAGGTCGGGATCCGCGGGGCGCGGGCCGGGGCTCTCGCGGAGCAACTCGCCGTACCGGCTTGGTCGTTGCACGCCCTGCCCGACTCGGTCGACGCCGTGCTCGGGGCGCTCGTGGAGCCGGGCGGCAACGCCCTGCGTGCGGCGCGGGCGGCCGCCGCCGGGGCCGGGGACCGTGCTCTCGTCCTGGGGCCGGGGACCATCGGCCTCCTGGTCGCGATGTTCCTGCGGGCCGCGGGCGCGGAGGTCCACCTCCTGGACCGTGCCAACGCCTCCCCGGCGTTCGCCCGGGCACTCGGCTTCGAGCGCGTGTGGGACGAGCGTTCCCTTCCGGAGTTGCCCTTCGACGCCGTCGTCGACGCCTCGAACGCGGCCCATCTGCCGGAGCGGGCCCTGGAGTTGGTCGAGCCGTGCGGCCGTCTCGTCTACATCGGGCTGGCCGGCGAGCCGAGCCGTCTCGACACCCGTACGCTCGTGTTGAAGGACATGACGGCGGTGGGTGTCCTCTCCGCCTCCCCCGGTCTGGACGCCACCATCCAGGCCTACGCCTCCGCAACGGTCGACCCCCGGCCTCTCGTCGCGGCCACCGTCGGCCTCGACGAGGTCGGCCCCGTCCTCGCGGGCGCGCGGCCACGAGGCGCCGGTCCCGGGCCCAAGATCCACGTGGACCCCCGGCTGTGAAGGCCCGCCTCCCGCCGCCGGGAGTCCGGTACGTGGCGGTGGACGTCAGCGGACGGACTCAGCGGGCGTCCGCAGCGCCCCCGGCCCCACCCGGGAGCGGACGCGGTGGCGGAACACGAGCAGGCCGGCGAGGGTCGCGCCCGCGAACCAGGTCAGCTGGACCGCCAGGTCCTGGAGCGGAACGGTGGTGGAGAAGCCCGCGGCGGTGCCGGTCTGCATGGCTCCGTACGAGGGCAGCGGGCGGACCAGCGGGCTGTCGGCCTGATGGGGAAGATGTTCGACGTGCTACGGGACTTTCTCGGAGGCGGCGGCAAGCGGGTACGGCCGCTCTACTGCTGTCTCGGCTGGAGTTCGGTGGCGAACGCTCCGATCGACTCGACGGTGCTTCGGGCCGCCGCCGGCCTTGAGCTGTTCCACACGTTCGCCCTCGTGCACGACGACTTGATCGACCGGTCGGAACGCAGGCACGACCGCCCGACCGCTCACCGCGCCTTCGCGGCGGACGGGCCGCGGGAGCGGGCCGCGTGGTTCGGGGAGAGTGCGGCCGTACTCCTGGGTGACCTGTGCGAGGTCTGGTCGGCGGAACTGCTGGGCGGTCTGGGGGACGGGGCGGAACGAGCGGTGGTCCGGGGCATTCTGGATCGCATGCGCGGCGAGCTGGTCCTTGGTACGTGTCCGCGCAGGGCCTGACCCAACTGCTCCAGAACGTAGCGCAGCGGCACCGGTGCGCCGACCAGCAGCTCTTCCGGCAGCCTCAGGAACAGCCGCATGACACGGTCCCGCACCTTCATCGTCTCGTCGACGGCGTCCTGCACGGAGAGCCCTCGCGTCACCTGCAGAACGTTGATCAGGTTCAGGTCGTGCACGGTTTCCTTGCGGTAGGAGAACAGGTCGTTGTCGAGAGCGCCGACCATTCCTGCGCTCTCCAGGCAGGCCGGCACCGCCGGGGACTGCCACATGTCGTCCGTCAGCGGCTCGGCCCCGCACATCTCGATGAGCACGATGGCCAGATGGCCGGCCACGTCGTCCAGCCGGATGGACATGTACTGGCCCTCGGTGAGGGGGACGGCGCCGTGCAGGGCGTTGATGCCGCGGACGGTGCCGGCGAAGCAGCGTCGCATCTCGTGGGTCAGCCGGCCGACCCGGCCCTCGGTGCTCTCCTTCCTGAGCCGGTTCATCACGTCGACGAGGGCCAGCGTGTAGGGGGCGTCGGCCCCGGTGACCCGGTAGCCGGGCGATTCCATGACCCGCATGACGCGTCCCGCCTGCTCGATGATCCCGCCGAATCCGCCTGCCGACGGGGAGCCGTCGAAGAGCAGGTCCTCGGCGAGCAGCACCAGATGGGCGAAGCACGTCAGCGTCCGGAAGACGTCCTCGTTCTCCGGCTGCGGAACCAGCCAACCCATCAGCCGGTGCACCTGCGCCTCCCGGATCCGGGCGAGTGTCGTCGGGTCGCCGCACAGCCCGTGGGACGTCATCCACTCCACGGCGTCGGCCCCTGCCGCTTCGGCGAGAGGGCTGCACGCTGCCGGCAGGGGGCAGTAGAACGGCGGAAGGGTGAACGCGCGCGAATTCTGCATGGCCACAGCGTCCCGTCGTCGGTTCGGCGTCGACAGAGCGTACGGACTCACTTGGTTGAGTAGTACGAACGTGCACCACGGCCGAGACCAAGAACACCTGCTGAAGCCCGGCGTCTTGACCCCACCTCGCAATGGCGCGTACAACATCCCACGACAGAAAGCGTTTACTACATCATGTCTTCGCCCCGATCGAGCCGCGCACCGCCGTGGCTCTCAACGGAGAGGACCCAGCACGATGAGAACCTCACAGGACCGGGACGAGTCCACGACCCGCGGAGCGGGCGACTCGGCGGCGCCGTCGCGGCGGAGGATCCTCAAGGGCACGGCTGTCGGCGCCGGGTGGGCGGCGATCGGGACGGGTGCGGCCGGTACGGCCCACGCGGAGGAGGCGCGGCGCTCGTGCGGCGTCAGCGCCCGTATGGCCGGAACCTCCATCAGCCTCTCCCTGGTGAACGGCGCCCTGCACTGGTCGGCCGAGCACCACGGCAGGACGGTGGTCGACACCTCCGCGCTGGGCCTCCGGCTGAGCGACGGGACCGTCCTCGGCGAGGACGTGACGGTGACGGGAGGCCGGAGGGAGAACGTCCACCGTGTCTGGTCGCCCGTGTACGGGCGCGACGCGCGGGTCGTCAACCACTACCAGGAGCAGCGCTGGGACCTGCGGGACAGGCGCTCGGGGGTCCGGTTCGGGGTCCGGGTCCGGGCGTACCGGACCGGTGTCGCCCTGCGTTACGTACTGCTGGACAAGGGCACGGTGACCATCGCCGACGAGCTGACGACATTCGTCTTCCCGGACGCCACCATGGTCTACAGCGCCCGCGACGAGAACGCCTACGAACGGGTCGCGCCCGAGGCGATACCCGTCACGGGAACGGCCGGCACCGACACCGGCCCTCTCACCGACCTGCCGCTCACCGCCACCCTCGTCGACGGGCTCATCGCCTGCGTCTGCGAGTCCTCACGGGTGAACTTCCCGCGGCTGATGCTCAGTTCGGTGCCGGGGCAGCCCAACACCTTGTCGGCCTTCCTCATGGAGCACACCGCCCGCGGTACCGGCCCCGTCGAGCCGACCACGACCGTCACCACGCCGTTCGCCACGCCCTGGCGCGCGGTCGTCATCGGCTCCACGGACGCCGAACTCGTGGACAACGCCGAGCTGGTGCTCAACCTGGCTCCGGAGAGCGCCCTCGACGACACGTCGTGGATCAAGCCGGGCAAGGTGTTCCGCTGTGAGCTCAGCACCGCCGCCGGTACGACGGGCGTCGACTTCGCGGTGGCCCGCGGCCTTCAGTACATCGAGTACGACGCCGGCTGGTACGGCCCGGAGTTCTCCACCCTCGACGCGACGAAGCCCATCGCCGCCATCGATCTGCCGTCGGTCATCTCGTACGCCACGAGCCATGGCATCGGGGTCTTCCTCTACGTCAACCGTCTCGCGCTGACCGACGCGGACGCGCTGTTCGGCCTGTACAGGAGCTGGGGCGTCGCAGGGATCAAGCTCGGCTTCATCAACGACGGTACGCGCTCGATGACCGACCAGATCGTCGAGTGGGCCGCGACGGCCGCCAAGTACGGGCTGCTGATCGACATGCACGACGACGTCCGCCCGTTCGGCCTGGAGCGGACGTATCCGAACTACGTCAGTCTGGAAGGCGTCCGGGGCAACGAGCAGTTCCCGACCGCCACGCACAACGTGACGCTGCCCTTCGCCCGCAACGTCGGCGGGCCCATGGACTACACCATCTGCTACGGCCAGTCCCGCAACAAGACGACCAACGCCCATCAGATGGCGATGGCCGCGGTGTACTACCAGCCCCTCAACTTCCTCTTCTGGTACGACAAACCGTCCAAGTACAACAACCCCGCCAACTGGCCCGGGCTGCCCTGGTTCCACTCCGTCCCCACGACCTGGGACGAGAGCCGGACCCTGGCCGGGTCCATCGGCGAGTACGTGGCCGTCGCCCGGCGCTCCGGCGCCACCTGGTATCTCGGGGCGATGACGAACGAGACGTCCAGGACCCTGTCGCTCCCCCTGTCCTTCCTGGGCAGCGGCACGTACACGGCGACGGTCTACTCCGACGGGACGCCGGGCACCAACCCGTACCAGACGCCGGTCGTGGTCAGCACCCTGAGTGTCACCTCGGAGACCACACTGGCCGTGCCCATGGCCCCGGCCGGCGGCCAGGCGATCGTCCTCAGGCCGAACTGACGTAGGACGCTCGACTCGCCTCCCACAACTGCCCAGGCCTCGTACCTGCTCCGCCGCTCGAAGATCACGACCCGTACGCTCGTGTCCATGGTTGACCATCGGACAGTTGACGTGAACGGCATTCGGCTGCACATCGCCGAGCAGGGCAGTGGACCCCTGGTGGTGCTGCTGCACGGCTTCCCCGAGTCGTGGCACTCCTGGCAGCACCAGTTCGGGCCGCTGGCCGACGCGGGCTTCCGGGTGGTCGCCCCCGACCAGCGCGGGTACGGACGCAGCGACCATCCCGAGGACGTGGACGCGTACACCATCCTGCACCTGGTCGGCGACGTCGTCGGACTGATCCGGGCGCTGGGTGAGGAGAAGGCGTACGTGGTCGGGCACGACTGGGGTGCGCCGGTCGCCTGGCACACCGCGCTGCTGCGGCCGGACATGGTGCTCGGGGTGGCCGGGCTGAGCGTGCCGCCGCCGTTCCGGGGGACGCGTCCGCCGTTGGCGACCATGGAGGAGCGGTTCGGCGGGCGGTTCTACTGGAACTACTTCAACCGTCCCGGGGTCGCCGACGCCGAGTTCGCGCGGGACACCCGTACCACCCTGCGGAAGTTCTTCTACGCGGCGTCCGGCGACGCCCCCGGCACCGCCGAGGGCAGGCAGCCGCTGGTCGACCCGGAGCGGGGCTGGCTCGCGGCGATGCCGGACCCCGAAGTACTGCCGGCCTGGCTCACCGAGGACGACCTGGACGCGCTCGCCGAGAGCTTCTCGCAGGGCTTCACCGGTGCCCTCAACTGGTACCGCAACCTCGACCGCAACTGGGAACTGACCGCCGCCTGGCACGGCGCCGTCGTCACCTCGCCGGCCCTGTACATCTACGGCGACCGCGACCTGGTCCCCGCCTTCCCCGGCACCCCCGAACTCATCGAGAAGCTCCCCGAGCTCATGCCCGACCTCCGGCGCGAGCCCCTCAGGCTGGCGGGCTGCGGGCACTGGACCCAGCAGGAACGGCCGGACGAGGTGAACGCGGCGCTGATCGAGTTCCTCAAGGGTTGCTCGTGACTGATGCTCGTGCGACGGCCGGCGGTTGCGAAGATCTCCGTATGCATGATCTACGGGTCCGCCCCGCCACCGCCGCCGATCTCACCGCCCTCGTCGCCGACTCATGGTGGACCGGAACGTCGCCGATCCGGGCACGGGGCGGCTGCTGCTGCGGGCCGCGGAACGCCGCGTGGCCGCAGTGGGGCGGACGCGCGTGCGCCTGGACTGCCTCGCCGGTAACGAACCGCTCAACGCCTACTACCGGCAGGCCGGTTACCGCGTCGTCGGCGGCAAGGAGGGCAAGCCGCAGCCGGGCGGTGCGCCGAAGTCCTTCACGCTGCTGGAGAAGGAGCTCGCGGCGGAAGGGCGCGACGGCCGTGCCGATGGCGAGGACGGCGGAAAGCCGCAGCTGAAAGCGGTGGACGTACGGGGGTGGTGACCCGTATCTTCCGCATACCGTGCGTGAGGTTCTGGGGAGAACCGCGCACGGTTCTGTTGGACACCTGACACGGGGGGACCACTCCACCATGCTGTGCACGCGATGCCGCCGCCTCGAGGCGGCACCGGACGGGGTCATCTGCGCCCACTGCGCCACGGCCGGGGCGCCGCTCATGGCACCGCCGCACGGCCAGAACGCCTGGTTGAGCTCGCCCGTCGGCCTCGGCAGGGCCGTCGCCGTACTGCTCGGACTGGTCATCGCCACCGACCTGTTCGCGGTCTGGGCGGACGTCCTGTCGTACGACGTGTTGGGCACCCTCGTGGACGGCGAGTACAGCGCGGCCGTGCAACGCAGAGCCGATCGGGCGGACTCGCTCTACGCGGCGGCCGGTGTCGCACAGACCGCCGCGCTGCTCTCGACGGCCGTCGTCTTCCTCGTCTGGTTCCATCGGGTGCGGGTCAACGCCGAGGTGTTCGACCCGTTCGGGCACAGCAAGAAGCGTGGCTGGGCCGTGGGTGGCTGGTTCGTACCGGTCGTGAACCTGTGGTTCCCCCGCCGTATCGCGATGGACATCTGGGACGCCAGCAGCCCCTGGGACAGGGGCCGGCCGCACGGCCTGCTCAACGGCTGGTGGGCAGCCTGGGTGATCAGCCTGCTGGCCGGCCGGATCGCCTCCACCTCGTACCGCAATGCGGAAACGGTTCCGGAGATTCGGCGCGCCATGGGTCAGGTGCTGTTCGCGGACGCGGTCGACATCGTCGCCGCCGTCCTCGCCATCCTCTTCGTCCTCGCACTGACCCGGATGCAGGACGAGAAGGCCCGCGGCGGTCCGGGCGCGTCCGTGCCCGTCTCCGCCTGACCTCGGGGCCGGCCCGGCGCTTGGAGCTGTCGGCGGTTACGCATCCGCCGGGCGGATAGCCCCGTAGGCACGCTCGACCTCGGCCATGTGGAGCGAGAACGAGGCGTACCAGTGCTCCCGCCCGTGCGCACGGGCCAGGGCGTGCCCGGGTGCGGCACGTGGAGAGCAGGAGCCGGACAGGCGAGTCCAGCCCGGCCGCTGGGCGGGCTGGACTCGCCTGTCCGCTTCTCCTACGAACGGTCGGCTCAAGTCGTCCATCGTGAGCCGTCGATGGCCTTCAGCAGGAGCCGACCCATTCGATCTTCTCGACGTGGCGCTCGATGAAGCTGGCGCTTTCGCCGGGCTCCACGAGCGGGCTGTCCGTCTTGTGGTAGGTCAGGCAGTCGGTGTGCTTCGTGTTCGGGGACGACGGATAGTGGAAGGTGTACCGGACGTGGTCGGCGCCGGGGTAGCGCTTGCCGTTGTTGAAGACCGCCTGAGTGGAGAACTCGCCTCCGTACCAGTTGCCGGCCGTCTTGAAGACGATGTCCGAGTTGACGCTCGTCGTGCGGTAGTAGCAGACGTAGCCGGACGGGCAGCCGTAGAGCGTCGCGGACGGGCTGGCCTGCGCGGAGCCGGTTCCGGCCAGGCCGGCGGCCATGGCGAGCGCGCCTGCTGCGGCGAGGACGCCGAAAGTGCGATGGGACATGGGTTCCCCCTCATGGCGTTGGCTGAGTTCGGCCATCGTCCACCGGGGGCCGGGGCGGGGTGAACCTCCCTATTCAGAGGTTCCGCTGCGAAGGGGCTGGTGGTAGCGCTGAAGGGCGTCGGGTTCGCCCGGGCCGGCCTCGGCTGTCGCCGCGAGTTCCACAATGGTGCGGAGCCCGCCCTCGGAGCGTGCGGTGACGGTGAGGGTGCCGTCGTGCGCGTGGGTGATGGTCTTGACGATCGCCAGGCCGAGGCCGACGCCCGCGTGGTCGGTGTGTACGCGTTCGGTACCTCGGAGGAACGGTTCGGTGAGGGTGGAGGCCAGCTCCGGGGTGAGCTTCTCGCCGGTGTTCTCGACCGTGAGCGTCACGGTGTCCGGGTCGGCACGGGTGGTGATCCGTACGGTGCCGTGTTCGGGCAGGTTGTGGACGATGGCGTTGTGCACGAGGTTGGTGGTCAGCTGAAGCAGGAGCGTCGGCGAGCCGGTGGTGGCGGCGATGTCGCCGCGGGTCTCGATGGTGATGCCGTGCTTCTCGGCGAGCGGGAGCAGGGTCTCGGTGGCTTCTTCCGCCAGGAGGGACAGGTCGACGGTTTCTCGGCTGAAGGTCCGCTGCTCGGCGCGGCTGAGCAGGAGCAGTGCCTCGGTGAGGTCGATGGCCCGGGTGTTGACGGTGTGGAGGCGGTCGATCAGTTCGCGGGTGACGTGGTGGTCCGGGTCGGTGCGGGCCACGTCGAGGAGCGCCTTCGAGATCGCGAGCGGTGTGCGTAGCTCGTGAGAGGCGTTGGCCGCGAACCTCTGCTGTTCGGCGACGTGCGCTTCGAGCCGGGCGAGCATCGTGTCGAAGGCGTCGGCGAGTTCGCGGAACTCGTCCTCGCGGCCCGGCAGCCGGATGCGGTGGGAGAGCGTACCGTTCGCGGCCATGCGTGTGGCGTGGGTGATGCGGGTCAGGGGGGCGAGCATGCGGCCGGCGAGGAACCAGCCCCCCAGGAGGCCGAACACCAGCAGGAACGCCAGCACGGCGGCGGCGATCGGGGCGAACTGACGCACGACCGCGAGACGGTAGTCGGGCATGAAGATGAGCCCGGGGTGGGCCACCCGGTCCAGGAACACCCACCCGGCCGCCAGCAGCAGAACGCCGGCCAGCATGAGGAATCCGGCGTAGCTGAGGGTGAGTTTGAGGCGAACGCTCGTCCCGGGCTCCCTATGCACGGTCTCCTCCCCCGCGTCCGGGCTCCGGCTGCGCGTGGATGCGGTAGCCGACGCCTGGCACGGTGGCGATGATCCCGGGCTCGCCGAGGCGTTTGCGCAGTGCCGACACGGTGATGCGTACGGCGTTGGTGAACGGGTCCGCGTTCTCGTCCCACGCCCGTTGCAGGAGTTCCTCGGCGCTGACGACGCCGCCTTCCGCCGCGACGAGGACTTCGAGCACGGCGAACTGCTTCCTGGTCAGTGCGACGTAGCGGCCGTCCCGGTAGACCTCTCTGCGGAACGGGTCGAGTCGCAGACCCGCGATCTCCCGCACCGGCGGCCTGTTGTGGGCGCGTCTGCGGTCGAGTGCCCTGAGCCTGAGCGCGAGTTCTCGCAGTTCGAAGGGTTTCGTGAGGTAGTCGTCCGCGCCGAGTTCGAAACCGGAGGCCTTGTCGTCGAGACGGTCGGCCGCGGTGAGCATGAGGATCGGCATGCCGCTGCCGGAGGCGACGATGCGTTTGGCGATCTCGTCGCCGGAGGGTCCGGGAATGTCGCGGTCCAGGACGGCGATGTCGTAGGTGTTGACGCTGAGGAGTTCCAGAGCGGTTTCGCCGTCACCGGCGATGTCTCCCGCGATGGCCTCCAGGCGCAGGCCGTCGCGAATGGCTTCTGCCATATAGGGCTCGTCCTCGACGATCAACACACGCATGCGTCGATGCTACGAGTCGGCGCATATCGCCGACGTATCGGAAACCGCATACGTGCCGACAACGCCGCGCTGCCTTCACTGGCGTCATGACTCGACCGCCACCGTCCGCACGAACAACGGCACGCCGGATTCGCCGACTCGTCGCCGTCGACCCGACAGTCGGTCATTGCCGACCCCACCCAGGACCGGAGGAGGCAGTAGTGACCGGCAGTGAGCGAGGACAGACGATGGTGCGGGCCGGGACGGTCGAGCAGGCCGGGCAGCGGGACGTCGGTCGCCGGGACACCGGCTCCGGGGGCTGGCGATCGCGCGTCCGTCGGGCGGTCCGCGGCGGCTTTCGGGCGGGGCCCTGGAAGCGCGGGCTGGTGCTCGCCGTGTTGGCGCTGCTGCTCGGCCTGCTCCTGCTTCTGCATGCGCGGATCACCGACCGTGGGGGGCTCGGCAGTCTGGTGGAGACTTTCCTGCCCTGGTTCGGCCTGTTCGCTTTGGTGCTGCTCGCCGCGGCGTTGTGGCGCCGCTCCGCCTCCGCGGTGGTCGCGCTGCTGCTGCCGGTCATGGTGTGGCTGAACCTCTTCGGCGGGCTGCTCGGCGACAAGTCGCACTCCGGCGGCGACCTCACGGTCGTCAGTCACAACGTCGGCGCCGACAACCCCGACCCGGCCGGCACCGCCCGAGACCTGGCCGCCTCCGGGGCGGACGTGCTGGCCCTCGAGGAGGTGACCGAGGACGCCAGGGGCACGTACGAGAAGGTGCTGGCGAAGGCGTACCGGTATCACACGGTGCAGGGCACGGTCGGGCTGTGGAGCAAACTGCCGCTGTCGGACAGCCGGGTCGTCGACATCGAGCTGGACTACGGGCCGCTGGCGGAGACCAAACCGGACGACGTCAAGCTGGCCTACGCCCGGGCGCTGCGCACCACGGTGGCCACGGAGAAGGGTCCGCTGGCGGTGTACGTGGCCCACCTGGGATCCGTACGGGTGTTCCCGAGAAACGGCTTCTGGACGGACAGCCGGGACCGTGGCGCGGACGCGCTCGGCAAGGCCCTCGCCGCCGAGCGGAACGAGCGGGTGGTGCTGCTCGGCGACCTGAACGGCACCACGGACGACCGGGCGTTCGACGGCCTCACCTCGCAGCTGCGCTCGGCCCAGGAGGAGGCCGGGGACGGCTTCGGCTTCAGCTGGCCGGCGACGTTCCCGGTGGCGCGGATCGACCAGATCCTGGTCCGCGGGGTGCAGCCGACGAGCTCGTGGGTGCTGCCGGCCACCGGGAGTGACCATCTGCCGGTGGCGGCCGGAATCAGCTGGTGACCTCGCTCTGCGGGGCCATCCGGACGGGCCGTTCGGGTGTCGGCGCCGCTTGTGGCCCGCGCGGCGATGAGTTTCGGCAACACGCTGGGTCTACCCAGCGATGAAGCGCATCCGAGGAGGACGACATGACCGCCACCTACACCTTCGACGTGTTCTCCAGCCTCGACGGCTACGGAGCCGCCGGCGGCGACTGGACCGGCTACTGGGGTAAGCAGGGCCCCGAATTGCTCGACCACCGCCTTGCCGTGTACGGCGAGGAGCAGCGGATGGTCTTCGGCGCGAACACCTATCGGGCCTTCGCGCGGATGCTGGCCGAGAGCACCGAGGAGCCCGACGTGCGTGACCCGTGGGTCACCCGGATGAGGAACCTGCCGATGACGGTCGTGTCGACGACCCTGGAGGGCCCGCTCGACTGGCCGGAGGCGACCCTCGCGAGCGGTGACGCCGTCGATGTCGTCGCCCGGCTCAAGGAGGAGTCCGACGTGCCGTTGCGCTCGCACGGCAGTCTGTCGATGAACCGGGCGCTGATGGCGGCGGGCCTGGTCGACCGCCTTCAGGTGACGCTCTTCCCCGTGGTCACCGGTCGGACCGGGTTGGACCGTATCTTCCAGGGTGCGGCGGACTTCGACCTGGAGTTGCTCGAGCACCGGACGCTCGACGGTCGCGTCCAGGAGCTCGTCTACCGGCCCGTCCTCCATTGACGTCCCGGCTCGGCGCATCCTCACAGCGTGTAGTCGATCTTCTTTTCCCTCATCAGCTCCGCCAGTTCGTCGTCCGACAGCGGGTGCAGCGTGTTCAGGAGCCGACGCAGCCCCTGCTCGTCGAGGCTCTGGCTGGAGACCTGAACTTCCGTGTTCCCGTGGCGGCGGACGAGGGTGACGTCGTGGGCCCCGCCGGGCAGGTCGCGGAGCGTGGCCATCTCACCGTGCGCGTCCACCGTGCAGGTCACACCCTGTTGCGCGGGCTCCGGGCACCGGAGCGGTGCCTCCGTGGACGCTGAGCGCACCACGAGGCCTACGAAGCCCAGCTCGTAGCCCGCCCTGACGGGGCCGTAGTCGACGAAGAAGGAGGCCGGGCCGACCTCGGCGCGGGACACCTCCATGCCCGGCGGCGTGGCCCCCAGGTACAGCAACTCCGGGTTCTCCCGGTACCGCGCGACCTCCGCGTCGTACTGACGCTGGCGTGCCTGCGCCGGGCCGACGAAGCCGCCGTAGGCCACCGCGGCCCCCAGCACGGCCAGCGCCCCCACCCGCACCCACCGGCTGGGTACGAAGAACGCCGCGGCCACGGCGTACGGCACCCCGGTGAGTGCGATCCTGGTACCGGCGCTTCCCAGGTCGACGTCCGCGCCGTAGGCGGCCAGACCCGCCGCGACGCCCGCCGTGCCGAGGACGAAGACCAGCACGGCCCAGCCGAGCCGCCGCGACACCGAGGCGCACATCGGCACCAGGGTCTTCGCCGGCAGACCGGCCGCGACCAGCAGGCCCACTGTCAGCGGTACACCGAGCAGGAAGACCGGCACGGTCGCGCCGGCGCCCCCGCCCCACGCCGACGCCACCACCCCGAAGCCGAGCACCGGCATCATCGCCGCCGTCATGGCCCAGACCAGGAAGAGGTGCAGGGCGGTCAGCGTCGCTCTGCCGCTGGCCGTGTCGCTCTGCCGCTGGTTCATGTCGCTCTGCCGCTTGTCATGGCGCGAGCCTGTCAGCCCGGCGCCCCGGGGAGCATGAGTACTCGTACTCAATCTGCGTCGGGATGAGAGGATCGCGGCAGGGACGTCATCGAGAGCGTGGTGCCGGCGCCACCCGGAACCGACGTCCGATCAGCGCTTGAGCTCTTCCAGCAGCCGGGTCGCCGCCATGGCCCAGGTGCGCTTCTCGGCCAGGGCCGCGCGTACGGTGGCCGCGTCGTCGAACGCGGCGTCCAGATGGTTGAGGGCCGTCGCGATCGCGACACGCCAGTCGTCGACGTTGGCGTCCTCGTGCCGCTTTCCGTTGCGCACCGGGACCACGAGCCGGTTGATCATCTCGGGCATGTCCTGGTCCAGCAGATCCTCCAGCAGCAGGCCCAGACCGCTGGCGCCGCTGATCAGGACGGGTGTGCCCGAGGTGATCGCCTCCAGGCCGGCCAGGCCGAACCCCTCGACCCGTGAGGGCATCAGGACCAGGCTGGAGGTCCGCAGGTCGTCACGGATGGCCTGCAGATCGTCGGTGAAGTTCCGGGGCAGCACCTTGACCGCGGAGCAGTCGGCGATCTCCTCGAGCCGCTCCTTCAGCGCCCTGCCCTCCCCGGGCTTCGCCCCGCGGACCAGGAGTTCCACCTCGCGGTGCGGGCTGCGACCGCGCATGGCCGCGCCGACCGCGCGCGCCGCCAGGTCGACTCCCTTGATCCCTTCGTCGGAGAGCCGGCCGAAGAGCAGGATCCTGGGGGTGCCCGGCGGGCGGGTCCGGGGCGCCTTGCTGAACTCGTCGGGTCCGTCGAAGCCGGGGTCGAGCTGGACCGGGGCCGGGATCCCCTCCTTCTCGTGCACATGACGGCGGAACCAGTCGTACAGCAGCGGCCCGACACAGACCGTCAGCTCCGCGCCCCGCGCCAGGGCCGCCTCCGCCTTCCCGCGTTCCTCGGCCACCTCCGCCTCGTCCACGACGGTCCCGGGCTCGTGCTGTTTGTGGAACGGGGTGTCGTCGGCCGACATGTGGATGAAGTGCACCCGCCGCGCCTTCGGGAAGTAGCCCTGCATCACGCGCGCGTAGCGGCCGGTGACCCAGCTGTGTCCGACGACGATGTCCGGCTCCACGCCGCCGGGCAGTTCGGGCTTCAGCATGAGGGCTTCGTCGCGCGGCCGCCCCGGGTCCACCGGTGCGGCGACCAGCCCTACGTCGTACGTGCCGGCGTCGGCCCTCTCCCGCTCCGAGGGCTCGGGCACCAGGCAGTACGTCTCCAGGCCCAGGGCGACGAACGCCCGGCACAGATAGCGGCTGAACGCGCTCAGGCCGCCCTTGGAGGGCAGCCACTCGTCGGCGACCACCAACACCCGGGGCCCCGAGGAACCGTTGGCCTCGGCGGTGCCGGAAGCGATCGGATCCGGCACCGGCGATTTTGGCGCGAGGGTTCTGGGCGCCGGGGATTTCGGCGTCGCCTGTTCCGGTGGGACGGCCGGTGCCGGAACCTCTGCCGGCAACGGCGCCGGTGCGTCGTCCGAGCCCGCCGCCTCCGGCTCCTCGGTCTCGGTCCACTCCGCCCCGTCCCACACCATGGGCGCGCTCACCCACTCGCTGCCGAGGACCGGGCCCAGCAGTGCGGCGGCCTCGGTGGGGGTCTCGCTGTCGATCCGTGCCACGGCGCCCGTCTCCCGGTTGACCAGCTCGACGCGGACCGAGCCCGCCACCGCGGGTGGAGCCGACGCCAGCCAGCGGACGATCTCCTCGGACGCCCGGCCGAGTTCACGCTCGCCGTCCTCCCCCGCCACGCCGAACGCGTTGACGACGACCGCGGTGACGGCATGTCCGCCCGCCTGCCCCGGGCCACGGTCGCCCAGGTCGAGGCCGGGCCTCGCCGAGAGGCCCGATTCCCGGAAACGTTCGTAGAGGACTTTGATCTGTTCGCTGATCAGGCCCGAGGCGGACTGGACGATCAGGGACATGAGCACCGCTTCGACCATGCGCCGATGATGTCAGAGAACCACGGTTTCGCCCCCCTTTCGCACACTCCCCGTGATTGCATGGCCACGAGGCATCACGTCCCCGAAACCCCGCTCCTGGACGCCCTGTTGGTATCGGCGGAGCCTTCGGCTGCTGCTCGCCGCCCGTGTCGTGGCCGTACGAGCGGGCGACGACGCGAAGGTCGTGTCCGTCACGAGCCTGCTGGCCATGCGCCACCGGCTGCGGGGCGGCTTCATGGTCGCCGAGACATGGGATCACGCCCAACTCGCGCTTCCTCTCGACGGGTCTACGGCCAGGGCGCACGCGGTGGCCCGGCGTGAACTGACCACGCTGCGGGGCTGACCGGGGAGTACCAGGAGGGCGTCGCCCAGTGCGAGCTGCTCGAACGCAGCCTGGGCGAACGGCTGTAGGGACGGCTGGACCTCGCGATCGGCGTCCCGAGCTCGGTCCGTACGACTGGGCCGGCATGTGTGTGATGGGGGCCGGGGACTGATCCCGGGTCAGCCGGTCGCGGCGGGACGCAGACCGGGCCGGGGTTCGAAGGCCGACGCCGAGACGTCCCGGGCGAGTGTGGTCCCCTGCACGCCGTACGTGGCGATCGCGTCGACCCGCAGGATGAGGCAGAAGCGGTCGGTGCTCGCGAGCCGGTCGGACAGTTCCCGGTGGGAGCGGCGCAGGAAGACCATCGCCGCGTGGTTGGTGACGGCGCTCTGGCCGCAGACGACGAACACGGGCCGCGTCGCGGACAGCGGCAGGAACTTGGCGACGAGCACGTACTCGCACCGCCCGCGGTCCCACGGGAAGGTCTCCTCCCCCACCACGAACGCCATGGAGTCCGGCCGGTCGCTGAAGGGCCGCACCTCGACGCCGGGGAGGTTGTGCTCGAGATGCCCGGCGGTTCGCACGTTGGAGCCGTTCTCCGGGCCGCCGATGCAGAACTCCGCGCACGGCCCGTTGCTGTCGCGGAAGTCGCCGCTGACGCGCATCGACACCTCGCAGCCCAGCTCGCGGGCCAGGACGACGGCCTCGACCATGGCCTGCACGTCGTGGTGCGCGGCCACGCCCGGCCGGTCCCACTTGTGGTTCATGACGACGATGCACGTCTCGCCCGGCCGCATGCCGAAGAACCGCGCCTTCCGGTGCAGCGCCCGCGTGTTCCGCCCGCGCTGCCACAGCCAGACGAACGCCGCGCTGAGCATGCTGGTGAGCAGCCCGATCGCTACGTTCAGCGTGACCCCCGCCACCGCCGCCCCCTCCGTCGGTCCACCGTCTGACGTCGTCGTCTGACGTCTTCGTCCTGCGACGTCGGTGTGACGTCATTCTCCCGTTTCGAGCGGGTGTCTTCCAGAGTGTTACTGGTCGGAGTGCTCAAGGTCCCTGAAGAGATGCGGCCAGCCGCCTTCCGAGGCCGTCCGTCGACGCTCGTCGAGGATCTTGTGCACCGCCTTCTGCACCTGCGAGCCGAATCCCGGCGCCGCGGCCACGACGTCGAGCGCGGTCTGCACGCGGGGGTTGCGGCTGACCGGCACGTAGTGCAGCAGGCGCGCCGCGAACCTGTCCTCCAGGAGCGGCAGTTCGTCGAGCAGGCGCAGGTGTCCGGCGACGCCGCAGCCCGGTACGACCGCCCGCATGGCAGCGCGCCACGCCCGGGCCACCTTCTTGCGCGGCGCCGATCCCAGCCTGCTGTCCTTGAGTCCCCGCCCCATGCGGAACAGCAGGTCGAGAGCCGCCTCGTCGGTGAGCGGAGCTGTCCGGATCCCGCCGACGATCATTTCGGAGAGCTCGATGAGGCCGTCCTCGTCGACCGGCTCCGCGAACGCGAGCCGGAACATCTCCTCGACGTCGTCCACCGTGCCGTGCACGCCGTACCACCACAGGCACCAGCGGCGGGCCCGGCGTCCGTCCTCACCCACGCAGTCGATCGTGCCGGAGCCGGCGGTGCTGTCGGTGGTGTCGGTGGTGTCGGCGCCGCAGACGCCGCGCAGCAGGCGCAGGGCCTCGTCGGGCGGGTACGCGGCGCGGGTCAGACCGGCGCCGACGAGTTCGACGAGCCAGCCGGCGGCGGGGCCGTCGGGGACCCGGCGGATCCAGCCGGCCAGTTCGTCCCAGTCGAGCGGGACAGGGGCGCCCGTCCGCGCCACCGCGGCGAGGCGCGAGGTGAGGGATCTCAGAGCGGTGCGGGTCTGCTGGTTCATCGTGCGGGGCCGGGTCTCGGGCACCCGGGCCCGCAGGTCGGTGAGAGTGGACCGGGTGAGGTGGTCGAGGGCGCCGACCTCGAGCGTGACGTTCTGGTCCAGCAGGGTGCGCAGTCGGTCGAGTTCGCCGAGCCGCAGCAGGAGGTCGATCAGCACGCCGGTCTCGTGGGCGGTGGGGGTGTGACGGCTGAAGGGGTCGGCCCACGTCGTGATGTCGGCGCCGGACACCCGGAAATGGCCCGGCAGTTCCTGAAGCACCGCAGCGGCCTCCGGGATGCCCGCCGCGGCGCCACGCACGAGCAGGGGGCGCAGACAGTCCCTGAGCTGCCAGACCCGCTTCGGATCGACGGTCCCGGCCGTCCAGGACGTGGCCGCGCGGCCGGCGACGTCGGCCACGTACGGCAGCGGCAGGTCCAGTTGGCCGAGTGCCGTGCGGACGACCTTGGCTCGGGCCGCGGCGAGGTCGTCGTCCTCCTCCATGACGAGCATGCCGTCCCGGAGCCACTGCACGGCCAGGTCGCGGACGGCTGAGCCGACGGGGGTGTCGGAGGCGAGCAGCCTGACCAGGGCGCCGTGCGACAGGTCGGTCACGTGCTCGCGGCGGGTGATGCGGGCCAGCAGGTCCACGACCGGGCCCGGGTCGGCGTCGGACGGGCCGGCTGTGGCGATGGCGGTGAGGAGCGCCCCGAGCAGTGAGCGGTCGACGGTGGTGGGCTCGGTCCCGGACCGGAGCCGGGAGACGAGTGCCGTGAGCCTTTCGACCAGTTCTGGCAGGTCCAGGGTGTGCAGGTACGGCAGCAGTACGGCCGTGTGCGCCCTGATGAGGACGGTCGAGGTGACGGTGGTGTCCCCGATCATGGCGTTCGCCCAGTCGGCCCACCGGGCGGGGTCGGCGTCCTCCCCGGCGAGGGCCGCCATCCGGGTCAGCATCTGGGCGACGTACTGGAACCCGGAGCGGTCGAGGGCGGCCGCGGCCACCTCGGTCACGAGCGGGGCCGCCTGCTCCGGCTCCCAGCGCAGCAGGGTGACGAGGAAACCGGTCAGTTCGCCGCGGGTCGACAGGAACTCCTCGCCCGCGACGGCGCGTTCGACGAGTCGCAGCGCGGCGACCGTGTCGAGGACCTGCGCGGAGTCCTTGGGCAGCAGTCGCTCCAGGACCTCCAGTACGGTGATCCAGGCCAGGTCGGGGCGGCGGGAGGCCGTCGTGAGCACGGCGATGTCACGAGAGCCGTAGGCCCGGGCCGGTGCGGGCAGCAGGGCCAGGAACTGGCGCAGCGCGGGCAGCGGCAGGTCGTCGGGCGAGCCGAGGAGGCGCAGCAGATCCGGCGTCAGCTCGTCGGTCAGGAGCGAACTCTGGGCGCACACGGACAGCACCGCGCGGCGCAGTCCGTAGCGGACGGCGGGGTGGCCGCCGAGCGGGTCCCGCGTGTCGTCGTCGGGGGCCGGGGCGAAGTCCCGCAGCAGTTCCGCCAGCACCTGCCCGGCGGCCGGCGCCACACTCTGCGGCCGGTCCGCGCACAGCCACGCCTGTTCGAGGACGGCCAGCAGGAAGTAGTCGTCACCGGGCAGGCCCCGCAGATGGCGTACCAGGGCGCTCAGTCCGGCGCCGCCGTTCCGGTGGACGAGGGCCCGGCTCGCGGCGTACTCGAAGAACGTCTGGTGGAAGAACTGGAAGACACCGCCCGAGAGTTGGCCCACGCCGCGGCCGACCAGGAGGTCGACGTCCCGGCCGAGGCCCTGGGAGGTCAGGGAGTCGGGCAGGCGCACCCTGTCGACGCGCGCCTCGGGAACGCCGGTGCGGAGCATCTCCAGGGCCAGGGCCATGGCAGCCACGCCGAGGTCGCGTTCCTGTTCGTGCTCGTGCTCGTGTTCTGCGCGGCTGCCTGCGCGGTCCCAGGAGCGGCGGTCGCGGGCGACCCGGTGGTCCCAGTAGGCCTCGTACAGACCGGTGGTGTCGACCACGTCCGGTACCCGGGCCGGCGTGTAGATCTCGAAGAGCATGCGCAGGGTCAGCGGGCGCAGGCACAGCGGGTTGAGGGAGATGTCCCGGGCCGCGATCGTCAGCATTCCGGTGATCAGGTCCTCGCGGATCTCGGGATCGCTGCCGAAGAAGGCGCTGTGGGCCAGGACCGCGCGGTCGAACTCGCTCGTCGCGTACGGGTCCGGCCCGCGGTCGGTCGAGTAGTCGGACAGCTCCCGCTGCCGCCAGGACGAGGGCAGTTCCTTCGCCTCGGCCACCCTGGACGTGACGACGACCGCGGCGTCGGCCGCCGCCGACTCCACGACGGTGACCAGCGTGTCCCACGCGGAGTCGCTGTTCACGACGACGTCCACGGTGTCGACCAGGACGGTCACGGTACGTCCGTCCCGCCGCGCCTGCGCGATCGAGGTGAGGAGCGTCTCCTGGTCGACCCGGGTGGTGCCGGTGTCGTCGGGTACCAGCCAGGTCGCCTTGAGGAAGAAGACCTCCCCGCCCGGCTCGCACCGCCGTCTGGCCAGGCTCCACAGCAGGCTGGTCTTGCCGCAGCCGGCGTCGCCGGTGACGACGAGCGGGGTGTCGCGGTCGGTGTCGAGCAGTTCGAGCAGTTCCTCCTCGAGGTCGCGGGTGACGTACAACCCCGCCTCGAACTGGCTGTGCTCGCCGTCCGCGAAGATCGTGCCCGAGACGGTTCCGGCCGCGCGGCGGGCCCGGGCGCTGAGCCGCTGGAGCCGGGGCAGTGGATCGTCGGGCCGGAAGGTCAGTACGGCGTCCCGCGCGGCCCCGTCGGTGGCCGGGGCGGTCGCGGCGGGCAGTGGGGCGGGCGCCGGAGGCGCGGCGGACGTGAGGCGGCCGGGCAGGTCCGTGTCCCGCGTGCCGCGCAGGTCCACCGGTGAGAGCAGGGCGACGCTGCCGGTGGCCTCGCCCTCCACCAGCAGGGGTACCAGTCGGCTGCGCGCGGTCGCGTGGTCGAGGTCGTGGACGACGAAGTCACGTTCGGCGGTCTTGGCGGGATCGGCCAGATAGGCCGGGCTGACGACGGCGAACACCCGGCCGCCGCCCTCAACGTGTTCCCGCACGGTGCGATGGCCCGGCGTGCCCGACTCGGGTTCCAGGAACACCCGGTGGCCGGCCGCCGCAAGGATGGCGTGCACCCGTTTCGCCCAACCCCGGTCCTCCGGCACCCAGCTCAGCATGATCGCGGGCCCGTGCGTGGGTCCGGGGACGACGGCCGCGAGGTCCGCGATCCACGGATGCGGCCCGTTCTTCACGGCGCTCGCGACGGCGGCCGCGGTGAGGGCCCGCCCGACCGCTCCGGCGTCGTCGTCGTGGATGCCGACGAGCCGCCCCTGTACGTCGACGAGGGGCGCCCCGCCCGATCCGCGCGCGGTGCGGACGTTCCGGTAGTGGAGGTGGGTGCCCCCGGAGTCCGGCTCCGTCACCGCCGGAACGGCCGCGCGCAGGCGGGTGCCGAGAGGGTGGTGCAGGAGGAGCAGCGGGACTCCGGCACGGAGGTCGTAGGGCGCCGGGTCCAGCGCGTAGTGCCCGCGCGGCACGGCGGAGCCCTCGCAGCATTCCCCCGGCGGCACCGGTTCCTCGGTCCGCAGCAGGGCGAATCCGTCACCCGTGCCCGGGCCGCCGCCGAGGAGCTCGGTCAGCCGCACCGTGGTCCCCGCCCCGGCCGCCCCCACTGCCGCCGCACACCGGTGGAAGTCGAAGCGGGCCACCGTGGAGCCCGCAGGGCGCCCCGACTCGAGGGCGTGGCGCAGCACATGACCGGCGGTCAGGACCACATCGGGCTGCACGAGCACGCCCGTGCCGACGGCCCTTCCCTCCACCTCGACGACGGCGACCCGCCGCCGGGCATCGTCCACGACCCGTGCCAGCTCCCGGGCATCCGCCCGCCCCGCCGACACCCTGGTGACCGCCTCCAGGCCGGGTACGTCCAGAAGGGGAACGCTCCGCTCGTCCCCGTTCCCGTTCCCGTCACCAGAACGAAGGCGCCGATGATCCAAGACGAGCCCTCCGGTCGAGGGTGGTGGGCGTGCTTCTTGCGGGGATCGTACGGAATCACGGGGGCGTGGGGAGGAAGTTCAGGAGTGGCAACTGCTGTTGCCAGGTGGTCATAAGAGACAGTTCAGGTGATCGCGCTGGTCACTGCCGCTGTCCTGATAGAGGCAGAACGGATGGCCGGCCGGGTCGATCAGCACTCTGACGTTGTCCTGTGGCTGGTGGTCGCTCTCCCGGGCGCCGAGTTCGAGCACGATGCCCCACCAGTCGTGTCTGGACATCCGAGGGGTGCTGGGCTCGTGGCCGGGTCGTCCGCGCATGTCGGTGAGTATTCCCGGATGCCTCGGCTGGCGATGCGGAGACGACGTGGTGAGGCGGCACCGCGGTCACCACGGGATTGCGCCCGACCCGGGGAAGGAGACCAGGAGCCAGATCACCAGGGGCATGAGGACAAGGAGGACGGAGGCCGCGAGGGCCTTCGCCCAGCCCGCTGAATGGCCGGGGCCCTCCGTCGACATGAGTTCTCCCGATGACGCCTGGACGTGGGCGGCGGTCGCCGACGCCGCTGAGATGGTAGCTCTCTCGGTCGTGCGCTCGGTGAGGACAGGGTCATCGTTCCTCCCGCAGCTGGAGAAGGTACGTCGCGGTCAGCGCGACAGCTCGGTCCCCGTCATCCGACAGCTCCGTAAGGGCGCGTGACGCCCCAGCGCCGGGGATGCCCCCGAGGGCCTGGGTCAGCCGGCCCCGGGCAGGGCCGTCGGTCGTGTCGTCGGCGAGGCGATCCACGAGTCGGCTCGCGAGTCGGTCCGCTGCCTCGGAGTCGCTCGCCAGCACGCTGAGTGCGTCGGCCGCGTCGATGTCGTTCCGTCCCGCCACGATCATGTCGAGGAGGGTGGGGACGGCATCGGCCACGCCACGTGTCCCGAGTGCCAGGGCCGCGTAGCCGCGGACCACGGCGTCGGGGTGCGCGAGGGCGTCCCGCAGGTGGGCGCCCGCTTCCCCGTCGGGCATCTCGACGAGGGCCTGTACGGCGCGTTCGCGCACCGCGGGCGCCGGTGAGTCGAGGGCCTCCGCCAACAACCCCGCGCCGCCACCGTCGTGGCCCGATCGTGCCAGGGCCCATCGCAGGGCTCCGGCGACGTTGGGCTCGGACTCGTTCAGTGCCGCCTCGACCAGGGCGTCGACCGGCACCGGAACATCGTCGGCCGCGGAAAGGGCGGCCCGCTGGCGTGCGTCGGCGCTCTTGGACTGCAGTGCCTGCAGGAGTGCGACGATCTGGAGGACGTCCTCCCAGCCGGCCGGGTCCGCGGCGTCGATCCGGCGTAGTCGGGTGAGGAGTTCGGTCTCGGCGGCGATGCGTTCGCGGGTCTGGTGGATGAGGTCGCCCACGAGTGCGGCGGGGGTGAAGCCGGGGTCGTCGAGTGCGCGGCCGATCTCGCGCAGCGACAGCCCCAGCGACCGCAGGCTCTCGATGTGGAAGATCCGCTGGATGTCCGCCGCGGAGTACTCCCGGTAGCCGGAGCCGGTACGGCCCGAAGGACGCACCAGCCCCAGCGACTCGTAATGCCGGAGCATGCGGGCACTGACCCCGGACCGTCGCGCCATCTCACCGATCAGCACGCCCTATTGTCCCTCCTGGCCGGACCCGCCCAGGGCCACCACCCGCTTCGCCTCCTCGATCGCGTACTCGAATCCGGTGTCCGGGTCGCGCAGCAGCCGTCGTGTGGCGAGCGCGTGCGCGCGTGCCCGCGGGTCGGGCGCCGTCGTCGCCGCGGAGTGCAGGACCGGCGCGATCACTTCGCCGAGGGCGACCAGCGCCCGGCTGAGGCTCAGCTGGGTCTCCCGGCCACCGCGTCCGAGTTGAGTCGCCAGGACGGTCGCCAACTCGGGCTCCTCTCCTTCCGGTACGAGGACGACCGCCGCCCGCCAAGCGCTGCGCGCGACCTCGTCGTCGGCGTCGGACAGGAGCGCCGGTGTGATCGCCGGCCACGCCCGCGGGTCTCCGATCTTGGACAGCGTGTGCAACGCCTGGCTGCGTGCCTGCGTGCGCTCCGCGTGGACCTCGCGGAGCAGCACGGGCAGTGTCACGGACAGCGGATGGCGGGTGAGCGCCCAGGTCAGCATGTCCCGGACGAAGAACTCGGGCTCGACAGCGCACCGTTCGACGAGCTTGTCGACGAAGCGCGGGTCGGGTGTCGTGCCGACCGCGAGTGCGGCCCGTAGCCGTACGGACGAGCGGCTGTCCTCCAACCCGTGGAGCGCTCGTACCGTGTCCGTGCCCGCGTCCGTGCCCGCGTCCGCGTCCGTGTCCGTGTCCTGTCTCGTGATCGTCATGGCGACCACCTCCTCGACGGGCAAGTGAAGGCCTTGTCACCGTGTCAAGGTCAAACGGGGCGGGCCGTCAGCGGTGCTCGGGGTTGTCCGCGCCTGGCCGACAGCCGGCGTCCCACTGGGAGCGCTGGTTGCCGTACGCGGGGATGCCGCCGGCGCGTTTCAGCAGGGCGGCGATGTGCATCAGGTTCCAGGTCATGAAGCTGGTGTTGCGGTTGGTGAAGTCGTTCTCCGGGCCGCCCGAACCGGCGTCGAGATACGACGGCCCGGGGCCCGCCGCCCCGATCCAGCCGGCGTCCGCCTGGGGCGGGATCGTGTAGCCGAGGTGCTGGAGGCTGTAGAGGACGTTCATCGCGCAGTGCTTCACGCCGTCCTCGTTGCCGGTGATCAGAGAGCCGCCGACCCGGCCGTAGTAGGCGTACTGGCCCTGGGAGTTGAGCAGCGACGAGCAGGCGTAGAGACGCTCGATGACCTGCTTGGTGACCGAGCTGTTGTCGCCCAGCCAGATCGGGCCGGCGAGCACCAGGATGTCCGCGGCCATCACCTTCTCGTACAGGCCCGGCCAGGCGTCGGTGGCGAAGCCGTGTTCCGTCATGTCCGGATAGACGCCGGGTGCGATGTCGTGGTCGACGGCGCGGATCAGGTCCGTTCGCACCCCGCCGGCGTCCATGACGGCCCGGCTCTTGTCGATCAGGCCCTGGGTGTGGCTGAGCTGCGGGGACGGTTTGAGCGTGCAGTTGATGTAGAGGGCTGTCAGGTCGTCGTAGCGGTACGTGCTGTCGGTGCCGGTGGCGGGTGTGCTCGTCATGCGGGCAGCGTCTCGCGAGACTTCCGTTTTGTCCCGGTGCGACGCACCCTCGCATGCCTTACGGAGTCATGACGTGCGGGCGTGGAACCGGGGTGCGAGGCCGGTGCGGACCTAGCGTGGGCGTATGCGTGTACTGGTCACCGGCGGTGCCGGGTTCATCGGGTCCCATGTGGTCGAGGCGCTCGCGGTGCGCGGGCACGAGCCTGTCGTGTTCGATGTGCGGGCCGATCCCGGCGCCGACGTGCGGGACCCGGTGGCCGTCGGGCGCGCTCTGCGCGGGGTGGACGCCGTGTGCCATCAGGCCGCGATGGTGGGGCTCGGCAACGGGGTCGCCGATGCCGCCGAGTACGTCTCACGCAACGACCTGGGGACCGCCGTGGTGCTCGCCGCCATGGCGGAGGCGGGCGTACGGCGTCTCGTGCTGGCCGGGTCGATGGTCGTCTACGGGGAGGGGCGGTACGCGTGCCCGCGGCACGGTGTCGTACGGCCCGGGCCGCGTGCCGTCGCCGACCTCGACGCGGGCCGGTTCGAGCCGACGTGCCCGGTGTGCGGGGACGACCTCTCCCCGGGTCTGGTCGGCGAGGACGCCCCGGCCGATCCGCGGAACGTGTACGCGACGACCAAGCTCGCCCAGGAACACCTGGCCGCCGCCTGGGCCCGCTGCACCGACGGATCGGCGGTGTCGCTGCGCTACCACAACGTGTACGGCCCCGGAATGCCCCGCGACACCCCGTACGCCGGTGTCGCCTCCTTCTTCCGCTCGGCGCTCGCCCGGGGCGAGGCACCGCGCGTGTTCGAGGACGGGCGGCAGCGGCGGGACTTCGTGCATGTGCGGGACGTGGCGGCGGCCAACGCCTTGGTGTTGGAGGCGGCGGCCGCCCGGGGCGCGCTCACGGCGTACAACACCGGCAGCGGTGAGCCGCACACCGTCGGCGAGATGGCGCGGGCCCTGGCCGTCGCCCACGGCGGGCCCGAACCGGCCGTCACCGGCGAGTACCGGCTCGGGGACGTACGGCACATCACTGCCGACTCGTCGCGGCTGCGGGACGCGCTGGGCTGGAAGCCGGAGGTCGGTTTCGAGGAGGGCATGACGGAGTTCGCTCGGGCCGGGATGCGCGGGACCTAGGTCGTGTCCGCAAAGTCCCGTCGTCCGCCCGGAGGGCGGGCCTGTGGCGTCTGGTGCGATGGGGGCGCCGCTCCGGGGAGGCGTGCCAGGCGTCGCGGAGCGGGCGGGACCATGCGGACCCGGCCCAGGCCCCTGAGGGACCGGTGGCGCTGCCCGCGTTCAGGCAGCGGCGGCGGGCAGCACCACCTCGAAGCGGCAGCCGCCGGGGATGTTGCGTACGGTGGCCCGGCCCCGGTGCGCCTCCACGATCCCGCGGACGATGGCGAGGCCCAGCCCCGCGCCGGCCGGAGGCGTCCGGGCGTGGGTGCCGCGCCAGCCGGTGTCGAAGACGCGCGGCAGGTCGTCCTCCGGGATGCCGCCGCAGCCGTCCGTCACCGACAGGACCACGCCCTCGGGGGAACGCTCGACGGCGATGGCGACCGTGCCGTCGGCCGGGGTGCGGCGGATGGCGTTGACCAGCAGGTTGCCGAGGACCCGGCTCATCTCCTTGCCGTCCACCTCCACCGGAACCGGCTCGATGCGGCCGCCCACCAGGTGCACCCCGTGTTCCCGGGCGAGCGGGTCGACTCCCGCCAGCGCGTCGCCGACCAGGTCGTACGCCGAGATGCGGGTGAGGGCCAGAGGGAGGGTGCCGGCGTGGATGCGGGAGAGTTCGAAGAGGTCGCCGACCATGTCGTTGAGGCGTTCGACCTCGGTGCGCATCTGCTTCAGATAGCGGGCGGGGTCGGCGGCGACGCCGTCCTCCAGGGCCTCCGACATGGCGCGCAGGCCGGCGAGCGGGGTGCGCAGGTCGTGCGAGATCCAGGCGACGAGTTCCCGCCGGGACGTCTCCAGCGCGCGTTCCCGCTCCCGGGATTCGGTGAGCTTGGCGCTGGTGGCGGCCAGTTCGCGACTGAGCGCGTCCAGTTCGGCGGTGGCCGGCTCGGCGGGGGCGGTGAACGCGCCGCCGTCACCGAAGGAGCGGGCGGCTATGGCCAGTTCGTGGCTGCGGGCGACGACCCAGCGGCCCAGCAGCAGGGCCGTGGCCAGGGAGACGACGGCCGCCATGGCGACGACGGTCGTGACGACGGTCAGGTCGTGCGAGGAAAGGAACATCGCCCAGGCGACGGCGAGTGTGCCCGCGAGCATCGCGACGACCCCGACCGCCGCGATCACGGCCAGCGAGGCGGTGAGCGAGCGGCGCCGGATCAGCCGTAGGACGCCCGCCCCCGTCAGCCCGGTGGCGGCCGCGCCGGCGAAGGCGTACAGGGCGATCAGCAGGGTGTCACGCATGATCGGCCTCCCCTTGCGTGGGCTCGAAGCGGTAGCCCACGCCCCACACGGTCTGGATCAGCCGGGGCCGGGCGGGGTCGTCCTCGACCTTGCCGCGCAGGCGGCGGACGTGGACCGTGACGGTCGACAGGTCGCCGAAGTCCCAGCCCCATACCTCGCGCATCAGGTCCTCGCGGCCGAACGCCCGCCCCGGATGCCGCAGGAAGAAGGAGAGCAGGTCGAACTCCCGGAGGGTGAGGGCGAGTTCGACGCCGTGCTTGGTGGCCCGGCGGGCCGCCGGATCCAGGGCCAGGCCCGCCGCGCGCAGCCGGCTCCCGGTGTCCGAGGCCGACCGGCTGCGGCGGAGCACCGACTCCACCCGCAGCACCAGTTCGCGCGGACTGAAGGGTTTGGTGACGTAGTCGTCGGCGCCGACCTCCAGGCCCAGGATGCGGTCGTCCTCGTCGCCGCGGGCGGTGAGCATGATGACCGGCACGGGGCCGTGGCCGCGGATGCGGCGGCACACCTCCAGGCCGTCCATGCCGGGCAGCATCAGGTCGAGGACGACCAGATCCGGGCGGCGCGCGGCGGCACGGGTGAGGGCGGTCGGACCGTCGTCGGCCCGCTCGACGGCGTAACCGGCGCGGTCCAGGTACCCGGCGACGACCTCGGCGACGGTCGGATCGTCGTCGACGACCAGGATCCGGGGGGCCGCTTCGCGGGCCGGCGCCCCCGTGGGTTCGTACGGCTGTTGCTGCATGCCCCCAGCCTCCCACCGCGCCGCCTGCGATGCCGTGCCCGACCGTCGCGCGGGCCTTCGACGTCCGCGTTTCGTAAGGAGCAAGAGTCCGGTTTGTCCACTTCGCGTTCGTAGGGTGAGACCGTGACGACGACACCTTCCGACGTCGATGTGGTGCTGCCCTGCCTGAACGAGGCCGAGGCCCTTCCCTGGGTCCTCGAACGGATTCCGCCGGGCTGGCGCGCACTCGTCGTCGACAACGGTTCCACCGACGGCTCGGCCGCCCTCGCCCACGCGCTCGGCGCGACCGTGGTGCGCGAGCCGCGCCGCGGCTTCGGCGCCGCCTGCGACGCCGGACTGCGGGCCGCCACCGCCGACGTGGTGTGCTTCTGCGACTGCGACGCCTCCCTCGACCCGTCGCTGCTCGTCCCCTTCGTGCGCGAAGTGCGGGACGGCGACGCCGATCTGGTGCTGGGCCGACGGCGCCCGCAGGGACGGGGCGCGTGGCCCGCGCACGCCCGCGCCGGCAACCTCGCGCTCGCGCGGATGCTGCGCCGCCGCACCGGGCTGCGCCTGCACGACCTCGGTCCGTTGCGCACCGCCCGCCGGGAGCCGCTGCTCGCCCTCGGGCTGACCGACCGGCGCAGCGGCTATCCGCTCCAGATGGTGGTGCGCGCCGCCGACGCGGGCTGGCGGATCGCGGAGCACGACGTGCCGTATCTGCCGCGCTCCGGCGCCTCGAAGGTGACGGGCACCTGGCGGGGCACCTGGCAGGCCGTACGGGACATGAGCCGCGTCCTGGGCGAGACGCCCGCGCATGGGGGAGGAACCGTCCGTTGAGTGCGACGACCACGCTGCTCGTCATCGCCAAGGAACCGCGACCGGGCCGGGTCAAGACCCGGCTCACTCCGCCGTTCACGCCCGAGGAGGCGGCCGGTCTGGCCGAGGCGGCCCTCGCCGACACCCTGCACGCGGTGGCGGCCGTACCCGCCGCCCGGCGGGTCCTCGTCCTCGCCGGGGCCCCCGGCCCCTGGCTGCCGCCCGGCTTCGACGTCGTACCGCAGTGCGCGGGCGGCCTGGACGAGCGCCTGGCGGACGCCTTCGCACGCTGTGCCGGTCCGGCGCTGCTCGTCGGGATGGACACCCCGCAGGTGACACCCGGCCTCCTCGACGTCGACTTCGCCGACTGCGACGCCTGGTTCGGCCCGGCCGAGGACGGCGGCTTCTGGGCCCTGGGGCTGGCCGATCCCGACCCCGGTCTGGTGCGGGGCGTGCCGATGTCGACCGCCGTGACCGGCGCGCTGCAACGCGAGCGGCTGGTCCGCGCGGGGCTGCGGGTGCGTGACCTGCCACGGCTGCGCGACGTCGACACCGCCGCCGACGCCCACGCCGTGGCCGCGCTGGCCCCGCACAGCCGGTTCGCCGTACGACTGGCCCGGTGCTTGGCGGTCATGGCACCCGACTCCCAGCGGGAAGCCGGGCCGACCGCTCCCCCGGCCGGCTCCCGATGAGCACCGTGCCTGCCACCGCTGCCGCCTGGGCGACCGCCGACCCCTACGCGGCCGCCCTGCGCTCCGGCCAGGGCCCGCTGTTCCTGCGCCGTGCGGACGGCTGGCTGCTGCCGCTGGAGGTGGAGCGCTGGTGTGCCCGGGCCGACGCGGTCGACCGGGAGGTGCTGGACCGGTGCGAGGGCACGGTGCTGGACGTGGGGTGCGGACCGGGGCGGCTGGTCGCCGAACTCGCCGCCCGGGGCCGGGCCGTTCTCGGCATCGACGTCAGCGCGGCCGCCGTCGACCGCACCGTGCGACTCGGGGGCCCGGCGCTGCGGCGCTCGGTCTTCGAGCCGCTGCCGGGCGAGGCCCGCTGGGGCACCGTCCTGCTCATGGACGGCAACGTCGGCATCGGCGGCGACCCGCGGGCCCTGCTGGACCGGGTGACCGCGCTCCTGCGCCCTGGCGGCCTGCTGATCGCCGAGACCGCCTCGGTGGACGTCGACGAACGCGCCCAGGTGCAGGTCGTCGGCCTCACCGCCACCGGCGGGGCCGACGCCCACTTCCCCTGGGCGCGACTCGGCACCCGGGCGCTGCTCCGGTACGCCCGGGGCTGGGAGTCGATCGGTCAGTGGACGACGGGCGGCCGCTGCTTCGTCTCCCTGCGCAGCCGTCGCAGCCGCATCGCCAGCAGCAGCGCCGAGCCCCCGAAGAGGACGGCGGTGATCAGCAGCCAGCGGGCGAGGAACATGTCCGCCGGCAGCCCCGTGCCGGACCGGTAGCGCCGCTCCACCATGCCGCTGATCAGCGGGAACCACACGAGCAGGAGCAGCCCGGACAGGGCCGCCGGTACGCGCACGTACGGCACCCGGTCCCGGCGCCGGACCGCGTCGAGCCCTCCTACGGCCGCCCGGTCCAGGGCCGCGTACAACGGCAGCAGCACGAGGTCGTGCAGCACGGCCGCGCCCACGAACCACAGCACCACGCCGAACCAGTCGTCCGCGAGCAGCCGCACCCCGGCATAGGCGGCCAGTGCGAACGAGCAGGCGAGCAGCAGGAGTTGGAACGGGCTTCCGAGAGGGAACCGCGGTCGGCGCATCACAGGTCTCCGAAGGTCATGCGGGCCACCCACTTGGTGTTGAGCACACCGGGTGCGGCGGGCACGATGATCCGCGCCGGGTAGCCGTGGTCGGGGGACAGCTCCTCGCCGTTGACGTACAGGGCGAGCAGGGAGCGGGGGTCGGCCACCTGGTTGGCGCGCAGGGCGGCCTTGCGGAAGGCGCCGTGCCGCTGGAGGGACTCGACGAACACGTCCGGCGGGTCGTCGTCGTATCCGACGAGCCCCGCGAGGTCGCGCAGCCGCACCCCGCGCCACCACTGGTCCGACGTCGACCAGCCCTCGACGCAGGCGATGGGCAACGCCGAGCTGTGCAGGGGAAGTTCGAGGAGCCGGGAGCGGCTCAGACGGACCGTGCCCGTGCGCCCCGTCACCACGAGCTGCCACGTGTCCGCGCCCGTCTCCGCCGCGTCGATGCCGGCGTACGCGGCGGTCTTGTTGATCTGGAAGCCGTTCGGTCCGCTGCCGGGTTCGCCGCCGCCGTGCGGCGCGAGGAGCGCGGTGCGGCGCAGCGGACCGTCGAAGTTCTGCCCCACCGTGGTGGCGAACAGCAGCAGCGAGCCGCCCCCGACGAACCACAGGGCGCCGCGCCGGGAGACGGTCGGGTCGGCGGGGCGCGGTGACACCAGGTCGTTCTTCTCCTCCCTCAACTGCCGCAGATTGCGCAGCGCGATGGGCATCTTCAGCAGCACGTGGGCTACGAAGGCCGCGAAGAAGACCCAGGCACCGTAGAAGTGCAGAGGATAGAAGGAGCCGGGGAAGACGTAGTCGAGCTGGATGTTGAGCACCCCGGTCACGAACTCGAACAGGCCGCCGCCGACCAGGAGCAGCAGGGAGACCCGCTCCAGGGCGTGGGCGAGCGAGCGGGCCGGGGGCAGTGCGAACAGCCTGGGTACGACGGACCACAGCTTGGCGAGCAGGACGGGGATCAGGGTGATGCCGAGCGTGACGTGGACGCCCTGGTTGAGCCGGTACAGCCAGTGCGGGTTCGTCGGCCAGGCGAAGAGGTAGAAGCCGAGGATCCCCTTGTCCGGCGTCTTGTCGTTCACCGGCGACAGGTCCGGGTTGTAGGCGGCGTACGAGACCAGGCCCGTCACGAACAGCACGGTGATGCCGACGAGCAGGACCAGGCCCAGCACCGAGGTGAACCAGGGGCCGCGCAGCGGGCTGCGCCAGAAGCCGGGTGAGGAGGGGAACCGCGGATCGCGTGGATCGTCTCGCATGGCCCGACCGTAGGCCCCGACCACCCCCGGAACGGGTGCGCGAACGATGACGAAACGCTGACGTCCGGCCCGGACGGCGGTCAGCGCCCGCTCTGTCGGCCTAGCGTTCCGGTCGTGAACCGCTCCTCACGCCGTGACCTCTACGCCTGCGTGGCCGCCGTACTCCTGGTGACGGCGGCCGTGCTGGTCGGCCGCCGCATTCAGGCGACTCGCCACACCCTCTTCGTCAACTGGCCCCCGCTGCTGGCGACCTGGGACCCGCACGTGGGCCCCGGCAGCGCGGCGGCCGTCGCCGTGGCGATCGGCACCGTGGCGTACGGGCCCGCCCTCGCGGCCCGTCTCCCGTGGCGGGGTCTGCTCCCGCTGGCCTGGGCCACGGCCCTGGCATGGATCCTCTCCCTCGCCCTGGTCGACGGATGGCACCGCGGTATCGCCGGGCGGCTCACCACCCGCCACGAGTACCTCCGCGTCATCGACCGCTTCGACGACATCCCGGCCACCTTGCACGGCTTCACCGACCACATCCTTCTCGGCTCCCCCGACCACTGGCCCGCCCACGTCGCCGGTCACCCGCCGGCCGCCCCGCTCACCTTCGTGCTCCTCGACCGGATCGGGCTGGGCGGCGGGGGCTGGGCCGGGATGTGGTGCATCGCCGTCGGGGCCACGGCCTGTGTGGCCGTGCTGGTCACGATCCGCGCCCTGGCCGACGAGGCGCTCGCGCACAGGGCCGCCCCCTTCCTCGTGCTGGCGCCGGCCGCCGTGTGGACGGGGACCTCGGCCGACGCGTACTTCGCGGCGGTGGCGGCGTGGGCGGTGGCTCTGCTGGCACTGGCGGTGACCGGACGGTCCCCGTGGTGGGCCGGGGCGTCAGGCCTGCTGTTCGGCCTGGTCTGCTACCTGTCGTACGGCCTCACGCTCGTCGCGCTGATCGGGGCGGCGGTGCTGTGGCTCGGCCGGCACGGGATCCGGCAGCGGCCGGGGCTGCTGGTGGCGCTGTTGGCCGGACTGGCCGTGGTCCCGGCGCTGTTCACGCTCGCCGGGTTCGACTGGTGGGAGGCGTACCGCCTGCTGGTGACGCGCTACCACCAGGGCGTGGGCGGCATCCGTCCCTACGGCTACTGGGTGTGGGCCAACCTGGCGTGCGCTGTGCTCATCACGGGTCTGGCGACGACGGCGGGGCTGCGGCGAACCGGTGCGGTGCTCGTCCGCCGGCGTGACGGCGCCTTTGGCCGGACCGCCGAGGCCCGCCTCGCTCTCCTCGTGTCCGCCGCTCTGCTCGCCCTGCTGGTCGCCGACCTGTCCGGCATGAGCAAGGCGGAGACGGAACGGATCTGGCTGCCCTTCGCGGTGTGGCTGCTCCCGGCGTGCGCGTTCCTCACCCGGCCCCGCGCGTGGCTTGCCGCCCAGGCGGTGCTCGCGCTGCTCCTCAACCATCTGCTGCTGACCGGGTGGTGACGAGCCGCGCCCGCTCCCCCGTGGTGCGCAGCCCGCTGCGGCGGTCGTCGGCCGAGATGCCGTTGCCGTTGGACGTGGCGGGCGACGTTGGTCAGGGCTTCGGAGAGGACGGCGACCACGTGGTCAGCCACCTCGCGCGGCGCACGGGTGTCCGACAGGCCCTCCATCCGCACGCTGGGCGCGAAGCCCGGCACCGGTGCCGCCTCGCCCGCGATCCGCACTGGTGGATGAGCTCCCCGAGGATGTCGTGGCCCTCCGGCTGGCGGCCGATGCGCGCGATCCGGTCCGCGGTGACGCCGAGCGTGTGGAAGGCCAGGCGTTTGCCGTCCGGGCCGATCACTCCGAGGTCCGCGTACCTCGGCGTCGACCAGCACGGCGGCGGCCGCACGCAGCGCCTGCTCCAGGTCCAGCTCCTGCTCCAGGTCCCGGCCGACGGAGAGCAGTGCCGCCAGCAGGCTGTGCACCCGATCGCGGGTGCCGCGGGCCGCGTCCAGCCGGGTCCGGACTCCTCCAGCAGTTCGTCCAGCCTCAGCTGCGGCAGCCGTACGCAGGCCTCCCGAGACTCCTCGGCGCCTGCCACCTGCGTCTCCTATGATCCCCGGTGCTTCGACGGCTTGCGGTGTGGTGGTCCGGGACTGGACCAGGGGCGATGACGGCGACTGCCGGTGCGGCGGTCCGGGGCCGGGCCAGGGACCATCGGCCCTTGGCGCCGACGACGGCGCGAGGGACAGTGGAAGCAGGAGCGGCACCGATCCCCCGCGGTGTCGCTCCGTCCGACGGCCGCGCGGGCGAAGCCTGATCCCGGCGAGGCCCGTTGGGGCGGCGCCCGTTCGGCCGGTGGGGGCCGCTCGGCCATGAGCGCCACGGCACTCCCTTGTGTCAGGCCGCGTCCACGGCGACGACCTCGCGCTGCTCCACGCCGAGCACGACTTTGAGCGCGCCGGTTTCGGCGGCGCGGGCGAAGACGTCGTACGCCTCCTCCATGTGGTCGAGCGGGAACGTGTGGGTGCCCAGCCGCGAGGTGGGCAGGCGGCCGGAGGCCGTCATCCGCAGCAGGGTCGGGGTGGAGTAGGTGTCGACCAGTCCGGTGCTGATGATGATGTTCTTGATCCACAGGTCTTCCAGGTGCAGGGTCGCGGGGCGCCGTGTACGCCGACGTTGGCGACGTGCCCTCCGGGCCGGACCATGCGGGTGCACAGCTCGAAGCTCTCGGGCACGCCGGCCGCCTCGATGACGGCGTCCGCGCCGAGGCCGTCGGTGAGGTCGGCGACCAGTTCCCTCCAGAGCCTCGCGGGCGGCCTCCAGCCGGGCGGGCGCCAGGTCGACGGCCACGATCCGTTCGGGTGAGAACAGCCGGGCCGTCGCGATGACCGCCAGTCCGATGGGGCCGGCGCCGACCACGACCACGGTGGTGCCGGGACGGACACGGCCGTCGGGTGTCCGGCGCCGCGGAGCGGCCTGACAACGGCGGCCGGCCCGTAGAGTGAGCGTATGTCGGAGTCCGAGCGGGACCTGGCCGACATCCAGCGTCAGCACTGGCAGCAGACCTACGGCGAACATCCGGGCATGTACGGGGAGGAACCGTCCGAGCCCGCCGTCCACGCCGCCGCGGTCTTTCGGGCCGCCCACGCCGGGAACGTGCTCGAGCTGGGTGCCGGGCACGGTCGCGACACGCTGTTCCTCGCACGCGAGGGCTTCCTCGTGCTGTCCACCGACTTCAGCCCGGCGGGTCTGGAGCAGTTGCGCGAGGCCGCTGGCGTCCAGGGCCTGGCCGAACGGGTCACGACGGCAGTCCACGACGTGCGCGAGCCGCTGCCGCTCGCGGACGCCTCGATGGACGGCGTGTTCGCGCACATGCTGCTCTGCATGGCTCTGTCCACGAACGAGATCCACGCCCTGGTCGCCGAAGTACGCCGTGTCCTGAGACCGGGCGGCGTCTTCGTGTACACCGTCCGGCACACCGGAGACGCGCACTACAGGGTGGGGACGGGCCACGGCGACGACATCTGGGAGCACGGCGGCTTCGCCGTGCACTTCTTCTCCCGTGAACTGGTCGACGCCCTCGCGGAAGGCTGGAGCCTTCAGGAGGTCCACGCCTTCGCGGAGGGTGGGCTGCCGCGGCGGCTGTGGCGCGTCACCCAGACCCTTGCCGGGTGAGGGGACACCGGCGAGACCCGTGGCACGAGATCTCAGCCCTCGGCCCCCACCGCTCGCCGGTCCGGCACCGCCGAGCACCTCAGCGCGAGCGCGGCGATGTCGTCGTAGAGTCTTCCGCCGCTGTGCTGGAGGAGGTCCCGGTGCAGGCGGTCGAGGAGTTCGCGGGGCTGTTCCACGTCCTGCCGGCGCATCCAGTCGGACAGGGGGAAGAACCGGCCGGAGTGGTCGCGGGTCTCCGAGACGCCGTCGGTGTAGAGCAGGAGCTGGTCACCCGGGGTGAAGGAGACCAGGTCGACCCAGTAGCGGTCACCGATGAGTGCGGCGAGGTTGAGGGGCGGGGAGGGAATGCTGGGTTCGAGGAGGCGGACCTTCCCGCAGTGGGCGATCAGTGGCGGGGGGTGCCCGCAGTTGAGGAGTCGTATCTGGCCGCCGCCGTGCGGGATCTCGGCGAGGAGGGCGGTGGCGAAGTGCTCGGGCTGGTCCTGGATGGGGAACGCGTCGCTGTGGCGCGTGATCGTGGTCTCCAGGCGATGGATGATGCCCTGCAGGTCGGGTTCGTCGTACGCGGCCTCCCTGAAGCAGCTGATCACCGCTGAGGCGGCCCCGACCGCGGACAGGCCTTTGCCGCGTACGTCGCCTATGAGCAGCCGGACCCCGTGCGGTGTGCCGATCGCCTCGTAGAAGTCGCCGCCGATCCGTGCCTGTTCCTGGGCCGCCAGATACAGCGACTCGATCTCGACGTCCTGGATGCGGCGCGGCAGCGGGCGCAGCAGCACCTTCTGGGCCGCGTCGGCGACGAGCCGGACCTGGAAGAGGATCTCCTCGCGCTGAAGGCGGACATGGCTGCCGTACGCGGCCGCCAAGGTGACCGCGATGATCGCCGCGGACGTGTACTGGGTCCCGAGATCGGTGTGGAAGAGACTCAGGACGATCATGAACACGAAGCAGAACGCCCCCAGCAGGATCGTGGGGAGCACCGGCCACATCGCGGCCGCGAGGGCGGGCGCGGCGGGCAGAAGGCGGCTGAAGGCGATCTCCCTGGGGGTCGAGGCCGCCACGCCGACGATGAGGACGGTCAGGACCACGGGCGCCAGCCGGGCGGCGTCCCATCGGCCGCCATAGGCAGGACGACGGCGCCACAGCCGCCCAGGCATGATCACAAAATGCATCATATCTACCTAAGCAGACATAGGGCGCGGGGAAATCGCGCACCGCTCCGCCGGAGCCGAGGTCGAGGCCGCGGGCCTGGCCACTTGGGATCACCGGTGTTAAAAAGGTCGCATGGCGAACCGTTTCGCCCATTTTCCGCACCTCTCGGTGAAACGCCTGATCAGCAAGGGCATGCGAAGCGTGGCCGGGCAGGTGTTGATCTTCCAGGTGGCCCTGGTCGTGCTGCTCGTCGCCTGTGGCGTCTTCGCTCTCATCCTCCAGTCGGAGCGGGACACCAACGCCGAGGCCAGGCGCCGCTCCACGGCCGTGGCGCAGACCTTCGCACACGCACCGGGCGTCCTCGCGGCGCTGCAGGCCCCGGATCCGAGCAAGGTCCTCCAACCGCTCACAGAGGAGGCACGCAAGGCCGCCGGCGTCGACTTCATCGTCGTCATGGACACCGAGGGCATCCGGTACACCCACCCCTTGCCGGACCGGATCGGCAAACGGTTCGTGGGCGAGATCGGGCCATCCCTGGAGGGCAGGACCTACGTGGAGAGCGTCAACGGCCCACTCGGTCGCGAGGTGCAGGCCACGGTCCCGATCGAGAACGCCGACAGCGAGGTGGTGGGACTCGTCTCGGCCGGGATGAAGGTCAAGAACGTCGAGAGTCAGCTGGCCCGGCAACTGCCGATCATCCTGGGCGCCGGGGCCGGAGCGCTGGTGCTGTCCACCGGAGTGACGGCCCTGGTCGGCAGGCGGCTGCGCCGGCAGACGCACAGCCTGGCCCCGGCCGAGATGAGCCTGATGTACGAGCACCACGACACGGTGCTCCACTCCGTCCGCGAAGGGGTGCTCATCGTGGCTTCCGACGGGCGGCTGATCCTGGCGAACGACGAGGCCAGACGGCTGCTGGAGCTGCCCCCGGACGTCGAGGGGCGGCTCGCCTCGGAGCTGCCGGGCCTCGATCCCGGCACGAAGGAGCTGCTGGTCTCCGGGCGCGAGGCCACCGACGAGGTGCATCTCGCGGGAGAGCGGTTGCTCGCGATCAACCAGCGGCCCACGGACCGCGAGGGCGACCCCAGGGGAACGGTGGTGACGCTGCGCGACTCCACCGAGCTCCAGGCGGTGACCGGCAGGGCGGAGGTGGCACGGGAGCGGCTCAGACTGCTGTACGACGCCGGGCTCCGCATCGGTACCACCCTGGACGTGCTGCGCACCGCCGGCGAGCTGGCGCAGGTCCCCGTGCCCCGCTTCGCGGACTTCGTCACCGTGGACCTGGCCGACGCCGTCCTGCACGGCGAGGAGCCGGCCCCCACGGCGACGGACATGCGCCGCGCGGCCGTGTACGGCATCCGCGACGACCATCCGCTCTCCGCACAGGGCCGGCTCTTCGACTATCTGCCCTCCACGCCCCAGGCACGCGGCTACGGCAGCGGCAGATCCCAGCTGGTGAGCGACCTGCCGACCGCCACGAGCTGGCGTGTGCAGGACCCGGAGCGCGCCAAGGCGATCATCGACTACGGCATCCATTCGCTGATCACCGCCCCGATCCAGGCCCGGGGCGTCGTGCTGGGCATGGCCAACTTCTGGCGCGCCCGACCGCACGAGCTTTTCAACGAGGAGGACGTGTCGCTGGCGGAGGAACTGGTGGCCCGGGCCGCGATCAGCATCGACAACGCCCGCCGCTACACCCGAGAGCACACCCTGGCGGTCACCCTCCAGCGCAGCCTGCTGCCGCAGGCCATGCCGGCGCAGAACGCCCTCGACATCGCCTACCGGTACCTGCCCGCCCAGTCGGGTGTGGGCGGGGACTGGTTCGACGTGATCCCGCTGCCGGGGAGCCGGGTGGCGCTGGCCGTCGGCGATGTGGTCGGCCACGGCCTGCATGCCGCCGCCACGATGGGGCGGCTGCGGACCGCGGTGCACAACTTCTCCGCCCTCGACCTGCCGCCCGACGAACTGCTGAGCCATCTGGACGACCTGGTCGGGAGCATCGACCAGAAGGAGGCGGCGGAAAGCGCGGCGGGGGTCGTGGGCGCCACCTGCCTGTACGGGATCTACGATCCCGTGACGCGCCACTACGTCGTCGCCCGAGCCGGGCATCTGGCGCCCGCGCTGGTCCGGCCCGACGGAACCGTCACCTTCCCGGACGTGCCGGCGGGCCCGCCGCTGGGTCTGGGCGGCATGCCGTTCCAGACCGCGGAGGTGTGCCTCGCGGAGGGAACCCAGCTCGTGCTGTACACCGACGGTCTCATCGAGGACCGCAGGCGCGACCTCGACGTGGGAATGGAGCTGCTGCGCGAGGCGCTCACCGGCCATCCCGGCCGGCCGCCCGAGGACACCTGCCGGCACGTACTGGACAGCCTGCTCCCCCGGCGTCCCAAGGACGACGTCGCCCTCCTCGTCGCCCGCACACGGGGGCTGCCTGCGGACCGGATCGCCGAATGGGACGTACCGCCGGACCCTGCCGCCGTCTCGGGCATGCGCGACGCCGTGTCCCAACGTCTCGAAGCGTGGGGCCTCGAGGAGTTCGGCTTCACCATGGAGCTCATCCTCAGCGAACTCATCACCAACGCCATCCGCTACGGCACCGCCCCGATCCACGTGCGGCTGATCCGCGACCGCGCCCTGATCTGCGAGGTCGCCGACGGCAGCAGCACCTCCCCCCATCTGCGGTACGCCGCGACGACGGACGAGGGCGGCCGAGGCCTGTTCCTGGTCTCACAGATGGCCGAGCGCTGGGGCACCCGCTACACCCCCCAGGGCAAGGTCATCTGGGCGGAACAGGTCCTTCCCGAGCCGCTTCAGGAGTCCGTGCCCACGGCGGACCAGGAATGAGCGAGCCCCGCCATGAACCACTCGGATACGGTACCCAGGGTGCACCGCGGGTGAGTTGTGGCAGCGCTCAGGGGAGAGGGGCCCGGCACTATGCAGGTGTCAGAGGTGCCGCGGGCGGTGGCCGCGGCCATGTCGGCCGCGTCGTCGGTCGGCCTGGTGGTCGACGACGCGATCGTGCTGCACGACTCGAACAAACTCACTCTGCGTCTGCTGCCATGCGACGTCCTGGCCCGGGTGGCGCCCGTCGGGAACCAGGTCGCACAGTTCGAGGTCGACCTCGCTCAACGGCTGATCGCATCCGGGTGCCCGGTGGCCGCTCTCGATCCTCGGGTGGAGCCACGTGTTCATGAGCGGGACGGGTTCGTGGTCACACTGTGGACCTACTACGAGCCCGTGCCACCTGGAGAGATCGCACCAGCCGACTACGCCGACGCGCTCGGGCAGTTACATGTCGGCATGCGCGAACTCCACGTCCCGGCACCGCACTTCACGGATCGCGTCGAGCAGGCCCAGCAGTTGGTGGCCAACCGCGAGCAGACTCCGGCGCTCGGCGACGCGGACCGGGAACTGCTCGACGACGCGTTACGCGGCCTGAAGCGAGCCATCGGCGAGCGTGGCGACGCCGAGCAACTGCTGCACGGCGAGCCGCACCCGGGCAATCTGATCAGCACGAAGAACGGGCCGCTGTTCATCGACCTCGAGACGTGCTGCCGTGGGCCCGTCGAATTCGACCTCGCCCACGCGCCCGAGGAAATCGGCGCGCACTATCCGGGCGTCGACCAGGATCTGCTGCGCGACTGCCGGCTCCTCGTCCTGGCGATGATCACCACGTGGCGCTGGGACCGGGACGACCAACTCCCGAACGGGCGCCGCCTGGGCGCGCAATGGCTCCGCCGGATCCGGGCAGCGCTCCATGGCTGATCGAAAGAAGCCGGACAGCGTACGAGGAACACAAATGATGAACCACGAAGGGGCCCGACACCGCCGTCCCCGGGCAGGCCGCATCAGGCCCCTTTGTGGTTCGTCAGGCCCCTTTGTGGTTCAGGCAGGCAGGCCCGCCTCCGATGCCGAGGCGAGGATGCTGTCGCCGACGACGTCCGCGACCTCTTTCCAGTCGGTGAGGGACATCGTCAGGGGTGGCAGGAGTTTCAGCACGTGACCCAGGCCCGAGGTCTCGGCGATGACGCCGGCGCGGAACAAGGTCTGCCGGGCGTGCTCGGCGGCGGCGGGGGTGGAGAAGCGGAGGCCGCTCATCGCGCCCTTGCCGACGACGTGGGCCGCGCCCGCGGGGAGGGCTTCGGTGATGGCCATGAGGCTGGTGCGGATGGCGGTGGTGAGTTCGGTGGTGTGGTGGGTGAAGTGCGGGTCCGTCCAGTGGTCCAGGGCGGCTGAACCCGCGACGAAGGCGAGGTTGTGGCCGCGGAAGGTGCCGTTGTGCTCGCCGGGAGCCCAGTGGTCGAGGTCGGGCCGGATCAGCAGGGCCGCCATGGGCAGGCCCTCGCCGCCACCCGCTCCGTCGGGCGTGCCCTGCCCGGCTGGCACCTGTACGTGACCGACCCGGCCGGACGGCCGCTGCCGCCCGGCGTGGCGGGCGAGATCTGCGTCGGTGGCGCCGGGGTCGCGCTCGGCTACCTCGGCCAGGAGGAACTGACCGCCCGGCGCTTCGTCCCCGACCTCTTCACCGGCGGCACCCTGTACCGCAGCGGCGACCTGGGGGCGGCTGCGCCCGGACGGCCGTCTCGAACACCTCGGCCGGATCGACAGCCAGGTCAAGATCCGCGGCTTCCGGATCGAGCTGGACGAGATCCGCTCGGTGCTGCTGGAGGACCCGGACGTACGGACGGCGGCCGTGGTGGTCCGCCGCGACGACCCGGCCGACGCCGCCACCGCCAGGATCGACGCCTACGTGGTCCTCGCCTCCGGCGACCCCGCCGCCGTCCGCAGGCGGGCCGCGGACATCCTGCCCGACTACATGCTCCCCGCCACGGTGACCGCCCTGGACACCCTCCCGCTCACGGCCAACGGCAAGCTCGACACGGCCCGCCTGCCCGCCCCCGCCGCGCCGGCCCGGGAGACCGAGCCCGTCCCGGCCGACGACGATCTCACCGGCCAACTGCGGGCGATCTGGAGCGAGGTGCTCGGCCGGCCGGTCGACGTGGACGACGACTTCTTCGACCTGGGCGGCAACTCCCTCTTCGCCGTCCGCATCGGCGCCGCCCTGCGCGCCCGTGGCCTGCCGTCGCTGCGGCTGCGGGAGCTGTACCGGCATCCGACGATCCGCGCGACGGTCAGGAGCCTCACCGCGGCGCAGGCCGGGGGTGGTTCCTGAGGTCGCCGCCCTACGACTTGACCCTCACCCTGCGTGAGGCTGAATCGTGGCGTCCATGAGCGACTACTACAACGCGTTCGAGATGAGCCCCGTGCCCACCCCCGGTCCGGACGCGGTCCCGCCGGAGCCGTTCCGCGGCATCTACGGAATGCCGGCGTTCGCGACCGTCCCCACGACCGATCTGGCCGCGTCGGTGGACTTCTGGACTCGGGGGCTCGGGTTCTTCGAGCTGTTCGCCATCCCCGGCAGGGTGGTGCATCTGCGCCGGTGGGCGTTCCAGGACGTGCTCCTCGTCAGGGCGGAGACCGTTCCGGAGCAGGCACCGGCGCTGAGCCTCAGCTTCGCGTGCGTGCTGAGCGAGGTCGACTCCGTCGTCGAGGCCTGTCGCGCGGTGCGGCCGGGCTCGGTCGACGGCCCCCGGGACACACCCTGGACCACCCGTGACGTGGAGGTGATCACCCCCGAGAACGCGCGGATCGTCTTCACCGCGGCGAAGCCCTTCGATCCCGCCAGTCAGGAGGCCAGGGATCTCGCGGCCGTGGGGATCACCCCGCCGGGTGCCGGGGGCGGCGAGAATGAGGATCATGTCTGATGTCACCGACACCGACGGCCTGACCGTCGGTCAGGTCTCGGCGCGTCTGGGCGTGACGGTCCGCGCGCTGCACCACTGGGACGAGATCGGTCTGGCGCGGCCGTCGCTGCGCACGGCTGCCGGATACCGGCTCTACACCACCGGTGATCTGGAACGTCTGCACCGCATCGTCGTCTACCGCGAGATCGGCCTCGGCCTGGACAGGATCGGGGCCATCCTGGACGACTCGACCGCGGACGTGACCGGTGCGCTGCGCGCGCAGCGCGCCCAGGTCACCGAACGGATCGAGCGCCTCCAGCAGCTCGGCGCCGGTCTGGACCGGATGATCGAGGCCCACGAGCGCGGCCTGCTGCTGACCGCCGAGCAGCAGGCCGCGATCTTCGGCCCCCAGTGGGACCCGGACTCTCCCGCCGAGGCCCGTAAGCAGTACGGGGACACCAGGCAATGGCAGCAGTACGCCGAACTCTCGGCCGCTCGCGGCCCGGAGGAATGGCAGGCCGTCGCCGACGCCGTGGCCGCCCTCGACCGTGCCCTGGGGGACGCGATGGATGCCGGCGTCGCACCTGGTAGCCCGCAGGCCGATCAACTCGTCGAGCGGCACCGTGAGGTGTTCGCCTCGTACTTTCCCCTCAGCCGGCGGATGCAGGTCTGTCTCGGCCGGATGTACGAGGCCGATCCGGGGTTCGCCGCCCACTACGACGGCATCCGTCCCGGTCTCGCCTCATGGTTCCGTCGCATCGTCGACGCCAGTGCGCGCGCCCACGGCATCGACCCCGACACCGCGACCTGGCAGTGACGGGGCCGCTCCTCAGCACGGCCGGCGCCAGGTGTCCAGTTCCGGCTTCTTCCGCATCGACGACAGGCGGAGTTTGCGGGCCGTCGGGCAGAACCGGGCCGTGGGCTCGGCGTACTCCACGTGGAAGACGGCCTTGCCCGCCGAGATGAAGGGTTCGAGCAGCGCGCACTCGTCGTACTGGGCGCACTCCTCGTTGACCGCGAAGTCGAAGTCGTCGAGCAGGTGCGGGATCTGGGCCAGGTCGTTCTTGAGGCCGACGGCGAGGCCGCGCTCGTGGGCGATGGCGGCGATCATGCGGTTGTAGCGGAGCTGGTCGCGTGCCGTGAGCGGGAAGCCGGTGTCGTTGCCGTAGCCCTCGACCAGGTCCGGTTCCACCGCGTCAAAGCCCTTGTCCCGGCACATGTCGAACCGGCGCTCCATCAGCGGGCGCAGCAGCGCGAGCCGGCGGATGTCCAGCCAGCGTTCGCCGTGCCAGCCGTTGGGCTTGCCGAGGATGGAGCGCGGGAAGGCGCGTCGGTCGGGGCGGAAGTCCTCCCAGGCGCCGACGTTGACGTAGCAGATGACCTTGCGGCCGTCGCGGTGCAGACGTGCCACGTCGTCGGCGGTGTTCTCGAAACCGTCGATGTCGTAGACGGGTACGTCGACGGACGGGTCGACCTTGCCGTCGAGCTGCCACTGCCAGGCCAGCCCGGGGCGCGGCTGCCACCGCGCGTCGGGGGCGGGGGCCGTGGGGTTGGCCGGGGTGGGAGCCTGGCCGCCGGAGCACCCCGCCAAGGTGATCAGGGCGGCCACGACGGCGGCCGACACCGCCCGCCTCACCGGTCCGCCTCCGCCAGTGCGGGCGTCAGTCGGGACCAGGGGTTCGGGGGTTCGCCCGTCACCGGTCCGCACACGCCCGCACCTCTCTCCTTCGCGGTCCGCAGGGCGAGCGGAACGAGCGGTTCGGGCACGCCGTAGACCAGGTGGCACAGTCGCTCGGCTGGCAGTCGGGCGGTCCAGGAGGGGCGGCTGAAGTCCGAGACGTACTGGGACCAGGGGCCCTCGAAGGTGACCGTCAGGTCGGCGAGCCGGGCGTATCCCGGCGCGGGATGGACACCCGGGTTGAGGACGACGGTCGAGGCGCCGAGCCGACGCGCGGAGCGGACCAGTCGACGGCAGTCCGGCAGTCCGTGCGGCGCCGCCGGCACCTGGTCCAGGAAGCAGCCGTCGACGGCGTACCACTCCTGGTGCCGGCGCAGATCGGCGGTGATGTCGTCGGGGTCGCGGGCGCCGTAGTCCGTGTCCAGGTAGCCGAGCAGCCGGGCTCCCGCCGTACGCAGCGCCTCCGCCGCCGCGACGAACGCCGGATCCGGGGCGCGGCCGGGTCCGTTCGCGGGGTTCAGCACGACGGCGTAGGTGCGTGCGGCGCAGGTGATGAGCCGGTGCCAGGCGGCCGGGTCCTCGGCCGGGTGCACGTACAGCGGGATCAGCAGGCTCACCGCGCCGCCACCCCCGCGGCGGGACCGGCCCGTCGGCCGGTGGCCGCCCACAGGGCCGCCACGGACGCGTCGAGGGGGTGGGCGGGCTTCCAGCCGAGGGCGTCGCCGGCCGCCGTGATGTCCGAGCACTGCCACGACACCTGCGCGGACCGGGCGGATCCGCCGTCCTCCTCCTCGACGATCCGGCCCCGGAACCCGGCCGCGTCCGCCAGCGCCCGCACCAGCTCCCGCACCGGACGGGCCTCCCCGCCGCCGACGTTGAGCACGGACGGCAGCGGCCCCTCGGCGGTCACCGCGAGCCGGGCCGCCCGGGCCACGTCGCGTACGTCCACGAAGTCGCGGCGCGCTGACAGGTCACCGAGGCGCAGGACCGCCTCCGGGTCGTCGCCGTCGTCCCCGAACGAGGCGGCGAGCAGTGCGGCGACCCGGCCGGGCAGCCCGGTGGGCGGGGCGCCCGGGCCGACCGGGTTCCCCACCCGCAGCACCACCGCGTCCAGCCCGGACGCGGTCACCGCCACCGTGCCCGCCAGCTTGGTCGCGCCGTACGGGCCGGCCGGCCGGGTCGGCGCCGACTCCGTCACCCGTACTCCGGGTTCGGTGGGCCCGTACTCGGCGGCCGAGCCCAGATGGACCAGGCGGGCCCCGGGCGCCGCCTTCCGCAGGGCGGCGCACAGCACGGCGGGGCCGCGGGCGTTCACCTCCGCGAGGGTGGCGGCGTCGCCGCCGGTCGCGCCCGCGCAGTTGACGACGGCGTCGGGCGCGGCCTCGGCCAGGGCCTCCGCCAGGTCCTGCGGGCGGTCGGCGGCGAGGTCCACGGTGACGTCGGCGGCGGGCGAGCGGCCGCCGACGAGGACCCGCGCGTCCGGCCGGACACGCAGCTGCTCGGCGACGTGCGTGCCCAGGTAGCCGGTGGCGCCGAGTACGAGGATGCGCATGGCCGCTCAGGCCCCCTTGAGCAGCAGCGACTTGCGGCTGGTGAACTCGGCGTTGGCCCGGTCGTAGTCGTCGGGGCGGCCGATGTCGAGCCAGTAGCCGTCGAACTCGTAGGCGTGCGGGGGGCGTTCGGCGGCGAGCAGGTCCATCACCAGTTCGTCGAAGCCGAGCGGCAGCCCGGGCGTGTAGTCGTCGAGGGTGGTGCGGGAGACACCGTAGACGCCCATGGACACCCGGTAGTCGATGCTGGGCTTCTCGGTGAAGGCGACCACGCGGCTGGCGTCGGTGGTCAGCACGCCGAAGTCGATGTGGACCTTGCGGGCGTAGGTGGCGATGGTCAGGGGCGTGCCCGACGCCTGGTGGGTGCGCAGGACGTCGGCGTAGTCCAGGTCGGTGAGGACGTCGCCGTTCATGACGAGGAAGTGTTCGGGCAGCCGGTCGCGCAGGGTGAGCAGCGGGCCCATGGTGCCGAGCGGGCTCTCCTCGGTGGCGTAGTCGACCTTCAGGCCCCACTGGGTGCCGTCGCCCACGTAGGCGCGGATGATCTCGCCCAGGTGGCCGATGGCGATGGTGCAGTGGGTGAAGCCGGCCGTGGACAGCTGGCGCAGCACGATCTCCAGGATCGCGTGCTGGTCGCCGATGGGGACGAGCGGCTTGGGCAGCGCGGTGGTGTACGGCCGTAGCCGGACGCCCTTTCCACCGGCCAGGATCACTGCGTGCATGGCGTACCTCCTGCGATACGTGCCGGTCGGGTCAGATGTTGTAGATGCCGGTCTTGTAGCGGGCCAGGTTGGCCGGGTCGGTGAACCACCGGGCGGTGCGCGCGAGTCCTTCCTCCAGGGTGCTCGCGGGTCGCCAGCCGGTCGCCGTGGTCAGCCGGGTCGCGTCGGCGACGAGCCGCATCACCTCGGAGGCGGCGGGCCGCAGCCGCGCGGAGTCCTCCTGGACGTCGAGCGGGGCGTCCATCACCTTGCCGATCAGCGCGACCAGGTCGCCGACGGAGATCTCCCCGCCGGTCCCGGCGTTGAAGGTGCGGCCCACGACCCGCTCCGCCTCGGCCGTGCCGACCGCGAGGAAGGCCTGCGCGGTGTCCTCGACGAAGGTGAAGTCCCGGGTGGGCCGCAGGTCGCCGAGGGTGATGGTGCGCTGTCCGGCCGCCACCTGGCCGATGACGGTGGGGATGACGGCGCGCATCGACTGGCGCGGGCCGAAGGTGTTGAACGGCCGCAGCGTCACGACGGGGGTGCCGAAGCTGGCGTGGTAGCTGTCGGCGAGCCGGTCGCCGCCGGCCTTCGAAGCGGCGTACGGCGACTGGGTGTTGATGGGGTGGTCCTCGGTGATCGGCACGGTCCGCGCGGTGCCGTACGTCTCGCTGGTGGAGGTGTGCACCAGCCGCGGGGTCCCCAGCGCGCGCACCGCCTCCAGCACGTTGAGCGTGCCGGTGACGTTGGTGTCCACGTAGCTGTGCGGGGCCTGGTAGGAGTACGGGATCGCGATGAGCGCGGCCAGGTGGTAGGCGCAGTCGGCGCCGTCGAGCAGGCCGCGCACCGAGCCGGGGTCGCGTACGTCGCCGAGGACGATCTCCACCTGGTCCAGGACGTCGGCGGGCAGCGTCTCCAGCCAGCCGTAGGAGGAGAAGGAGTTGTACTGGGCCATGGCCCTGACGCGGTGGCCGGAGGCGACGAGCGCCTCGGTGAGGTGCGAGCCGATGAAGCCTTCGGCTCCGGTGACGGCGGCGAGCGGTGCGGAGGTCAACTCTTGGTCCCTTCGTCGTGGTCGTCGGACGGGGGACCCGGCGCGGACGGGCGCGGGTCTGCGGTCCGATGGGGTCGTGCGGTTCGTTCGCGTGGTCAGGAGTGCGGGGACGGCCGGCCGAGCAGGCGTGTCGCGCAGACCGCGAGACAGACGGCGGCCACGCCGCAGGCCCAGGGCAGTACGGGCGGTCCTGGCGGCAGGTCCAGCAGGAGCACCGCCCCGGCCGGGCCGGCCGCGGCCAGGCAGAGCACGGCCGGCGGCCAGGCCACCCCGAACGCCTGCAGCAGCAGGGCGGTCCACAAGGCGGCCGCGAGCAGGAGCAGGGTGACCGGGTCGGAGCCGGTGAGCAGTGCCGCGGGCAGCAGCAGTGACAGATAGCCGGTCAGGCACAGGCCGAGGACGGCGGTCGAACGCAGCAGGAATCCGGCGGGAGTCGCGCTCACCCGCAGCGCGGCGACCGACCAGCCGCGGTAGCGGTACAGCAGCCACTCGGCCGGGCCCATGCTGAGCGTCAGGGCGATCACCGCGTACGGCTGCCGTCGGCCCTCCAGCATGACGAGCACGGCGGCGGCGAGCCCGAACAGTCCGTACGGCACGGACGCGCGAAGCGGCGGCCGTACGGCGTCGGCGCTGGCCGGGCCGGCGCGCCCCGCCCACAGGACCCGACCGGCGGCCCCCAGCGTGGCCAGCAGCGCCAACAGCGGCAGTCCGACCCGCAGTTCGGGTCCGGGCTCCCACCACGGCAGTACCGCGGCGCCCGCGATGAGCGGGCTGAGCGCGGCCAGCAGCAGCCGCTCCCGGGCCAGGACGAGCAGTACGCTCGCGCCGGCCAGGTACAGCGACTGGGCGGCCGCCACGGCGAGAGCCAGGGCGCCGGCCCCGGGGAGCGCCGCGAGTGCCGTGGCCGCGGCGGCGCCCAGCAGGGACCCGGTCAGCAGCGTGCCGGATGCCTCCCGGCGTCCGGTCACCAGGCGCAGATGGGCGCGGTGGCCCAGTGCCTGTCCCCAGGCCCAGGAGGCGATGCCCGCCACGATCAGCACGGGGGCGTGCCGGTCGACGGCCCACAGCGGCGCGGTGAGCAGGTAGGCCAGGGCCGGCAGCGCGAACAGCACGCCGCGCAGGAGGCAGCGCAAGGTGTCCGGGCGCCACGGGTCGGCCGGGCGGGGCGGCTCCGGGAACGTCCGGGGCACCCGCTGGTACAGCGCGGTCGCCAGGGAGAAGAGGTTCGGGTGGCCGTACCGCTCCTTGATCACCGTGGCGGACAGGCCCTCGGCCTCCAGCAGGGCCGCCACCTCGTAGGGGTGGACGGCGGGTCCGATGGCGTCGGCGAGTTCGGCGGCGAGTGTGCTGACCGCCTCCTCGTCGGGGCCGGGTCCGGGCAGCCGGATCGCGAGCGTGGCGTCGTCCAGGGCCCAGCGCGGGCGGCGGCGCGGCGGGCGGGGTGCGGCCAGCCGCAGGGCGAGGGTGTCCTGTCCCGCGTCGCCGGGTTCGAGGGATATGGGACCGCTCATCCGGTCAGACTCCCCGTGCCGGTGACCGCCGGGCCGGTGACCGCCGGCGCGGGCAGCACGACTCTGGCGGGCGACTGCGCCTTTCCTGCGGCCAGTTCGTGGTAGATGGCACGGAAGGTGTCGATGGTCTGGCGCAGGGTGAACTGTTCGATGACCCGCAGCCGGGCCGCCTCGCCCATCGCCCGGCGCCGGACGGGATCGCCCAGGAGCTCCAGCGCGGCGGCGGCCATTGCGGCAGGGTCGCGCGGCGGCACCACGAGCCCGGTGTCGCCGACGGCCTCGCGGACGCCGCCGACGTCGGTGGAGACGGTCGCCCGGCCGCACGACATGGCCTCGATCAGCGTGAACGGGAAGCCCTCGCTGATGCTGGACAGCATCACCACGTTCCCGGCGGCGTAGGCGTCCTTGATGTCGTCGACGCGGCCCTCGAAGGTCACCGCGTCGCCGTGCCCCAGCTCGGCGGCGAGGGCCTCGCAGCGTTCCCGGTACGTCTCGCCGCCCCGGGGTGTGCCGCCGAACAATCGCAGGCGTACGTCCGGCAGCCGGTCCCGGACGAGTGCGAAGGCGCGGATCAGGGTCTCCAGGTCCTTGATCGGGTCGACCCGGCCGGCCCAGCTCAGGGTGAGGCTCTCCGGCTCCGGTCCGGCCGGTGGGAAGGCGGCGGGGTCGACGCCGTTGTAGACGGTGCGGATCGACTCGGGGTCGGCGCCGCCCTGTTCCTCCCACAGCCGGTTGTAGCGGTTGCCCGGGGTGATCAGCGCCGCCTGGCGGTAGCTCTCCTCCGCCAGCAGCCGGAAGAAGCCCAGGATCACCGCCTTCACCGGCCAGCGGTACGGCGCCGTGCGATAGCCGAGATAGCGCTCGCGCAGGTAGACGCCGTGTTCGGTGAGCAGCAGCGGAACCCCGTGCCGTTCGCGTGCGGCCAGCCCCGGCAGGACGGCGACGCCTCCGCTGACGGCGTGGGCGACGCCGTGCTGCGGGGGCGGGGCGGCCAGCGGGCGCAGCGCGTGTTCGAGCAGGGCGGTGGCGGTGAGCGCGTCGTGCAGGGTGGGCCGCGCCTCGCGCACGGCCAGCCCGGGACGCGTCCATACGGCGGTCAGGATGCGGATCGCGGTGTCGCCCCTGAGGAACGCGCTGAGTTCGCCGCCTGCCCCGGCCCGCGCCAGGGTGTGCAGCGCGGGTGCGAAGCCGTGCTCGGCGCCGGGGTCGACGAGCGCGGTCAGGAACCGCTCGTAGGCGTCGGTGAGCCGCCTGCGGGACCGGCCGCGGGGCGGGCGGCCCTCGGGTGCGGCGCCCCACATGGGGACGGACAGGACGCCGCTGACATGGTCGGGCAGGTCCCACACGATCGGCTCCCGTCCGGTGCCGGTGACGGCGATGACGTCGAACTCGATGTCGGGCATGCCGGTGACGAGCTGGTCGCACCAGACGCTCACACCGCCATGGCTGTGCGGGTAGGTGCCTTCGGTGAGCAGGGTGACGCGCGCGGTGTCGTTGGGTCGCGCGCCGTGGTGAACGTGCATGGATGTGCTCCACGGCCGAGGTGTGGGCAGGGGTGCCGGTCGCGCCGGTCAGCTCCCCGTGGGAGAGACGGGCTCGGCCACGCCCTCGGGCACGCGGGCGTCCGGTGCCGGGGCGGTGACCGGCGCGGTGGCGTCCGTGCCGGTGACCGTGGAGGGGGCCGCGGACTGCGGCAGGGTGAGGGTGAGCGGCGTGGCGGTCGCCGCGGTCCACGCGGACCGTTCGCCGGCGTACGCCTCGCCGAAGGCGGCGCCGTCCCGTGTGGTGCCCTCGGGCATCGTGGCGGGGACGTCGACGCCGGCGGGGCTCTCGACGGTGACGGTGTCGCCGATCCGGTAGGCGGTGACCTGGCCGTCGGCCACCGCGGTCCGCCACGAGGCGCGCCGCTTCAGCTCGTTGCCGGTGTCCTTCATTCTCAGGTTGACCAGCGGTGTGTTCTGCGCGAACAGCGTGCCGTAGGTGTCGAGGACGCCGTCCAGGACCGGGTAGGCGATGCGGTCCTCGGCGAGGTTGGACTGGTGGATGAAGTGCGGTTTGGGGTCGTTGCCGAGGACGTGGCCGAGGGCGATCTGCCGTTCCAGGGGCACGATGTGCCGGTCGTAGCCGGTCGCGGTGTCGAGCGGCTCGGGCAGGCAGGTCGTGGTGGCCGGGTTGTCCTCGCAGATGCCGCTGCCGCCCTGGGCGCGGCTGGTGTAGATCCAGTTGTACTCGTCGACCTGCTCGGCCGCGCGGCCGGCGTTGTAGAAGATGTTCATCGGGTAGCGGGGCACGGTCGTGGCGGGGCCGACCTGCCGCTGGCCGGGTTCGCGGGAGTTGTCCGAGGCGAGCCAGGCGGTGCCGTTGTCGGCGAGGGCGAGCGCCAGGTTGGGGTTGTCGGCCGGCTGCTGCGGCAGCACCTTGAGCCCGGAGTGCTCGCCGGTCACCAACTCGTCGTCGTCCAGCGGGAGTCCGGCCGACCGGCCCCAGACGCTGTTGTGGGCGATCTCGTCGGCGACGGCGGCGCGGCTGACCCATTGGGTGCTGCCGTCGGCGTTGGTGGCGCACCTCCAGGGCACGACCGAGGTGTCCTGTTCGCAGCCGAGGAAGGCGTGCGTGTAGGTGTGGTTGATCCAGCGGAACTCGGCGCGTTCGGCGACGAGCCGGTCGGCCAGCGGGTCGGCTCCACCGTTGTCCTCCCGGTGGTCGACGCTGCCGGCGCCGTTGTAGGCGAGGTCGAGGGTGAAGCCGCGCTCGCGCTGCCAGGTGACGGCGTGGTCGACGTCGGCGGGCGTCATCCTGATCGGGTCGGGCGTGGCGTTCGGGTCGGTGCAGTCCACGTCGCCGGGTGTGCAGTTGAGCGTGGAGTTCCAGCGGTCGTCGGCCGCGAAGACGTCGTCGACGTGGACGGCGAAGTAGTTGCGGGAGGCGCCCAGGTGCACCCCGCCGGTCATCCACTCGACGATGCCGCGGGCGAGCAGCCGGAACTGCTGCTGGTACTCGTTGTAGACGAAGGTGACGACGAGTTCCCGCCGGCCGTCGTGCCGGTACTCCCCCACCAGCGAGCCCTGCTTGGCGGTGCCCGGGATCGGCGCCTGCACGTACGGGGTGAAGTCGGCGCCGGCCATGGGCGTCGACAGATAGGCGTAACTCTCGCCGACGGTCGGGGAGTTGTCCTCGAAGGGCACCGGTCCGTCGAGGTAGCCGAACGCCCCCGCCCGCCCGGCGTCCGTCACCTGGGCCCGCACTCCGTCGACGCTGCCCGAGTAGCCGCCGTACACCGGGTACTGCAGGCCGGTCTCGGGGCGGGCGTAGGTGTAGGCGTCGACCTGCGGGATGTCGTAGGCCTGCTCGTATGCCGCGAGGGCGGCCATCTCCGGCGAGTTCGTGGGGAACGGGTTGTCGTTGGGCAGCACGACGGCCTGGAACTTGGCGCGGTCCCGGCCGTCCACGGTGTCCGCGAGGTAGCCGGCGTCGATGACCGGGCGGTCGGACCGAGTGAGGTCGATCTCCGTGTACGGCGTTCCCGCGGTGTCCAGTTCGGCGGCGATGGCGTCGGTGGCCGGGCCGCCGTCGCTGACGACGAGCACCCGCAGGTCGATGCGGGGCGGCGGCGGGGCCGCCGCGTGTGCGGCCGGTGCGCCGAGCGCCGCTATGAGCGCTCCCGTCGTGAGCAAGGTGGTGCCTAAGGTCCGCTTCATGCGGTGCTGTCCCCTCCCAGGGCAGGGGTGAGTACTGCTCCGCAGAGCGGACGCACCCCCGCGAGTGACGCCGGCTCCCCCTCAGTCGCCGGTCGTCGACCCATCCGTCGCGTCAAATAGTGAGGTATCTGTGGAGCTTTCGTGCTCTTGCTGCGGAACCTGACGGAAAAACGCAGGTGCGGGACGCGGGGCCGCTCGGCCCGGACCGGGTGCGCGACCAGGGATCACGGCCGCCCGCGAGTGCGGCTTCGCCCCCTGCCGCGCAGGTGGGAGGGGCGTTCCCCGTCTCCTTGGACGGTCGGGGAACGCCGGTGCGACTGCCACTGGTATGGACCGGTACGCGGGTTGGCCTCGCGCCGGTTTCAGGTCATCCGCGTCCCTCACGTACTGCCGGCGCTTGGCATCGGGTCCCTTCCGCCGGGCCGACGCCGACCACGGCTCCCGCGCCGGCCTACTCGGCGTCGAACTGGTGGTCGGCCCAGACATAGCTCGCGGGCAGCAGGTCGGTGATGGGGACGGTTCGGACGCGGTCGCCCTCGCCGACGATGACCTCGAGGTCGGGGAAGTAGTCGAGAAGGGCCTGGCGGCACCGGCCGCACGGGGGAACGACGCCGCGGTCGCGGTCGCCCACGGCGACGATCGTGTCGAGGTCGTAGACGCCCTGGGCGGCCGCCGCACCGATGAGGACGAGTTCGGCGCACGGGCCTCCGGTGAAGTGGTAGGCGTTCACCGCGGTGACGATGCGCCCGTCGCCGGCACGGCCCGCGGCTGCCATGGTGTGGTTGTCGCCCCGGCACCGCGTGCGCGCGACATCGGACGCGGCCTGGATGAGCTCGTGGTCGACGTCCTGTATCTGCGTGGTCATGTCCTCTGCCTTCGTCCGGGGTCAGGCGACGCTGACCCGCCCGACCGTGCTGCGCAAGTGACCATCCTCGCTGTGTGCTGACCGGTCATCCCAGTTGGCCCTGCCGCGGTGGCGGCAAGGTGAGGGCCGAATGGGCGGGCCGGCCCTCCGTGGCGGGCACGGTTGTGCCACTGAGGCCGCGCAGCATGTCGTTGCGCCGCTCAAGGCCCCGGGCGGTGGTGGGGAAGAGTATGGCGTCGCCCTCGCCGATCTGGTCCTGGTTCAGCGTCACGAACCCACGGGTGCCGTGTTCGTAGGCGGCGAAGCCCGCTTCGGCGTCCCGGTCGGCCAGGGCAGCGGCGAGCATGTACGCGCCGACGAGCGCGAGGCTGGAGCCCTGCCCGGTGAGGAAGGAGGGTGCGTAGGCGGCGTCGCCGACCAGCGCGACCCGGCCGCTGGACCAGCGAGGCATCCGGATCTGGCTGACCACGTCGACGAACAGGTCGTCCGCGTCACGCAGGGCGGCGAGCATGCCCGGGACCTCCCATCCCGCGTCGGCGAACGTGGCGGCGACCAGGTCCCGTTGGGCTCGGGGGTCACGGAACGCCTCCAACGAGGTCGGGGCCTGCGGTCGGGCGAAGGTCAGCAGGGCGTGCACCTCTTCGCTGTCCCCCACGGCGTAGAGAGCCGCCGCCCTGCCCGGGGTGTTCCACATCGTGACCTCGTGGGAGAGGCCGAGGGTGTTGCGCATGGTGAACCCGGCGAAGCAGTACCCGAGGTAGCGGTGGTACTGCTCTTCGGGGCCGAACACCAACTCCCGGGTACGCGAGTGCAGACCGTCCGCGCCGAAGACCATGTCGAACGTACGTCGGCCGCCCCGACGGAAGGTGACGTCGACCCCGTGGTCGGACTGGTCGAGGCTGTCGACGCAGTCGTCGAACAAGACCTCCACGTCGTCACGGACCGCCCCGTACAGGGCCTCGGTCAGATCCCCGCGCCGCACCTCCAGGTCCTGTCCGGCGACACTGCCGGCGACGGCGTGCGGACCGACCGAGGCCACCGTGCCGCCCTCCGCGTCGAGGAAGGTCAAGCGACGCAGGTCGACGTGCGCGTCCCGCAGTCGGGGCAGGATCCCCATCCTGCGGACGACCTCCAGCGCGGTGCCCCGTACGTCGATGGGGTAGCCCCCGCCGCGCAATGCGGCCGCCTTCTCGACCACGGTGACGGCGTAGCCGTAGCGGTTCAGCCAGAAGGCGAGGGCGGGACCCGCGATGCTTGCGCCCGATATCAGGACCTCGCGTCTGCGGGGCGGGGTACGCACAGCCGTCAACGGGCCGGTGGAGGTCATGTCTTGACTCCTTTGCCCATGGTGCGGACGACGAGGAGGGACAGCGCGGTGACGACGCCGGCGATGACGAAGCCGGTGACGAAGGCGGACTCGGCAGGGTCGTCCGTCCCGGGCCGGGTTCCGGCGGCGAGGAAGGCGCCGCTGACCTGTGCGCCCGCGGCGAAGCCGATCACGCGCGTCACCAGGACCAGGCTGGTGGCGGTTCCGGTGTTGCCGTGGTCGACGGAGGTGGCGGTCCTGACGACCATCGCCGTGATGCAGACACCGCTGGCGAGGGCGACCAGCGCCTTGCCGACGACGAGGTGCCAGACCTCGGTGTGCACGAACGCCAGGGCGAGCAGCGTGGCCGTCATGGTGCCGATTCCGGCGGTGACCACAGCGGTCGAGCCGTAACGCCGCGCCACGGCCCCGCCGAGCGGCCCGCTGGCCGCCCCCGCGACGGCCCCGGGCAACAGGTACCGCCCGATGTCGGTGGAGTCGGCCCCGAAGCCGTACCCGTCGGCGGACGCAGCGAACAGCTGCGGAACGAGGAACATCGACACGGCGGTGCCCACACACACGGCGAAGGTGATCGCGTACGAGCTCCATATCGCCGGCTTCGCCACCAGGCGCAGGTCGACCATGGGTGAGGGCGACCGGCGTTCGACGGAGATCCATCCGGCCACCAGGAGGGCCAGGAGCAGGACGAGGGCGCCGAGTACGAGTGGCCGGCCGCCGAGTTCGGGTGCCATCGAGAGGCCGAGCATGAGCGTGAGGAGGATGCCGCTCAGGAGCCCCAGGCCGGGCCAGTCGATCCCGGCGCTCGACCGGGTGGGCGGATCGTCCGGCATCAGCCGGTGGACGAGCAGGGTCGCCATGACGATCGCGATCGTGGGTATCGCGAACATCCAGTGCCGCGACAGCCCTTCCGCGACGGGCCCGGCCATCAGCGTGCCCAGCATGCCGCCGCCCACGAACAAACCGCTGACCACGCCGATGGCCACCTGGGACGCACCGGTGGGCAGGTGCCTGCGGACCAGGATGAACGACAGGGGCATCGCGCCCACCATCGCGCCCTCCAGTACCTGGCCGAGCAGCAGCACCGGCAGGTTCGGTGCCAGTGAGGACACCAGGCCACCGGCCGAGACCACCGCCATCAGCCGGAGCATGACCCGTTTCCCGCCGTAGCGGTCGCCCAGGTTGCCGGCGACGGGCGTGACGAGAGCGCCGGTGATGAGCAGCGTGATGCTGAGTAAGGCCCCTTGCGCGGGGCTGATGGACAACTCGCGTTGCAGCAGCGGGAGCGTCGGTGTCACCACCGACTCCAGGGCCCCCGTGGCGACTGCCAGCATGCCGAGCGCCCCGACGGCGGCCTTCCCGGCGCGGACCGGGGGAGCCAGGGTCGTGGTCATGAACGTCCTTTCTTCGGTGTCGGGGGAGATTCAGAGAACTACACTACACCGTGCAGTGTAATCAGGTTAGGATACGGCCATGCCGACCACGAAGACACTGCGCGAGGGCTCCACGCAGAAGCGGGCCGCCATCCTCACCGCGGCCCGGGAACTGTTCCTCGCCGACGGCTTCGACCGGACCAGCGTCGACGCGGTCGCCGCCCGGGCCGGCGTGTCCAAGCGGACGGTCTACGACTACTTCGGCGACAAGCGGACGCTGCTGCAGGCCGTCGTCGACGGCGTCGGCCAGTCCCTGATCACCACGATCCGGCGCATCCTCGACGACACGCTCGCCGACCCCGCCGAGGCCGCCGACCTCGAGGACGTCCTGGTCACGTTCTCGACGCGGATCGCGACCGACATGCTCGGCTCGGCGGAGTACGCCACACTGCAGCGGCTGGTCCGCGCGCAGTCCGGCCTCGGCGAAGGCGGCGAGAACTCCATGGCCGACGCCCCGGACGAGGCGCTGGCCGAGCGTTTCGCCGCCTTCGCCGAGGCCGGACTGCTCGACGTCCCCGACCCCCGGCTCGCGGCCGACCAGTTCATCGCGCTGACCTTCAGCGTCGCGCTCAACAGGTTCGGCTCCGCGAACGCCGCGGAGGACGACCGCGTCCGGCCACTCCTCGTGGAGGGGGTGCGGACCTTCCTCCGGGCGTACCGGGCCAAGTAGAGCCGGGGCGGATCAGAACCAGGCGGTGCACTCGATGGCGCCGCCCGGACCGTTGGTCCCGCAGGCCCGCATGACGGGGCCGGCGTCGTTCCCCTCGGAGTGATCCCTCTCGCATCCCGGCGCGGGGGAATGGACCCGCCGCCCCGCCAGAGGCGATCGTGAACGGCATGAACGATCACCGCACGGCGTCCGCCGCCCCCGACCCGCACGCCGGGGCCGCCGCGATCCGGCTCTTCTGGGAGCGGCTGGGGCTTCCCGGGCTGGTCGACGTCCACACGCACTTCATGCCGGAGCGCGTGCTGCGCAAGGTCTGGGGCTATTTCGACGCGCTCGGACCGCTGACCGGTGGGCTGGAGTGGCCGATCACTTACCGCGCGGAGGAGGAGGAACGGACCGCGCTGCTGCGGGAGTTCGGCGTACGGGCCTTCACCTCGATGCTGTACCCGCACAAGCCCGGCATGGCGCCCTGGCTGAACGGCTGGGCCGCCGACTTCGCCCGCCGCACCCCGGACTGCCTGCACACCGCCACCCTCTATCCGGAGCCCGGCGTCGAGGCGTATGTCCAGGAGGCCGTCGACGCGGGCGCGCGGGTCTTCAAGGCGCATGTGCAGGTGGGTGCGTACGACCCGGCAGACGAACTCCTCGATGCCGCTTGGGGGTTGCTGGCCGAGGCGGGGATCCCCGTGGTGATCCACTGCGGCTCCGGGCCGGCGCCCGGCAAGCACACCGGCCCGGAGCCGATCGCGCGCGTGCTGGCACGGCATCCCCGGCTGCGACTGGTCGTCGCGCATCTCGGCATGCCCGAGTACGAGGAGTTCCTCGGGCTCGCCGAGCGGTACCGGGAGGTGCGGCTGGACACGACGATGGCGTTCACGGACTTCGCCGAGCGGCTCATGCCGTTCCCCGGCCGGGCCCTGCCCCGGCTGGCCGGCCTCGGCGACCGCGTCCTGCTCGGCTCCGACTTCCCCAACATCCCCTATCCGTACGTCCATCAGCTGCACGCCCTGGAGCGGCTCGGGCTCGGCGACGAGTGGCTGCGGGCGGTGTGTCACGACAACGCCGTGGAGCTGTTCGGGCTGTGACGCCGGCCCCGGTCACGTTCGTGAGAATCCGACGTCTGTGCGGTGCAGCGTGTTTCCGCGTGGGTATCAGCATCGGATCCGGCGGTGCCGGTTCGGGCGGATGCGACGGGGGCGGAGCGAGTGGCGAGAGAGGTATGGAGCGGCAGCGCCGGGATAGAGGCGGCGGACGCGGTGTTCGAGTTGATGAGGCGGCTCATCGACAACTTCCGGGACAACCCGCCGGTGACGCCGCTGGTGGTCCTCCAGGCAGGTGAGGAGGACCCCACCGGAATCCTGGACCGGCGGGTCGCGCAGGTCGTGGAGTTCGTCCGGCAGGGCCATCAGCCGCGGGGGCTGATCGCCAAGCGGCTGGACGGCGGGGGCGGCGCGGACGCGTACTCCTCGGCGATCGACATGGTGCGCCAGCTGTGCGAACACCCCTGGGACAACCAGAACCAGTCGCAGTACAAGGGTTTCGGCTTTCCGCGCTCGCGGCTGCTGCGGGCCATCGAGCAGGCGGCGCCGGAGGTCGGCGGGGACGTGAGCACGGTCTGGTCGGCCGCCCAGCGTCGCGAACGGCTGATGCGGCGGCTGGCCGAGCTGCGCTGGCGGCCGGGGCGTGATCCGGACGGCGCCGACGAGGAGAGACGTGTCTCGGCGCTGTCGGACACGTTCGGCGCGGTGGTGAACCCGTCCGGTTTCGTGGGCGCGATGTTCATCGCCTGTCTGAGCGTGCTGCTGGGCGAGGGCGGGTGGCAGACGGCCGTGTGGGGCGGTGCCCTGGCGCTGGCGGCGTTCGGCGTGGTGCACCTGCTGGCGCGCAGCGCGCCACCGCTGCTGTGGCTGCGCCGAGCCAGCCGCTGGTTCGCCACCACCACGTTCCTGGCGCCTTCGAGCGACCGGCCGGAAGCCGCCGAATGGTCCCGGTGGCGGCCGACGAAGTCCTGGGAGACGATCCGCGGCCGTGCCTTCGCCGTCGCCCAGCAGGTGGTGGCGGCCCAGGCCGGGGACGTGACGGCACGTCAGTTCCATCTGGAGCTACGGGTGCTGGCGTTGCTCGAGGACCTGCGCGAGAACTTCCGGCCCCGGACCCTGGACCTGCGTCGCCGCAAGCGCACGGTTCCGCCCGTGGTGTATCTGCCGTGCGCCACCGAGGAGGACGGCGGCCTGCTGTTGCTGCGGGCGATCAGCAATGTGCGCACCCGCCGCAGCGAGGTCGACCCGCTGCTGGTGCTGGCCGCGCTCCCGGCCGCGGAGCGGCTGCGGCCGCCGGGATCCGAGGACCCGGGGCGGCTCGCCGTACCGCGGCCCGACGGGTCCGGGCCGGACGACCCGGAGCGTGCCTTCGCGGCGGACGCCCGCTACCAGGAGTGGGTGACCGGCCTCAACGTCGGCCAGTCGCCCGGGCGGTCGGCCGCACTGCCGTGGATCCTGTGGATACCGCTGTCCGCCGAGGAGCTGCGCCGCCGGCACTCCGCGCAGCACTCCACCACCCGGATCCGCCGTACCGCCGCCTGGCTGCTGTGGTCCCGGCCCTGTCTCGCGGTGGTCCTCGCCATCGCCCTGGCCCTGGGCTTCCTCGGCAACCGGTGGATGGCCCAGCGCTACTGCCAGGGGCGGCTGGTCGGCTCCAACACCGACTCCGTTCTGGTGGGCGGCGAGTGCGTGGGCGTCGCCACCGGGGACGTACGGCTGGCCGCGGGCAACGGACTGGAACTGTACGGGGCGGGCAAGGGCGTCACCTTCGACGCCGTCGAGCGGGCGATCAGGGCCGAGAACGCGAAGATCGGCCCCGCGGACAAGTACGTGACGATCGTCTACGCCGGCCCGGTCACCGCGAGGGAGGAGTCCGACACCCGCAAGGGTCTGGAGGAGATCACGGGCGTCTACCTCTACCAGCACTACGCCAACGTCAGCACCCATCAGCCGACGAAGACAAGGGTCCTGCTCGCCAACGCCGGCCAGAACATGCTCCAGGTGCTTCCCATGGCCCGGCACATCGCGGAACTCGCCCGGCGCGACCGGTCGGTCGTCGGTGTCGTCGGCCTGGGACGCGACACCACCGAGAGCGACGACGCCGTGGCGATCCTCAAGGGCGCGGGCCTGCCCGTGGTGAGCACCACCAACTCCGGCAGCCATCTGGCGCGGGAGCTGTCGAACTGGTTCGGGCTGGCCGCCACCGACGAGGAGGAGGCCGACGCACTGCTCGTCGTCGCCCGGCAACTCGCCCGGCGCGAGGAGGGCGCCCGGGCCGTGGTGCTGGCCCGCAAGGTCGGCAGCGAGAAGGACTTCTACACCACCGAGCAGGCCAGAGTCGGCAAGGGGATGCTGGACCGGGCCGGTTTCGAGCCGCTGCCCTCCCACTCCTACCGGCTGAGCCCCAACGGCGAGCCGGAACTGACCGACCCGGTGGAGGACATCTGCGCGAGCGACCCGGTGCCGAGGGCCCTGTACTTCGCGGGCCGGGTGGAGGACGTACCCAACCTGATGTCCCAGCTGGGCTCCACGCCCGGCTGCTCCGGCCGGCCCATCACCGTGTTCACCGGCGACGACCTGGCGAAGAGCAACTACGACGAGGGCGAGAGCCTGCGCATCCCCCCGGAGGTCACCCTCTACCACTTCGCGCTGGCGCCGATGGACCTCGTCGGCGCGGCCGGCTTCTACGAGGACGCCCACCGCGTGCTCGGCGACCTGCTCCCCACCGGCACCGCGCCGACCGCGCTCGCCGATCCCGCGCGGCCCTGGGACGACGCGCTCTTCTCCAGCGGCCAGGCGGTACTGGCCTACAGCGCCACGGCGGTGCTGTACCGCGCCTCGAAGAACGGCGACGCCCCGCAGACGGCTCCGGAGACCTGGGCCGACCTGCGCTGGCGCCCCAACCCGAACCTGCCGGTCGGCACGGTCAGCTTCGCCGGCAGCCAGCCTTACGCCGACCAGCGGGGCCACGGCTACAAGATCGTGCGGGTGACCTACCGGGGCCACAAGGTGCAGTCCGTCACCGTGTGCGGTCGGCCCGCCGGCAGCGACGAACCGCTCTCCGCGCCGCCGGGCCGCAAGGGTGCCGACCCGGACACGGTGTGCCGCGAGGAGTGATCCCACGGCCTGCGTCGTCGCTCAGCAGGTCGTGAGGACCAGGGCGGCGTTCTGGCCTCCGAAGCCGTAGGAGGTGCTGACGGCGGCTGTGGCGCGCGTGGTGCGGGGGGCCTTGGCGACGATGTCGAGGTCGATGTCGAGGGCGGTGTCCTCGTGGTTGGCCGTCGGCGGGATCAGGCCGTGCTGGAGGGTCAGGACGGTGACGGCCGCCTCGATCGCGCCCGCGGCACCGATCGCGTGCCCGATCGCCCCTTTGAGGGAGGTGACGGGTGGCGGCGCGGTGAACACGGTGGTGAGGGCGCGGGCTTCGGCGAGGTCGTTGAGGCGGGTGGCGGTGCCGTGGGCGTTGACGTGCCCGATGTCGGCGGGTTCCAGGGCGGCGTCGGCGAGTGCGGCGGTGAGCGCTTCGGCGGCGCCCTGGCCCTGGGGGTGCGGGGCCGCGTAGTGGTGGGCGTCGCAGGTGGCCGCGTATCCGGCGAGGTAGGCGCGTGGCCAAAGGCCGCGGGCACGGGCGTGGTCGGGCCGTTCGAGGACGAGGACGGCCGCGCCTTCGGAGAGGACGAACCCGTCGCGGGCGGAGTCGAAGGGGCGGCTGGCCCGGGCCGGGTCGTCGGTGCGCTGGGAGAGCGCGCCCATGCGGTGGAAGCAGGCGGCGGGGATGGGATGGCGTACGGACTCCGCGCCGCCCGCGAGCACGATGTCGCACGTCCCGGCGCGCAGCAGGTCGCGGGCGATGCCGATCGCGGTGGCTCCGGACGCGCAGGCCGTGGAGACGGTGAGGTTCGGTCCGCGGGCGCCGGTGTCGAGGCCGATCTCGGCGGCGGACATGTTCGGCACGCTGCGTGGGATGGCGAGCGGTGAGATGTCCAGGGGCCGGTTGTCGGCGAGTTTGGCGAATTCCCGGTCGTAGCGTTCCATGCTGGCGGTGCCCGAACCGATCACGACGCCGACCCGGAGCGGTTCCCAGGTCCGCGGGTCCAGGCGGGCGTCGGCGAGGGCCTCGCGTGCGGCGAGGAGGCCCATGGCGGTGAACCGGTCCAGCCGCCAGGCGGACGGGCCGACCAGTCGGCGGGCGTCGAAGTCGGGTACCTGGCAGGAGATGTCGACGGGCAGTCCGGCCAGATGTTCGTCACGCCGCGCGGTCGAGGTGCCCTGCAGGAGGGTCTGCCAGGTGCCGGCCGCGTCGAGTCCGGCCGGGCTGACGATGCCCAGGCCGGTGATCGCGACACGGGTCATGCGCCCGCGTCCGTGGCGGCGAGGGCCGGGTCGGCTGGTGCGGGGGCGGCCTGTGCGGCGTCGGGTCCTGCGGCGGCGTCGAGCAGGGTGACCAGTTGGCCGACCGTCTTCGGCAGTTCCGTGTCGTTGAGCGTGATGCCGGTGCTCTCCTGGACCGCGAGGCCCATCTCCAGCAGCGCCAGCGAGTCGAGGCCGAGGTCCTCGAAGGTGCGTTCGGGGGTGATGTCGGCGGCGTCGATCGGGAAGGTCTCCGTGAGCACCTGGGTGATGGTGTCCAGGGTCGTCGCCATGCGTGCCTCCAGAACTGTGGTCGGGTGGGCGGTGTGGGTGGTCAGTCGGAAAGGGGCGTCCCCGCTTCCGGCAGGGGTCCTGGTCGGGTGTGCGGTGCCGGCAGGGGTGCGGTGCGTGGGGCGAGCCAGCGGGCCGCGGCCGCCGCGGTGAGCAGGACGACGGCCGCCGCGGTCGTCGCCGTGAGGGTCATGGCGTCGACGAACGCGTCACGGGCGGCCGAGAGCACGGCGATCCGCTCGGCCGGCGGCAGCAGGCCGGCCTGGTCCGGTACGGACAGGAGGCTGTGTCGTGCGGCGTCCGCCACCTCGGGCACGGTGGCCGTCACGGCGGGGGCCTCGACGAAGCGGGCGGTGAACACGGCCGTCAGCAGGGAGCCCTGCACGGCGACGCCGAGCGCGGAACCCACCTGCCGTGTCGCGTCGTTGATGGCGGAGCCCAGTCCGGCCTGCGCGGTGGGCACCGACTCCATCACCGATTCGGTGCCCGCCGCCGCCACGAGCCCGGCGCCCACGCCCGCGATCGTCTGGAACAGCGCACAGTGCCCGTAGCCGGACTGGACGGTGGTGGCGGCCCAGACGCCGAGCGCGAGGGTGACCACGAGCAGTCCGCTCACCACGGTGGCCTTGATCCCCAGGTGCCGCTGGACGGCTACGGCCGCCGCCGCGCCCACGGCCAGCCCGGCGGGCAGCGGCAGGGTGCGCACCCCGGCCTCGACCGGGCTGTAGCCGAGCACGCCCTGCAGGTACAGGGTGAGGACGAACAGGGCGCCGAACAGGGCGAAGGACATCAGCGCCAGGGCCGCGGCGGCGACTCCGATGCCGGGCCTGGCCAGCAGGTGCAGCGGCAGCATCGGCGCCCGCGCACGCCGTTCCCAGGCGAGGAACGCGGCCAGGATCAGCCCGGCGAGCGCGAAGCCGGTGACGACCTGTGCGCTGGTCCAGCCCTTGTGCGGGCCTTCGATGATCGCCCAGACCAGGGCCAGCAGTCCCGCGGTGGACAGCAGCGCCCCGACGGCGTCGAAGGCGGCCGAGCGCGGTGCGCGCGACTCGGGGACGAGCAGGCAGGACGCCGTGATGATCACCGCGGTCAGCGGCAGGTTGATCCAGAACGCGGCCCGCCACGAGGCGTGTTCGACCAGCCAGCCGCCGATCACCGGACCGCTCAGCCCGCCGAGTCCGCCGACCGCCGCCCACACAGCGATGGCGCGACGCCGCAACTCCGGCTCGGGGAACATGTGGTGCAGGGCCCCCAGGGTCGCCGGCATCAGCAGCGCCGCCCCGGCTCCCATGCCGCACCTCGACGCGATGACCTGCCAGGGCTCGCCGGCCAGCGCGCCGCCGACCGAGGACGCGCCGCACACGGCCACGCCGAGCACGAAGCAGCGCCGGCGCCCCCACCGGTCGGTCACCGCTCCGACCGCCAGGACGCTGCCACCCAGCATGAGCGCATAGCCGTCGACGATCCACTGCACCTGCGCGGTGGTGGCGTCCAGGGCTTCGCGCAACTGCGGCACGGCCACGTTGAGGACGGTCAGGTCCATGCCGAGCATGAACAGCCCGAGGCAGACCACCCCGGCCGCCCAGCCCCGTCGGGTCCCGGCATCCGCCTCTCGGCCGGGGTGCGCCGTCATACGGCGGGCACCGCCTCGTGGACCACCGCGCCGAGGTCGGCCGCCACCTGACGTACCAGGTTCTCGGTCTGTCCGTGCATGTACATGTGGCCGCCCTCGAACAGCCGCGGCCGGGCCGCCGTGCCGAACAGCTCGTTCCAGTCGAGCAGTTGCCGCAGGCTGGTGGTCGGGTCCTGCGTGCCTCCGTACAGCGCCAGCGGTACCTCCAGGGGAGGTTCGTCGCGGTGGCGGTGGTGCAACAGCAGCAGGCAGTCGGCCAGCAGCGGTGTGCACGCCACCGCCATCAGCACCGGATCCTTCAGCAGCCGGTGCGGGATCGGCCCGCCCACCAGCTGGCCGACCCCCTCCAGTCCTCCCATCAGCAGGGGCGGCAGACCCCTCGCGTACGCGCCGTCCTGCGGCCCGCGCAGCGACGACACGCCGACCCACAGCGGAGGACGGCCATCGGAGGTCCGCAGGGTGCGTACTGCCTCGAAGGCCACGAGAGCGCCCACACTGTGCCCGAACACGGCGAACGGCCGCGGATCGGCGCGGTCATCCATGACCTCCGCGACGAGCGCGGCCACGGCGGCCGTGTCCGTCAGCGACGGTTCCTCCGTACGGCTCCCCCGGCCCGGCAGGCTCACCGAGCACAGCTCCGCCCAGGCCGGCACCAGGCCCACCCACGGCGCGTAGAACCCCGCTCCGGCGCCGGCCGGGGGCAGGCAGTACAGGCGCACCGCCGCCTCGGGGCGCTCCTGCAGTACAACCCGCGTCAGTCCGCCAGTCACGCAAACCGCCCACATCCGCTCGCCGTACACGCGTGGTCTCCAGGCAGCCCCCGGCGCCGCGGCTGGGGGTCGGGAGTCGGGGTTCATCGTTTCGCCCGGCTCCGGCTGAGGAGGGATCAGCACGCCGCAGGCCGGCCGACATTCACTGAAATGAGGCATCAACAGGCGTCAAGGAGATGCGACGGCCGACTCCTGACAAGCAGTCAACCAGCCCCGTCGATGCTCGATCCTGCTCGTAACTGCTTTCTATCGAGCACATATTGACATGCACTCGCGAAGCCCGCAGAGTCATGCCCCGACAGACCCCACGTCCCGACAGTGCACCGGCAGTGATGCAAGCCACCTCGCGAGGAGTGTTGTCGTCATGTCCGAAACCCCCGCTGTCTCACGCCGACTGCTCCTGGGCGGAGCCGTCGCCACCGGCGCGCTCGCGGCCGGGATGACCGCCGCGGCACCGGCCGCGTCCGCCGCGACCGGACCGGCGCCCGGCCGGCGTCCCGGGCAGAAGTCGATGATCGGCGTGCCGTTCGAGGTCCACAGAACCGTCCGCGTCGGCGTCATCGGCCTGGGCAACCGCGGCAGCGGCATGATCACGGGATGGGCGGCCGTACCCGGCTGCACCGTGACCGCCGTCTGCGACATCCGCGCCGACCGCGCACGAAGCGCCGCCGACCGCCTGGAGAGCAAGGGCGAGCCCCGCCCCGCCGAGTACGGCGGGGCGGCCGACTCCTACGCCCGGATGCTCGGGCGCGACGACATCGACCTGGTGTACGTCGCCACGCCCTGGGAGTTCCACCACGAGCACGGCCGGGCCGCGCTGCTGAGCGGCAGACACGCCGTGGTGGAGCTGCCCGTCGCCACCGAGCTGCGCCAGCTCTGGGACCTCGTCGACACCTCCGAGCGCACCCGCAAGCATCTGTTCCTCTCCGAGAACTGCAGCTACGGCCGCAACGAGCTGGCCATGCTGCGGATGGCGCACGCCGGCCTGTTCGGGGACATCACCAACGGCCACGGCGGCTACTGCCACGACCTGCGGGAACTCCTCTTCTCCGACACGTACTACACCGACTCCTGGCGGCGGTTGTGGCACACCCGCAGCACCGCGTCCCTGTACCCCATGCACGGGCTGGCCCCGATCGCGGCGGCCATGGACGTCAACCGCGGCGACCGTATGACCACCCTGCGCGCCACCGCGACCGCGCCGAGGGGCCTGGCCGACTACCGCGAGCGCTTCCTGCCCCGGGACCATCCGTCCTGGAAGGAGACGTACATCAACGGCGACCTGGTCACCTGCCTCATCGAGACGGAGCGGGGCAGGGTCATCCGGGCCGAGCACGAGGTGAGCTCGCCCCGGCCGTACAGCAGGATCAACACGCTCGCCGGCAGCCGCGGCATCGTCGAGGACTACGCCGGGCCCTCCCCGACCGGGGCGCGCGTCTACCTGGAACCGGACCACGCCGGCCACACCTGGCGCGACTTCGCCGACTACCGCAGGGAGTACGACCACTGGCTGTGGCGGAAGGTCGGCGACGACGCCGCGAACAACGGCGGACACGGCGGCATGGACTACGTACTGCAGTGGCGCACCGTCCAGCTGATGCGTGCCGGGCTCGTCCCCGACATCGACGTGTACGACTCGGCGGCCTGGTGCGCGGCGGTGCCGCTGAGCGCCGCGTCCCTGGCGCGGGACGGCCGCCCGGTGGAGATCCCCGACTTCACCCGCGGCGCCTGGGCCACCAGACGCCCCGGACTCGACTCCAGCCCCACGGACATGCCGCCCGTCGGCTGAGGGCCACCGCGCCCGAGCAGGGCCGGGGTGTGTGGCGGTCCAGTCGGGGCATCCGGATGTCCGGGAGGTCTCGATGGACACGAGTGCGTTGGCACGGACCGGACGTTTTCGGGCGCGACGGGTGGCGCGGGGGTCGGTCGTGGAGGGAGCGGCCAGGGCCGGTCTCGCCGCCCGGGGTGTGATCTACCTGCTGGTCGGCGCGCTGGCGCTGCAGGTCGCCTTCGGCGACACGAGCCGGCAGGCCGACCGCGGCGGGGCGCTGGAGGAACTGGCGCGCAGGCCGTTCGGCGCGGTGCTGCTGTGGGCGCTGGGCATCGGGCTGGTCGGCATGGCCCTGTGGCGGTTGTCCGAGGCGGTCTTCGGCTCCGTCGGGAAGGACGGCCGCAGTGCGCGCAAGCGGCTGCTGGCGGTGGTCCGGTTCGCGTTCTACGTCGCCGTCGCCTTCTCCGCGCTGTCGTTCGCGGCGAGCCGGAACCACGGCGGCGGGTCCAGTGACCAGCAGTCCCGGGATGCCACCGCCAGGGCGCTGGAGATCCCCGCCGGCCAGTGGCTGGTCGGCGCGGCGGGGATCGCCGTCGTCGTGACCGGCGGCTGGATCGCCGTACGGGCGGTCCTGCGCAAGTACCACGACGAACTCCGGCTCGGGCGGATGAGCCGCCGGTCCCGGCAGCTGGTGGACGTCACCGGCGTGGTCGGCGGTGCCGCCCGGGGGCTGGTGTTCGCCGTGGCCGGCGTCTTCGCCGTCCGCGCGGCCGTCGACTACGAACCCGAACGGGCCAAAGGGCTGGACGACACTTTGCGCAGCTTCGCCGACACGCCTCTCGGCCCCTGGCTGCTGGTCTGCGTTGCGGCCGGGCTGGTGCTGTTCGGGGTGTTCTCCTTCGCCATGGCCCGCTGGCGGCACGTCTGAGTCGCGGCTGGCGGGGAACACGAAGCGGATGAGCGATTCCGAGATTCCGCATGGCGACGGCCGGGCGCATGGTGACGGCCGGGCCGTGGACGTGTACCTGGACCTCCTGCGCATCCGGATGGACACGGAGGATTACCGCCTCCTGCTGCGCGCCGTGGAACCGGTCCTGCAGGCGATCGAGGAGGAACGCCTCTCCAGCGACGACCTCGCGCTCGACGCGGGGGCGGCCGACGAGCTGCCCCAGGAGGTCCGCGACGAGGCCGCCCTCGTCATCGCCACCGCCGTCACCGGCCGCCTGGACAACGAAGTGGTCGAGATCGACGTCGACGAGACCGGTCCGGTCCGGATCGTCACCGACGCGACCACCGCCTCCGACCCCGCCCGCCTCGGCGAGATCGCCGACTACATCAGAGAACGGCACCGGCAGACGGAGGAACTCCGGGGCATCGCCGAGGTGAGCGGACTGCCCACCGACTTCTGACCGCCGCCGACCGGCCTACACCCTCCGTACGACACCGACCCGCCGACACCGGGGCCGCCAGGACGACCATCGCCTGGCGGCCCTTCGGCGTGTCCGCACGCCCCGGTTGCCGACGCCCGCCTCGGGCCGAAATCCCGCTCACAGATTTCCGGCCATTTCATGGCACAGGCACCTCGGCCACACCTACAACAGACGACCCGAATAAAATTCCTCCCACCTCCTCGACCTCGGGAACCGGTCGAACAATCACGCCACTGATTGAATAGGCAATAGGGTCCGAATTTCTGCGCCGGGACGGAATTCGCAGCTAGCCTCCTGGGACGACAGTGACAGGGCGGGTACTTCGAGGCATCGAACACCGCGAACAGAAGGGAGTCACACCATGCGTCCCATGACGCGCTGGGCAATGACAGGAGCGCTGCTGAGCACGGCGGTCGCGGGTCCTCTGAGCGTGCCCGCACACAGCGCGCCCGCCGCGCCCGCCTCGCTGTACGCCCCGTCGGCGCTGGTCATGACCACCGGTCACGGGGAGAAGGCCGCCACCACGACGCCGGAGCGGGCCGTGACCGTGAACTGTGCGTACACCACCTCGGGAACGCACCCCGACCCGCGGCAGGCCTGTGCGGACCTGGACCGGGTGAACGGGGATCTCGACCGTCTGGCCACCCTCCGCGGGAATGACGCGGGGCAGCCCTGCACCAGGGAATACCGCCCCATTGTCGTGACGGTTCAAGGGGTATGGCGTGGTACGCGGATAAACTACGAGCACACCTTCGCCAATCCTTGCATCAAGGAAACTCAGGAGGCGGCGGCATTCGCCTTCTGAGCGGCAACCGGCGGGCGGGGCGCACCCTTGCGGGGCGGCCCGCCCTTTCCTGCTCAGGGCAGCAGTCGTCGCTCTTTCGCGACCGCCACGGCGCCCGCGCGCGTGTCGACGCCGAGCTTGTCGTAGATGCGCCGCAGGTGGGTCTTGACCGTGGCCTCGCTGATGTACAGCGCGCGGGCGATGTCGCGGTTGCCGATCCCGCGGGCGAGCTGGGCGAGGATGTCGCGTTCGCGGTCGGTGAGGGCGGGCCGAGGTCGGCGCAGGCCGGCCATGACCCGGCCGGCGACCGGTGCCGACAGGGCGGTGCGTCCCTCGGCGGCGGCGTGGATCGCGGCGAAGAGCTCGTCGGGGCGTTCGGCCTTGAGCAGATGGCCGGTGGCTCCGGCCTGGATGGCGCGGGTGACGTCGGCGTCGGTGTCGTACGTGGTCAGGACCAGGACGTAGGTGCGGGATCCGGGGGCGGCGGTGAGGCGGCGGGTGGTCTCCACGCCGTCGATGCCCTCGCCGAGCTGCAGGTCCATCAGTACGACGTCCGGGGTGAGCTTCGCGGCCAGCGCGAGCGCCTCCTCTCCGGTGCCGGCCTCGCCGACGACCTCGATGTCCGGGGCGCTGTCGAGCAGGGCGAGCAGCCCGGCCCGTACGACGGCGTGGTCGTCGCAGACCAGGATCCGCACGGGGGCAGCGCGGTCGGGGGTCATCGGGGTGCCTCCAGGGGGACGGCGGCGGACAGGACGGTGCCCTCGCCGGGAGCGGACTCGACGGTCAGGGTGCCGCCGAGGGCGGACAGCCGGGCCCGCATCGCGGGCAGCCCGTGGCCGCGTTCCGCGCCGGGGGCGTCGGGCGGGGCCGCGGGGTCGAAGCCCTCCCCGTCGTCCGTGACATCGAGGACGACGGTGTCGTCGAGGAGCGTGAGGGTGAGCGCGGCGTGGTCGGCGGCGGCGTGTTCGCGGACGTTGGCGAGGGCGCCCTGGGCGATGCGCAGCAGGGCGGACTGGATCCGGTCGGGCAGTTCGGGGAGACGGCCGTCGTCGTCGATGTGGGTACGGCGAGATGCGCGCCGGTGTGGGGGTCGGAGCCGCTCTCCCGGGCGGCCAGGGCGCGCAGCGCCTCAGCGAGGCCGCCGCCTCGGGCGAGGTCCGCGGGGGTCAGGTCGTGCACGAAGCGCCGGGCCTCGGCGAGGTTGTGCTCGGCGACGGACGCGGCGGTGCGGACGTGGGCGCGGGCCTTGCCGGGCTCGGTGTCCCACACCCGGTCCGCGGCCTGGAGCAGCATCCGCTGGCTGGACAGTCCCTGGGCGAGCGTGTCGTGGATCTCCATGGACAGCCGCTGGCGTTCGGCGAGGGTGCCCTCGCGGCGTTCGGCGGCGGCGAGCTCGTGGCGGGTGCGGATCAGGTCGTCGATCAGGACGCGCTGGCGTGCGGTGTGCCGTTCCATCTGGAGGAACACGGCGGTGGCGAGGGCGGCGACGGCGGGCGGGGCGAGGACCAGGTTGGGGTCGAACCGGCCCGAGAGCTGCACCTGCGCGGCGACGACGAACACGGTCAGGAGCGCCACGAGCGCGAGCGCCGCGCGCGGCGGCAGGGTGCGCAGTCCGGTGTAGAACAGGGGCACCGCGCACCAGGCGAAGCTGGGTGCGAGCACGACCAGGAGCATCCACACCACGACGACCAGCGCCAGCCAGGCCGTACGACGCCGGGTGGGTCGGGGGCCCGGGTCGCCGGCCCTGGGGCCGAGCAGGTGCAGGGCGGTCAGGACGGCGCACAGCGCGATGATCCATGGCGTGCGCGGTTCGCCGGGGTGGCGCAGCAGGAAGCGGGCGAGCGCTCCGCCGAGCAGCAGGAAGAACGCCGCGTGCATCACGGCGCCGAGCCACCGGGTGTCCACGGTGTCCGGCTCGTACGACCGGTTTCCCATACGGGGTCGCCTCCCTTCCGGCTCGTGGGCGCTGAGCTGGGCAAACACCTCCATTGTGGCCCGGCCCGGGGCGGGGCGGGTCAACCGATCGGATGACCCCGGTGTCGTCCGTCGCGCGATCGGGAGGCAGCCGGAACGTCGACCGTCGGGGCCCGGTTCCGGGCCGAGGGTGGAGAGGACGAAGCGGGGCGGCAACCGGGCCGCCCGCCCAGCGAAGGAGTCGACCGACCCATGAACCGAGTGCACAGGAACCTCTCCCGCCGTGCCCGCGTCGCCACGGGTGGCGCCGTGCTCGCCGTCGTCGCCCTCGCGGGCTTCGGCGCGGTCTCCGCGAACGCCTCGGCGCCCGCCACGACGCCCGCCGCCGCCAACGCGGCGGTCGCCCCGGACCGGGCCACCACCACCTCCACCCACCTGACGATCGACGCCGCAACCAAGGCCGCGCAGGCCGCGCTCGACGCCGCCGAGAAGGAGAACCAGCGCGTCACGGTCGCCGTCGTCGACCGCAACGGCAACACCGTCGTCACCCTGCGCTGCGACGGCGCCGGCCCGCAGTCCTACGAGTCCGCCGAGCGCAAGGCGTTCACCGCCGTCGCCTGGAACGCCCCCACCTCCCAGCTGGCCGAGCGCCTGGAGCAGGCCCCGAACCTCAAGGACATCCCCGGCACCCTGTTCCTGGCGGGCGGCGTGCCCGTCACCGCCGGCAAGGCGCCGATAGCCGGTATCGGTGTCGCGGGCGCCCCGTCCGGCGCGCTGGACGAGAAGTTCGCGCAGGCGGGCGCGAACGCGATCACCCGCTAGTCGCCGGGTGTCACGGGCTGCCGTACTCGGTCGTGACGGACGGGCGGCGTTCGCCCGACCGGCCCGTCACGGACGTATCGGAGCCGACGCCTCGTTCACGCGCGCGGCGCGCCCTGGTCAGCCGGTGCCCAGGGCCGTGAGCAGGCGGGCGCAGCGGGCCGTCATCTCGGCGGTGCTCTGGTCCGGGTGCTCGAACCACCAGCGCATGACCGCAGTGACGGCGTGCTGCCACACGTGGTTGAGCAGGTCGTGGTCGAGCGGGTCGTCGTCTCCGGCGCCGGTCAGCAGCTGCGCGGCACCGGCGGCGCCCATGGCGGCCAGCCGCTCGCGGTAGCGGTTCACGGCGTCGCGCGTCCCGCCGGCCGGCGGGAGGGAGGGGTCGTAGAGGACGGACCACGCGTACCGGCAGCGCTCCACCGCGGTGAACAGGGCCGTGAGGGTGTCGGCGGCGTGAGCGGTCGAGCCGCTGCGGGACCGGGCCGCGGCCACCGAGTCCACCAGCAGGGCGCCGACATGGTGGACACAGGCGACGTACAGGCCGTCCTTGGACTCGAAGTAGCTGTAGATCAGCGGCTTGGAGATGCCCGCGCGCGCGGCGACGGCGGCGACGGACACGCCCGCGTAGCCGTGTCTGCCGAACTCCGCCACGGCCACGTCGATGATCTGCCGCTCCCGGTCGACACGGGAGACGCCCTTGGTTCCGGCCTTGCCCATGGTCGCATCCTAGCCAACCATATGACCCGAAGGTAATTTACCCATGGGTCAATTCGACCTGCGACTCGGGCGACGGCAAGGAGAGCGGGCGCGATGACGCGATCGTGGTGGGGATGGGGCAACGTCGAGGACGCGGTGGGCGGTGCGGAGCTGGACGCGCTGCTGGGGCGGGTACGGGCCGTGATGCCGGGTGAGCTGACCGGCCACGAGCCGCCGAGCATCGCCTCGCTCGATCTGCCCGGCCCCCGGGCCGCTCCCCCGGCCTCCCTCGCCGGTCTGTGCTCCGCCGACCCGGCCGACCGGGCCGCGCACACGCACGGCAAGGCGTTCCGGGACGTGGTGCGCAATCTGTGCGGCGACCTGCGGCACGTACCGGACCTGGTCGCCCGGCCCCGCGACGAGCGCGACGTGACCGATCTGCTCGACTGGTGCACCCGCGAGGGCATCGCGGTGGTCCCGTTCGGCGGCGGCAGTTCGGTGGTCGGCGGTGTCGAGGCCCGGTGCGACGACCACCCCGCCGTGGTCACCGTCGACCTCGAGCGCCTGAACCGGGTCCTGGAGATCGACACCACGAGCCGGGCCGCGCGGATCCAGGCGGGCGTGTACGGCCCGCACCTGGAGGACCAGCTGCGGCCGCACGGCCTGACCCTGCGCCACTTCCCGCAGTCCTTCGAGTTCTCCACGCTGGGCGGCTGGCTCGCCACCCGGGCCGGCGGGCACTACGCGACGCTCTACACGCACATCGACGACCTGCTCGAATCGATGCGCGTCGTGACACCCGTCGGGATCAGCGAGTCGTGGCGGCTGCCGGGGTCGGGCGCCGGACCGTCGCCGGACCGGCTCTTCCTGGGCAGTGAGGGGACGCTGGGGATCATCACCGAGGCGTGGATGCGACTGCGGGAGCGCCCGCGTCGGCGCGCCGGCACCTCCGTGCGGTTCAACGACCACGCGTCGGCTGTGGCGGCCACCCGGGCCGTCGCGCAGAGCGGACTGAACCCGGCGAACTGCCGTCTGCTCGACGCGACCGAGGCGCTGATCAACACGGGCGTGAGCGTCGGCGGCGGGCTCCTCGTCCTCGCCTTCGAGTCGGCGGACCACCCGGTGCGGGCGAGCCTGGAACGCGCGGTGGAACTCTGCCGGGACCACGGCGGCGAGCCGTCAGACGCCGACACCACGGGCGGGTCCGGTGGCGACGCGCGAGGCGAGTCCGCCGCCGAGACTTGGCGTTCGTCGTTTCTGCGGATGCCGTACCAGCGGGACGCGCTGGCCCGCCACGCGGTGATCGCCGAGACCTTCGAGACGGCCTGCACCTGGGACAGGTTCGGCGCCCTGCACCAGGCGGTCACGGACGCGGCACGGCAGGCCATGGCCGAGGTCGCCGGGGCCGGGGTGATCGCGTGCCGGTTCACCCATGTCTACCCGGACGGCCCGGCGCCGTACTTCAGCGTGTACGCGCCCGGCCGCTGGGGCAGCCTCGTCAGCCAGTGGGACCACATCAAGGCCGCGGTGTCCGAGGCGATCGTGGCGAACGGCGGCACGATCACCCACCACCACGCGGTCGGCCGCGACCATCGGCCCTGGTACGACCGCCAGCGCCCCGCCCCCTTCGCCGCCGCGCTCACCGCCGCCAAGTCCGCCCTGGACCCGGCCGGCGTCCTCAATCCGGGGGTGTTGCTGCCGTAGACACGCACGCGCGCCTCGAATGCCGCATATGTCGCCCGGCAGGGGAAACCCGGACGGGAGTCGATGACGCACGGGGTCGTCGGCGACGCGCGGAGGGAGTGCGCAGTGAGTCAGGTCAGGACGACACGTTCCTCGGATCTTCCTCAGCCGTTGCGGATGCTGGGCTCCGGGCTGCGCCGCCTGCCCGGAGCGGGGCAGGTGGGCAGGGTGGCCGACGGGGCGCTGGATCGGATCGGAGCGGTCTCGCCGCGCGGACGGCGGATCGCGGTGTACACCGGAGCCGGGGTGCTCGGCGTGGCCGGCGTGGTGGAGTGGCCCCTGGCCATCACCGGCGCGGCTGTCGCCTGGCTGACCCAGCCGCGCCCGCGGCAGGCCGAGGAAGAAGGGGCGGTACAGGACGGCGATCGTTCCACGGCGGTCCGCTCCGGCGACGTCCACGCAGCAACCGCCGACGACGCCGTGCAGGAGCCCGAGGGCCCCGGCCCCGGCGCCAGGCTGGCCCCCACCCATTTCCAGTACGACCGCCCGGAGGCCGGCCGGCACGATCAGCCCGCCAAGGTCGGTGACGCGGCCACCACGTCGGCGCTCAAGAAGGTCGCGGAGGCCTCACACCACGACGGGCCGTAGACGGCGAGGGGCGTGGCCGGCGAGCGGCGTGGCTGACCCGTGGGCGTCCGTCCGTCAGTAGTCGGTCAGTAGGTCGTTGAGTGGGTCGTTCAGTAGTTCGTTCAGTAGTCGTTGCGCCGCCGTAGCCCGAAGGGTCGGCCGTCCGGGTCGACGAACAGCCGGTGCAGGGGGGCGTGGAGCGTCCTTGCCGTGCGCGAGAGGCGCGGCCGGTGATACGTGCGCAGGCGGCCGGGGGGTCGGGGGCCGCGGCGTCCGTTGTCGTGCCAGGCGTCCAGGGCGGCCGCGCTCGCGGCGAAGGCGTCGAAGGCCTTCAGGGGATCGCAGAGCGGGTCGGATGCGGGCGGGGCCGAGTCAGGCGTCAAGTCCAGGTGCTCGCGCGCGAGTTCCAGACGCAGGTCCCTGGCGAAGCGGCGGGCGCCGTCGCCGAGGCCGCCGGGATCGCGCGGCTCGCGTGGGTCCGTGGACTCGTCCAGGACGGCGCAGGTGAGTTCGGAGTCGTGCGTCCAGGAGCGGAGGTTGATGTTGTCCGAGCCGACCGAGGCCCACACGTCGTCGATCACGCACACCTTGGCGTGGACGTACACCGGTGTCCCGGCGTGGTTCTCCAGCCCGTACACCGCCACGCGCCCACCACCGGCGCGGCGCAACCGGTCCAGGGCCGTGATCCGGCCGATCAGGTTCATGGGCAGGGTGAGCCTGCCGTCCTGTTCGGGGACGGACGGGATGACCGCGATCAGGCGCAGGCCGGGATGGGCGGCCAGTGCCTCGGCGAAGGACTCGATCACGTGCGGGGACCACAGGTACTGGTCCTCCAGATAGATCAGGGCCCGCGCCCGCCGCAGCGCCTTGCGGTAGCCGCGCGCGATGCTGCGCTCGCCGTCGGGGGCGAACTCGTAGCCGCGCAGGAGACGGTTGGGGTAGGTGCGCAGGACCTGGAGGGTGTGGGTGCCGCAGGGCGCGGGGTCGGGTGTCTGGGGAGGCAGCCGGTCGGCATGGATGTCCTCGCGGTGCGCGAGTTCCCGCAGGCGGACGAACGGGCTGCGGGTGAGCGGCGCGGGGTCCTCCCAGCGCTCGCGGAACCCGGCCTCGATGTCGCCGACGGCCGGTCCGCGTATGGCGAGCTGGATGTCGTGCCACGGTGGGTGCGGTCCGTACGCGGCGGCGATGGGCAGTGACTGCGGGTCGCCGCGGTGGGTCGCGTCGTCACGGCGGTTGTGGCACAGGTCGATCCCGCCGACGAACGCGACATCGAGCTCGGGGCGGTCGGGGTGTCGGAGCACGACGAGTTTCTGGTGGTGCGAGCCGCCGGGCCGTACCCGCATGTCGAGCAGGTACTCCCCGCCGCCCGCTTCGACCGCGTCCCCGAGATGGCGGTTCTCAGCCTCGCTGAACTGGAAACGGTCCAGGTGGGAGCGCCAGACCAGCCCCTTGACGATCACCCGGCGCTCGGCCGCCTCGGCCAGTACGCGGCCGATCTCGGTGCCGGGGCCGTCGAGACGCTCGTCGGGGTCGCCCCGCCAGTCGGTGAACAGGAGCAGGTCTCCCGCGCGCTGCGCCCGGATCGCGCCGAGGAGCGCGGGGAAGTACGTCGAGCCATGGATGAGCGGCCGCACCAGGTTCCCGTGCGACCAGGCGGTTCGATCCGCTCGGCGGCTGTCCAGCCGTGTGGCGCCGTTGCCGCGTTCGTCCGGGGTCAACAGCCAGTCGGTGAGTTCCACGGCTCCTCCCAACAACAGTCACGGGTAACCAGTCGGCGTCGCTTCACGCCGGCCGGGCCGCACGGCCGGGATCCCCGGCGCATTATTCGGTTGCCTGTCGGCGAGGGTCCCGGATGCAATGTCCGGCATGATCACCCAGGTACCCCGGACCGTTCAGATCGGCGCTCTCGTTCCGCTGACCCGCCCGGGCTGGGTCGAGGCAGGCCGACACCTGCTCGCCGGACTCGAACTGGCCGTGCGCGAGGTCAATGACGGGGGCGGGATCGGCGGGCGACCACTGGAGCTGGTGGTACGGGACACCGCCGCCGACCCGGAGAAGGCCGCGGCGGCCGTGGACGAGTTGGCCGGGATGGGCGTGGCCGCCCTGGCCGGTGAGTATCACAGCGTCGTCGCTCGCGCCGCCGCCACCAGGGCGGACGCGCTCGGCCTGCCGTATCTCTGCTCCTCGGCGGTGCTCGACGCCCTCACACCCGAGCACCGGACGGACTGGGTCGCGCGGCTCTCCCTGCCGCAGTCCCGCGGCTGGCGGATCTACGCGGACTTCCTCCTCGCCGCAGGCCACCGTCGCATCGCCGTGGCGACCCAACCGAGCGTCTACTGGGCGTCCGGCATCCGCATCCTGCGGGACCACCTGGCCCCACGCGGCGGCACCGTCCTCGAACTCGACACACGGACGCTCTCCCCCACGGCCCTGTGCGACGAACTCGTCGACAACCGCGCCGCAGCCCTCCTTCTCCTGGTCGGCCACCCGGAGCCCGCCGTGCCGATCGTCCAGGCCGTCCGCAGCGACCCGCGCCTCGCCGAGATCCTGCTCGGTGCTCCGGCCGGGCAACCCGAGTTCGCGGAATGGGCGACCCTGCTGGGCGACGACGGCACCGGGATCCCGTTCCTGCGCTATCTGCCCGACCGCCTCAGCCCGCTCGGAGCCCGGGTCGAGGCAGCCCTGCGCGAACGGCTGTCGGACACACCGTCCTTCGTCGCCTACGAGGGTTACGACACGGTCGCCGTCCTTGCCGACGCGCTGCGCACCCAGGGCACGGACCGGGCGCGCATCGCCGAGTCCTGGCCGCGGATCTCCGTCGAAGGCACCCGCGGGCCGATCCGGTTCTCGCGCACACCCGGGATCAGCGTGTGGCAATGGACCTGGCCGCCGGTCCAGGTCGTCGATCGGGACCCGGCGGAACCAGGACGTCTTCGCATCCTGCACACCGGTTGAGGGGCGGGCCGTGGAGACGAGGTACGCGTGGCGGGGCGACTTCGACAACAGCGCCCTCAACGCACTCCACGCCGACGGTTTCGGCCACCCGGTCGCGCACACCGACTGGAGGGCACGACTCGAGCGGCACAGCCTCGGCTGGGTCTGCGGTGAGGAGGACGGCCGTCTGATCGGCTTCGTCAACGTTGTATGGGACGGCGGAGCGCATGCCTGCATCCTGGACACCGTGGTCGCGCGCGATTGCCGGTCGAGAGGGGTCGGCGCCGCGCTCGTCGCCACCGCGGCGAAAGAAGCCCGCGCCGCGAAGTGCCAGTGGCTTCATGTCGACTTCGAGGAACACCTGCGCTCGTTCTATCTCGACGCCTGCGGCTTCAAGGCGACGGCAGCCGGGCTGACAGCCCTGTGACTCCCGCCGGGCGCGGAGCGAAAGCGTCCTCCTGGCACGCCGTCAGCATTCCTGTCGGCGCGGTTCAGTTCACGTAGCGCCGGCGCTGTGGGTCGTCCATCCACGCCGAGCCGCCCCACGCCCGGCGCGCCGCCGCACGGATGGCCGCGGGGGCCTGCCCGGCCGGGACGATCACCCTCCACGAGCCGGCCCCGGACGCCGACGGCACCTAGCTCCGCGGAACGTCCTTCACGAACACGACGCCGTCACAGGCCGTCAAGTGGGCCGGGTCGAGCGGGGAGTAGCCGAACCAGGGGGACACGCGCGGCTCGGGCGGCGTGTCCCCGAGGGCGGCGGTCAGCCGCTCGCTGTCGATGACGCAGCGGTCCGCCGGGAGCGCGTACAGGCGTCCTTCGAGCGTGTCCGGCGGCGGGGTGTCCACTCCCTGGTGCCGGATGGTGCCGAGGGCCGTGGCGACGAAGGCGTACTGCGCGCCGAGTTCGGCGCTCACCAGCGCGCCGGCGCTCCACCACTCCACCCGCCCCTCCCACATCCGCATCGAGCTCTTCGGCCGCTGGAGATGGGAGTTGTGGGCGTGGACGAAGGTCCGGCCCCGTTCGGCGAGGCCGATCAGGTTGTGGGCCATCATCACGTCCCGCTGTGCGCACAGCCGGGCCATGCGGGCCGGTGAAGTGTCGGCCATCCAGTGGTGGTAGCGCAACAGGCCGGTCGCGGTACGCCCGTACAGGCGCGCCCGGTCCCAGTCGTCCCCGGACGTCGCCTCGACGAGGTGCGGCGACTGCGTGTCGAGCAGCGTCACCAGGTCGTCGGTGAGCAGCCGCAGCCGAGCGGCCTCGGCCGACCGGCCCACGGAACGGGCCGGGTCCGTCATCGCGGCGGGGTCGGTCCACCGGTCGTCGGCGCCGAGCAGGTCGTCGAGTGTCTCTGCGGTGCACGGGAGCAGGTCCGCGTCCACCCAGGTCGAGAGGTAGCCGTGGAGTGCGGTGAGGGCCTGCCGAGGGCTCGCGGCGGCCGTGATCTCCAGCGGGCCGTCGAACCCGGCGAAGCGCAGCCACCGCGACTCGGGCCGGCCGTCGTTGTGGGCGCGCATCCAGCGCACGAGCTCGCGGTTGGCCGCGGAGGCGCCCCAGCCGTGGCTGAATCCGCGCTCCATGACCTCGTCGAGGGTGCCCTTGCCCGAGGTGACGTAGTCGTCCACGACCAGGCCCGCCATGCAGTCGCTCTCGATCGCGATCGTCCGATAGCCCTCCTGCTCGACGAGTTGCCGGAAGACCTCGTTGCGCAGGTCGAGCAGAGCGTCCTCCCGGTGCGTGGGCTCCCCCAGCGCGAGCAGCCGGGGCCGGGCCGCCGGGAGCAGCCTCATGAGGGTGGCGGCCTCGACCGCCTCGGCGATGTCCTTGATGCCGGTGACCTCGAGGTCGTTGTCCTTGAAGTCGTCGTCCTTGAAGTCGTCGTCCTGGATGTCGGTAGCCATGGCTTCAACGGTATCGTTGAACCTTCGGTTGAAACTTTTCCGCGATAACGTCGGGATCATGGGGCGAAACCTTCAAAATGGCGGACAGCTCAGGCCGGTTGATCTGGCCCGTCGGCACGGACTGTCCACGCAGGCGGTCCGGAACTACGAGGAGGCCGGCATCCTTCCGGCCGCCGCTCGCACGCCCCACGGCTACCGCACCTACACCTCGCTGCACGCCGCGGCCCTGGCCGCGTTCCTCGCCCTGGTACCCGGCCACGGCCACCGGACGGCGACGTCGATCATGCGGGCGGTGAACCAGGGCGTGCCCGACGAGGCGTTCCGTCTCATCGACGAGAGCCACACCCAGCTCCTCGACGACAGGCGGACCCTCCAAGCGGTGGAGAGGGCGCTGGGCGACCTGGAGCCCCTCGCGCCACCGCCCGAACCAGGCCGTGCGTCCGGGCCCGGAGGCACCTTCATCGGGCCGTTGGCGAAGCGGCTCGGCATCCGGCCCGCGACGCTGCGCAAGTGGGAGCGGGCCGGGCTGGTGCACCCGCGCCGGGACCCGCGGACCGGGTACCGGCTCTACGACGAGGACGCCGTACGGGACGCCCGCCTGGTCCATCAACTCAGGCGGGGCGGCTACCTCCTGGAGCAGATCGCGCCGCTGATCGCCCAGGTACGGGCGGCCGGCGGCCTGGAGCCGCTGGAGACCGCGCTGCGTGACTGGCACGGCCGCCTGTCGGCCCGCGGACGGGCCATGCTGACCGGGGCCGCGGAGCTGGAGGCGTACCTCCGTGAGCGAGTCAGGGGTGACGAGCGTGAGGCACTGGGAGGCGACCGGTGAACGCGACGCACGAGCCGAGGCTGATCTTGTTGTGCGGGCTTCCCGGCTCCGGGAAGCAGCCGCCGGCTCGAAGCCCGGCGCGCGAGGGGCGGAAGAGGCAGTGCCCCGGTCACCCGCGAGATGCTCGAGGAGTACGTGAAGCTCTTCGAGGCCCCCACCGACGACGAACTCGCCCTCTACGACCCTCCGCTGCCTCCCGGTCGACGGGAGTGACCGGCCGGAACGCGGCACGCGTGTGACGCAGGCCACCGGAAAAGGGTGACAGGGTGTTGTCGCGGGCGCCTGCGAGCGTGGGCGGCATGACGATTACAGACGAGGACTGCCTCGCCGAAACCCTGGCGTTCAACGAGCAGTTCGAGGCCGCGGCCGCCGGCCGGCCCGTCCGCGAGGGGCCACCCGACGCCGCCCTGCTGGCAGCCCTGCGGCGCAACCGGCTCGGTGGCGACACCCCACCGGAACTGCTGCCGCAGGGCCAGGACCGCGTGGTCGACGGCGGGGTGAGGGTACGCGTCTTCGTGCCGGAGCACGTCGACGGCGTGTACCTGCACTTCCACGGAGGCGGCTGGGCGTTCGGCTCCGCCGACGGGCAGGACGCGAGGCTGTGGCTGCTCGCCCGGCGGACCCGGCTGGCCGTGGTGAGCGTCGCCTACCGTCTCGCGCCGGAACACCCCTTCCCTGCCGGTCCCGACGACTGCGAGGCGGCCGCCCGGTGGCTGGTGCGGCACGCCGCGGACGAGTTCGGCAGCGACCGGCTGCTGATCGGCGGGGAGTCGGCCGGCGCCCACCTCGGCGTCCTGACCCTGCTGCGCCTGCGTGACCGGCACGGCATCACCGGCGCTTTCCGAGCGGCCAACCTGCTCTTCGGCCCCTACGACCTGTCCATGACGCCGAGTCAACGATCCTTCGTCTCGCGGCGGTTGCTGAGCGACACCGGCTCGCTGCGGCGTACGTACGAGCTGTTCACGCCTGGCATGGGGGCCGAGCAGCGCCGTGCCCCGGAGGTCTCGCCCCTGTACGCCGACCTCGCCGGTCTGCCGCCGGCCCGGATGGTGGTCGGGACCGAGGATCCGTTGCTGGACGACTCGCTGTTCCTGGCGGGACGGTGGCAGGCGGCCGGCGCACCGGTACGACTCGGCGTGGTCGCGGGCGCCATGCACGGCTTCACGCTCTTCCCGCTGACCGTCACCGAGCGGGAACTGCGCCGCGAGCAGGACTTCCTGTCCACCGCGGGACGGTAGCGTCACCGGCATGAACCGCACCGCCCGGCTCTACGCACTGGTGGAGGAACTGCGCGCGGCGGCGCCTCGGCCGCTGACGGTCGCGGCGCTGGCCGCGCGCTTCGAGGTGAGCTCGCGTACGGTGCAGCGCGACCTCCAGGCGCTGATGGAGACCGGCGTCCCGGTCCGCACCACGCCCGGGCGCGGCGGGGGCTGGTCGATCGACCCGGAGATGACCCTGCCCCCGATCCACCTCACCGCCGAGGAAGCGTCGGCACTTGCCGTCGCCCTCGCGGCGGCCGACGCCTCCACCCCGTACGCCGGCGCGGCCCGCGCGGCGGCCCAGAAGGTCACGGCCGCGATGACCGGCGCCGCCTCGGCGGCGGCACGGCAACTGGCCGCGCGGATCGTCTCCCTGCCCTCGCCGACCGATTCCGCCGTGCGCGCCGCGGTGGAACAAGCCCTCACCACCAGGACGGTCCTGCGGCTGTCCTACACCGATGCGACGGGACGCCCGAGCGAGCGCGCGGTGGAACCGGCCGGACTGCTCACCGCCGGCGGCCGGTGGTACCTCATCGCCTGGTGCCGTACCCGACAGGCGGGCCGGGGCTTCCGACTGGACCGCGTCACGGCAGCGACCGCCACGACCGAACCGGCCGAGCCCCGCGAACTGAGCGACCTGCTGCGCGGCTCCGCCGCGGAACAGGCGGTGCGGCCAACGACGTTGGCCGCACTCGCCCCCCGGCACCGAGGACCCAGGGATCCGGTCAGTTCTGCTTGAGGGTGACCAGTTCGCCCTCGAAGGACTCGACGCTCCGAACAGGCGCCGCGTCCGCCTTCCCCTCCGCGTCCGCCTTCGCCTCCGCGTCTGCCTTCGCCTCGGCGTCCTTCTTCGCCTCCGCGACGACCATCGCGGCCATGGGACCGGCGCCCAGCGCACCGCTGGCGAGGAAACCCACCCCCATGGCGACGACCATGATCACGTTGCCGACCCACACCATGGTGTCCACCGGCAGGGTGTACGCCCCCACGACCCGCACCACGCACTCCGTGAGCAGTACGACACCCCACACCAGCGAGAACAGCCGCTCGGCCCGCCGAAACCGCGCGGAACCGGCGTCCAGTCGCGCCCAGGCGGCCTCCCTGCCCGGGTCGCCCTTCACCACCCACGGCTTCATACCGGCCGTCATCATCGGCTTGCCGAGCACCACGGAGGCGATGATCCCGATCCCGATCGTGCTGCTGACCGCGCTGTCCTTGGCGATCATCAGTCGCGGGTCACCCGCCACGAAGCCGAGCAGCAGTGAGACGACGTTCACGAGGAGGATCAGGGCGGCCAGCCCGTGGACCTCGCGCGCCTTCAGCACACCCCAGCCGGTCCGCACGGCCGGCACGACACTGCTCAGGGCGAGCGCCATCAGCGTGCTCGTCCCGAAGCCGTTCTTCAGGAGGTAGTACGCCCCGAGAGGCACCGCGACATCGATGAGCAGCGGCGCGAAGTTCCGCAGCACCTTCCGGCCGCCCGTGGCGCTCGTCCTGGTGGTCGCCGTGTTCCTCGTGATCCCCGTGTTCGTCTTCATGCACCCAGCTTCGCGGCCACCGCGGGGTCACCGGTAGAAACGATCGTCCAGCCCTCGGCATGACAAATGTCAACTCCGCACCGCCGTACGGCGCCTGGCCGACCGCTCAGGCGCCCGGCGCCTCCACGGCCGCCGGTGGCTCGGCGGGGCTCGCCGCGGGCGGGTGGAAGAGGACGGCTCGGGCGACGGGCGGGGCGAACAGGGCGGTGACGGGTGCGGAGAGGGTCAGTACGGAGCGGAAGGCACGCCCCACGATCGGGTCGCCGGGCGCACAGTCCTGCACGCGCTGGAGGTACCAGTCGGCGGCGCGGTCAGCGGCCCCGCCGGCCACCGCGTTGCCGACCGCGCCCGGCATCTTGCGGTCCGCCCCGGCGGAGATGTCCCACGCCTGCCGGGAAGCGGCGAGAACCGCCCGCTGCACGCGCCGCGTCGTGGGCGTCCGGCGCGGATCGGCCAGGGCGTCGCGCAGCGCGACCGCGCTCATCGCGGCGACGGCCATGCCCTGGCCGTAGATCGGGTTGAAGGTGCACAGGGCGTCGCCGGTGGCGAGGAATCCGGCCGGGCAGCTGCCGGGCAGGTCGTAGCGGCGGCGGACGTTGGCGGTACGCCGGTAGCCGAACGCCGGCGTGAGCGGTTCCGCCTCGTCCAGCCACCGGTGCAGGAGCGGGTGCGGCAGCCTCTTGGTGTACGTCACGAACTCGTCGTCGTCCGTGGGCGGTTCGTCGCCGCGCAGCCCCGAGACGATGACAAGGTGGCTGCCGTCCTCCAGCGGCAGCGCGCCGCCGGCGTGGACCTGGTCGGGGCTCGGGTAGACGTAGTAGCCGGCGGTGTCGCCGTCGAGGAGGCCGTCGCGGCCGCGGTAGACGCGCGAGGCGTACGCGAGGCCCGTGTCGATGGTCTCCTCGTGCGGGGCCCCGGCCCCGATCGACTGGAGCCACCGCGGTGCCTTCGTGCCGCTGCCGGAGGCGTCGACGACCAGGTCGGCCTCCACTTCCCGCTGTTCCCCGCGGGTGTCGCCGGAGCGGTCCCGCAGGACCACGCCCCGCACGCGTGCGGCGTCGCCGAGCAGCCCTACGACCTCGGCCCCCTGCACCGTACTGATCACGGGGTTGGCCAGGACCCGTCGCCGTACCAGCTCCTCCAGCTGCGCGCGGGAGCCGGTGTAGATGTGCGTCGTCGCGGGCAGCCGGCGGAACCAACGGCCGTTCTGCCACAGCACCAGGCCCGACGGCAGGCCCACGCGCGGCGCCCCCGCCGCCCGCAGGTCCGCCAGGATGCCCGGCAGCAGCGACTCCATGGCCACCTGCCCGCCCTCCAGCAGGACATGGGGATGCCGGCCCTGCGGTACGCCGGCCCGCGGCCCCGTCCCGTCCGGGAACCGGTCGCGCTCCACGACGGTCACCCGGTCGGCGTGCCCGGCCAGCACGTGCGCCGTGAGCATCCCCGCCAGACTCCCGCCCACCACGACCGCGTGCCGTCCGCCGCCGCGTCCCACGCCCCAACCGCCCTTGTTTCCGGCAGAGTTCACCGAGCCGCTCCCCTGTTTCGCCACGTCGCGAGAAGCCACCAGTATTCCGGACCGCGGCACGGGTTGACCGTGTTACAGCCGTTTTGCGTCAGCCCGTGTCAGCGCGGGTCCACGTCGGCCAGCAGCATGTGGTGGTCCGAGTAGGCGCTGGGTCGCACGCGGTGCTCGAGCGGGGCGTAGCCGCGCAGGAAGACGTAGTCGAACTTGGTGTGCCAGTCGGTGGTCGTCTCGCAGTCGCCGGTCCCGGAGGGTCGGCACCGGGGGTCGGTGTCCGTGGCCAGCGCCCACATCTTGGCGAGTTCGGGGGCGTCCGGTACGGCGTTGAAGTCGCCGAGCACGATCGCGCGGTTTTGCCGGGCGACCGCGGCGGCGAGTACGCCGACCTGGCTCGCGCGGAAGGACTCCTGCCGTCGATGGGCCAGGTGCGTGTTGAAGACCCGCACGGACCGGTCGCCGACCGTGGTGGTGACCGCCATGTACCCGCGGTCCTCGGATCCGCCGTCGGGGTACTCCACGTTGACCGGGTCCGTCATCGGCGCCGCCGAGAGGATCGCCTGACCGAAGCCCCCCGGGTTCCACGGCACTCCGCCGCAACGGCCCCAACTCTGCAGTACCGACCCGTACTTGACGTGGTAGACCAGCCCGTGGAGGTTCTCCAGATGATCCCGGATCATCTCGACGTCACGCACGCACGCTTCCTGCATGCCGATGACCTGCGGCGCGTACGCGGCGATCTCCGCCGCCCGGTCGACGTTGCTCACCTCGCACGGGTTGCAGATGTTCCAGGTCATGACCCGGTTCGGTACGACGTCCCGGGCGGCCTCGACGGGCCGCGATCCGGCGGAGGAGGCACCGAGGGGGGTGCTGGGACCGACGAGCAGCAGGCAGGCCGCGATCACGGCCCCCACGACCAACCACGCGCCCCGTCCGAGCACCATCGCCTCCTCGATGCGGGCTCTGTCCCGCCCCCCACCCTGAAGTGACGATAACCCACCGGCCCCGTCCGGGAGTTCGGGCCTCGGCTCGGCCTCCGGGACCGGGACGCGGGCGTCACTGCGGCCACGGCCTGACATGTGCGCTGGCCGCGCCGACCGCCGCTCGCGCCGCCCGTTCGACCAGCGCGATGCCGGCCTCCATCGATCGGTTCCCGCCGCTGAGGACGGAGACCAGGTAGCGGTGCCCGTGCACCGTGACCTGACCGACGCTGTTGATGATCCACAGGCCGGTCGTGCTCCGCTGCAGCCAGCCGTTCTTGAGAGCCCAGCGAGAGCCACGGGACCCGGCGGCGGACACGCCCCAGTCCTGCTCGTCGGTGATCGAGCCCATCAGGTGCCCGATGTAGGCGCGGGACGCCTGGTCGAGCCCCTCGGGCGGGCGGACCGAGGCCCTGGGCCCCCGTGCGAAGACGGCGCGCAGCAGCCTGACCTGGTCCGTGGCCGTGGTCCGGGTGAGGCCCCATCCGATGCCGGGGCCGCCCCGCGTCGAGTACAGGCCAAGGCGTTCGTTCGCCGCGCCCAGGCCCTCCGCCTCGCCGATCGCGTGCCACAGGACGTCCGCCGCGTAGTTGTCGCTCGTGCGGATCATCGCCTCGGCGTACTCGCGCTCGTCGACCGTCAGCTCCCGGCCCTCGTCCTGCGCCTGGAGCAGCAACGCCGCGAGGATGCCCACCTTGATGATGCTCGCCGTCTCGAACGTGGTGCCCGTCCCGTACGACGCGATCTCCTGGTCGGCGCTGTCGAGGTCGAGCACCGCCACCGCCAGCCGCGTGTCACCGCGCGGCAGGACCGGCCTGAGCGCCCGTGAGAGGGTCGCTCCCCGCTTCTCGCGCGGCGGCGCGGCGAGCCCGGGGGCCGGGGCACCGGCTCGTGGCAGAGGTGACGGTGTCTCGCGGGGCGTCCCGAGGGCGGAACACGCGGCGAGCGCCACCGCGACCGCGGAGGCGACACAGGAGGCGGCACAGCCCCTCAGGGAGGGTGCGCGCAGGCCGCGCGCCGGGTGCGTCCGGTTCTGTCCGTCGAACATGGCGGGGCGGGCCTCGATGTTCCTGTGGAGAGTTCGGCAGGCAATCACAAAATATGGCATCTCGGACGCGGTGGTGATGATTGCCGCCAGCACAGGCGTGTCGTGACCGGAGGCGACGGGACCTCTTCCTGGCCCCGTGCGTGGTGTGGACGCTGGGCGCGCTCGCTCGGGCGGCCGTCGCACACCGCGGTGCTGCGGTACGAGGTGGGCGACCGCCAGGACTCCAGCGACGAGGACTTCCTGCGTACGTACGACGTCTCGGCCGAGCCGAAGCGCGTCGGCCCGGCCGAGGTGACGTACTCCGACCGGTTCGGCGGTGTACGGCGAACGTTCACGGTCACCTACGTCCCGTCGTCCGAGCCGGGCGGATACGACTACGCGCAGGTCACCGTCAGGGCCAGGGGTACCGGCGTGAGCTGAAGGTTCGCCGCCCCGGCCGGTCAGTTCTCCTGGAGGACGGAAAGGACGTTCCCGGCGGGGTCGGTGAACCACGCGATCGCCGTGGGGCCGCCGTCGCCGACGCGGACGATGCCCTTCTCGTCGTGGTCGAATCCGGAGTAGCGCTCCAGGGTCACGCCACGTCGCTCCAGTTCGCCGACGGCGGCCTCGATGTCGTCCACGGGGAAGTTGAGGATCGTGAAGCTCGCGGGGGCGTGGTTCTCCTTGGGGTAGACGAAGACCACCGCGCCGCTGCCGAGCTTGAGGGTCAGCATCCGCATCTCACCCTGCCCTGACTCCTCCACGTCGAGGCCGAGGGTCTCACCGTAGAAGCGGCGGGCCACGTCGAGGTCGTCGACCGAGAAGCCGCTGAACGCCTGCGATTGTCCGAGCATGCCGTGTGTCTCCTTCTGGCGGGGTGGGCGGACCTGGCCGTTCTGGCTTCTCAGGGCACACCACGCGTGTCGGGGGCCCAGGCGCGCCGCGCGGATGGCGTCCGGATGGTGGTGCGTCCTTCACCCTCACGAAGCGAGCGCCCGTTCCGACTCCGGGAAGCGCCGGCACCGGCATCGGCCCGACATGCGCGGCGGCCCGGTTCGGTGGAGTCTGGGGATCATGGAGCGTAGGCACGGTCGGCGGGCCGGCGCGGCCTCCGACGTGGAGGCCGTGCTCGACGACCTCTACACCACGCCGCCGCCCGGCTTCGTGGCCCGTCGGGAGGCACTGGCCCTCGCGGCCAGGACGGCCGGACGGACGGAGGACTCCCGGCGGATCCACGCCGCCCGCCGCCCCACGCTCGCGGCCTGGGCGGCGAACCTGTTGCTGCGCTCCCAGCCCGAGGAGAGCCGGCGCTTCCTGGAGTTGGGGCGTGCGCTGCGCGACGCCTATCGCACCCTGGACGCCGAAGGCATCAAGGAGCTGTCCGAGCAGCGCCGCCGTGTCGTCGCCGCGTTGTCCCGGCAGGCCGCCGACCTGGCCCGCGCGGCCGGGCACCGCCTGTCGGACGCGGCGCAGCAGGACGTCGAAGCCACCCTGCGGGCCGTGCTCGCCGACGAGGACGCGGCCGACCAGTGGGCCACGGGCCGGCTGGAGGGCCCCCTCACCCCGCCCTCCGACTTCCCCTCCCCCACCGGCACCAGCACGGCGGCCCGTACCCCGCGCAAGGCGCCGAAGCGCACAGCGGCACCATCGGCGTCGGCGGTGGCGTCGCCGTCGGCCACGCGGGCGAAGGACGACCTGACCGACCGGCGGCGCCGCAAGCGGCAGGAGGAACTCGCCCGGGCCCGCAAGGCGGCCAAGGAGGCCGAGCGGCGTCTGCGCGACCGGCGAGCGGAGCGGGCGGACGCCGACGCCGCGTCGCAGCGGGCACGCGACCGGCACGAGCAGGCCCGTGAGGAGGCCGCGGCTGCCGAGCGACAACTGCAGCAGGCGCGCGAGGAGCTCGAGCGTGCCGACCGGGAACAGCAGGAGGCCGAGGACCGCCTTCAAGCAACCGCTGACGCCCTGGCCCAGGCGGAGCGGGCGGCGGGCGAGGCGGCCGACGAGGTGGAACGGCTCTCGGCGTCCGACGGATAGGGCGGCCGGGGGGCTGACGGTCCGGCCCACCGGCCGCCCTCTCCAGCCAGCCCGGACCGGTCGAGCCCGGTGCAGTCCGGTCCGGCCCCACCCGCTGAGAGAAACCCCGTGGAGTCGATGATCGTCGCCGTGCTAGCGTCCGCACGCCGGCCGCGGGACTTCGGTGCGACTTCCGGAACCTGCCTCTGAAGCAATGATTCGCAGCTCGTGCCTCCATTCCCCGGCCGGCTTCAGGCACCGGGACGCGGGGGCGGGCGGGGTCATGGAGACGTTCGGGGATCTCATCGCGGCCGATGACGTGCTGCTGTTCGTCAATGCCGCGATCACCGCGACCGGGCAGCGGGAGTTCCACTCCGACGCCGGTGCCCAACGGCTCTCCCTCGACTTCCTGCACGCGTACATGCTGGGCAACTACCGCGACCTCTACGCGGGCGTGCTCGCACTCGACATCAACGACCACAACGCCACGCTGATCATCCGCCGGCTGCTGGAGTCGGCCGCCGAGGCCACCATGGAGCAGCGTCGGAGCGAGGGGCGTCTGATCGCCGGGCGGCTGGCCCTGCTACCGCCGCAGCGGGTCTACGGGCTGTTCGGCGCGCTGCGCCGGGCCGGGGTGAACAACCGCCGCACCCGCGCGCTGCTGCGCGACTGGCTGTCCGCCCGGCCCGATCTGGCCTTCGACGCGGTCAAGTACCGCAGCGGCCTGAAGGCGGCGCTGCGCCACGCGCATCTGACGCCGGGCGACGGCGAGATCGGCACGTTCCTGTTCGCGCCGCTCAGCCGCGCGCACTACGACACCCCGATCCTGGAGACCTGGCGACGCGCGCACTTCGAGCAGGCGGCCCTCTACGAGCTTCCGTACACCGTGGCCGAAGGCTTCGCGGCCAGGCACGGCGTCCCCCGCAAGGTGTTCCTGGAACGCATCGCGCCGCGGCTGACGCGTCGGGAGACGCTGCGGTTGCAGGAGGCCGCGCAGGCACAGGGTCCCGCGGCAGCGCGGGCGGTGCGGACGGACCTGTCCCGGATGCCGCTCACACGGCTGGCCGGATATGTGCTCTCGCTGCCCACCGAGGAGCGGGTCGAGCGGCGCGAGGAACTGAACGGCGCGCTGCGTACGGCCGCCCGGCGGGTCGCCGGCGCGCACCGCGGGACCTGGGGTCGGGTGACCGCCGTACTGGACGACAGCTTCTCGTCGTACGGTTCGGGCGTGAAGCGGCGTCGGCCGCTGACGGTGGCTCTGGCCTGCCACTATCTGCTCGGTGCGCTCGCCGCGGACTATCGCGGGCTGTGGACCTCCGGGCGCGGCGACGCCTTGCTGGCGCACCCGGTGGGCCCGACTCCGCTGGGGGAGCGGATCCTCGACGGGCTGGAGACGGGCCCGGACCGGCTGGTCGTCGTCTCCGACGGCTGGGACAACGCGCCGCCGGGGCTCGCCGCCGAGGTCCTGCGCGTCTGGCGCACCCGTCTCGACACCGCGCGCCGCACGAGCGTCGTGCACCTCAACCCGGTCTACGACGCCACGGACTTCGACGTCCGTCGGCTGGCCGCGAGTGTGCCGACCGCGGGCATCCGCGACGCGGAGGACCTGCCGGCGCTCGTAGAGATCGCGCAGTTCGCCGAGGGGCGGACCGGTCTGGCCGAGTTGAAGGCCTACCTCGACGCGCGTGCGGACCGGCTCACCGAGGGGAGTTCCCGATGACGTCGTACGAACCGGACGCGGGCCCTTCGGCGGAGCTTCCCGGCCTGCTCGCCGGGCTTCGGACACGGCCCTCGCAGGTGTGGGGAGCCGTGCGGCTGGTGCCGCTCGTCCGTGCCCAACCCGTCCAGGACCTGCGGCTGCATCCGTTGATCCACGACGGGGTGGGCGTGGTCGACCTGGGCCGCCGCAGGGGCACCTACATCTCCTACATCCCGCACAGCTTCGTCGCCGAGTGGACCGGCGACGGCTCCCCCGCCGCCGCCTACGGCACCCAGCTGACCGGTGACCGGCCGGAGCAGGAGGCGGTGGCGACCGTACGGCTGCACTTCCATCGCCGTATGGCGCGTCAGGAGGCCAAGCGCCGGCTGCGTTTCCTGCCGCTGCACCTGGCGTTGGAGGGCTATCTCGCGCTGCACTTCGGCGGGCCCTCCCTCGCCTGGGAGGAGTGGTCGCGGCAGGCCGTGCGCCAAGGGCTGTCCCCGCGGGTCGAGGCGGCCTTTCTGGGCACCGAAGTGCCCGGGCTGGCCGAGGCGTTGAGCGTCTTCGAGATCCACCCCGGTCAGTGCGGCGTGCTGGTCCATGTGGCCGACGCGCTCGCCGCGGCGTTCGTGGTGCCCCACCCGGAGGACTCCCGCGCTCTGCACCCCACCTTGGTACGGGACCTGTACGGCGACCTGGTGTACCACTACGCGACCCTGATGCCGCCGGTGCCGGATTTCCGGGCGCGTATCACCGGCGCCGGCGTCCGTTCGCTCGCCGACCTGCGGGCGGCTGCCCGGCGGCAGACCGCCCAGTGGGCAGACTTCCACGACACCACCATGGCGGCAGGGCTGCTCGAACAGGACTGCGCCTGGGAGGAGGTGCGGCGGATGGGGCGGTTCACGCTCTCCCGCTTCCTGCCGAGGTTCCGTCCCAAGCAGGACAACCACATCGGTGAGGCGATCAGCGACGAGCAGGGGCGGACCGTCTACCTCAAGACCTTCCGGCTGTCCGAGAGCCAGGTCCGACGCGGCTATCTGCTCAGCCATCTCGCCGCCCACGACTGGCACCTGGCCGACACCGCCGCCGAACTCGGCATGGAGAAGGCCCAGTTGTGTCATCGGCTGGAGAGCGCCGGGTTCGGTCATCTGCTGCGGCCGGACATGAGGGGCCGCCCGTAGGCGGGGATGGGGATTGGCCTATACCAACGTCTTGACACGGCGTTTCCGTCACTCCTTAAATTCATGCAGTGAAATAAGTGGAGTTCCACGTGTCATGCGCAGGTCAGGCCTCCCCAGGAGAAACCATGCCCCCCACCCCGCGACCAGCCACCGGCGGCCGCCACCGCCCACGCCGGGCCCGCACCCGTGGCCCCTTGACCGCGGCCCTCGTCGCCGCGGCGACAGCCGCCTCGCTCCTCACCGCCCTCCAGCCCACCCAGGCATCCGCCCAACAGGCCGCCTCGTCCGCCGCCGCCCTGCCCACCAGCTGGTCCACGGTGGTGAACAGCGGCAGCGGCAAGTGCCTGGACGCACGGGCGGCCGGCACCGTGAACGGCACCGCGGTGCAGCAGTACTCCTGCAACGACAGCACCGCCCAGCAGTGGAGCTTCACACCGACCAGTGACGGCTTCGTGCGGATCGGCAATCGCAACGACGTCCGGCAGGTGGTGGACGTGAGCGACGTGTCCACGGCCGACAACGCGGCCGTACACCTGTGGACGTACGGCGGCGGGAACAACCAGCAGTGGCAGGCCGTCGACGAGGGCGGGGGCGCCTATCACTTCGTCAACCGGCACAGCGGCAAGTGCCTCGACGTCCCGTCCGCCTCGACGGCCGACAGCGTCCAGCTGGTGCAGTACACCTGCAACGGCACGGCCGCCCAGCGCTTCCGGGTCGCGCCGGTGAGCACCGCCCCGGGGGACGTCGACCTCGGCCCCAACGTGGCCGTCTTCGATCCGTCGATGCCCTCGTCCACGATCCAGAGCCGGCTGGACTCGATCTTCCGGCAGCAGGAGACGAACCAGTTCGGCTCGCAGCGCTACGCGGTGATGTTCAAACCGGGCACGTACAGCAACGACGTCAACGTCGGCTTCTACACCCAGGTCCTGGGCCTCGGCCAGTCCCCCGACTCGGTCACCGTCAACGGGGCCGTGCACGTCGAGGCCGACTGGTTCCCGCCGCAGAACGCCACCCAGAACTTCTGGCGCGGCGCCGAGAACCTGTCGGTGAACCCCACGGACGGCACCGACCGGTGGGCGGTCTCGCAGGCGTCCGGGTACCGTCGCATGCACGTGCGCGGCAACCTCGAACTCAGCGACGGGGGCTGGTCCAGCGGCGGATTCATGGCCGACACGAAGATCGACGGCCAGGTCCGCTCGGGCACCCAGCAGCAGTGGCTGACCCGCAACTCCCAGCTCGGCAGCTGGACCGGATCCAACTGGAACATGGTCTTCGTCGGCAGCCAGGGCGTGCCCGGCAGTACCTTCCCCAACCCGCCCTACACGACGGTCGACCGGACCCCGACCGTACGCGAGAAGCCCTTCCTGTACGTCGACGACGCGGGCGCCTACCGGGTGTTCGTGCCCTCCCTGCGCACTGACTCCACGGCCACCACCTGGGCGAACGGGAACGCCCCCGGCACCTCGCTCGGCATCGACCAGTTCCACGTCGTCAAGCCCGGCGCCACCGCCGCGCAGCTCAACGCCGCCCTCGCCGACGGCAAGAACCTCCTGGTCACACCCGGTGTCTACCACCTCGACCAGACCCTGCGGGTGACCCGCCCCGACACCGTGGTCCTCGGTCTCGGCCTCGCGACGTTCGTCCCCGACAACGGCGTCACCGCCATGACCGTCGCCGACGTCGACGGGGTGAAGATCGCGGGCGTCCTCTTCGACGCCGGCACCACCAACTCCCGGACCCTGGTGGAGATCGGCCCGGCGGGCGCCTCGGCCTCCCACGCGGCGAACCCGACCTCGCTGCACGACGTGTACTTCCGCGTCGGCGGGGCTGCCGTCGGCAGGGCGACCACCAGCCTCGTCGTCAACAGCGACCATGTCATCGGCGACCACATGTGGATCTGGCGCGGCGACCACGGCAACGGCATCGGCTGGAACACCAACACCGCCGACACCGGGCTCGTCGTCAACGGCGACGACGTCACCATGTACGGCCTGTTCGTCGAGCACTACCAGAAGCACCAGACGATCTGGAACGGCGACGGCGGGCGGACGTACTTCTACCAGAACGAGATGCCCTACGACCCGCCGAACCAGGCAGCCTGGATGAACGGCTCCACCCAGGGATACGCCGCCTACAAGGTCGCGGACTCCGTGACCAGCCATCAGGCGTACGGGCTGGGCAGTTACTGCTTCTTCAACGCCAACCCGTCCGTCACCGCCGAGCACGCCTTCGAGGTGCCGAACAGACCCGACGTCCGCTTCCGGAACATGGTGACCGTCTCACTCGGTGGCACCGGGACCATCCGGCACGTCATCAACGACCGCGGCGGACCCTCCAACTCGTCCACCACCGTGGCCAATCTGGTGAGCTACCCGTGAGGCCCACGGAATCGCCGGGCTCAGCGGCTCGGTTGAGCGCCGCGATGCCGGCTTCGAAGGTGATCGGAAACGGCTGAGCGCGTGGGTGCGGGTGCGTCCGGTCAGGCGCAGGACGTTCTCGCGGGTGGCCGCGGCCGCCCGGGCCGGCGCTGTCGGTACGGTGCACCAGGTGGCCCTGCAGGGCGCGGGGGTCGTCCTGGGTGATGAAGTAGGCGCGGCCTCCGACAGGGGGCCGCCCTGCCGGAGCCGGTCCAGGGCGAGCAGGTGCGCGTGGGCGGCGGTGCGCAGGTGGGTGGTGTCTACGAGGTTGGCGCCCTCGCCGGGCATCACCAGCCGGCCCGCGCGCACGGCCCGTGCCAGGGCCGGTGCGAAGTGCGGGTCGCCGGGGCCCCAGATGATGTGCGGGCGCAGCGCTACGGCGGCCAGGCCGGGGCCGTTGGCGGCCGGGACGAGAGCTTCGGCCCGGGCCTTGGTACGCAGGTAGGCGGCCAGGTGCCGCTCGGGGTAGGGGCAGCTTCCGTCGGCGTTGCGCAGGCCGCCGGGCTGGAATACGACGCTGGCGGTGGGCGTGTGGACCAGGGTGCCGATCCCGTGGGCGCGGCACTGGGCGATGACGTGGCGGGTGCCCCGCACATTGGTGTTCCAGTACGGCAGGAGGGGCCGCTGACGCCGGCGAGGGCGGCGTTGTGGACGACGGCGTCGCAGCCGGCGAGCGCCCGGGAGACGGCGGAGAGATCGGCGAGGTCTCCTTGGTGCTGCCGGATGTCGAGGCTCTCCGGGGCGGGGCTGGGGGCGGCGGCTGAGGGACGACACCGTGGTGCCCCGGGCGACGAGTTGCCGGCAGCTCTCCCGGCCGAGGAAGCCGCTCCCGCCGGTGACCAGTGCCCTCATCGCGTGGACCCCGGCAGGTGCCTGGCGGCGGAGGCGGCGAGCCGGGTGCGGTCGATCTGCGGCACGGCCCTGACCGCCGCCGTGCTGCACAGCGACCCCGAGGAAGGAACACTTCGAGGTCAGCCTCGCCGCCGCCGAACTGATGACCAGCGACCGCACCCTGAACCATTTCGCACGGCTGGTGCACAGCAGGCTGGACCTCGGCTAGGCGCCGGAATCCCACACGTCCGGGCCACCGCCGCGCCATTCGATCAGCCCCGTCTGCCGCACGTAGTCGGGGTCCGCGCCCTCGATACCGGCCCGGCGCAGGAACTCGGCCACGTCCAGCAGGCCGTACGCCATCCCGAGGAACTGGTCGTCGACCCGTACGCGCCGCCCGCCGTCCACGGCGGGCGGGTAGACGACGACGGGTTGCGCACTGGCCATGGCACCAGGGTGCGGGGTGGGGCGCTCCCCCGCATGTGGGGGGGCGGCATATGTCCCTTACGGTGGCCTCGGGATGAACGGCCCTGCCGAGTCGGACCCGGAGTCCGAGCGTCGCTCCTGGGCACCGCTGCTGGCGGTGTGCGCCGGGTACTTCATGGTGATCCTGGACGTGACGGTCATCAATGTCGCCGTGCCGGTGATCGGCCGTGAGATGTCGGCGTCGCTCACCGGAATCCAGTGGATCACCGACGGCTACACCCTGGTCTTCGCCGGGTTCCTGCTGACCGGTGGCGCGCTCGGCGACCGGCTGGGCAACCGGAGGGTCTTCTGCTCGGGCGTGGCCGTGTTCACCGCGGCCTCGGCCGCGTGCGCGCTCGCGCCGGACGCGCCCTTCCTGGTGGTGGCCCGGCTGGTGGAGGGGCTCGGTGCGGCACTGATCGTGCCCGGCTCCCTGGCGCTGCTCCAACAGGCGTATCCCGGGGCGGCCGCACGGTCGCGGGCCTTCGGGCTGTGGGGTTCGATGGCGGGCATCGCGGCCTCCGCGGGGCCGCTGCTGGGCGGGCTGCTCGTCTCCACGGTGGGCTGGCGCTGGGTGTTCCTCGTCAACCTGCCCGTCGGCGCGGTCTGCCTGGCGCTGACGCTGCGGCACGTGGCCCGCTCGCCCCGGCGCGCCGACCGGGTCCTGGACTGGCCGGCGCAGTGCGCGGTCGTGGCGGCGGTGGCGCTGCTGACCGGGGCGCTCAACGAGGCCGGGCGGCGCGGCTGGTCCGATCCGGTGGTGCTCGCCGGGATGGGCCTGGCAGTGCTGGCCGGCGTGGCGTTCGTGGTGCGCGAGCGGCTGGCCCGGTCCCCGGTGCTTCCGCTGGGGCTGCTGCGCTCACGGGCGATGAGCGGCGGGGCCGTCATCGGCCTGCTGTTCAACCTCGGTTTCTACGGCATGGTGTTCACCGCGAGCCTGACGTTCCAGCACCACCGGGGCTTCAGCGCCCTCGATACCGGGCTCGCGCTGTTCCCGGCGGTGGCGATGACCATGTTCGCGTCCGTGCTGTCCGCGCGGCTGAGCGGCCGCACCGGCGACCGTCCGCTGGTGGTCTGCGGCATGCTCCTGGCCGCCCTGGGGCTGGCCGGCTGGGCCGCCGCGGGGGCCGACTCCGCCTACGCGCTGCTGGTGGCCCCGATGATGGCCGCGGGGTTCGGTACCTCCTTCGCCCTCACCGGTTCGACCGCCACCGTGATGGGTGCCGCTCCCCCGGCGTACTCGGGGGCGGCCTCGGCCCTGTTCAACACCACCCGTCAGATCGGCAGCGCCACCGGTGTGGCCCTCGGCGGCAGCCTGCTCGCCTCGGCCACCGACTTCGACACCGGACTGCGCACCGGCATGGCCGTCGGCGCGCTCGCCTACCTCGGCGCCGCCGTCCTCGCGTGGCGGTGCGTGCCGGGCAGGCCCGAAGGGACGTAGGGACGTAGGCGTGCGGGGAGAAACGCGAGGCGTTCCGGCTCGGTCGGCACTCCACGTCCGCCGGCCCGGCCGTCAGTCCTCGACGACGACCCGGACGGTGCTCAGCTGCTTGTCCGCGGCGTCGGGCAGGTTCATACCGGCCCGGACGCCGGTCGCCAGGTAGCGCAGGACCGGCTCGGTGAGGAGTTCGCCGGGGAGGATGGCGGGGATGCCGGGCGGATACGGCGTGATCATCTCGCCGGCGACCCGGCCCTCGGCCTTGTCCAGGGGTACGTCCGCGTGGTCGCCGAAGTAGGCGTCGCGGGGCAGCCGGACCTGTTCCATGCGCAGGTCGGCCGGCGCCGGCACGTCGACACGGGGTGCGTCACGCAGTTCGTCGGCGTGGTCGGCCAGGTCGCGCAGGGCGGTGAGCAGACGGTCGGTGGTCCGGTCGTCGTCGGCGTGGGTGAGCTGGGCGCTGATGCGCCGGTGGTCGAAGAGGTGCATGTCGACGTGGTGGTGCTCGCGCAGCCAGTCGGCGGCCCGGTAGCCGCTGGTGCCCAGGGCGGCGATGTCCATCACGACCGGGAGCGGGTCGAATTCGGCGGCCCGTCCGGGACCGCAGAAGTCCGCCGCGTCGTTGACGTGGAAACCGTCGATGCCCTCGATCGCGGCACGGGTGCGCGCGGCCAGGGAGAGCGCCCGGTCCATGAGTTCACGGCCGTGCTGGACCATCTGCCGGCGCCACGCGTCGATCCCGGCGTACAGCAGGACGTTGGGGCTGGTGGTGCCGAGCAGGTCGGCGCGGGCGGCGAGTTCGACGGGGTCGATCAAGTCGCCCTGGAGGTGGAAGACCGAGCCCTGTTCCAGGCCGCTGCCCATCTTGTGGATGCTGGTGACGCAGACGTCGGCGCCCGCGTCCATGGCCCAGGACGGCAACGTGTCGTGGAAGGGCAGGTGTGCTCCCCATGCCTCGTCGACGATCAGGGGCTTGCCGTGGCGGTGGCAGACCTCGGCGATGCCACGCAGGTCGGCCGCCGAGCCGTACGGCGTGGGGCTGGTGACGAGCGCGCCGTCGGCATCGGGATGCTCGGTGAACGCCTTGTCGTAGGAGGCGGCCGACGGTGGATGGGCGAGGTTGCGTTCCGCGTCCCACTCCGGTTCGACCCACGCCGGCCGGACGCCGGACAGGATGAGCCCGGCGACCACGGACTTGTGGGCGTCCCGGCCGACGAGCAGGCTGTGGCCCGGGCAGGTCACCGTGAGCATGGCCGCCTTCACGGACAGGGAGCTGCCACAGGTGGAGAAGAACGTGTGTTCGGCGTGCACGGCATCCGCCATGAGCTCCTCGGCCCGCTCCAGCACCCGGCCCCGCAACAGGCGGTCGTCCAGACCTCCGTCGGCCAGCACGTCGCCGAAGTAGACGGCGTCGCCGAGGACGGCCCTGGCTCTGGGGTCGGCGCCGCGCGCCTGCTTGTGACCGGGCGGACTGAAGCCCAGCTCGTCGACCTCGTGGTAGCGGGAGAGGGCGTCCAGTACGGGCGCTTCGTCATGGTCGGCACGCATCGTTGCGGAGTTCCCAGGGTCACCTCGCGCATGCCTCACTCCGTCGGGACGCAGGATGGGCGAGGTACCCCCCGATGCCGGCCAGGACCCCCGCCGCGGCGACCGACAGCGCCACGGTCAGGCCCGCCCGCAGCAGCAGGGTGCCGACGGCGGCGCCGACGAAGACCGCGACCAGGGCGGCGACACGGGAGGCCTGGGAGGTGTCCGGAGTGCCGCCCCCCATCGCCGACTTCCTGATCCAGGTGACGAGCGTGCCGGTCACCAGGGTGGTGTTCAGGCCCGCCCCGAGCCGCCACATCGTCGCGCTGCGCACTCCCATGGCCAGCGCCGTCAGCGCGATCACGGCATAGTGTCGCGGCGCCAGGCCGCCCCGTACCGTCTCGAGGCCGATCGCGGTCAGCGCCGCGGCCACGAGCAGTGCGGCCGCGAGGGTGGCCGAGGCCATCAGCCACCGGCGCGGGCGGGCGGCCGTGGCGGCCCCGAGACGACTGCCGGCCACCGCGCCCACCCCGAACCCGGCCAACGCCGTGAGGGAACCCGGAGGCGTCAGCCCCTCACCCCCGGCGACCGCGAAACCGAGGAAGAGGATGTTGCCCGTCATGAAGGCGGTGAAGACCTGCCCGAGCCCGAGGAAGGCCACCGCGTCCACGATCCCGGTGACCGCGGTCAGGGCGATCAGCGCCTTCGGCAGCGGATCGGACCGAGCCGCCACCGAGACCGGCACCGGTGCGGACATACGCCATCCCTTCCTCCGGCGGTCGACGCCCCGTCCACGGTCGCCCAGGACACGGCCCACCGGCCGTGACTCGACGCCGGAGGTCCCCGACATTCGCTCAGTCGGCCCGCCGTACCAGGGCGTCGAGCGCCCTTCTGGGTGCTGATCATGAGCGTGACGAGGGCTCCGGCCCTGCCCACTGGCGCACCATCCCGAAAACAACCGGCTCATCGCCGAGGTGGGGCCGGGGCCCCGCCGATCAGCCCCAGGTGTGGTCGCTTGTGGTCGCTCATGCCGGGCCGACGGGACCGTTGCCCTGGACCGCCTTCGGGGCCTCCTCCTGGGCGGGCGCCTCCGCCTGACGCGGTACCGACAGGGTGCGGCGGCGGGTGACCCAGGCGGCGGCCGGTTCGGTGAAGCGGGCGGTGAGCGGGCCGATGACGACCAGGATCAGGACGTAGGCGGTGGCCAGCGGGCCGAGGGACGGCTCGATGCCGGCGGTGACGGCGAGGCCGGCGATGACGATGGAGAACTCGCCGCGGGCCACCAGCGTGCCGCCGGCGCGCCAGCGGCCCTTGACGCCCACCCCGGCGCGTTTGGCGGCCCAGTAGCCGGTGGCGATCTTCGTGGCGGCCGTGACGACGGCCAGCGCGAGGGCCGGCAGGAGCACGGGCGGGATGCTCGCGGGGTCGGTGTGCAGGCCGAAGAAGACGAAGAACACCGCCGCGAACAGGTCCCGCAGCGGGGCGAGGAGGTTGTGGGCCCCCTCGGCGACCTCGCCGGACAGGGCGATGCCGACCAGGAACGCGCCCACCGCGGCCGACACCTGGAGCTGCTGGGCGATCCCCGCGACCAGCAGGGTCAGGCCGAGGACGACGAGCAGCAGCTTCTCGGGGTCGTCGCTGGAGACGAAGCGGGAGATGTGGCGTCCGTAGCGGACGGCCAGCAGCAGGACGAGGCCGGCCACACCGAGGGCGATGGCGAGGGTGAGGCTGCCCGCCGCGAGCCCGGCGCCGGCGAGCAGGGCGGTGAGGATCGGCAGGTAGACGGCCATGGAGAGGTCTTCGAGGACCAGGATGCTGAGGATGACCGGGGTCTCGCGGTTGCCGAGCCGGCCGAGATCGCCGAGGACCTTGGCGATGACGCCGGAGGAGGAGATCCAGGTGACGCCGGCCAGGACGACGGCGGCGACCGGGCCCCAGCCCAGCAGCAGGGCCATCGCGGCGCCGGGCAGCGCGTTGAGCGCGGCGTCGACGAGGCCGGCCGGGTACTGGGTCTTGAGGTTGGAGACGAGGTCGCTGGCCGTGTACTCCAGGCCGAGCATGAGCAGCAGCAGGATGACGCCGATCTCGGCGCCGATCGCCACGAACTCCTCGCTGGTGCCGAGCGGGAGCAGACCGCCCTCGCCGAAGGCGAGCCCGGCCAGCAGGTAGAGGGGTATGGGGGAGAACTTCAGGCGCCCGGCCAGTCGGCCGAGGAGGCCGAGTCCGAGGATGATCGCGCCGAACTCGATCAGGAAGATCGCGGAGGAGTGCATCGCTCAGTCCCGCCCGAGTATCTCGGCGGCCGCCTCCACACCCTCGCGGGTGCCGATCACGATCAGGATGTCACCGCCGGCCAGCCGGAAGTCCGGCGTCGGCGAGGGGATCGCCTGGGCCCGCCGGAGCACCGCGACGAGCGAGGCGCCGGTCTCGGTGCGCATACGGGTGTCGCCCAGGACCCGTCCGTTCCAGTAGGAGGCCGCGGACAGCTCTATGCGCTCCGCCACGAGTCCCAGGTCCGTCGTGGACAGCAGGTTCGGGCTGTGGTGGGAGGGGGTCAGCGCGTCGATCAGGGAGGCGGCCTCCGGCTCCGTCAGACGCAGCGACTGGGCGCACGCGTCCGGGTCGTCGGGCCGGTACACGTTCACCGTCCGGGTTCCGTCCCGGTGCGCGATCACCGACAGATGGCGGTGTTCGCGCGTGGTGAGGTCGTACTGGACACCGATACCCGGCAAGGGTGTGGTGCTCATCCGCGGAGCGGGCACAACCCCTCCCTCCCTGTTCATTTCGTTGCGACGGTCGTGCGGCGCGCGGCGGAACGGACCTGTGGGACCACCGCGGCGAAGGTCATCGTGCCAGGTGCGAACAGACCCGGAACATGGGTGTCAGCACGGATGGACGGGCGGCGTCCACAGCGGTCAGAGTGGTGCGGGGCAGTGGGCCCCGTCCCGGGTCGGGACCCGGTGCCGGCCGGTCCGCGACGGCAGGAGACAGTGGAGGTGAGGGCCACCGGGAGGGGAACGCGATCATGACGTTGTACTGGCGGATCTTCCTTCTCAACGCGGCGGTGTTCGTCGCCGCGGTCCTGCTGCTCCTCGGTCCCGTCACCGTCTCCACCCCGGTCCTGCCCGGCGAGGCGCTGGTTCTGCTCGCCGGCCTGGTGGTGATGCTGATCGCTGACGCCCTGCTGCTCAGGATCGGCCTCGCGCCGCTGGCCCGGCTGACCCGGGCGATGGCGACCGCGGACCTCCTCAGACCCGGCAGTCGTACGACCGTCACCGGACCCGGCGAGATCGCCGGGCTCACCGCGGCCTTCAACGCCATGCTCGCCCGGCTGGAGGCGGAGCGGGCCACGAGCTCGGGCAGGGCCCTGTCCGCTCAGGAGGCCGAGCGTCAACGGCTCGCCCAGGAGCTCCACGACGAGGTCGGGCAGACCCTCACCGCCGTACTGCTCCAGCTGAGGCACACGGCCGACCACGCCCCGGACGCGGTGCGGGCCGACCTCCGTCAGGCGCAGGAGACCACCCGTGCCGGTCTGGAGGAGATCCGGCGTATCGGCCGACGGCTGCGTCCCGGCGTCCTGGAGGAGCTCGGTCTGCACAGCGCCCTGCGCGCGCTGACGACCGAGTTCACGAACTCCCGTCTCAGCGCGACGGCCCATATCGCGCCGGGCCTGCCGCCGCTCGACCCGGCCACCGAACTCGTCCTCTACCGCATCGCCCAGGAAGGCCTCACCAACACCGCGCGCCACGCCGGAGCCACGCGCGTCGAGGTCCATCTGCGTCCGCTGCCGGACTCCCGGGTGGCCCTGCTCGTGCGCGACGACGGCCGGGGCATCGGTACCGCACCCGAGGGCGCCGGCATCAGCGGTATGCGGGAGCGCGCCCTCCTCGTCGGAGCCGACCTCACCATCGGTCGGCTCCCGGGGGGCGGCACCGAGATACGGCTGAACGTGACCGGCCGTACGGCCGACCACCGTCCCCGGGAGGTCGTGCGATGACCGCACCGGCCCGCATCCTGCTCGCCGACGATCACGCGCTCGTGCGCCGCGGCGTCCGCCTCATCCTCGACGCCGAACCGGACCTGACGGTGGTGGCCGAGGCGGCCGACGGCGCGGAGGCGATCGCCAAGGTCCGGGACGGCGAGGTCGACCTGGCCGTCCTGGACATCTCCATGCCCCGCCTGACCGGCTTGCAGGCCGCCCGTGAGCTGGCCCGCATCCGTCCGGGGCTGCGCACGCTGATGCTGACGATGTACGACAACGAGCAGTTCTTCTTCGAAGCGCTCAAGGCCGGCGCCTCCGGCTATGTCCCGAAGTCCGTCGCCGACCGCGACCTGGTCGGGGCCTGCCGGGCCGCCCTGCGCGACGAGCCGTTCATCTACCCCGGCGCCGAGTCCGCCCTCATCCGTACCTACCTCGACCGCGCCCGCTCAGGCGCCCGGCTGCCCGCGCGCCCCATCACCGAACGCGAGGAGGAGATCCTCAAACTCGTCGCCGAGGGCCACTCCTCCAAGGAGATCGCCCGTCTCCTGGTGATCAGTGTGAAGACGGTCGAACGGCACCGCGCCAACCTGCTCCAGAAGCTGGGCCTGCGGGACCGTCTGGAACTCACCCGGTACGCCATCCGCGTCGGCCTCATCGAACCCTAGGGCCTGGTCCGGCGGAGCACTCCGGGCGGTCCCGCTCGGCCCGTGCGACGGTGGGAGTGGCGCCACTGCCATCCAGGAGGCCACGACATGGGCGAAATGGTCAACGCTGACGGTGTCGAGATCTGGGTCGAGCGCCGGGGCAAGGGACCCGACGTCCTGCTCATCGCCGGGCTCGGCGACCCGGCCGAGGCCTGGCAGGCGCAACTCGACGGTCTGTCGGACCGCTACCGGGTGACCGCCTTCGACAACCGCGGTGCCGGGCGTACGCGTTCACCCGAGGAGTCCGTCACCGTCGCGCGGATGGCCGACGACGCCGCCGCACTGCTGCGTGCGCTCGATGTCCCGGCCGCCCACGTCGCCGGATTCTCGGGCGGCAGCTTCATCGCCCAGGAACTGACGATCCGTCACCCCGACCTGGTTCGCAGCCTCGTCCTGATGAGCACGGTGGCCCGCCCGGACGCCTACTTCCGTGCCATGGCGGGCTTCTGGCGCTGGATGGTCGAGAGGGCGCCGAGCGAACGCGCCATGCTCGAGGCGTTCTACCTGTGGATCTACACGCCCCGCGCCCACGCCGACGGCACGGTCGACCGGTTGATCGAGGAGACGCTGGCCTTCCCCCACCCACAGTCGGTGGAAGCCTTCCAGGGCCAACTGGCGTCGTTCCTCGGCCATGACACGTTCGACCGGTTGCCGCAGATCGCCGTCCCGACCCTCGTCATGGCCGGCGAACTCGACCTGGCCACGCCGCCGCGCTTCGGCCGCGAGGTCGCGCAGCGGATCCCGGGCGCCCGGTTCGAGGTGTTGCCCGGCGAGGCCCATCAGCCCTTCCAGGAGGTTCCGGACCTGTTCAACGCCCGTATCGACGCCTTCTGGCGCCAGGTCGAGGCGCGCGGCTGACCAGGACCGGGTAGGTGGGCCAGGGACGCCTGCCCGGTTCTTCGGTGATGCGGCGTCGCCCGGTCGGGCGCAGACTGGACGGGTGAGTGGCACGTACTTGCGACGTGGCGAGACCGCGTCCTCACCCCGCTCGGCACCACGACAGACGGTGGCGCTCACGGCGATGATGTTCGCGGTCGCGATGACGTTCATCGACCAGACCATCGTCGCCATCGCCGCCCCCGACATCGTCCGTGAACTGGGGCTGTCGGCGTCCGGGATGCAGTGGGTCGTCAACGCCTATCTGCTCGCGCTGGCCGCGTTCTTCGCCCTGGGCGGGCGTCTCGCGGACCTCTACGGGCCGCGCCGGGTGGTCGTGGTCGGCACGCTGGTGTTCGTCGTCTCGTCGGTGCTGTGCGGCTGCGTCCCCAGGGGCGACGTGGCGCAGGGCTGGCTGATCGCCTTCCGGGCCACGCAGGGCTTCGGCGCGGCGCTTCTCTTCCCCGCGGCGCTGGCCGTGGTGGTCGCGGTGTTCCCGCCCGACCGGCGGGGCCGGGCGCTGGCGTTGTTCTTCGGGCTCTCCGGCGCGCTGACCGCCATCGGGCCGCTCCTGGGCGGCTGGCTCACGGGCTGGACCTGGCGCGCCGTGTTCTGGGTCAACGTCCCGGTGGCCGTGGTGGCCCTGGTCCTCACCGCGCTCGCCCACGTCTCCGACCGGCGGCGCGCCGGCACCCTCGACGTGCGCGGCGCCGTGCTCATCGCCGTCGGCATGGGTCTGAGCGTCCTCGGCTTCCAACAGGCGTGGTCCTGGGGCTGGGACAGCGCGGCGACGTGGATCTGCGTCGTGGGCGGCCTCGTGGTGCTCGGCGTGTTCGTCGCGTACGAGCGCCGTGTCCGCCATCCACTGATCGATCTGCGGGTCTTCAAGGACAAGGCGTTCAGCGTGGACGCGGCGGTGCTGTTCTTCTCGATGCTGGCCTTCGTCCCGCTGTTCTTCTTCGCCTCCGTGTACGCCCAGGTCTGTCTGAGCGCCTCCCCCAACCAGGCGGCCCTGTTCCTGCTGTACTTCTTCGCGGGGTTCGCCATCGCCTCGCAGTGGGGCGGCCGGATCCTCGACAAGCAGGGCGCGCGCCCGGCGTTGAAGATCGGCACCGTCGTGGGCTGCGTCGGGTTCGCCCTGTGGGCGGGCGAACTCACCGATCTGAGCATGCACGACCAGTGGCCCTACGCGGCCCTCGCGGGCGCCGGCATCGGCTTCATCCTCGCCCCTGCCTCCACGGACGCCGTCAACCGCTCCATCGGCGCCTCCTACGGTGAGGTCACGGGCATCACCCAGACCGTGCGCAACTTCGCGGCGAGCGTCGGTCTCGCCGTCCTCGGCACCGTGTTGACGCATGTCACCCACACCAACGTGGTCAACACCCTGGAATCCCGGGGCCTGCCCCCGAACGTGGCACACGACGTCGCCCGAGACATCACCGACTCCGTCACGGGCAACGGCGACGCCGCCCCGCCCACCGGCACGGGCCCCGCCGCGACGACGATGCGCGACGCGATGAGCGCGATCCGCATGGACTTCGCCGAGGCCAACCAGTGGGTGTTCTACGGCATGGCCATCGCCCTGGGCATCGCCTTCCTCTGCGCCCTTCGCCACCCGGGCGGCCGCGCGGTGACACCCGAGCAACCGGAAGAATCCCCGACCCCGGCGAGCCGCCCCGACCCGGGCACCGGCACCTGACGTCGGGCCGTCGACCCGACCAACGGTGTCCGTCAGATGTCGTACGGTGGGTCGCCGGGCTCCGTGGCGGTGGAACCCGTGGCGGCGGTGAGGCGGCGGTAGGCCGCGCGGGCGTGGAGCAGGCGGGCCAGGCCGGTGCCGACGAGGGCGGCGACGAGCAGGCAGGTCAGCCAGAAGGTGTCGCGGTGCGCCACCCACGTGAGGATGCCGGCGGGCGGGATGGCGAAGCCGTTGAGGAAGAGCCAGCACAGCAGGGCGGTGCCGGGGGCCGCGGTGAAGCGGGCGCACAGGCCGAGCAGGGCGGCGAGCAGGGAGAGCACGGCCAGGGCGAGGCCGGGGCGGTCGGTGCCGACGACGGAGTTGAGCAGTGCCACCAGCAGCAGCGCCCCGCCGCACGCCGCGGCCCAGACCAGCGGGGTGGCGACGGGCCGTGGGACCGGCCTGGCACCGCTGCTGACGGACACCCACTCGATCATGCTGACGTTCCCTCCCCATCTCCCCGATGCGGACGGAGACGGGACTCCGGTCCCCCGGCATCGGTGCCGCGGATCCTGGCCCGCCCATTGTCCCAGGCTTCCCGCGGCCGCCTTCCCCACGGTCAACTCCGGGCGCTCGTTAGGGTGTCACCGAACGTCGACCGAAGAAACACCCGAACCAGTCAGGGGGGCAGCCGTGGGGGTCACGCGTCTGAGCCGTACGCCGTTGCCGGGCATCGGGGTCCGTTACGACCTCACCACGCGCGAGCAGCGTCGCCTGTCGGTGGTCGCCCACCGGGACGGAACGCGGACGCTGAACGCCTACCGGCGGGACGACCCGGACGCGTCCGCGCTGTCGGTGCGGATGACGTCGGGCGAGGCCGAGGCCCTCATCGACGCCCTGATGCCGGCGCACCACAGCCCGAACCTGCTGTCCACCACCGAACTGGGCCTGGTGGCCGAGCGGATCGAGCTGTCGTCGCTGTCGCACTGGAACGGGCGGGTCCTGGGCGACACCCGGATGCGTACCGAGACCGGCGTGTCCATCGTGGCCGTCCTACGGCGCGCCGAGGCGATCCCCTCCCCCGGGCCGGACTTCCGGCTGGCCGGCGGCGACATCCTGATCGTAATCGGCACCCGCGAGGGCGTGGACGCGGCCGCCGGCATCCTCGGCCGGGAGTGACCGGCCGGCGGCGAGCGCCGGTCGCCGCCGGCGGGCGGAGCGGGTGAGGCGGCGGGCGAGCGGCTCGGTCCAGCGGGCGGCGAGCGGGCCGAGGACGACCAGGATCAGGACGTAGGCCGTGGCCAGCGGACCGATGCGTGGCTCGACGCCGACGGCGAGTCCGGCGATGACGATGGAGAACTCGCCCCGTGCCACCAGGGTTCCACCGGCCCGCCAGCGTCCCTTCGAGGAGATCCCGGCGCGACGGGCGGCCCAGTAGCCGGTGGCGATCTTCGTGAGGGTGGTCACGGTGGCCAGGGCGAGGGCGGGCAGCAGCACGGGCGGGATGTCCGCGGGGTCGGTGTGCAGGCCGAAGAAGACGAAGAACACCGCGGCGAACAGGTCCCGCAGCGGCGTGAGGAGGTTGCCGGCCCCTTCGGCGACCTCGCCGGACAGGGCGATGCCGACCAGGAACGCCCCAACCGCGGCCGACACTTGGAGGTGCTGGGCGATGCCCGCGACGAGCAGGGTGAGGCCGAAGACGACCAGCAGCAGCATCTCGGCGCTGTCCGAGGACACGGCACGGCTGATCAGGCGCCCGTGCCGCAGTGCCACGTACAGCACGGCGCCGACCGTGCCGAGGGCGATCAGCAGGGTCACGGCGCCGCCCGCGAGGCTCACCCCGGCCAGCAGGGCGGTGAGGATCGGCAGGTAGACGGCCATGGAGAGGTCTTCCAGGACCAGTACGCCGAGCACGACGGGCGTCTCGCGGTTGCCGAGCCGGCGCAGGTCGCCGAGGACCTTGGCGATGACGCCGGACGACGAGATCCAGGTGACTCCGGCGAGGGCCACGGCGGCGACGGGTCCCCAGCCGAGCAGCAGGGCCATGGCGGCGCCGGGGGCGGCGTTGAGGACGAAGTCGACGGCGCCGGAGGGGTATTGGGTCTTGAGGGTGTCGACCAGTTCGGAGGCGCTGTACTCCAGGCCGAGCAGGAGCAGCAGCAGGATGACGCCGATCTCGGCGCCGGTGGCGACGAACTCCTCGCTGGCCTGGAGGGGGAGGATGCCGCCGTGGCCGAAGGCGAGTCCGGCGAGCAGGTACAGGGGTATGGGTGAGAAGCCCACCCGGCCGGCGAGGCGGCCCAGCAGTCCCAACACGAGGATGATCGCCCCGAGTTCGATGAGCATGGCAGCGGTGTTGTGCACGGGCGTCGGACCTCCGTGATCGGGTTCGGCGGCGTCTGTGCCTGTTGCGGGTGCAGGCGGCCGGGCGTGAGCTCCGGACGGGCCGTTGGGTGCTGTCGCCGGTACGCGTGCCGTGGCCGGGACCGGTGGGATTCATGGCGTCGCCCGGCCTGACAGGTGTCGAGGCCGGTGCCCCGGAACGGAGCGCGAGGGCTCAGGGGGCGGCGCGATGGGGTTGTGGCGCCCCGGCGGCAGGGCGGGGCGGGGCGCTGGTCAGCGCGCGGGGCGCCTGGCCGGGTCGGGGGCGCTGTCGGTATCAGGGACGCCGTCGCGGGCGGCGTTCTCGACGCGGACCGGGACGTCGACGCGCACGGGGACGTCGACGTGCACAGAGACGACTCTGCCCATCCCACGCCCCCTCACGCCGGCCGGAATTCGGCGACGACCACCCCAACGACCGAGCGAGCCCTCGCTCAACGGAGCGTAAGAGCTTGGTAAAGGATTCTAGCGCACCCCAACAGCCGATCATCGTAGGGACGTTGAATCACCGGCCTGCCGGGGCGTCAGAAGTACGGCGGAAGGCGCCGCTCCGGGCGGGCGCGATGGGGGTCGAGCAACTGCACGGCGATACCGGCGAGGACCAGGCCGGTGGCGATGAGCAGGCCGTCGGGCAGCACGACGCCGGTGACCAGTACGGCCAGGGCGGTCAGGAGCAGCCACCACGCCCCGGTACGCCGGTACTCGCGGGGCGGTGCGGGGCGCCCGGCGCGCAGGGCCTCGGCGAACCGGGGATCGTCACGTGCGAGGCGTGCCTCGAGAGCGACCAGACGCTCGTCGTCGGGGTGGGACATGGCTCCTCCTTCCCTGAAGACCGTCACCGTCCAGGGGCGGTTGAGAGACGGTGGGCTGATGGGCCATGGGTGGCTTCTCCGACGCCGCGCGTCGTGCACAAGGTCAGGCAGGCTGTCGGCGTACCACGCGTCTGCCGGTCGGGGGCGCCTCGCCGCTCCCGCCCACTCCCGCCACTGCGCCCATCAGTCATCCTTCCTGTCGGCGCACACGCACAAACGCTCGACGAAGGACCTGCACGAACCCTGCCGACGGCACCCGTGGCTCCGTCACCCGGGCGAAGAGGCGCTGAACGGCGGGCGCGCACAGCACGGTCATGACGGCGACGGCGACCAGCGTGACGGTGATCTCACCGACGGGCTGCCGGATCCAGGCGGGCTCGTACCAGTTCCAGTACTTGGCGGCCTGGGCCACGAAGCCGTGCAGCAGGAAGCCGGACAGCGTGCCGGCGCCCAGCGCGGTGAACCACGTCCGTCGCCCGGGCACCCAGGCGAGGAAGCAGGCGACCAGGGAGACGGAGCAGCCGAAGGCGGCCAGGGTCATCACGGGGCCGTACCAGGCCGGCGCGGCCAGTTCCTCGGCGCTCTCGCTGTGGAAGAACCAGGCGTAGTTCATCCACGAGACCGCCCAGTACGCGACGGCGAGGGCACACACGACGACCGGCACCGCCAGGACGCGTGCCGCCCGGCGGCGGACCAGCCGGAGGTGCTCCGGCCGCAGCAGCAGGCCCAGCACGAAGTACGGCAGGAACTGCAGGACCCGTTGCAGACCGAGGTCGTCGCCGATCGACGGCGAGAGCGTGGCGAGCATGGCGACGGCGAGCGCGAGGGGCAGTGGCCAGCGGAGGAGCCGCCAGACCGGGGACGTCAGCCGCCAGATGAACAGCGCTGCCAGGAACCAGGTCAGGTACAGCGGGTCCAGCAGGCTGATCGGCCGGTCGGGATCCTCGCTGGTCCACCGTGTGAAGAGGGTGTACGCCACCTCGAAGACCAGATAGGGAACCGCCACCCGCCTCAGCAGGCGTCCGATCCCGCGCGGTTCCGCCTCGAAACCGCGCGAGAAGTAGCCCGAGATCACCGCGAACAACGGCATGTGAAAGGCGTACACCAGCATGTACAGCGCGGTGACGGTCCGGCTGCCGTCCCGCAGCGGCTCCCAGGCGTGGCCCACCGCCACCAGCAGGATCGCCAGGTACTTGGCGTTGTCGAGAAACGGGTCCCGCTGCTCGGCCCGTCTCTCACCCGCCCTTGCGGACGACAGCGGCCGCTGCCGTCGTTCCGGTGCGCGTGTGACAGTGGTTACGGGTGTGGCGTCAGCGGACATCGCCAGCACCCTAAGCACATCTCCCGGTGCCGGTTCAACCACACCGTCGGCCGACGCACACGTATGAGCCACTCCGTGCGGGGGCGCGCACGGAGTGGCCCACCGGTCACGCGGCGGCCGGGGCGGGGCCGCCGACCAGCTCCGAGAGCACGTCCTCCATCGTCACGAACCCGATCACCTTGCCGCCCTCGCCCAGGACGGCCGCGAGATGGCTGCCCTCGGCGCGCAGGGCGGTGAGGGTGTCGTCGAGCGGGGTGTCGATACGGACCCGGGTCACCGGGTGCAGGGCGCCCGCCGGGAACGGCCGCTCGCGGTCGGCGACGCCCAGGGTGTCCTTGATGTGCAGATAGCCGAGGAGGGCGCCCTCGTCGCCGGTGACCGGGAAACGGGAGTAGCCGGCGTCGGCGGCCACGCGCTCCAGCCCGGCCGGGGTGACGGTGTGGTCGACGGTGCGCATGCGCCGCGCCGGGACGAGGATCTCGCCCACCGGCCGGGTGCCCAGCTCCAGGGCGTCCCGCAGGCGCTCGCCGTCGGCCGGGGTCAGCAGCCCGGCCTCGCCGGACTCGACGACCATGCGCGCCAGCTGGTCGTCGGTGAAGACGGCCTCCACCTCGTCCTTCGGCTCGACGCGCAGCAGCTTCAGCAGGGCGTTGGCGAAGGCGTTGATGCCGAACACGAAGGGCCGCAGGGCCCGGGTGAGCGCCACCAGGGGCGGGCCGAGCAGCAGCGCGCTGGTCACCGGGGCGGCCAGGGCGATGTTCTTCGGCACCATCTCGCCGATCAGCATGTGCAGATAGGTCGCCACGGTCAACGCGATCACGAACGCGACCGGGTGCACCAGGGCGTGCGGCAGGCTGACGGCCTCGAAGCCCGGCTCCAGCAGACGCGCGATGGCCGGTTCGGCGACCGCGCCGAGGACCAGCGAGGAGACGGTGATGCCGAGTTGGGCGGTGGCCATCATCGCGGACAGGTGCTCCAGGGCCCACAGCGTCATCCGCGCCCGCTTGTCGCCCTCGCGGGCACGGGGTTCGATCTGGCTGCGGCGCACGGAGACCAGGGCGAACTCGGCGCCGACGAAGAAGGCGTTGGTCAGCAGTGTGAGGGCGCCGATGGCGAGTTGCAGGGCGGTCATGGGGCGTCCTCCGCGAGTTCGGCGGACCGTGCGAGGGCCGGTTCGGTGATGCGGACGCGGTCGGCGCGGTGGTGGTCGACGTCGAGGACGTCGAGCTGCCAGCCGTCCAGGTCGAGCAGGTCGCCCTTGGCGGGGATCCGGGCGAGGCGGGTGGCGATCAGTCCGGCGACCGTCTCGTACGGGCCGTCCGGCGCGGTCAGTCCTATCGCGGCGAGCTCGTCGAGGCGTACGCCGCCGTCCGCCTCCCACACCGCGCGGCCGTCGTGGGTCGCCGGGGCGGGCTGCAGGTCGGGAGCCTCGACGGGGTCGTGCTCGTCGCGGACCTCGCCGACGACCTCCTCCACGATGTCCTCCATCGTGGCCACGCCCGCCGTACCGCCGTACTCGTCGATGACGACGGCCATGGTGCGGGTGGCCCGCAGGCGCTCCAGCAGCCGGTCGGCGGTGAGGCTGTCGGGGACGAGGAGGGGCTCGGTGGCCAGGTCGGTGACCGGTGTGAGGAGCCGCTGCCCGGGTTCCAGGGCGAGGACGTCGCGGATGTGGACGGTGCCGATGACCTCGTCGAGGCTGTCGCGGTAGACGGGGAAGCGGGACAGGCCGGTGGCGTGGGTGAGGTTGGCCGCGTCGGCGGCCGTCGCGTGCGCTTCGAGTGCCTTGACGTCGACCCGTGGGGTCATGACGTTCTGTGCGGTCAGCTCGCCCAGGTGCAGGGCGCGGACGAACAGCTCGGCGGAGTCGGGCTCCAGGGCGCCCTGGGCCGCCGAGTGCCGGGCGAGCGCGACGAGTTCCTCGGGGCTGCGGGCGGAGTCCAGCTCCTCGGCGGGCTCCAGGCCGATGCGCCGTACGACACGGTTCGCGGTGTTGTTCAGATGGTGGATGAACGGGCCGAAGGCGGCCGTGAAGCCGCGCTGCGGGCCCGCCACCACCTTCGCGACCGCGAGCGGCCGGGAGATCGCCCAGTTCTTCGGCACCAGCTCGCCGATCACCATCAGCACGACGGTGGAGACGACCACGCCCAGCACGGTCGCCACGGACGGGGCGGCCCCGCCCAGGCCGAGCGCCTGGAGCGGGCCGCCGAGCAGCGCCGCGAGCGACGGTTCGGCGAGCATGCCGATCACCAGGGAGGTGACGGTGATGCCGAGCTGGGCTCCGGAGAGCTGGAAGGTCAGCCGGCGTACGGCCTTCAGCGCGCCCTCGGCGCCGCGCTCGCCGGCCTCGGCGGCGCGCTCCAGCTCACCGCGCTCGACGGTGGTCAGCGAGAACTCGGCCGCGACGAACACGGCGCAGGCCAGAGTGAGCAGGAGGGCCAGCAGGAGCAGCAGGACCTCGGTCACCGTGCCACCCCCGTTCCCTCGTGCGCGTACGGCGGGCGGGGTGTGGCACGGCTGGTACTGGGAGGCTCACCCATCGCGGGCTCGTGTCTCCTTCTCGGTCGGACGGACATCCCGGTTCGGCAGGGCCTCTCGGTTCTTGACTGCACGGGGCGTCGGCCCTTCGGCAGGCCCGACCACCCTATGCTTCTACTCGCTTGTAGAGAACGATCCGGCACTCCCGGTTGTTCCCACGGATACACACGTACGCACGTGAAGGAGTGAACGCCACGATGGTGTTCAAACGACTGCTCGGCTCGCTCGGCGTGGGCGGCCCCACGGTGGACACGATCCTCGACCCGGGCCCCGTCCGCCCCGGCGGCACGCTCACCGGCCAGGTCCATCTCAGGGGCGGGCACGCCGACTTCGACATCGAGCACATCACCCTGGAGCTGGTGGCGCGGGTCGAGGCCGAACACGAGGAGGGCGAGAGCGAGGGCGCCGTCGCCTTCGAACGGTGCACGGTCGGCGGCGCTTTACGGCTCGCCGAGGGCGAGGAGCGGTCCGTGGCGTTCAGCGTGCCGCTGCCCTGGGAGACCCCGGTCACCGAACTGTACGGTCAGCCCCTGGGCGTCGTCCTCGGTGTGCGCACCGAGGTGTCGGTGGCGGGCGCGAAGGACAAGGGCGACCTGGACCCGCTGACCGTCGGCCCCCTGCCCGTGCAGGAGGCGGTCCTGGAGGCGCTCGGGCAGCTGGGCTTCGGATTCAGGTCGGCCGACCTGGAGTCCGGCCGTATCGCGGGCACGGGTCAGCAGCTGCCCTTCTACCAGGAGATCGAGATCACCCCGTCGCCGCGGTACGCGCACCAAGTGAACGAGATCGAGGTGACCTTCCTCGCCAACCCGGCCGGCATGGAGGTGATCCTGGAGGCCGACAAGCGCGGCGGCCTCCTCTCCTCCGGCCACGACGCGCTCACCCGCTTCACCGTCGGCCACCACGACTCCCGCGACTGGAACGCGGAAGTCGACGGCTGGATCAGGCAGCTGACGGAGCAGCGGGCGGCGTACGGCTCCCCTGCCGCGTACGGACCCGCCCATGACGACCACCACGACGAGGGACACCGCTCCGGCCCCGGCATGGGCACCGCCGTCGCCGCGGGCGCGGCCGGACTCGCGGTCGGTGTCGTCGGCGGCATGGTGGCGGCGGAAGTCGTGGACGAGGTCGGGGACTTCTTCGAGGGCGAGGAGGAGGAGGGCGAGGAGGGCTGAGCGCAGACACCTGGTAACTTCTACAGTACTGTAGAAGTCAACGACGTATGGAGCCCTCATGGCCCTGTGGGACCGCATCAAGGAGTCCGCATCGACGATGCAGACCCAGTTGGTGGCGAAGAAGAACGACCTCAGGAGCGGCGCCTTCCGCGACGCGAGCATGGCGATGTGCGCACTGGTCGCCGCGGCCGACGGCACCGTCGACCCTTCCGAGCGGCAGCGCGTGGCCCAACTGATCGCCGGTAACGAGGTGTTGCAGAACTTCCCCGCCGACGATCTGCGCCGGCGGTTCGAGGAGAACCTGAACCGGCTCACCACCGACTTCGACTTCGGCAGGGTGAGCGTGCTGCAGGAGATCGCCAAGGCGAAGAAGAAGCCCGCCGAGGCGCGCGCCGTCATCCAGATCGGCATCGTCATCGGCGGCGCGGACGGCGACTTCGACAAGGACGAGCGTGCGGTGGTCCGCGAGGCGTGCTACGCGCTGGACCTGCCGCCGCACGAGTTCGACCTCTGATCGGACGGCTTCCCCATCTGCCTGCGCCTGCGCCGGGCGGACGCGACCCGTGTCCGCCCGGCGCGGTGTGTCAGCGAATGTCGTCGGGGTCGAGGTCCTTGCCGAGGACCAGGGTGACCACGCCCGCCGCGGCGTCCGACGCCTGTGTGGCCCGCACGCCGGGCAGCCGGGCGGCCAGCGCCGCCGCCTGCTTCTCCAGGCCTGCCGGGTACGTCACCGTCGTCCTGTCGGCGTCCTGCGGGGCGTTGCCCGTACCGGCGACGCCGAGGCCGGCCCTGCCCAGCTTCTCGGCGACGGTGGCGGCCCGACCCGAGACTCCCGTGCCGTTGAGGACCCGGACGCGCACGGAGGAGGCGTAGACGGGGTTCTCGGCGTCGGCCTCCAGCTGCTTCTTGTCGACCTCCCTGTCCTTGGCCAGGGCGGTGAACAGGTCGGTGGCCTGCGGGTACTGCCAGACGACGTTGGCCCTGTCGGTGGGCACGTCGGCCTCGCGCGGGTAGTTGGGCACGGTGAGGAAGCTCAGTCGGTCGCTCGGGATGCCCTTGAGCTCGGAGGCGAGCGCGTACAGCGGTTTGATGCCGGCCAGGTCCGGGTCCGTGGTCAGGGACTTGGTGGCGGACCCCAGGAAGCCGTACAGCGCCTTCGGGTTGGTCAGCTTGTCCTGCGCCTTCTCGGCCAGGGCGTTCATGAACTCCTGCTGGCGTCCGATGCGTCCGATGTCGGAGCCGTCGCCGACGCCGTAGCGGACCCGTACATAGCCGAGGGCCTTCTCGCCCTCGACGGTCTGGCAGCCGGCGGCCATGTCGAGGCGGGCCTTCTTCGAGCGGATGGCCTGCTCGGGGCAGACCTCGATGCCGTCCAGGGCGTCGACCATGCCCTTGAATCCCTGGAAGTCGACGGACATGAAGTGGTCGATGCGCAGGCCCGTGTTGGCCTCGACCGTCTTGATGGAGCAGGCGGCGGCCCCGGCGACCTCGCCGCTGGTGCCGCCGATCGCGAACGCCTCGTTGATCTTGGCGCGGTGCAGCGTGGAGTTGCTTCCGTCGCCCTTGTCGCACACCGGTATCTCCACCCACGAGTCACGCGGGAACGACACGACCGCGGCCCATTTCCGGTTCGCGGGGACGTGCAGCACCATCAGCGTGTCCGACTGCATGGTGTCCAGGTCCTTGCCGTACTCGGCGTTGGCGCCGTCGCGGCTGTCGGAGCCGACGACCAGGATGTTCTTCGAGCCCGGGCTGAGGTTCTCGGGGCGGTCGCCGCCGATCTTGTCGTCGACGTCGGCGGACTTGATGTTGTTGTCGAGGTCGTTGTATACCCAGGCGCCCACCCCGGCGACGCCGAGGACGACCACCGAGGCCACTCCCCCGCTCCAGGCCAGGATCCGCCCCCGCCGCGTCAGCCTGGTCCGCCCCGCGCCCCCGCTCGACGTACGTCGCCGCCGCCCTGTTCCACTCATCCGCGCCCCCTCTGTAGATGTACGTCCGTAGTGGTACGGCCGAAAGGCCCCGGCCCCCTCACCATGAACAGACGACGATCTTCGCGGCATCCGTTGCCCGGAGCTCACGAATTTCTCGCGCACTCCCGGCCCGAGGCGATCAGAGAGGCGTCGCCGCCCGCAGGATCAGGACCATCGTCACCGCCGAGTTCGCCGACGACATCGCCGAGACGGCCGTCCCCGCCGCCGCGCACCACGCCGCCATCCCCACCGAGGTGAACAGCGACGGCCAGTGCCGCGCCGACGGAGCGGGGCCGAGCAGGGCGGCCACGCGGCGCGGTACCGGTCCGGGCGCGGCGAAGCCCGCGAGCGTGGCGATCGGAGTGCCTTGGGACACCAGCGCCGCCTTGCCGATCGCGCACGCCACCGCCCTTCGGCTGCCGACGGCTCGGGCGGCCTCTTCGTCGGCCCACCGCTCGGTGATGTACGACACGGCCGTGCGCAGCGGGCGCAGGAACGGGTTGGCCCGTGCGGCCAGTTGGACGGTGAGCAGGAAGCGGTGGTGCCGCGCGGTCAGATGGGCGCGCTCGTGGGCGAACAGCGCCCGGCGTTCGGCGGGTTCGAGGCGGTCCAGCAGGGCCGTGGTCACGACCACGCGGTCCCGGCGACCACCCGGCAGCGCGTACGCGTACGGCACGTCGTCGGGGAGGACGGCGACTCCGGTCGCCGGGAGTCCCGCCAGCGCCCGGTGGGCCTGGTGGCGCACCCGGCCGTGCCGCCACAGGGTCCGCCCGCAGGCCGCGACCACCGCGCACAGCGCCGGAATCGCCGCCTTGCCGACGACCTCGTCGAACGGCACCGCGGCCCGCACCTCGGGGTCCGACCAGCCGTCGGGCAGCGGGTTTCCCGGCAGTTGGGCGGTGCCCACCACCATCACCAGGCCCAGGCACACCGTGCTGCACAGCGCCATCACCGCGGCCACCGCGGTGAGCAGCCGAGTCGCGGTGCGGGGATGCAGGTGCTGCTCGGCGAGGCGTGCGATCGGCCATGCCGTCAACGGCAGGACGAGCGGCAGAAAGACGAAGACCCCCATGAGGTGTCAGGCTTCCCCTTCGCTCCCGGACTCACCCAGCAGCTCACGCAGCAGCCGCTCGTCGTCCGGCCCGAGGCCGGTGACGAAGCTGGCCAGGACGGCCTCCCGGTCGCTCTCGCCGTCCAGCACCTTGCGCATCCTGTGCGCCGCGAGGCCCGCCTGGTCCGAGGCGGGCGTCCAGGCGAAGGACCGGCCCGCGCGCTCCCGGGTCACCGCGCCCTTGGCCAGCAGACGGGTCAGGATCGTGATCACGGTCGTGTAGGCGAGGTCGCCGCCGAGCCGCTCCTGCACCCAGCCGGCCGTCGCCGGGCCGTCCGCCTCCTGCAGCGCCGACAGGACCAGCGCCTCCAGCTCGCCCTGTCCCCGGCGCCCGGAACGCTGCCGGTGATCCGTCATGCCCTGTCTCCCTTCCGCTGACCTGTGTCATGTGCGATACATCGAGCGGTACATCGTAAGGAAAGCAGAGACGGCACGGGAAAATCAGCAGCCGTTCCCGACCCAATCTACAGTGCTGTAGATTTCAGAGGCCCGGCTCTCCCCAAGGACAGGACCCACATGTTCGGACTGAGCGAACTCGCGATCATCCTCCTCGTCGTCATAGCCGTCCTCTGCGCGAAGAAGCTGCCCGAACTGACGCGCTCGGCGGGCAAGTCGGCGCGCATCCTCAAGGCCGAGGCCCGGGCGATGAAGGACGAGGACGATCCGGCGGCGCCCCGGGTGATCCAGGGGGAGACCGTCGACCCGGACACCCCCAAGCCCCAGGGCACTCAGCAGCACCCACAGTGACCGTCGGAGCCCGCTCCCCGGGCTCCCCCACCCCGTTTCCACGCCCTCCGGATTCGTCTCTTTGATCATCCGTTCCGTCGTTGAGGTGAAAAAGCAGGCGAAATAGGCGACTTCACGGCCACAGCCCTACCGTGATCATTGTGCCTTCCGATCCGCGTGACCAGCCGCTGACCACCGGTTTCCTCCTCCCGCCGCGTTCCACACCGGGGCTGACTTCCGCGATACCCGACAGCGGTCACCGTTCGAGGTGACCACCTGATCGCTCGATCACACAGGGTTACGGAATTGGGGTGTGGGGATGGTGGGGGATTCGTCCGCCGCGGACGCGATCGTGGGACTGGGGTGCCGACCGCCCGGCGGGCTCGTGGATCTGGCCGGGCTGTGGGAGGCGCTGGCGGCCGGGCGCGATCTGGTCGGCGAGGTCCCGGCGGACCGGTTCGAGGCAGCGCGGTTCGTCGACGCGCAGATGGCGCGGCCGCGGAAGTCGTACACCGCCGGAGGCGGGTTCCTGACGGACTGGTCCCCGCTGCGCACCTTGCCCGCCCCCCGCCTCGCGGCTCTGCCGCCCGCCGACGGCGAACTCGGCGGACACTCCCGGCAGGACCTCGTGGCAGCCCTGGCCGGGCTCTCGGCGGACGAGGCGCTCCAGGCCGTCAGCGCCACACTCGCCGAACTGCCGGCCCGGATCCTCCGGAGCGACGTCGCACGCCTGGATCCGCGACAGCCGCTGCAGGACCACGGCGTCGACTCCCTGATGGCCGTCGAGCTGCTCACCACGCTGCGGCAACGCCTCGACGTCGAGATCCCGCCGATGGAACTCCTCCAGGGCGGCATCACCCTCACCGACCTCGCCCGCCATGTGCTGCTGCGCCTCGGCGTCCGCACCACCGACACCGCCAACGGCTGAAAGAGAGGCCTGCCATGGTGACCTGTCAGAAGACCGACGGACCGGCGACGTTCCGCGCCGACGGCCTGCTCAGCTTCGGCCCGCTCATCGGCGGCGCCACCACCTCCGGTCCCACCGACTGGGTCTACGCGATCCGCGCGAGCGCGCTGATCGACGATCCCATCGGCGCCACCTGCTACCGCAACGCGCTCAACAGCGGGCGCATGAGCCCCGACGCCCACCCCGAGACGATCCTGGGCCGCTGCGCCCTCGCCGGACCCGACCACCTCGATGCGGCGCTGCGTGCCGCACGGGACGCGGCGCGCGAGTGGGGCGGCAGCCCGACGGGCCGGCGCGCGACGCTCGCCGAGGCGTTCCGCGCCAGGCTGCGGGAACACGCGGACACCCTGACCGGGCTGCTGGTGGAGGAGGGGCACCCGGTGCGGCTGGCCCGCGCGGAGGTCGCCGACCTCCTCACCTTCTTCGGTCCGGAGACCACCCAGTGGTGCCTGCGGCAGATGGAGAGCCGGCACACGGCCGAGGGACGGTCGGTGGTGCTGCGCCGGGTACCGGACGGCGTGGTGTGCGTACAGCCGCCGCAGAACACCCCGGCCCTGGGTGTGGGCGCGGCGTTCCAGTCGGTCCTGGCGGGCAACGCGCTGGTGGTGCGGCTGTCCCGGCACGCGCCGATCGCCGCCATGTACCTGCTGGCACGGATCGCCGTGCCCGCGCTCGCCGACGCCGGCGCCCCGCCGGGCGTGCTGTCGGCGCTGTGCACCGACCCCGCCCAGGCGTTGGACGCGTGGCTGGCCAGCCCGCTGGTGGACGACGTGCTGTACTTCGGCGACTCGATCCGCGGGGAGCAGTTGGAGCGGGCGTGTCTCGCCGCGGGCAAGAAGCCGGTCCTGGAACTCGGCGGCAACGACATGGTCGTGGTCTGGCGGGACGCGCCGCTCGACCGGGCCGTGGCGGCGCTGATGGAGTCGTACCACGGCAGCGGCCAGATCTGTTGCGCGCCCCATGTCGCGCTGGTCCACCCGGAGATCGCCGACCAGCTCACCGACCGGCTGACCGAGCGGGTCAGGGCACTGCGGCCCGGCTTCCCGGACGACCCCGAGGTGGTGCTGGCCGCCACGCCCCACACCGCCGGGTACGACGCCACCCTCGCCGACGCCCGGCGGGCGGGCGCCCGGGTGCTGGCCGGCGGACGCCATCTGGACGTCCACGGCCACGAGTGCGACGTCGCCGTCTTCGCGGAGCCGGCGCTGGTCCGCGTCGACGGGCTCGGCCGGGCGCGGGAGTTGCGCTCGGTCCGGTACGAGACGTTCTTCCCGCTGCTGACCCTGGCCGTGCCCCACCCGGTCGGCGACGACGCCGAACTCCTCACCGAGATGGTGTCGTTCGTCGCCACCGGTGCGTACGGACTGCGCAACTCCCTGTGGACGCGGTCCGAGGAGGTCATCGACCGGTTCGTCCGGGACGTGCGCTCCTGCGGGCAGCTGCGGGTGAACGACTCGCACCTCGCGGGCGTCCCGTTCCTGTCCAACCACGGCGGGCCGGGCCTGAGCGGCGACCGGTTCGGCGAGCTCAACTACCCGATGCTGCGCACCAGCCGCCTCCAGGGCGTGTCCGTCGCCCGGTCCGCGCCGCCCGCCGAGGCTGCCGTGCCGTACGTCCCGGCGCTGCCGAGGCCGAGGGTGGAGGCCGTCCGGGAGTACCCGCCTGGCTGGCCGCCCGAGGAGCTGCCCGGTGGGCTGCCGGCGCCGTTCACCGAGGCGTTCCACCACGACCCGTACCCGACGCTGCGCTGGCTGCGTGAGCACCGTCCGGTGAGCCGGGTGGTCAGTCCGGACGGTCCGGGCTGGCTGCTGACCCGGTACGACGATGTCCGCGCCGCGCACACCGATCCGCGGGTGACCTGTGACAGCAAGCGCGTCCCGGCCGGTCTGATGTGGCTGCGGCACTGGCCGTCCGAGCTGCGGGAGCGGCTGTTCGTGCATCTGCTGGACAGCGACGACCCGCGCCACGGCGAACTGCGGGCGATCATGCGGCCGTTCTTCACGCCCACCCGGCAGGAGCAGTGGCGCACCCGGGTGCAGCGCATCGTCGACGCCCGGATCGACCGGATCGTGGACCGGGGCCGCGGTGACCTCATGGCCGCGGTGGCCCATCCGCTGGGCGGCAACGTCCTGTTCTCCGTCCTCGGCGCCACACCGCCCCAGATGAACCATCTGCGGGCGATGATCTGGCGTACCGCCGAGTGGAACAACGACGTGCCCTATGTCGCGGCGCTCGCCCACGAGGTCGACGGTTTCGTGCGGGCGGCCGTCGCCGAGAAGCGCCGCTCCCTGGGCGACGACCTGATCTCGCTGCTGGTCCGGGCCCGTGACCAGGACGGTCTGATCAGCGAGGACGAACTGCACGGCCAGGTCATGATGATGCTCGTGGCGGGCCAGGACCCCAGTATCAACAGCGTCGGCAACAGCCTGCACGCCCTGCTCGAACACCCCGACCAGCTCGCCGCGCTCCGCGCCGACCCCACCCTCATCGGGACGGGCATGAACGAACTGCTCCGCTACGAGAGCCCGTTGCCGTTCACGAGCTGGCGGGGCACGCTCGAACCCGTCGAGTTCGGCGAGGTGACCGTCCCCGCGGACGACACCCTGTTCCTGTGCCTCGGCGCGGCCAACCGAGACCCCGCGCGCTTCCCCGACCCCGACCGTCTCGACCTGTACCGCACCGCGCCGGGCCATCTCGCGTTCGGCCACGGCGCCCATTACTGCCTGGGCGCCCATATCGGTCGTATGACGGCCGAGGCGGCCGTCACCACCGTGCTGCGCCGACTACCCGGCCTGCGACCGGACGGCACGCCGCGGTGGCGGCCCAGCATGTTCGAGCGCGGTCTCAGCGTCCTGCCCGTCGCCTGGGACGTCCCACGGAAGGGCGCCGCCCGGTGAAGTGCTCCGAGATCCTGATCGAGATGACGCACGCGCTGTGGGGGGTGGCGCGGAGTCGGGCTTCGTCGAGGCCGGTGACGGTGTCGGCGGGCGCCGCTCACTCTCCGGCCGCTCCCGGCGGCAGCCGGTCGGAGGAGGCTCGCAGGACGTCGACCAGGGCGGCCACCGTCGGCCGGTCCTCGGCGAAGGAGCGGAAGACGACCACGATGTGACGTTCCATCTTCTCCTGCAGTTCCAGCACGTCGAGGCGGGACGGGCGCAGTCGCAGCATCAGGTCCGTCACGACGCTGACGCCGACGCCGGACTCGACCAGCGCGAGGGTGGCGGCCGTGTCGGTCACCTCGTGGCGGACCTGTGGTTCGAAGCCTGCTCGACGGCAGGCGGTGAGCACGGCACGGCCGTAGTAGCTGCCGACGGACGGAAGGATCCAGCCATGGTCGCCGGCGTCGGAGAGGGAGACGCGCCGTCGGCCCGGCATCGCCCCCGCGGGTACCGCGAGCGAGAAGCGCTCCCGGAACAGTTCGCGGACGCTCAGCGACGGATCGCGGGGGATGGGCACGTCCGGGTAGTCGAGGCCGAGCGCCAGGTCGACTCCGCCGCCGGCGACCGCGTCGTACACCTCGTCCACGTCCATGTCCCTGCTGCGGACGGTCACGCCCGGATGCAGCTCGCGGATCCGCCGCAGGGCCGGCGGCAGGATCTCGGCGGCGGCGGTCGCGAAGAGGCCGATCCGCAGCGTCCCGGAGATCTCGTTGCGGGTGCGCTCCAGCGCCTCGACGGCCTCGGCCTCGGTGGTGAGGATGCGCTGGGCGTGCAGGGCCAGCGTCGCCCCGGCGTCCGTGAGTTCCACCCGGCGTCCGGCTCTGCGCAGCAGCCGCATGCCGGTGGCCTTCTCCAGCGCCGCGATCTGCTGGGAGACGCCGCCGGGGGTGTATCCGAGGGCCTCCGCGACGGCGGTGATGGTGCCGCGCCGGGTCAGTTCCACCAGGGCACGCAGCTGCGCGCTCGTCCAGTCCATATAGGGACTCTAAAAGGTCTCCCGCAGTAACTGTTGATGGACGTCAATGTTTGGGCTGCTGCACGATGACGAACAGATAGCTGACCGGCATCCCTCTGGACCTCTGTACTTCCGTACCCACAGCCTGCAAGGGAGTGGTCCGTTGTCCTCCTCCGTCCACCGTGCCGTTCCGTCCCGCGCCAATGTCGTGATCATCGGTGGTGGTGTCATGGGCACGAGCGTCGCGTTCCACCTCGCCGAGGCGGGGGTACGCGACATCGTCGTCGTCGAGCGCGGTGACCTCGGCTGCGGCAGTTCCGGCAAGCCGATCGGGGGCGTGCGCGCCCAGTTCTCCGACCCGCTCAACATCGAGTTGGGCAGCCGCAGCCTGCGTGCCTACGGGGACTTCCCGCACCGGCCGGGCGCCGGCATCCGGCTCGACACCGTCGGCTACCTCTTCCTGCTCGACGACGAGGAGCAGGTGAAGGCCTTCGAGGCCGGAGTCGCCCTGCAGAACAGCCTGGGCGTGCCGAGCCGCATGATCGGCGCCGACGAGGCACGGCGCCTGTGTCCCTACGTCAGCACCGAGGGCTTGGTGGCCGCCGTCCACTCCCCCGCCGACGGACACGCCCGGCCCGCCCTGGTCGTCCAGGGCTACGCCCGGGCGGCCGCGCGGGCCGGCGTCGTCCTCGCCACCCACACCGCCGTCACCGGCCTCGACACGGCCGGGGAACACGTCACCGGCGTACACACCGGCCGCGGACGCATCGCCTGCGCCACCGTGATCTGTACGGCGGGTGCCTGGTCGGCGCGGATCGGCGCCATGGCCGGAGTCGACCTCCCCGTGCGGCCCGTGCGACGGCAACTGGCGTTCACCGAACCGCTGTTGCCGCCCGCGCCGCGCATCCCGTTCACCATCGACTTCTCCTCCACCGCCTACTTCCACAACAGCGACGACGGGCTGCTGTTCGGGCTGGCCGACCCCGGCCAGGAGGACGGCTTCGACACCACCTGGACCCCGGAGTGGCTGGAGCTGTTCCGCGCCGCCGCCCGCCGCCGCGCCCCGGCGCTGGCCGAGATGCGGACGGTCGGCGGCTGGGCGGGCCTGTACGAGGTCACGCCGGACCACAACGCCCTGATCGGCCGCTCCGGCGCCGTCCCCAACTTCCTTTACGCCACCGGGTTCTCCGGCCACGGGTTCCTCCAGGCGCCCGCGGTCGGCGAGATCGTGCGCGATCTCTACCTGGGCCGTGAACCGTTCACGGACATCTCCCCGCTCAGCGCCGACCGGTTCCGGCACGGCGCCCGGATCCGCCCCGAAGCCCACGTGGTGTGACCCCCGTAGGAGGGCCGACGCATGTCAACGATCAGTCAGTGGCGGCTGCGGGCCGCGTTCGCGGAGCGGCTGTCGCGGATGTACGGGCAGGAGGTGCCCGCCTACACCACGCTCGTGGACGTCTCGCGCGAGGTCAACGAGGACGTGCTGCGAGAGCGGGGCGCCGACGCCGAACGCCTGGGCTCCATCGGACGGGTGACGGCCGAGCGGCACGGGGCGATCCGCGTCGGCACCCCGCGGGAACTCCAGCAGGTCGCCCGTGTCTTCGGCGCTCTCGGCATGCGCCCGGTCGGCTTCTACGACCTGCGGGAGGCCGCCGCGAGCGCGGTGCCCGTCGTCTCCACCGCCTTCCGCCCGGTCGACGGCGAGGAACTGGCCCGCAATCCCTTCCGGGTGTTCACCTCCATGCTCACCCCGGCCGACCCCCGCTTCTTCGACGCCGACCTGCGCGCACGCCTGGAGGCCTTCCTCGCCGCCCGCGAGCTGTTCCCGCCGGAGCTGCTGGCGCTGGCCGACCGGGCCGAGGCCGACCGGGAGCTGCCCGAGGAGGACGCCGAGCGGTTCCTCCGACTGGCCGTCGGCGCCTTCGAGTTGTCGAGCGAACCGGTCGACCGGGCGTGGTACGGGACCCTGGAGCGGATCTCCGCCGTCGCCGCGGACATCGGCGGGGTCCGCAGCACCCACATCAACCACCTCACCCCGCGCGTCCTCGACATCGACGAGCTGTACCGCCGTATGACGGAGCGCGGCATCGAGATGATCGACACCATCCAGGGCCCGCCGGCCTGGAAGGGGCCCGACGTGCTGCTGCGGCAGACCTCCTTCCGGGCGCTGGCCGAGCCGCGCGCGATGCGTCTCGCGGACGGCAGTGTCGTGAGCGGCGCGCTGCGGGTGCGCTTCGGCGAGGTCGAGGCCCGCGGCATCGCCCTCACCCGCCAGGGTCGCGCCCTCTACGACCAGCTCCTGGGCCGGGTCGACGAGCGGGCGTCCCACAGTCCCGCCGAGGCCCGCGGTGACATCGCGCGCGCCGTGTGGGAGCGGCACATGCCGGGCAGCGAGGAGGAACTCGCCGCGCGGGGCCTCGCGTACTTCACCTACCGGCTCGTGGACGACCGGCCCCGCGACGGGAGCGCGCCGCCCGCCACGCCCGGCGAACTGGTGGAGCGGGGCTGGGTGCGGGCCGAGCCCATCGTCTACGAGGACTTCCTGCCCCGCTCGGCCGCCGGGATCTTCCAGTCCAACCTCAGCGGCGAGGGCACCCGCGACAACGGCCGGGAGGGCACCGCCTACGACACGGCCTGGCTTTCCGGCGCCGTCGGACGCGAGGTGCTGGACCCGTTCGCGCTCTACGCGGAGCAGCGCGACGCCTCCCTCACGGCCGTGTGCGAGCGGCTGGGCCTCGCCCCCTCACCACTCACACCCCCTGACCGGACAAGGAGCATCATGACCCGCACCGCCCTGCCCACGACCGACGAACTGCGCGCCCGCGCCCGCACGGCCCTGGACCGCATCGGAGCCGTCGTCCCCGAGGGCGGCGACTTCCAGGCCCGCACGCCCCTCACCGGCGAGGACCTCTTCGGGCTGCCGGCCGCCACCGGGGCCGACACCGACGAGGCGGTCACGGCCAGTCGTGCGGCCTTCCTGACCTGGCGCACCACGCCCGCCCCACGCCGTGGTGAACTCGTGCGCCGACTGGGCGAGTTGCTGCGCGAGCACAAGAGCGACCTCGCGGACCTCGTCACCATCGAGGCGGGCAAGATCCGCTCCGAGGCGCTCGGCGAGATCCAGGAGATGATCGACATCTGCGACTTCGCGGTCGGTCTGTCCCGTCAGTTGTACGGCCGTACGATCGCCTCCGAACGCCCCGGCCACCGCCTCGCCGAGACCTGGCACCCCCTGGGTGTGGTCGGCGTCATCTCGGCGTTCAACTTCCCGGCCGCCGTGTGGTCCTGGAACACCGCCGTCGCCCTCGTCTGCGGCGACACCGTGATCTGGAAGCCCTCCGAGCTCACGCCGCTGATCTCCCTGGCCTGCGACCACCTGCTGGCCCGCGCCGCCGACGAGGCCGGTGCGCCGCGCGACGTGCACCGGCTCCTGCTCGGCGACCGGGCGGTGGGCGAGAAGCTGGTCGACGATCCCCGCGTCGCCCTGGTCAGCGCGACCGGTTCGACCCGCATGGGCCGCGAGGTCGGTCCCCGGGTCGCCGCGCGCTTCGGCCGCAGTCTGCTGGAACTCGGGGGGAACAACGCCGCGATCGTCGCCCCGTCGGCCGACCTGGACCTCGCCGTCCAGGGCATCGTCTTCGCCGCGGCCGGCACGGCGGGCCAGCGCTGCACCACGCTGCGCCGGCTCATCGTCCACCGCGACATCGCCGACACGCTCGTCGAGCGGCTGACCGCCGCCTACGGCAAGCTGCCGATCGGCAGCCCGTTCGACGAGACGACCCTGGTCGGCCCGCTCATCTCCACCAAGGCCCTCGACACCATGCGGGCCGCCGTCTCCCGCGTCCAGGCCGAGGGCGGCAAGGTCCTGGCGGGCGGCAACCGGCGGCTGTCCGAGGCCGCGCCTTCCGCCGCCTACGTCGAGCCGGTCCTCGTCCGCGTCGACGAACAGACCGACGTCGTACGGGAGGAGACCTTCGCGCCCATCCTGTACGTCCTCACCTACGACACCCTGGAGGAGGCCATCGCCCTGCACAACGACGTCCCCCAGGGCCTGTCCTCCAGCATCTTCACCCGCGACCAGCAGGAGGCCGAGATCTTCCTCTCCGCCGCCGGCTCCGACTGCGGCATCGCCAACGTCAACATCGGCACCTCGGGAGCCGAGATCGGCGGCGCCTTCGGCGGCGAGAAGGACACCGGCGGCGGCCGCGAGTCCGGCTCGGACGCCTGGAAGGCCTACATGCGCTCGGCCACCAACACCATCAACTACTCCAGCGAACTCGCCCTGGCCCAGGGGGTCAGCTTCCTCTGATCGCCGTCCCGGCGTGCGTGTGCCGCGGCGAGCAGGAGGGAGCTGGGTGGGTCAGGTCCGGGTGGCGCCGGAGGCGGGGCCGGTGCTGGCGCGCAGGGAGATGGGGGGTGCCAGGAGGTGGTGCCGGGCGGGGGCGTCCGGGTGGTCCAGTCGTTCGACCAGGAGCTCGACGGCGCGGTGGCCCATCTCCTCGGCCGGTACGTCGGCCGCGGTGAGCTGCGGGGTGACGGTCTCCGCCCATCGGCCGGCCACCACTCCGGTGACGGAGAAGTCGCGCGGCACATGGCGGCCGGCCTGGGCGAGCCCCCGGTAGAGTCCGCCCAGCGCGGCCTCGTTGAGCGTGACCAGGGCGGTGGTGGCCGGGTCGTCGTGCAGGATCCGCTCCAGGCATGCCTGGCCGGAGGCGGCGTCGTCCCCGCAGCAGTACGTCCGCACCTTCAGGCCGCGCTCGGCCGCGGCTTTGGTGAAGCCGTCCAGGCCGCGGTGCGCGGACTCGTAGCCGGCCCGCAGCAGTTGCTCGGGACGGTTGACGAAGGCGACCCGGCGGTGACCGAGGTCGGCGAGGTGGTGGACACAGGCCGCCGCCAGCGCGGTGTGGTCCAGGCCCACCCACCAGCCGCCCTCCGGATGCGCGGTCCGGCCGATGGCGACGGCCGGGAAGCCCAGGTCGGCCAGGTGATCGACCCGGTCGTCCTCCAGCCTGATCTCCATCAGGATCGCCCCGTCGACCCGCCGCTCCCCCAGCAGCCGCTGGAACGAACGGTCGCTGTCCACACCGCTCGGAGACAGCAGCACGTCGTAGTCGTGGGCCGCGGCGGCCTCCACCACACTGCCGATGAAGTCCAGCTGCATGCCCGTGTAGTGGTTGCCGGCCGGTGGGAAGACCAGACCGATGGTGCTGGTCCGGCCGTTGGCCAGCGCGCGGGCACTCGCGCTGGGCCGGTAGCCCAGCTCGTCGACGACCTGCTGGATCTTCCGGCGCGTGTCGTCCGACACCGGGCGCTTGCCGCTGAGCGCGTACGACACGGTGCTCCGCGAGACACCGGCCCGTCGGGCGATCTCACCGATGTTCACGGGGGCTCCTTGCTCGAATTACCCGAGTCGCTTGAGTTGCTCGAAGCTGCTCGAACCGGTTCGACGCGTCGTCGTACCGCAGCCTATCGGTCGCACGGTGTGGGGGTACCGAGGACCGCGACTACCGGATGACCACGCCGGCGATCTACGAGGCCGAGTACGCGACGCTCAGCGGCAGCGCACCCGGCTACCGGTATGCCGGAGCCTCCGGGCCGGGCGCGGTCCGGCGCTCAACGGCGAGCCCCTCGACGTGCCGAAGGCCGGAGGCGCCAGGAAGGGCACGGACACGGTCAGGCTGTTCCTGTCGGGCGGCATCAACAAGATCACGGTGACCGGCACGTCCGGTGCGCTGGTCCTCGACCGGCTACGGGTCGCGAGGTCCGAGGGCACGTTGAAGACCACCGTGTACCAGGCCGAGAAGGGCACACACGCTCTCCGGGGCGGCCAAGGTGACCGACGCCCACACCTTTACCACCAGTACGACCAGCGATCGCCGTACGCCCCGGTGATCGACCAGGTCGCCGTCACACCGCTGGCCGCCCTGTGACGTCGTAGGGCTCAGATCCAGGTGTCCAGCCACATCCGGGCGTGCCAGTCGGCGTACGGGATCGTCTGCCCGGTGTAGACCGGGAAGAGGTAGATGAAGTTCCAGGCGATCAGCAGCCCCAGCGCGCCCGCCGACACCGCGCCCCACAGGCGGCGTCTCTCGCTCGCCCCGCGTGGCCCCAGCAGCGCGCCGAGCATCATGGCCACGGCGAGGCAGAGGTACGGCACGAAGACGACCGCGTAGAAGGAGAAGATCGTGCGGTCCTGGTACAGGAACCAGGGCAGATAGCCGGCGCCGACCGCGCACAGGACGGCGCCGGCCCGCCAGTCGCGGCGCAGGGCCCAGCGGTGAAGGAGATACAGCAGCGCGCCGCACGCCGACCACCACAGGAGCGGTGTGCCCAGTGCGAGGATCGCCTGCGAGCAGTCGGCGGTCGCACCGCAGCCGTCCCGCCCGGCCGGCACGGACTCGTAGTCGAACAGCACGGGGCGGCCGAGGACCAGCCAACTCCAGGGGTTGGACTCGTACTTGTGGAAGGAGTGCAGCCCGACGTTGAACTGGTAGACCCCGTACTCGTAGTGCCACAGGCTGCGCAGCGGCGCCGGGATCCACGACCAGGGGCCGCCGCGGCCGTCCGCCCAGTGGCGCGCGTAGCCGTTGTCCGACAGGAACCAGCCGGTCCACGTCGTCAGATACGTCACCACGGCGACCGGCACGACGGACAGCACCGACCAGCCGAGGTCCTTGCGCAGAACGGCGAGGTACGGGCGCCGCGCCCCCGCCACGCGACGGGCGCCGACGTCCCACAGCAGGGTCAGGACCATGAAGAAGGCGAGGAAGTACAGGCCGTTCCACTTGGTGGCGGCCGCGAGGCCCAGGAAGAGGCCGGCGGCGAGCCGCCACGGGCGCGGTCCTGTCCCGGCGCGGTCGCCGGTACGCGCGTCCGGGCGTGCGCTGCCGTCCTGGCCGACGGGCAGGGCCGCCGCGAGCCGGGCGCGTGCGCGGTCGCGGTCGATCAGCAGGGATCCGAACGCCGCCAGTACGAAGAACATCACGACGAGGTCGAGCAGAGCGGTACGGCTCATCACGTAGTGCAGACCGTCCACGGCCATCAGCGCGCCGGCCAGACAGCCCAGTGCCGTGGAGCGGCAGAGGCGGCGGCCTATTCGGCACAGCATGAGCACGGACAGTGTGCCGAGGACGGCCGTCATGAAGCGCCAGCCGAAGGGGGTGAGGCCGAAGCCCCACTCGCCGAGGGCCATCACCCACTTCCCCATCGGCGGGTGCGCGACGAAAGCCCCGGTGTCGGAGAGCGGGATCACCTGAGGGTCCGCGAGTATCTGCGGGTCGGCGACCTTGCGGTCCGGCCAGGTGCCCTCGTAGCCCAACTTCAGCAGGGACCAGGCGTCCTTGGCGTAGTAGGTCTCGTCGAAGACGAGGGTCCGGGGGCTTCCCAGGTGCCAGAAGCGGAGCGCACCGGCGAAGAGGGCGACGAGTACGGGGCCCAGCCAACTCGTCGCCCGTGCGGCCCGATCCGTCCGCGTCGGCTCGGGAAAGGGCGGCACGAGACGTTCGCGGGTGTCGGTGCGAGGGCCTCCGGCGTACCCGAACAGGCGCAGACGCTCCCGCCAGTTGTCGGACGCGGTGCTCGGTGGGGTGCCGTCGAGGACGTCGGCACGCGACACGCTGCTACTCGTCATCGGACGACCTTAATCGGACGGCCTCGAACGGACGGAACCGAGTCGGGCCGAGCCCGGCCGCACCCCGAACAGGGCAGCGCGGCGACGCAGGGTGAGGTCCAGGAAACATCCCGTTCACCGCAGTCGGCCCCCATGGAAACAACCGCTTTCTAACGTGGCGGCCCGTGGGAGCGGAGTCGTATACAGGCCGCTCCGACGGCTCATGACGATCCGTCCACTCCCCCGCCCTGCCGACGACGCCAAGCGGGCTCCCACTCGTCCCCCCACCACCCGAACCGAGCGCCACCGGGAGGCGTGACATGAGCACCACAGAGTCACGGTCGGCTGCGGCAGACCCGACACCATCCGCCGACCAGGCGGTCAAGGAGACTCTGGAGGACTACACCCTCCGTTTCGCGCCGCGCAGTTACCGCCGCTGGACCCCGATGGTGGTGGCGACGACCGCGCTCGGCGGCATCGCCTACATGGCCGACTTCTCCATCGGCGCCGGCATCGGCCTGGCCCACGGCACCGGCAACGCGCTGCTCGCGATCGCCGTCGCGGCCGTCGTCATCTTCGTGACCGGCTTCCCGCTGGCCTACTACGGGGCCCGCTACAACATCGACCTGGACCTCATCACCCGCGGTTCCGGCTTCGGCTACTTCGGTTCGGTCCTCACCAGTGTCATCTTCGCCAGCTTCACCTTCATCTTCTTCGCCCTCGAGGGCTCGATCATGGCCCAGGGCCTCAAGCTGGGCCTCGGACTGCCGCTGTGGCTGGGCTACCTGGTCTCCACGCTCATGGTGATCCCGCTGGTGATCTACGGCATGAAGGCGCTGAGCAAGCTCCAGGTGTGGACGACGCCGATCTGGCTGCTGCTGATGGTCGCCCCACTGGTCTACCTGGTCGCCACCGACCCCGGCACCGTCGACCGCTTCCTCGCCTACGCCGGCACCGACGGCGAGGGCGGGGTCAACACCGCGGCCGTGCTGCTCGGCGCGGGCGTGTGCCTCTCCCTGATCGCGCAGATCGGCGAGCAGATCGACTACCTGCGCTTCATGCCGCCCAAGACCGAGGCGAACAAGCGCGCCTGGTGGACGGCCGTGGTGATGGCCGGGCCCGGCTGGGTGGTGCTGGGCGCCCTGAAGCAGGCCATCGGCGTGTTCCTCGCGGTGTACATCCTCGCCGAGGTCGGTCCGGCCGCGGCGCCCGAGCCGATCCAGCAGTTCAAGCACGCCTTCGACGCGATGCTGCCGTCCTGGATCGTCGTCCCGCTGGCCGTGGCCCTGGTCGTGATCAGCCAGATCAAGATCAATGTGACGAACGCCTACTCCGGCTCCCTGGCCTGGACGAACTCCTTCACCCGTGTCACCGGACGCTACCCGGGCCGCATGATCTTCGTCCTGGTCAACCTGGCCTTCGCGCTCGCGCTGATGGAGGCCGACATGTTCAGCTTCCTCAACAGCATCCTGGGCTTCTACTCGAACTGCGCCATCGCCTGGGTCGTCACGGTCGCCACCGACATCGGCGTCAACAAGTACCTGCTGAAGCTCTCCCCGCTCCAGCCCGAGTTCCGCCGGGGCATGCTCTACGCCGTCAACCCCGTGGGCGTGGTGGCCTTCGTCGCCGCCTCCGGCCTCTCCATCGCCATGTACTTCCACGCCCTCGGCGACACCCTCCAGCCGTACTCCCCGGTCGCCGCCGCGGTCATCGCCTTCGTCCTCACCCCGCTGATGGCGATCGTCACCAAGGGCAGGTACTACCTGCGCCGCACCGACGACGGCATCGCCGAGCCGCTGCTGGACGAGGACGGCAACCCCAGCGCCGTCACCTACGACTGCCACGTCTGCCGGCAGCAGTTCGAGCGCCCCGACGTGGCCGCCTGCCAGACACACGACGCCGTCGTCTGCTCCCTGTGCCTGAGCACGGACAAGGTCGGCGACCACGTACTGCCCGCGGCGCCCGCCGGAGCCTGAGGACACGCCAACCCCAAAGGACACAGTGAAGGGCTCCCGCAGGCGGTCGCTTGCGGGAGCCCTTCGCCGTGTCACGCGGCTATGCCTCGCCGCCCTCCAGGTCACCCTCGGTCTCCAGGTACACCTGCCGCAGCGCCTCCAGCACCGCCGGGTCCGGCTTCTCCCACATCCCGCGCGACTCCGCCTCCAGCAGCCGCTCGGCGATGCCGTGCAGGGCCCAGGGGTTGGCCTCCTGGAGGAACTCGCGGTTGGTGGGGTCCAGGACGTAGGTCTCGGTGAGCTTGTCGTACATCCAGTCGGCGATCACGCCGGTCGTGGCGTCGTAGCCGAACAAGTAGTCCACGGTGGCGGCGAGTTCGAAGGCGCCCTTGTAGCCGTGGCGGCGCATCGCCTCGATCCACTTCGGGTTGACGACACGGGCGCGGAAGACACGCGAGGTCTCCTCGACGAGCGTGCGGGTGCGGACCGTCTCGGGCCGGGTGGAGTCGCCGATGTAGGCCTCGGGGGCGGTGCCGCGCAGGGCGCGGACGGTGGCCACCATGCCGCCGTGGTACTGGAAGTAGTCGTCGGAGTCGGCGATGTCGTGCTCGCGGGTGTCCGTGTTCTTGGCGGCGACGGCGATCCGCTTGTACGCCGTCTCCATCTCGTCGCGCGCCGGACGGCCGTCGAGTTCACGGCCGTAGGCGTAGCCGCCCCAGACGGTGTAGACCTCGGCGAGGTCGGCGTCGGTGCGCCAGTCGCGGGAGTCGATGAGCTGCAGCAGTCCGGCACCGTAGGTCCCCGGGCGGGAGCCGAAGATGCGGGTGGTGGCGCGGCGTTCGTCGCCGTGGGCCGCGAGGTCGGCCTGGACGTGGGCGCGGACGTGGTTGGCCTCGGCGGGCTCCTCCAGCGAGGCGGCCAGCCGTACGGCGTCGTCGAGCAGGCCGATCGTGTGCGGGAACGCGTCCCGGAAGAAGCCCGAGATACGCAGGGTCACGTCGATGCGGGGGCGGCCCAGCTCCTCGTACGGGATGGCCTCCAGGCCCGTCACCCGGCGCGAGGCGTCGTCCCAGACCGGGCGGACGCCGAGCAGCGCGAGGGCCTCGGCGACGTCGTCGCCCGCCGTGCGCATCGCGCTCGTGCCCCACAGGGAGAGACCGACGGAGGTGGGCCAGTCGCCGTTGTCGGTGCGATAGCGCTCCAGCAACGAGTCCGCGAGGGCCTGGCCGGTCTCCCAGGCGAGGCGGGACGGGACGGCCTTGGGGTCGACGGAGTAGAAGTTGCGGCCCGTCGGCAGGACGTTGACCAGACCGCGCAGAGGTGAGCCGGACGGGCCGGCGGGGACGAAGCCGCCATTGAGGGCGTGCAGGGCGTGGTCGAGTTCGGCGGTGGTGGCGGCGAGGCGCGGGACGACCTCGCGGGCGGCGAACTCCAGGATGGCGGCGACCTGTTCGCCGTGCTCGGTGGGGACGGCGGCCGGGTCCCAGCCCGCGTCGTCCATCGCCTGGACCAGGGCGCGGGCCTTGTCCTCCGCCTCGTCGGCCGTGGTACGGGTCGCGGCGGACTCGTCCAGACCGAGGGCCTCGCGCAGGCCGGGCAGAGCGGTGGTGCCGCCCCAGATCTGGCGGGCGCGCAGGATGGCGAGGACGAGGTTGACTCGGTCGGCGCCCTGCGGCGGAGCGCCGAGGACGTGCAGGCCGTCGCGGATCTGGGCGTCCTTGACCTCGCACAGCCAGCCGTCGACGTGCAGCAGGAAGTCGTCGAAGCCGTCGTCGTCGGGGCGGTCGGCCATGCCGAGGTCGTGGTCGAGCTTGGCGGCCTGGATGAGGGTCCAGATCTGGGCGCGGATGGCGGGGAGCTTGGCCGGGTCCATGGAGGAGATCTGGGCGTACTCGTCGAGGAGTTGCTCCAGGCGCGCGATGTCGCCGTAGGAGTCGGCGCGGGCCATGGGCGGGACGAGGTGGTCGATGAGGGTGGCGTGGACGCGGCGCTTGGCCTGGGTGCCCTCGCCGGGGTCGTTGACCAGGAACGGGTAGATCAGCGGCAGGTCGCCGAGGGCCGCGTCGGGGCCGCAGGCGGCGGACAGGCCGGCGTTCTTGCCGGGCAGCCACTCCAGGTTGCCGTGCTTGCCGAGGTGAATCATCGCGTCGGCGCCGAAACCGCCGTCCTCGGCGCGGGCCGCGATCCAGCGGTAGGCGGCGAGGTAGTGGTGCGAGGGGGGCAGGTCCGGGTCGTGGTAGATCGCGATCGGGTTCTCGCCGAAGCCGCGCGGGGGCTGGATGAGGATCAGCAGGTTGCCGAAGCGCAGGGCCGCGAGGACGATGTCGCCCTCCTCGTTGCGGCTGCGGTCGACGAACATCTCGCCGGGCGCCGGACCCCAGTGCTGCTCGACGGCCGTCCGCAGCTCTTCCGGCAGCGTGGCGAACCAGCGCCGGTAGTCGGCCGCCGGGATCCGCACCGGGTTGCGGGCCAACTGCTCCTCGGTGAGCCAGTTCTGGTCGTGGCCGCCGGCCTCGATGAGCGCGCGGATCAGCTCGTCGCCGTCGCCGGAGACCAGCCCGGGGATGTCGGTGTCGCCGAAGTCGTAGCCCTCGGCCTTGAGCCGCCTGAGCAGCGCGACGGCGCTGGCGGGGGTGTCGAGGCCGACCGCGTTGCCGATCCGGGAGTGCTTGGTCGGGTAGGCGGACAGGACGAGGGCGAGGCGCTTGTCGGCGGCCGGGATGTGCCGAAGCCGGGCGTGGCGTACGGCGATTCCGGCGACGCGCGCCGCGCGCTCGGGGTCGGCGACGTAGGCGGGCAGGCCGTCGGCGTCGATCTCCTTGAAGGAGAACGGCACGGTGATGAGCCGGCCGTCGAACTCGGGTACGGCGATCTGGCTGGCGGCGTCGAGCGGGGAGACGCCCTCGTCGTTCTCCTCCCACGCGGACCGGGGTCCGGTCAGGCACAGGGCCTGGAGGATCGGCACGTCGAGGGAGGTCAGGGCGCCCGCGTCCCAGGACTCGTCGTCGCCGCCGGCGGACGCCTCGGCGGGCTTGGTGCCGCCCGCGGCGAGCACGGTGGTGACGATGGCGTCGGCGGCGCGCAGTTCGTCGATGAGTTCGGGCTCCGGGGCCCGCAGGGAAGCGACGTACAGCGGCAGCGGCCGGCCGCCCGCGTCCTCGATCGCGTCGCACAGGGCGCCCACGAACGCCGTGTTGCCGCTCATGTGGTGGGCGCGGTAGTAGAGCACGGCGATCGTCGGGCCGTCGGCCCGGGACTCGCGCTCCAGCGGGCCCCAGCTGGGGGCGGCCGCCGGTGCCTCGAAGCCGTGCCCGGTGAGCAGGACCGTGTCCGACAGGAAGCGGGCGAGCTGCTCCAGGTTGGCCGGACCACCGTGGGCGAGGTAGGCGTGGGCCTCGGCGGCGATGCCGACCGGCACCGTGGAGGCGGCCATCAGCTGGGCGTCCGGGGCCTGTTCGCCGGTCAGGACGACGACCGGGCGGCCGTCGGCGAGGAGCAGGTCGAGGCCTTCCTGCCAGGCGCGCAGACCGCCGAGGAGGCGTACGACGACGAGGGCGACGCCGTCGAGGAGCGCGGGCAGGTCGTCGAGCGGGAGCCGAGCGGGGTTGGCGAAGCGGTAGGGCACGGGGCCGTTCGCCGCGCGGGCGCTGAGCAGGTCGGTGTCGGACGTCGACAGCAGAAGGATCATGCGGCGTCGGCCTTCCTCGGGGTGTCCGCGCCCCGGGTGGTGTCTGACGGCGGGAGTTCCTGACTCACCCGACCCTGGCGGGGTGGGCTCACAGTGGCGGGACCGCGCCGGATTCGCACCGGCTTCCTCCCCTGTCGCCGTCGTGGCGGTGGCGGACCGGATGATCCACCGAGAAGCATAGTAAGGGCCACGGGACCAGCCGTCGGCATGCGGAGGCGGCGGCATACGGTCACCGGGACGGTCGGTATGCTCGCCGCCATGTCCACGCCCTCCATCCGACCGTCGTCCCAGGCCACAGGGGTCACACGGGACCGCGACGACGCATGCCCGGGCGCACTGAGGCTGCACACGGCGGACGACGGCGCACTCGCCCGGATCCGGATTCCCGGGGGTGTGCTCCAGGTCGGTCAGGCGGTGGAACTCGGCCGGGCCGCGTTCGAACTCGGCGACGGGGACCTGCATCTGACGTCCCGGGGCAACGTCCAGCTGCGCGGTCTGCCGACGGGCTGCGGCGGGGAGTTGGCGAGCCGGCTGGAGGCGGCCGGGCTGCTGCCGTCGTGGCGGCACGAACGGGTACGCAATGTGGTGGCCTCGCCGCTGTCCGGGCTGGACGGGCGCGGCCACGCCGACGTACGGCCGTGGCTGCGGGCGTTGGACGAGCTGCTGTGCGCGAGCGAGGCGGCGGCCCGGCTGTCCGGGCGGTTCCTGTTCGCGCTCGACGACGGGCGCGGGGACGTCGCCGGGCTCGACCCGGACGTGACCCTGCGGGCCGCGCCGGACGGGGCCGTGTGGCTGCGGGTCGGGGTCGCGGATTCCGTGGCGGTCCTGACCGCCGATGACGCGCCTCGGGCGGCGCTGCTGGCCGCCGAGGTGTTCCTGGAGGCGAGTGCCGGCCAGGTCTGGCGGGTGGCCGAACTCCCGCTCCCCGTCGATGAGTTGGCGCACGAGGTCGTACGACGGCTGGGGGCCGGACATGCCTCGCCGGCCTGGCCGCCGGTGAGCGGGCCGTCCCCCTCCCCCGGTGTCGTCACCGGCCCCGACGGCACGACGAGCCTGTCCGTCCTCGCCCCGCTGGGCCGCCTCACCGCCGCCCAGTGGACCGCGCTGACGGCGACCGCGTCAGATGAGCTGCGGCTGACACCTTGGCGTGGAGTGATCCTTCCCACAGTGCGCTCCGACCGGCTTCCCGGCCTAGACTCCGTCGGTCTGATCACGGCCCCGGACTCTCCCTGGCTCGGTGTCGGTGCCTGCATCGGACGGCCCGGTTGCGCCAAGTCGCGGGCGGACATCCGTTCGGACGCGGCCGCGTCGCTCACCGCGGGCGGCGGGCTGCCGGCGTACTGGTCCGGCTGCGAGCGCCGTTGCGGTCGTCCGCGCGGCGATCACGTGGACGTCGTCGCGGCCCCGAACGGCGGCTACCTGATCTCCGTCGTGGAAGCCGGCCGGGTCCGCGCCACGACGACGACCGACCATCCATCGAGGCTCGCCGCCGACCTGGCGGCGGCCCGCACGCATGACCTGTAGGAGCACGGTGTTCGAGTACGAGAAGGACGGTGCGGCCATCTACCGCCAGTCCTTTGCCACCATCCGCGCGGAGGCGGACCTCGCGGGCCTGCCCGCCGACGTCAGTCAGGTCGCGGTCCGGATGATCCACGCCTGCGGGATGGTCGACCTCGTGCGCGACCTCGTGTACTCGCCGGGAGTGGTGGCGCGTGCCCGGGAGGCCCTGCGGGCCGGTGCGCCCATCTTCACCGATGTGCAGATGGTGGCCAGCGGGGTGACCCGCAAGCGGCTGCCCGCCGGCAACGACGTGCTGTGCACCCTGTCCGACCCGGCCGTGCCCGAGCTGGCCGCGAAGATGGGCACCACGCGCAGCGCGGCCGCCATGGAGCTGTGGCGGGACCGGCTGGAGGGTTCGGTGGTCGCCGTCGGGAACGCGCCGACCTCGCTGTTCCGGCTCCTGGAGATGATCGAGGAGGGCGCTCCCCGCCCGGCCGCCGTCATAGGTGTGCCGGTGGGGTTCGTGGGGGCCGCCGAGTCGAAGGAGGCGCTCGCGGAGCATCCGTCGGGACTTGAGCACCTGATCGTCCGTGGCCGACGCGGAGGCAGCGCCATCGCCGCCGCCGCGCTCAACGCGATCGCGAGTGAGGAAGAGTGAGCGGGAAACTGTACGGCGTCGGGCTGGGCCCCGGCGATCCGTCGTTGATGACCGTGCGCGCGGTGGAGGTCATCGCCGAGGCGGACGTGATCGCGTACCACAGTGCGCGGCACGGGCGGTCCATCGCCCGTTCGATCGCGGCGAAGCACATCAGGGAACGGCACATCGAGGAGCGGCTGGTCTACCCGGTCACCACCGAGACCACCGACCACCCCGGCGGCTACCAGGGCGCCATCGACGACTTCTACACCGAGGCCGCCGCCCGCCTCGCCGCGCACCTCGACGCCGGCCGGACGGTCGCCGTCCTCGCGGAGGGCGACCCGCTCTTCTACGGCTCCTACATGCACATGCACAAGCGGCTCGCGGACCGCTACGACACCGAGGTCGTCCCCGGGGTCACCTCCGTGTCGGCCGCCGCCGCCCGTCTGGGCACCCCGCTCGCCGAGGGCGAGGAGGTGCTGACGATCCTGCCGGGCACCCTGCCCGAGGAGGAGCTGACCGCCCGGCTCGCCGCCACGGACGCCGCGGTGGTGATGAAGCTGGGCCGCACCTTCACCAAGGTCCGCGGCGCGCTGGAGAGTGCGGGCCGGCTGGGCGAGGCGCGGTACGTCGAGCGGGCCACGATGAGCGGTGAGCGGCTGGCCGAACTGGCCGACGTGGACCCGGAGTCGGTGCCGTACTTCGCGGTCGCCGTGCTGCCGAGCCAGGTCGACGCCGAGCCCGCCGTACGGGAACTGGGCGAGGTCGTCGTGGTCGGGACCGGTCCGGCCGGTCCGCTGTGGCTGACGCCCGAGACCCGGGGTGCGCTCGCCGCCGCCGACGACCTGGTCGGCTACACCACCTACCTGGACCGGGTGCCGGTCCGTCCCGGCCAGCTCCGGCACGGCTCGGACAACCGGGTCGAGGCCGAGCGGGCCGAGTTCGCGCTGCAACTGGCCCGGCGGGGGCGGCGGGTGGCCGTCGTCTCCGGGGGTGACCCGGGGATCTTCGCGATGGCCACGGCCGTCCTGGAGGCCGCCTCGGCGGAGGAGTACGCGGACATCCCGGTGCGGGTGCTGCCGGGGGTGACCGCGGCCAACGCGGCCGCCGCGCGCGCGGGCGCCCCGCTCGGGCACGACTACGCCACCATCTCCCTCTCCGACCGGCTCAAGCCATGGGAGGTCATCGCCGAACGGCTGCGCGCGGCGGCCTCGGCGGATCTGGTGCTGGCCCTGTACAACCCGGGCTCGCGCAGCCGCACCTGGCAGGTGGCCAAGGCCCGCGAACTGCTCCTCGAACACCGGGCTCCAAAGACTCCGGTCGTGGTGGCGCGGGACGTCGGCGGGTCCGGGGAGCGGGTGCGGATCGTGCGGCTCGCCGACCTCGATCCGGCCGAGGTCGACATGCGCACGATCCTGCTGGTCGGTTCCTCGCAGACGCAGATCGTACGGCGCGGGGACGGCGAGGACGTCGTCTGGACGCCGCGCCGCTACCCGGACGCGTGACGCGGGGGCGCCTACTCGGCTCCCTGTTCGGCGGGGACCGGTCCCCGCCGGGCGGGGGTGGGTCCCTGTTCGGCGGGGGTGGGTTCCTGGGCCATCCCCGCCGTCCACTTCTCCTCGATCCGGCCGACCTTCCACACCAGCAGGGCGACGGCCCAGGTGGCGAAGAACAGGGCGACGACGACGTATCCGATGACGTTGAGGTCGAGTCCGGAGACCCGGTCCCAGAAGGCGCCGTGCAGGTGCGCCTTCTCGGCGACCAGGCCCAGCAGTTCTACGGTGCCGATGATGAGGGCGACGGCGACCGACAGGCCGGTGACGGTGAGGTTGTAGTAGACCTTGCGGACCGGCTTGGAGAAGGCCCAGCCGTAGGCGAAGTTCATGAACGAGCCGTCGATGGTGTCCAGCAGCGACATGCCGGCCGCGAACAGCACCGGCAGGCACAGGATCGCGTACCAGGGCAGACCCGAGGCGGCGCCCGAGCCGGCGAGGACCAGCAGGGCGATCTCGGTGGCCGTGTCGAAGCCGAGGCCGAACAGCATGCCCAGGGGGTACATCTGCCAGGGCTTGGTGATCGACTTCATGACACGGCCCAGGAGGCGGTTCATGAAGCCGCGTTTGTCGAGCTGTTCCTCCAGGGCGGCCTCGTCGAGGTGGCCGGAGCGCATCTGCCGGAACACCTTCCAGATTCCGGCCATGATCACCAGGTTGATGATCGCGATGAGGTAGAGGAAGGCCCCGGAGACGGTGGTGCCGATCCAGCCGGTGATGTCGTGCAGTCGCGAGTCGTCGTCCGTGACCGGACCGGCGAGCGCCTTCACGCCCAGGGAGAGCAGGAGGGCGAGGACGAAGACGATGCTCGAGTGGCCGAGGGAGAACCAGAAGCCGACGGACAGCGGCCGCTGTCCCTCGCTCATCAGCTTGCGGGTGGTGTTGTCGATGGCGGCGATGTGGTCGGCGTCGAAGGCGTGCCGCATGCCGAGCGTGTACGCGGTGATGCCGATGCCGATGCCGAACGACTTCTCACCGAGGCTGTAGTGGTGCGGGGCGACGATCGCGACCAGCGTGAACCAGCCGATGACGTGCAGCGCCAGGATGAACGCGGCCATGCCGCCGAGGTTCGTCCATTCCCTGCGGGTCATCGAGGCGCGGGCGCGGTGCCATCTGGTTGTTCGGTTCTTCTCAGCCACACCCTTGAGCCTGCTGCAATGAGGTTGCAGGTAAAAGCCATGCGCGGCAAAGCTCGGGTCAGGTTTCAGCCAGCGCCCGGGAAAGACGGTGGGCCGGTGACCAGCCAGTGCAGCGCCTGCTCCGGCTCGGCCACGACCCGCACACCGTCTGGGACCGGTGGCCTGCGCACGACGACCACGGGCACCCCGGCCTCGCGTGCCGCTCGCAGCTTGGGCGCGGTGGCGGCACCCCCGCTGTCCTTCGTGACGACCACGTCGATGCCGTGCCGGCGCAGCAGTTCGCGCTCCCCGTCGAGGGTGAACGGGCCGCGGTCGAGCAGCACCTCCATCCGGGGCGGGTGCGGCGGCTCGGGCGCGTCCACGGACCGTACGAGGAACCACAGGTTCGTGAGGTCGGCGAAGGCGGCCAGCCCCATGCGCCCGGTGGTGAGGAACACCCGTCGGCCGAGCCCGGGCAGCGAGCGCGCCGCCTCCTCCAGCGAGTCGACCTCGTGCCAGTCGTCCCCCGCCACGGGGGCCCAGCCGGGGCGCCGCAGCGCGAGCAGGGGAACATGGGCGGTGGCGGCGGCCCGCGCCGCGTTGAAACTGATCGTCCCGGCGAAAGGGTGCGTGGCGTCGATGAGCGCGTCCACCTCGTGCTCACGCAGCCATGCGGCCAGCCCGTCGGCCCCGCCGAAGCCGCCCACGCGTACCTCGCCGGGCGGCAGTCGGGGCGCGGACACGCGTCCGGCCAGCGAGTTCGTCACCCGCAGCCCGGGCACGGCGGCGGCCGCCAGCAGTTCGGCGAGGCGACGGGCCTCGGTGGTCCCGCCCAGAATCAGTACGTGCACGAAGTCCGGTTCCCTTCCGAAGAGTGAGGCATGACGAGCGAGGCCAAGGGCGGCCGCGGCGCCCAACTCAAGCACACCGGTCTACGGCACGGCTGGACGACCGGCGCCTGCGCGACCGCGGCGACGACGGCCGCGTACACGGCGCTGCTGACCGGGGAGTTTCCCGACCCGGTGCCGATCACGCTGCCCAGGGGGCAGACGCCGACCTTCGCCCTGGCGGCCGAGGAGCTGACGGACACGTACGCCATGGCGGGCATCGTGAAGGACGCCGGAGACGACCCTGACGTCACCCACGGCGCGCTGATCCGGGCGACCGTGCGGCTGCTGCCCACCGGGGCCGGGGTCGTGTTCAAGGCGGGTCCCGGCGTGGGGACGGTCACCCGGCCGGGCCTGCCGCTGCCCGTCGGCGAACCGGCCGTCAACCCCGTACCGAGGCAGATGATGCGCGACCACGTCGCCCGGGTCGCGGAGCGGTACGGCGGCAGCGGCGACGTGGAGATCACCGTCTCCGTCGACCACGGCGAGGAGATCGCCCGCTCCACCTGGAACCCCCGTCTGGGCATCCTCGGCGGCCTCTCCATCCTCGGCACCACGGGCATCGTGGTCCCGTACTCCTGCTCGGCGTGGATCGACTCCATCCGGCGCGGCGTCGACGTGGCCCGGGCGGCCGGACGCACCCACGTGGCCGGCTGCACCGGGTCCACCTCGGAGAAGACGGTCGTCGCCGCGTACGACCTCCCCGAGGACGCCCTGCTCGACATGGGCGACTTCGCGGGCGCCGTCCTGAAGTACGTCCGTCGCCACCCCGTCGACCGCCTCACCATCTGCGGGGGCTTCGCCAAACTCTCCAAGCTGGCCGCCGGCCACCTCGACCTCCACTCGGCCCGGTCCCAGGTCGACAAGGGCTTCCTGGCCGACCTCGCCCGCCGCGGCGGCGCCGACGAGGCCCTCGCCACCGAGGTCGCGAACGCCAACACCGGGCTCGCCGCCCTCCACCTGTGCGCGGCGGCCGACGTCCCCCTCGGCGACCTGGTCGCGATCACCGCCCGCGACGAGGCCCTCGCCGTACTGCGGGGCGCCCCCGTCACGGTCGACGTCATCTGCATCGACCGCGCGGGCACAATCGTGGGCCGCAGCCCGCTGGACGGACCGACACGGCCCTGAACACGGCGCCGCGCGCCGGGGGATGCGCGGCACCCGCCCGGCGGCAGGTGGACCCGGGGCAGCCAACACCGGCCCCACAACATCCCAAGGGCCGCGAGGAACTGCGCGCCCAGCCCCCACACGCCCGCAGACAACGAGTAAACGGCACCCGTTCACCAGCCAGACAGACCCGAGGCGGCCAACACCGATCCCACAACCCCCAAGGGGCGCGGGGAACTGCGCGACCAGCCAGGACGAACCCGCGGACGGAAGACGGCACTTCGCGGCACCGCGAACGGAGCGCCTAACAGACGTGCCGCTCCCGCTCAGGCGAGTACAGATGACTGTCACGGAACTGCTCCGCACCGAGCGTCCGGCCGACCATGATCACAGCCGTGCGCAGCACACCCGCCTCCTTCACCTGCCCGGCGATCTCGTCGAGAGTGCCCCGGATGATCAGTTCGTCGGGGCGGGAGGCGTAGGCGACGACAGCGGCGGGGCAGTCGGCGCCGTAGTGCGGGAGGAGCTCCTCCACCACCCGGTCGACGTACCGGGCAGCGAGGTGCAGCACGATGAGCGCACCGCTGCGCCCGAGCGTGGCGAGGTCCTCCCCGTCGGGCATGGGAGTGGCACGGTGCGCGACACGGGTGAGGATGACGGTCTGACCGACCGTCGGCACGGTCAGCTCCCGCTTCAGAGCGGCCGCCGCGGCGGCGAAGGCGGGCACGCCGGGAACGACCTCGTACGGCACTCCCGCCGCGTCCAGCCGCCGCATCTGCTCGGCGACCGCGCTGAACACGGACGGGTCGCCCGAGTGCAGCCGCGCCACGTCGTGCCCCGCTTGATGGGCCCGGACCAACTCGGCGGTGATCTCGTCGAGGTCGAGGTCGGCGGTGTCCACCAGTCGCGCGTCCGGCGGGCATTCGGCGAGCAGCTCGCGGGGCACCAGGCTGCCCGCGTACAGGCAGACCCGGCAGGCGGCGAGCGTACGGGCGCCACGCACCGTGATCAGGTCGGCGGCACCGGGGCCGGCACCGATGAAGTACACGGTCATCTGTCTGCTCCTGGAAGGGGGTTGAGGGTGTGTCGCGCCTTCTCCACGGCCCACTGGGTGACCGGCATCGCCTGACGCCAGCCGGTGAAGCCGCCCACGGGGACGGCGTGTGCCACGGCGAGCCGCACCAGCTCGCCACCGCGCTGCCGGTGGGCGTCGGCGAGCAGCGCCTCCGACTCCAGCGTCACGGTGTTGGCGACGAGGCGTCCGCCCGCGGGCAGCGCCTCCCAGCAGGCGTCGAGGAGGCCGGTCGCGGTGAGGCCGCCGCCGATGAACACCGCGTCGGGCGTGGGCAGTCCGGCCAGGACGGCGGGCGCGGCACCGGTGACGACCCGCAGGCCGGGCACGCCGAGCCGGTCGGCGTTGCGGGTGATGCGCTCGGCGCGCACGGGGTCGCGTTCGACGGTGACGGCTCGGCACGAGGGGTGGCTGCGCATCCACTCGATCGCGATCGACCCGGACCCGCCGCCGACGTCCCACAGCAGCTCACCGGGCGCGGGGGCGAGCACGCCCAGCGTGGCGGCGCGGATGTGGCGCTTGGTGAGCTGGCCGTCGTGCTCGTAGGCGGCATCCGGCAGTCCGGGTACGGCGCCGAGGCGTGGGGCGTCCGAGGAGCGGTGGCACTCGACGGCGACGATGTTGAGCGGGTCGCCGGGCTCGTCGTGCCAGTCGTCGGCGGTGGTCGACGCGGTCGTACGTTCCTTCTCGCCGCCGAGTTGTTCCAGCACCCGCATCCGGCTGGGTCCGTAGCCGCGGTCCCGCAGCAGCGCGGCGACCTCGGCGGGGGTGTCGGCGTCGGCGCTGAGCACGAGCAGCCGTCGGCCCTCGTGGAGGGCGCCGGCGAGTCGGGCGGCGGGGCGGCCGACCAGGGTGACGACCTCGACGTCCTCCAGCGGCCAGCCGAGGCGGGCGCAGGCGTGGGAGACGGAGGAGGGGTGCGGCAGGACGCGCAGCGCACCGGCGCCGAGGACCTCGGTGAGGGCGCGCCCGATGCCGTAGAACATGGGGTCGCCGCTGGCCAGTACGGCGATGCGACGGCCGGCGTGGGCGGCGAGGAGGCCGGGGACCGCGGGCCGCAGCGGCGAGGGCCAGGAGATGCGCTCCCCGGCGCACCCGGGCGGCAGCAGGTCCAGTTGGCGCGGGGCGCCGATGACGACCTCGGCGTCCAGCAACACGGCGCGGGAGCCGTCCGGGACGCCTGCCCAGCCATCGGCTCCGATCCCGACGACGGTCACGGCGGCGGGCGGCGGGGCGGGGCGTGCGGGGGTCACTGCGCGGTACCTCGGGACTCGAACGGGCAACGGAGACGCACTCTACGGGGCGGTGGCCTGCGTGTCCTTCGTCGGGTACACATTCCCGGCGATCTTATTGCACATAACTTGCAATAGCTTATTTAGTGCAGGAAGGGTGGAGATGGGTTCTCCGATCGTGCTCGGCATCGAGTCGTCGTGTGACGAGACCGGCGCCGGGTTGGTCCAGGGCGGACGGCTGTTGGGGCATGCGGTGGCGTCGAGCGAAATCCGTGGCGGCCTGAAAAGCACCGACCTCCGCGTGTTCCAACGAACCGAACTCCTCGCCCTCACCCACGACTTGCGCTCCGTCTACGTCGACGCGTTCTGCGCTCCGCCCTGGGACGAGGACAAGGAGAGGGCCTCCGAGTTCACCGGACGGTTGCCGGTGGACGTACGCCGACCGGGGTTCACCGCCGTGATCGCGGTCGAGGGCGATACGGTGCTCGGCTTCGCCACCGCGTGGCCCCCCCTGGCCCCGTTCCCCACCGACCGCTGCTATCCGCAGGTCGCCGCGGGGCTCGGTCCGGAACGCAAGGGCATCGTCGCGTTCCTCGGCCCCCGGTACCCGGGGCGTTCGCCGGCCGCGCGGCCCGTGCAGGCGACTGGAGGCCTTCGCTGTCACGCCTGGGAGGCGCGCCGTTCATGGCGGGTGCGGGCCGAGTGGCAGGATCCGCGGAGCAGTTCACGGGCCGCCGCGTCCGTGGCAGGGCCCGGGTTGACCACGGCCAGCCAGCCGACGGTCCCGTAGACGGGGTGCGCCATCAGGGTGTCGGTGGCGCTGGGGTCCGTCTCCGTGGTGCCGGGTTCGCGCGGTGCGTGGCCGGTCCACCGGATGAACTCCTCCTTCCCGGCGGCGATGTTCAGCCGGAAGGTGTCCGCCCGGCCCAGACGTGATGCCTCGTCGCCGGGGTAGTCCTTGGTCACGATCGTCGCGAACGGCTGTGTCGCCGCAGGGACGACGCCGTCAGGTGCGTAGTAGAAGAAGGTGTCGCCCCAGCTGATCTCGGGCGAGCCGTCGCCGGGAGCGGGCCTGAGGGTCAGGACGCCGTCGAGGGCGCCGACGAAGCCGATGATCTCGTCCATGGTCATGTGCTCTAGCGTTGCATTGAAGTGCTTGTGGAGAGTTTGAGCTCTGAGGGCGGGGTTTCGGGTTGGGAAGTCTCGAATCAGGTGATCTGCGCACCGGTGACATCGCGCGGCGGGTCGGGTGCTCCGTGCAGCAGGTGCGCAATCTCGAGCGCGACGGTGTGCTGCCGCCGGCGACGCGCACGGCCAAGGGCTACCGGAACTACGGGGAGACGCATCTGCGCTCCGCACTGGCCTACCGCGCGCTGGTGGCGGGCACGGGTCCGACCGAAGCCAAGAAGATCGTTCGGGCGGTCCACCGGTCCCCGCTCCCGGAGGTCCTCGCCCTGCTCGACGCGGCGCACGCCCGGCTCGACGCGGAGCGCGCGGATCTGGGACAGGCCAAGGACGCCGCCCGGGCCATCTCCGGCGAACCGCTCGAGGACGTACGGGCGTCGGACTCGATGAGCGTCTCCGAACTCGCCGCCGCTCTCGGTGTCCGCCCCTCGACGCTGCGGCACTGGGACGCGGAGGGTGTCGTCGTCCCGGACCGCGACCCCACGCGCGGGACGCGCCTGTACACGCCGGCCCAGGTGCGGGACGCGCGGATCGTGCACCAACTGCGCAAGGCCGGTTACCGCATCGCGCCCCTGCGGGCCCTCATGCCGCAGTTGCGCCGCGCCCGCCGCACGGAGGACGTCCTCGCCGCGCTGGCAGCCAGGGACGCCGACATCACGGCCCGTTCCAAGGCCCTGCTCGACGGGGCCGCCGCGCTGAGCGCACTGCTGTCCGGGCGCTGCTGAGCGAGCTGACCGAGAGAGGTGAAGTCGCAGGTCAGGGGCATTGTCAGTGGTGGCAGGCAGGATGGTCGGCATGACAACACCAGTTGCGCAGATCGTGGACATCGCCGGCTACGCGCAGGCGGTCGAGGACGTCGTGAAGGCCGCGGCGGCGTACTACACGGACGGCACCTCACCGCTGGACGACGACACCTACGACCGGTTGGTGAGAGAGATCTCCGCGTGGGAGGCCGATCATCCCGATGAGGTGCTGCCCGACTCCCCGACGGGGAAGGTCGCCGGTGGCTCGATCGAGGGCGACGTACCGCACACGGTGGCGATGCTGAGCCTGGACAACGTGTTCTCGCCCGAGCAGTTCACGGCCTGGACGGCCTCGCTGGCCCGCCGCATCGGACACGAGGCACAGCGCTACAGCGTCGAGCCGAAACTCGACGGTCTGGCGATCGCGGCCCGCTACACACAGGGCCGGCTGACTCGGCTGATCACGAGGGGTGACGGGACGGCCGGGGAGGACGTCTCGCACACCATGGGGACCATCGAGGGCCTGCCCGACACGCTGGCCGAGCCGGTCGACGTGGAGGTGCGTGGCGAAGTCCTGATGACGAACGCGCAGTTCGAGCACGCCAACGAGGTGCGCACCGCGCACGGCGGCCAGCCCTTCGCCAACCCCCGCAACGCGGCGGCGGGCACTCTGCGGGCGAAGGACCGCGCCTACACGGTGCCGATGACGTTCTTCGGCTACGGTCTGCTGCCGCTGCCCGGAACCGACGGCGCTCTGGCCGCCCGGCTGGACGGACTCGCACACAGTGAACTCATGGCCTTCGCGGCCCGGCTGGGCGTGAACACCACCGCCACCACCCCGGTGCCGGGCGTCACCGCGGCCACCACGGCCGACGTGCTGACCCGGGTGCAGGAGATCGCCGCCTTGCGCGCGGGGCTGCCGTTCGGGATCGACGGCATCGTCGTCAAGGCCGACCACGCCGCCGACCAGAAGGCCGCCGGCTCCGGATCGCGGGCCCCGCGCTGGGCCATCGCCTACAAACTCCCGGCCGTGGAGAAGATCACCCGCCTGCTGGACGTCGAGTGGAACGTGGGCCGCACCGGCATCATCGCCCCGCGGGCCGTGCTGGAGCCGGTCGAGATCGACGGCTCCACCATCACCTACGCCACGCTGCACAACCCGGCCGACATCACCCGCCGTGACCTGCGGATGGGCGACCAGGTGATGGTGCACCGCGCCGGCGACGTCATCCCGCGCGTCGAGGCCCCGGTCGCCCATCTGCGCACGGGCGAGGAGAAGCCGATCGTCTTCCCGCAGGTGTGCCCGCGCTGTGGCTCGGGCATCGACACCAGCCAGGAGCGCTGGCGGTGCGAGCAGGGCCGCAACTGCCACCTGGTCGCCTCCCTGTCGTACGCGGCGGGCCGCGACCAGCTCGACATCGAGGGGCTGGGCGCCACCCGGGTCGTGCAGCTCGTCGAGGCGGGGCTGGTCACCGACCTCGCCGACCTGTTCACGCTGACCCGTGAACAGCTGCTGGGGCTGGACCGGATGGGCGAGACCAGCACCGACAACCTGCTGGCCGCGCTGGCCACGGCGAGGACGCGGCCGCTGTCGCGCGTGCTGTGCGCCCTGGGGGTGCGCGGCACGGGACGGTCCATGTCCCGCCGAATAGCCCGGTACTTCGCCACCATGGACAACATCCGTGCCGCCGACACCGACCAGTTGCAGCAGGTCGAGGGCATCGGCGCCGAGAAGGCGCCCTCCATAGTCGCCGAACTGGCCGAGCTCGCCGGGCTGATCGACAAGCTCGCCGCGGCCGGGGTGAACATGACCGAGCCCGGCGCCACGTTCCCGCCCGTGGCAGCCGCCACCGGCGCCGACACGGCCACCGGTGTCGACGACGTGACGAGCGGGGCTCCGGCCGCCGGGCCGCTCGCCGGGATGACCGTCGTGGTCACCGGTGCCATGACCGGTCCGCTGGAGAAGCTCAGCCGCAACCAGGTGAACGAACTCGTCGAGCGGGCCGGCGGCCGCTCCTCCTCCAGCGTCTCCCGGAAGACCAGCCTGGTGGTCGCCGGGGACGAGGCCGGTTCCAAGCGCGCCAAGGCCGAGGACCTCGGTATCCGCCTGGCCACGCCCGACGAGTTCGCTCTCCTGGTCGCCGACTTCCTGGACTGATCAGCAGGTGCGGTTGACGTAGTGGGCGCCCTGGATCCTGGCCGCGGAGCCCAGCCAGGTCCTGCCGGGCCCGACACACCGCTCGTAGTCGGGTGCCTGGGCGACCCGCACCTGGATGACCACGCGGGAGCCGTCGGACGTGCAGTGGTTGTAGTAGGCGTCGGAGCTGGTCTCGTAGAAGCCGCACGGGTCGGCCGCCGCGGGGCCTGCCTGGGCGGTCACCGCGCCGAGGGACGTGAGGACGAGGGCGGCGGAACCGAGAGCGCCGGTCACCATACGACGAAGACTCATGGGGAACTCCTTGGGCAGGGGAGGCGGCAGACCCCGAAGGCCCGCCGCCTGCCGTCAGTCGGATACCTGCACAAGGATCGCCAGGCGGGTCGGCGCCGTTGATCGAACATCACGCCGTTCACCTGGCGAATCGTTCGGCCTGTCCTCGATCGGATGATCTCGTCTGGATTTGGAATCATGGCCATATGGATGGGAACGCGGGTTTCGGCCCGGCCGGGCCGGGCGACGCGCTCGAGGTGGCGCCGACGGCCCGGACAGCGGTGGCGTGGCTTCCGCCGAGCGAGCTCTGGCCGGTCATCCAGGACATCCGCTGGGAGCACGATCCGCAGGTAGGGCGGTGGCCACCGCATGTGAACCTGCTGTTCGGGTTCGTGCCGGAGCAGGAGTTCGCGCGGGCTGTGCCCCTGCTCCGTGCCGGGGCGGCGGCCGGCCCGCCGTTTCCCGCGCGCCTGGCCGGTGTGCGGTACTTCCGCCATCGGCACTACTCGACGGTCTGGCTCGATCCGGCCGCGGCGGGCCAGGCACCGTGGGCCCGTCTCCAGCGGGAGCTGCGGCTGCGGTTCCCCCTGTGCGTCGGGCGCGGCGGCCGCTTCACCCCGCATCTGTCACTGGGCCGCACCCACGACCCGAAAGGCCTGGCAGCCGAGTGTGCCGCCCGGCTCGGCACACTGTCGGCCGCCGTCGAGGAGGTGGTCCTGCTCTCCCGCCGCGGCGATGAGCCCATGACTCCCCGGGCCGTGATCACGCTGGGCACGGGCGAGGTCCGCCGACCCGCGCGCTGAGAGAGGGAGGGCGTCGGTCACCTCACGGGGATCGCCCCGTACTGGTACTCCAGGAACCGACCCGGCCGCCTACTGCACGCCCTGCGCGCGGGCACCCGGATCCAGGACTACACGGAACGACAGCTCGGCCGCCTGGTCGAACACGACACCCGCCACGGCACCGACCTGCTGACCACCCTGCGCCACGACCTCGACGCGGCCGGGAACAAGACCACCACGGCGCGCAGGGGCGGCCTCTCCCGGGAAACCGCGTACCAACGCCTGCGCACCATCGAGCGACTCCTGGACCGCGAACTGGAGTCCGGAGCACAGCGCACCGAACTCCACGTGGCGCTCACGGCCCTCGACGTCCTGCAAGGCGCCCCGACCTGCCGTGAGTTGGGACGCGGTGCCATGACCAGAGGCGCGGTCCCGGCTGAAGTCCCGCTCCCCCGCGCCAGCGTCAGTCCTCGGCCGGCATCACCCGGGTCACCTTGCCGTGGGTGTCGGCCTCCAGGTAACCGGCACGGCTGTGGTCGTCGGTCAGGTAGACGGCCATTCCGGCCGGGGTGTCGAAGATGTCGTCGGGCTGTCGCACCGTCAGGTAGCGCAGCTCGGGATCATCGACGTTGAGCTTCTTCCGCGCCTCTTCGAAGAGCGCGGGAACCCGGTCCCAGTTGAAGTCGTCCAGGCTGACGGGCTGATCTCCGCCCGGCAGGGTGCCGTTGATGATGCCCTTCTCGACACCTTCTCCGGGACGGTAGGTGTAGGAGTCGTACGCCGACTCGCTGCCGTCGACCATCAACTCGGCCGACACGTAGTCCGGGTAGACGGTGAAGTCGCCGAACATGGTGCGGCCGGTGTCCTCCTTGAGCGCCTTGATGGCGGTGCGGATGCCGTCCGGGGTGAGCAGGGAGCCGTTCTCCGGTTCCGTCGACTTCCGGGCGGCCGGTGCGGCACCGGTCGGTGAGTCCGTCGGCTTCGGAGCGGACGTGGTGTTCGGAGCCGACGTGGCGGACGAGGGGCCGTCCGCGTTCGAGTCGCCGGTGTCGCCGCCGACGGGCAGCAGCCACCACAGCAGGGCGACGGCGCCGACGAGCGAGGTCCCCGAGAGGCCGAGCAGGGCGGGCCGGCCGGGTATGCGCCGGCGTGCCGCCCGCGCGGGCGCGGTCACGGCCTGGGGTGGGGTCTGCCCGGGCCATGAAGTGGCCGGCGTCGGCGTGAACCCGGTGGGGGCGGACGGTGGGTGCAGCGGGTACGAGGTGGGCTCCGCGGGCCTGGCGGGCCTCGCCGGCTCGGGCAGGACGCCGGCGGGTTCGAACCCGGCCGCCGCCGACTCGACTTCGGCCAGCCTCGTGTCCAGGACGGCGGCGGACGGCCGTGCCGTCACGTCCCGTACGAGCACGCTCATCAGGACGTCGCTCAGAGCGCCCGCACGTACCGGCGGCGGCACGTCCTCGTGGAGGACCGCGGCAAGGGTGGCCAGGGTCGTGCCCCGGCGCATCGGGTGGTGGCTTTCCACGGCGGCGTACAGCATCATCGCCAGCGACCACAGGTCGGAGGCGGGGCCGCCCTCGTGTCCCGAGATGCGCTCCGGCGCCATGAAGTCGGCCGTACCGATGAGGGAGCCGGTGGCGGTGAGGCTGGTCGCCTCGCGGATGGCGGCGATGCCGAAGTCGGTGAGGACGGGTCGCCCGTCGGGTCGCAGCAGCACGTTGGCGGGCTTCACGTCGCGGTGCTGGATGCCGGCGTCGTGCGCGGCGGTCAGTGCGGCCAGCACTCCCCGGCCGAGCCGGGCCGCCTCGGCCGGTGGCAATGGTCCCTGGGCGAGCCGGTCGGCGAGCGAGCCGCCGGTGACCAACTCCATCACGATCCAGGGGTAGGTGCCGTCGCCGCCGTCGACGACGTGGTGGACGGTCACGACGTTCGGATGGTCGATCCGGGCGAGGGCCCTGGCCTCGCGCAGCACGCGCTCGCGGAGCATCCGTGCGCCGTCGGGGTCGTACTCGGCGAGGTCCCGGTCGGGCGGGCGGACCTCCTTGACCGCCACGAGCCGGTGCAGTACCAGGTCCCTGGCCCGCCAGACCGTGCCCATCCCACCGCCGCCGAGGCGGCTCTCCAACTCGAAGCGCCCGTCGACGACTCGTCGCCCGGGGCCTCTGTCTGCCTCACTCATGGGCGGGAGCTTAATTGCCGCCGCCGACGCCCCCAGCCCGTGGTCTGCCCTCGGCCGAGGTGACCGCGGCGGCGGTGGTACGGCCGTCCCGAGTGATCCGCAGGACGGGGATCGCCTTGCCCTCGGGGGCGCCGTCGCCGCCGCGCCGGCCACGGCGGACCGCCGTCGGCGTCGGCTGTCGGCATCGGCGTCCACGACGGGCACGGTGAAGGCCCCGCTCACCTTGCGGGCCGCCGCGACCTCGCGGCGGAACCGGGCCCGGAAGTGCGGCTCGTCGACGTACTCGGACCGGATCACCTTCAGCGCGACCTGCCGCCCGCCGGCGCTGCGCGCCAGGTACACGACGCCCGAGCCGGCGGGCCGTCCGCCGGGGCGGGCCCGGCGGACGGTGCGGGAAGACCGGTCAGCGGTTCGTTCCGACCATGGCCGGGACCGGCGCCGCGGTGGCGTCGAGGCCGCGCAGGATGTCCTCGACGCGCTGCTTGGCGTCGCCGAAGAGCATCTGGCTGTTCTCGCGGAAGAACAGCGGGTTCTGCACGCCGGCGTACCCGGTCGCCATGGAGCGTTTGAAGACGATGACCTGGGCGGCCTCCCACACGTGCAGCACCGGCATCCCGGCGATGGGGCTGGCCGGGTCCTCGGCGGCGGACGGGTTGACGGTGTCGTTGGCGCCGATGACCAGGACGACCGAGGTGGCGGCGAAGTCGTCGTTGATCTCGTCCATCTCGAGCACGATGTCGTAGGGCACGTTGGCCTCGGCGAGCAGCACGTTCATGTGCCCGGGCAGCCGGCCGGCGACCGGGTGGATGCCGAACCGCACGTCGACTCCCCGTTCACGCAGCTTGCGCGCCAACTCGGCGACGGGGTACTGGGCCTGGGCGACCGCCATGCCGTAGCCCGGGGTGATGATCACCGAGGTGGCGTCCTGGAGGAGTTCGGCGGTCTCCTCCGCGCTGATCTCCCGGTGCTCCCCCTGGTCGGCTCCGTCGCCCGCGGCCGCCGTCTCACCGCCGAAGCCGCCGGCGATCACCGAGAGGAAGGAACGGTTCATCGCCTTGCACATGATGTACGACAGGTAGGCGCCGGAGGAGCCGACCAGTGCGCCGGTGACGATGAGCAGGTTGTTGGCGAGGAGGAAGCCGGAGGCGGCGGCGGCCCAGCCGGAGTAGCTGTTGAGCATCGAGACGACCACCGGCATGTCGCCGCCCCCGATGGAGGCGACCAGGTGCGCGCCGAGCGCCAGGGCCACCACGGTGACCGCGATGAGCAGGCCCATGTGGGGGCGGGCGACGAACGCCACGGTGAGGGCGACGAACGCGGCGAGCGCGCCCAGGTTGAGGACGTGCCTGCCGGGCAGCATGAGCGGCCGGGACTTGATCCGCGCCGAGAGCTTCAGATAGGCGACGACGGAACCGGTGAACGTGACGGCGCCGATGAAGACGCCGATGAACACCTCGGCGTGGTGGATGCGCAGCAGCGAGCCGGTGATCTCCTGTCCGGTGTGGCCTCCGGCGTCGACGTCGAGGTAGCCGTTCCAGCCGACGAACGCGGCGGCGAGGCCGACGAGGCTGTGCATGATGGCGATCAGTTCGGGCATGCCCGTCATCTCGACGACCCGGGCGCGCCACAGTCCGATGCCCGCGCCGACGGCCGTGGCGACGGCGATCAGCACGAGACCGGTGGAGCTGATGGACCGTGAGGCGAGCCCCACAGTGGCGGCCAGGGCGATGACCATGCCCGCGATGCCCCAGACGACCCCCGAGCGGGACGTCCGGTGCTGGGAGAGTCCGGCGAGGCTGAGGATGAACAGCAGCGCGGCGACGACGTATGCGGCCTCTGCGGCCGTGGCGGTGGTCATCCGGGATCAGCCCTTCGAGAACATGCCGAGCATGCGGCGGGTGACGGCGAATCCGCCGAAGACGTTGATGCTCGCCAGCAGGATCGCGGCGAACGACAGCACGCTCACCACGGTGTCGCCGTGGCCGATCTGGAGCAGCGCGCCGACGACGACGATTCCGGAGATCGCGTTGGTGACCGACATCAGCGGGGTGTGCAGCGCGTGGTGCACATGGCCGATGACGTAGAAGCCGATGACGATCGCCAGGACGAACACCGTGAAGTGGGCGATCAGTTGGGGCGGCGAGAGGGCGGTCACCAGGAAGAGCGCGAGCGCTCCGGCGCCGACGAGGGCGTATCCGGACCGCGTGGAGCGGGCGGGCTTCCTATCCGTGTCCGGGGCCGCGGCCGGTTCCGGTCCCTGGGCAGGGGTCTGAGCGGGCGCGGCGGAGACCTGTACGGGCGGGGGCGGCCAGGTCTTCTCGCCGTCGCGGACCACGGTCATCGAACGCTGCACCACGTCCTCGAAGTCGAGGACCAGTCGGCCGTCCTTGCCGGGGGTGAGCAGTTTCATCAGGTTGACCAGGTTGGTGCCGTACAGCTGGGACGCCTGGGCGGGGAGCCGGCCGGGCAGGTCGGTGTAGCCGATGATCGTCACGTCGTTGTCGGTGACGACGGCCTTTCCGGCGACCGTTCCCTCGACGTTGCCGCCCTGGGCGGCGGCCATGTCGACGATCACGCTGCCGGGTTTCATCCGTGCGACGTCCTGGGCGGTGATGAGCCGCGGTGCCGGCCTGCCGGGGATGAGCGCGGTGGTGACGATGATGTCGACGTCGGCCGCCTGCTCGGCGTACAGCCGGGCGGCGAGCCGGTTGTAGTCGTCCGACGTGGCCTTGGCGTATCCGTCGCCGCTGACCTGCTGTTCGTCCTGGTCGGGCCGTACCTGCAGGAACTCCCCGCCCAGTGACCGGACTTGTTCGGCGACCTCGGGCCGGGGGTCGGTGGCGCGGACCACGGCGCCGAGGCTGTGGGCCGCGCCGATCGCCGCGAGTCCGGCCACTCCGGCGCCTGCTACGAGCACCTTGGCGGGCGGCACCTTGCCGGCGGCGGTGACCTGGCCGGTGAAGAAGCGGCCGAAGGCGTGCGCGGCCTCGACGACGGCCCGGTATCCGGCGATGTTCGCCATGGAGCTGAGGACGTCCAGGGACTGGGCGCGCGAGATGCGCGGTACGGCGTCCATGGCGAGCACGGTGATCGGCCGGCGGGCCAGCTCCTCGACCAGTTCCGGGTTGAGCGCGGGGCCGATGAGGGCGATCAGCGTCGCTGTGTCGCGCAGCCTGCCGATCTCCTCGCTCGACGGGGGGTTGACCTTCAGCACGATCTCGGCCGCCCAGGGGTCGCCGAGCCGGGCGCCCGCCTCCTCGTAGGCCGCGTCGGAGAAGCGGGACAGCTCCCCCGCCCCCGGTTCCACGACCACGTGGTAGCCCAGCGCGACCAGCCGGGCCACGGTGGCAGGGGTCGCCGCCACCCTGGTCTCGCCCGCGGTGGACTCGGCGGGTATGCCGATCCGCTGGGCTTCCTGTTCCGCTTCCTGTTCCGATGGGGCCATCGTCTTCCTCTCCGATCGGTTCGCCTCCGCCGAAGGTCTGCCCCCTGTGGCCCTTCGGGAAGCCGCGTATCCGGCGCGATCGGAAGGGGCGGCCCGAGTCCCCGGTGCTACCGGAACGGGGCGGCCACGGCGGCGAAGTCGTCGCGCAGCGCCTGGGGGTCGTTCTCGGCGCCGGAGGCCGCGAAGCGCACCCGCAGGAAGAAGTGGCGCGGCGGTCGCCGAACCGGTGGTCGTCGATGATGTCGCTGCCGTGGTCGAGCAGGAAGCGCGAGACGGCGTGGGCGATGCCGGGCGACTCGGGGCAGTCGAGGGTGAGGATGTGCTCGGTGTTCGGGGTCGTGCTCGTCAGGGCACCTCCGGTCCGTGGTACTCAGTCATCGCGTCGACGAGCCAGCGCGCCAGGTGGTCGGCGAACGAGGAGCGCGGGAGTAGGCGGTACGTCGGTGTGTCGTCGACCTGCCAGAGCAGGACGGCGACGGGGCCGACCGTGGTGGACACGGCCCGGCCGGGTCCGAACGCCCGGGGGTGCAGGTCCAGCGGGCAGCCCTTCTCCAGGACCTGCCGGGCGGCGGGGCCGCTCAGTTCCAGCGTGGTGCGGTTCGCGGAGACGTCCACGACCGACCCCGGGTCGCCGCCGAGGGCGTCCTTCAGCTCGGCGGTCACCTCGGGTGATGCCGTGGTTCTTGGCGAGGTAGTAGGCGGTGGCGAGGCCGTGGCCGCCTGCGCCGCCGACGACGACGTCGTACGAGGAGTGCGGCTCGGGGTTGCGCCAGAGGAAGTCCGGGTGCTCCGGCAGCGGTTCGGCGGTCATGCCGCGTCTCCGTTCAGGGGGGACAGGTGGGGGTACAGCGGGAAGGCGGAGGCGAGCTTCTCCACCCGGCCGCGCAGTTCGTCCTCAGGCCGTTCGCCCTTCAGGGCCTCGGCGATGATGTCGGCGACCTCCCGGAACTCGGCCTCGCCGAAGCCGCGGGTGGCCAGCGCCGGGGTTCCGATCCGCAGGCCCGACGAGACCATCGGCGGACGCGGCTCGAAGGGCACCGCGTTGCGGTTGACGGATGCCGATGCGGTGCAGCCGGGCAGTGCTAGAGGTCCAGGACGTCCTCGCCGTGACGGCCGGGACGGCGGTCGCGCCGCCCGGGAGCAGATCGAGCATGCCCTCCTCGGCGAGCGCCCGCAGCCCCGCGCGCACGACCCGGCGGGAGAGCCCGAGGCGTGCCGCGAGCGGTGCCTCCGGGACCCGGTCGCCGGGGGCGTGGCCCACGGCGAGGACGGCTTCACGCAGCAGTGCGACGACGGGATCGGTGGTGACCGGGGCGCCGGGCGGGGCGTCGTCCTGACGACGTCGCCGCGCGCCTCGACTTCGGCACGGTCTGGGTCAACTCCCATCTGGTGGCGGCCGGTGAGGTGCCCTGGGGCGGCTTCAAGGGCTCCGGCTACGGCCGGGACCTGTCGATCTACGCCCTGGACGACTACTCGCGCACCAAGCACGTCATGCACAATCACGGGCGCTGATCCGAGCCGGGCCCGCGGGCGCGGGGTCGTCACCGGCGGCTCGGCCCTGATCACCTATCTTGGCGCGCATGCAGTCCTACACGATCGGCCAGGCGGCGCGTCTGCTCGGAGTGAGCCCCGACACCGCACGGCGCTGGGCGGACGCCGGGCGCGTCGCCACCCACCGGGACGAGGGCGGACGCCGCCTCATCGACGGCAAGGACCTGGCCGCGTTCTCCGTGGAACTGGCCAGGTCCGGTGACGGCGAGGAGGACCTGCCGCACACGTCCGTCCGCAACGCCTTCCCCGGCATCGTCACCGCCGTGAAGCTCGGCGACGTCGCCGCCCAGGTGGAGATCCAGGCCGGCCCGCACCGGCTGGTCTCCCTGCTGACGCGGGAGGCCGTGGAGGAGCTTGGCCTGGAGGTCGGCGTGGAGGCCACCGCCCGGGTGAAGTCGACGAACGTGCACATCGACCGGACCTGAGCCAGGCGTCGCCGGGCTCACCCACTCCCTTTGCGCCTGGTCCCGTACAAACGCACATGCCACCCACCTCTGGCGCCGTCCCTGCTCATGCGATGCGACAGCAGACTTTCGCCTCGCATCTGCGGCATTATCATCGGCGCAAGGCGTACGTGGTCCGTCAGGACCGCGAGTGAGTGTGTCCGTGAGGACCAGAGGGAGTGGACCCGTGATGACCCGTATCGCGCGCCGGAACCGCCGCATGTCGCGGATGGCCGCTGTGAGCGCGGCGGCACTGCTGGCGCTGAGCGCCTGCTCGTCGGCCGACTCGGGCGCCCCGGCGAAGTCGGACTCCGCCTCCGCGTCCACCTCGTCCCCGGGCAAGGTCTCCGGTGACGTGACCGTGTTCGCGGCGGCCTCCCTGAAGGAGAGCTTCGAGACGCTGGGCAAGCGGTTCGAGAAGGAGCACCCGGGCACCGAGGTCACCTTCAGCTTCGGCGGCAGCGACTCGCTGGCCGCGAGCATCACCGGCGGGGCTCCGGCCGACGTGTTCGCCTCGGCCAGCCCCAAGACGATGAAGATCGTCACCGACGCCGATGGCGCCTCCGGCACCCCGGCCACCTTCGTCCGCAACCAGCTGGAGATCGCCACCCTGCCGGGCAACCCCCGCAAGATCGGCTCCTTGGAGGACCTCACCGAATCCGATCTGAAGGTCGTCCTGTGCGACAAGGAGGTGCCGTGCGGCGCCGCCGCCCAGAAGGCCCTGGACGCGAGCAAGCTCACGCTCACGCCCGTCTCCTACGAGCAGGACGTCAAGGCCGCGCTGACCAAGGTCGAGCTGAAGGAGGCCGACGCGGCCGTCGTGTACAAGACCGACGTGCACGCGGCGGGTGACAAGGTGGAGGGCGTGGAGTTCCCCGAGTCCGCCGACGCCGTCAACGACTACCCGATCGCCCTGCTCAAGGAGTCGAAGAACACCGAGGCCGCCAAGGCGTTCATCGCGCTCGTGCGGTCCGCCGAGGGCCGGCAGGTCCTGTCCGAGGCCGGGTTCCTCAAGCCGTGAGCCCGACGAGCCACAAGGCCGACGCCACGACCGACACCCTCCGGGGCGGGCCGCGGCGTCGCAGCGTCCGTTCCGGCGTTCCGCTGCCCCTGCTCCTCCCCGCGCTGATCGGCCTGGCATTCCTGATCGTGCCGCTGATCGCCCTGCTGGTACGGACCCCGTGGCACAGCCTGCCCGAGCAGCTGACCAGCCCCGACGTGTGGCAGGCACTCAGGCTGTCCCTGATCTGTGCCACGGCCGCGACCGCGGTGAGCCTGGTCATCGGCGTGCCGCTGGCCTGGCTGCTGGCCCGCGTGGAGTTCCCCGGCCGGGGCCTCGTACGGGCCCTCGTCACCCTCCCCCTGGTCCTGCCGCCGGTCGTGGGCGGTGTGGCGCTGCTGATGGCACTCGGCCGCAACGGCATCGTCGGACAGTGGCTGGACTCGTGGTTCGGGATCACGCTGCCGTTCACCACGGCCGGCGTCGTGATCGCGGAGGCGTTCGTCGCGATGCCGTTCCTCGTCATCAGCGTCGAGGGCACCCTGCGGGCCGCCGACCCGCGCTACGAGGAGGCGGCCACCACCCTGGGCGCCTCCCGCTTCACCGCGTTCCGCCGGGTCACGCTGCCGCTGATCGCCCCCGGTGTCGCCGCCGGCGCCGTGCTGGCCTGGGCCCGGGCGCTCGGCGAGTTCGGCGCGACGATCACCTTCGCGGGCAACTTCCCGGGACGTACCCAGACCATGCCGCTCGCCGTCTACCTGGCCCTGCAGAGCGACCCGGAGGCCGCCATCGCCCTGAGTCTGGTGCTGCTGGCCGTGTCGATCGCGGTGCTGGCCGGCCTGCGCGACCGTTGGATGAGGGCCGGATGACCCGGCCCGCAGCGACCGGGGGCGACCACCGGATGACCGAGACCCACGACGTCCGCGCCGACACCACCCTGGAGGGGCTCGACGCCCGCCTCGTGGTGGCCCGCGGCGCCTTCCGCCTCGACGTGGCGCTGACCGTCGCGCCCGGCGAGGTGGTCGCGCTGCTCGGTCCGAACGGCGCGGGCAAGACCACCGCGCTGCGCGCCCTCGCCGGGCTGACCCCGCTCACCGACGGCCATCTGCGGCTGGACGGTGCGGAGTTGGACCGTACGCCGCCCGAGTCCCGTCCGGTCGGTGTCGTCTTCCAGGACTATCTGCTCTTCCCGCACCTCACGGCCCTCGACAACGTGGCCTTCGGGCCGCGCTGCCAGGGCGCGACCAAGGCGCAGGCGCGGGCGCGGGCCGCCGAGTGGCTGGACCGTCTGGGGCTCACGGACCACGCGGGCGCCAAGCCGCGCAGGCTGTCCGGCGGCCAGGCCCAGCGCGTCGCCCTCGCCCGCGCCCTGGCCACCCGCCCGCGTCTGCTGCTCCTCGACGAACCGCTGGCGGCACTGGACGCCCGGACCCGGCTGGAGGTCCGCGCCCAACTGCGCCGCCATCTGGCCGAGTTCGAGGCCGTGGCCGTACTCGTCACCCACGATCCGCTGGACGCCATGGTCCTGGCCGACCGCCTGGTCGTCGTGGAGCACGGCCGGGTCGTGCAGCAGGGCAGCCCGTCCGACATCGCCCGCCATCCCCGTACCGACTACATCGCCCAGCTGGTCGGCCTGAACCTCTACCGGGGCGAGGCCGACGGCCATGCGGTCCGGCTGGACGGCGGCCCCGCGATCACCACCACCGAGGACCTGTCGGGACCGGTCTATGTGGCGTTCCCGCCCAGCGCGGTCACCCTCCACCGGGACCGCCCGACCGGATCCAGCGCCCGTAATCTCTGGCGCTGCGAGGTGGCCGGCCTGGAGACCCACGGCGACCAGATCCGGGCCGCCCTGGCGGGCGAACTCCCCCTCGCCGCGGACCTGACGACGGTCGCCGCCGCCGAGCTCGATCTGCACCCGGGCGCCGAGGTCTGGGCGACGGTGAAGGCGACGCAGACGCACGCCTACCCGGTGTGAGACCGGAGCCGCTCGGTCCGGCCCGGGCTCCGATGCGTACGTCATTGCGGGCGCAGGTGCTCGATCGTGACGCCGTGCTCCTCGGCCAGTCGCCGGGCGATCAACGAGCGGTGGCACGCTTCCGGGTCGCGCTCGACGCAGAACAGCGCGGCGATCCCGTGCCGCGACAGCGCCGAGACGATCGGCGTGAGGTCGACGCCGTCGAGGATCTCGGCGGTGTAGCGGCGCGTGTACTCGGCGGCGAGCTCGCGGCGCGTGCGCTTGCCGACTCCCTGGCGGTCGTCCTCGGCGTACTGGAGCAGGCGCAGTTCGGTGGTCGGGGCGAGTTCGGGGTGGTGCTCGTAGGCGATCCCGGCCCGGGCGAGGGCCTGCTGCAACCGCAGTGAGTTCGCCCAGGCGTACTCGGGACCGCGGACACCGCGGCGCTGACGTACGTCGAGCAGGAGGCGGACGTCCGCGTGCCGCAGCTCTCGCAGGAAGGACTCGCGGTCGAAGCCGTAGACGCCGATCGTCGTCATCCCGGGGCGGCGTGCTCGCGTCACGCGCCGGCACTCCCCGCGAGCCCGACCGGTGTCCGTTCCACCGCCGCATCAGCTCCCTCCGGGTCTTCGGCACTCAGGAGCCCTCCCCCACATCATGACACCCTCGGCCACACCCCCGGAGTGACTCCATGTGCCCGCTCCCGTACAGTCCGTGGCAACCGCGCCCGGTCGCGGCCGAAGCCCAACGGCTCACCTGGAGAAGAGACATGGACACCGATGCCGGCCCCGGCGCCCTCCCGCACGCTTCCGGCACGGGGAGGCCGGTTCCCGAGGCCGAGCCCGGGGTCGTGGAGCGATGGCGTTCGGGGGGAGGTGAACTGGTCGAGCTGCTGGCGCGGGTGCGTGAAGAGGTCGGCGGTGTCGCCGCCTTCCGGCTCGGCCCGGCGCCCACCGTGCTCGTCACCGACCCGACGGCGGTCCAGCATGTGCTCGCCCGGTTCCCGGAACGGTACGTCAAGCGCTCCCACCGTGCCCGGCTGCTGATCGGCGACGGGGTCATGGCGGCCAACGGGGCGGCGTGGAAGCGGCAACGCCGTCTGCTGCAGGGCCAGTTCACCGGTACCGGAATGCGCCGCTACGAGCAGCGGATCACGGCGGCCGCCCGCACCACCGCCGAGCGCTGGGACGGGTACGCCCGCACGGGGCGGGTGCTCGACGTCGGGCGGGAGATGCACCGCTTCGCGCTCGACGCCATCTGGCGCTCGCTGACCGGGCACCCCCTGGACGAGGAGACCGAGCGCGAACTGGCGGCGGTGGAAGCCGTGGCGGCGGCCGTGCCGACCCTGCCCGCCGACGTCGCCGACGCCCGCGACGCCGTGGCCGCCGATCTCGCCCGGATCGACGCGGTCGCCCGGCGTGCCATTGAAGCGGCCCGCAGCGGCGTCTCCGGCCCGGACGGCCCGGGTCTGGTCCATGTCCTGACCGACGCCGCCACAGAACGCCCCGAGTACACCGACCAGCTGATCCGCGACGAGTTGATCACGCTGCTCGCGGCCGGGCACGAGACGACCGCGACCACTCTCACCTGGCTCTATCTGCTCCTCGACCGGCATCCCGCCGCACGCGAACAGGCGCTCGCCGCCGGCGCCGAGGGTTCGCCGGAGCGCCGCCAGGCGATCCAGGCCCTGATCCACGAGACCCTCCGGCTCTACCCGTCGGCCTGGATCCTGCCCCGCCACGCCGCCGAGGACGACGCCCTCGCCGGGTACTCCGTCGAGGCCGGCACCGACATCGTCGTCTGCCCGTACCTCACCCACCGCGACCCCGAACTGTGGCCCGACCCCGAGCACTTCGACCCCCGGCGCTTCACCGCCCCGGACGGCCGCCCCGCCCACCCGGGGGCCTACTTCCCCTTCGGTATCGGCCCCCGCGCCTGCCTCGGCCTCCAGTTCGCGCTCCGCGAGTCGACCGTCCTGCTGGAACACCTGCTGCCGGCCCACGTCCCCGAGTTCGCCGCCACCCCCACGAAAGCGGACTACGGCATCACGGTCCGCCCGGCCGGCCCCACCCCCGCGACCCTGGCTCCACCACCCGCCTGACCGGGGCGCGTAGTTCTACTCCAGTAGCTTTCCGCCGGTGCAGTAGCTTTCCAACGCCCCCTGGAACCACCCGTTGGAACCACACGTCGCCGCACGGCGGAAACCCACTGGAGAGTCACCCATGCCCCGAGAGGCGCCGTACCTTGCCGTGGCCGACGCGCTGCGCGCACGGATCCTCTCGGGAGAGTGGGACATCGGGGCCCGTCTGCCGTCCCGGGTGCGGATCGCCGAGGAGTACGGCGTGGGGCGGAACGTCGTGCAGCGGGCCATGGACCGGCTGATCGCCGACGGTCTCCTCGAAGGACGCGCCGGCTCCGGCACGTACGTGGGCATGCCGCGCGAGCGCCTGCGGCTGGTCCGCTCGCGGCGCGGTGAACGGCTGGACGGAACGCCTTCGCTCGTCGGCCTGAAGGAGCGGGGGAAGGCCGACGCGTGGGACGCGCACAGCCAGGTGCGCGTCCCGGCTCCCGAGTCGATCGCGGAGCGGCTCGCGATCGGGCCCGGGGACCTCTGCGTCACCACGCACTACGAGTTCCTCGCCGAAGGACAGCCCGTGCAGCTCTCGGCGTCCTGGGAGCCGATGGCCCTCACGGGCGGCACTCCGGTCGTACTGCCCGAGTCGGGTCCTCTCGCGGGCAAAGGGGTGGTCCGGCGGATGCGTTCCATCGGCGTCGTCGTCGCGACGGTGATCGAGCTGCCGCGCCCGGCCCGTGCCACCCGGGCACAGGCGAACCTCCTGGGGATCGGCTACGGGGATCTGGTGCTGCGGATCGAGCGGACCATCTACGACGTCGACGGGCGTCCGGTGGAAACCGCCGACATCGTCATCCCGGACATGCGCCGGGAAGTGGCCTACGAGTTCGCGGTCGACGGACAGCAGGGGTGAGACGTATGCCCATGGTCTCCCGGCTCGGTCTCCTGCGCACCCGGGATTTCGGGCGCTTCTTCGCCGCGACCGCACTGGGCCAATGGGGAGATCGCATCCTGTTTCTCGCGTTGCCGCTGGTCGCCATCACAGCATTGGGGGCCGACGAGTTCCAGGTCGGTCTGCTGACCGCGATGACCACGGCGGGCTCGCTCCTGGTCGGGTTGCCGGCCGGTGCGTGGGTGGACCGGATGCGGAAGCGTCCGGTGATGATCAGTACCGATCTGGCGAGGGGGCGTTGGCGCTGCTGACGATCCCGTTGGCGTGGTGGGCGGGTCTGCTCACCATCTGGTGGCTTCACGCGGTCGCCCTGGTGCACGGGGTGCTGACTGTCTTCTTCGACGTCGCCTACGCCAGTTATCTGCCGCATCTGGTGGGGCGCGACCGGCTCATGGAAGGCAATGCGAAACTCTCCGCGATCCGCTCGGTGACGAGTATCGGCGGGCCGGGATTGGCCGGACCGCTGGTCGGCCTGGCCGGAGCCCCTGCGACGCTCCTGGTGAGCTCGGCGGGAATGGCCCTTTCGGGTCTGCTCGCCGCCGGTATCCGAAAACGCGAACAGAAGCCGGAGCCCCGCGAACATTCGCGTCTGATCCGGGACGTCAAGGAGGGGTTGCGGTTCGTCCGCGAGCAACCCGCCCTGCGGGCCGTTCTGTTGGGCGACGCGATATTCAACCTCTTCCTCGTCCTGTACCAGACGATGTTGCTGGTCTTCCTGGAGCGGGAGGCGGGGCTCGAACCGTTCGGCATCGGTCTCGTCCTGTCGGGAATGGGCTGTGGCGCCTTGCTGGGCGCGCTGTTGGCGACCAGGCTCGCGCAGCGAATCGGACAGGGGCGCGTCATCTGGCTGGCGCCGCTTCTCACCTGTCCGCCGACCGCCCTCATGCCGTTGACGCGGCCGGGGTGGAGCGTGGCCGTGGCGGCCCTCGGGCTGTCGGCTCTCTCGATGGGTGGAGTCGTCCGCGTCATGGCTCAGTCGAGCTTGCAGCAGGCCCTCACTCCGGACGGGCTGTTGGGCCGGGTGAGCGCGACGGCCCGTTTCGTGTCCTGGGGCGGGATCCCGCTGGGCGGGCTGTTGGGCGGTGCCTCGGGGGAGGCGTTCGGAGCGGCGGGTACGTTGGGGATCGGGGCGGCCGGCATGACCTTGAGCGTCCTCCCGAACGTCATGTCACCGCTACGCACCCTGCGCGCCCTGCCCGTCGAACATCTCCCGAGCCCGAGCCCTGGTCCGCACTCCGAGGCTCGTCGAGGCTGAGCACCGCCCGTCCCGTCTTCACCCGGTCAAGGGCCAACGCTCACCCGTTGTGGCAGGATCCGCTGTCATGCCGTTGATCTCCGCATGGCCGTCAACGTCCTTACGACGTCTGCTGGTTGTCCTGCTCGCCGTGCTCCTGGCGCAGAGCGCCCGCGGTGCGGACGCCCTCTCGGCGCCGACGAGCCGGGCCGCGTCCGCCCCGGCCGCGACACCCGACCGGCCGCGCTACGACGTGACACTGCGCGGCAACGCGGACGGCTCGCGCTGGACGGGCCGGCAGCGTGTGTCGTTCCGCAACGCCTCCGACCGGCCGCTGCGCGAGGTGTATGTGCGGCTGTGGGGCAACGGGGAGGACCGGTGCGGCACGGCGGGGACGCCGCCGCCCGTCGAGGTGTCCAAGGTCACCGGGGGTACCGCGGGCCGGCTCACCGTGGACTGCACGGCGCTGCGGATCGCCCTGCCGAAGCCGCTCGCACGGGGCGAGCGGGCCGCCGTCGCCTTCGACGTGTCCGTGACGGTGCCCCGGCGCAACAACCGCTTCGGCCGCGAGGGCGCCTTCCGCTTCCTGGGCAACGCCCTGCCCGTGCTCGCCGTGCACGACGCCGCCGGCTGGCACCTCGACCCGTACGTGTCGACCGGGGAGAGCTTCTACGCCCTGGCGAGCGACTTCCGGGTGACGCTCGACCACCCCGCCGCCCTCGAGGTCCCGGCCACCGGCCGCACCTGGACCCGTCCCGCCGGGCCCGGCCGCAGCCGCACGCTCAGCGTCGCGCACCGGGTGAGGGACTTCGCCTGGGCCGCGGGGCCGTTCCGCACGGCCACCGAGACCACGCCCGGCGGCGTGCGGGTGCGGTCGTACTGGGCGCCGGACACGTCCGCGGCCGGGGTGCGTCTCACCCGTCAGGACGGCGCCGCCGCCGTCGACCGGTTCGGCGATGAGTTCGGGCGCTACCCGTACGGCGAGATCGACCTGGTGATGACCAGCGGCTTCGGCGGCGGCATGGAGTACCCCGGCCTGGTCCTGCTCGGCACCACCGAGGAAGGCAGTGCGGTCGTCCACGAGGTCGCCCACCAGTGGTGGTACGGCATCGTCGGCAACGACGAGTACGGCGCGCCCTGGCTGGACGAGAGCTTCGCCCAGTACGCCAACGCGCGCTTCTACGGCTGGGACACCCGCGGCTGCTGGTCGGAGGTCGAGTGGCCGAGCGACCGTACGGCGCTGACCAGTTCCATGGCCTACTGGGCCGCGCACCCGGGCGAGTACCACCTGATCTACACGGCCGGCTCCTGCGCCCTCGCGGACCTGGAGCGCGTTCTCGGCGCGGGCACCATGGCCCGGCTCCTGAAGCAGTACGCGGAGGACCACTGGTACGGCGTCTCCACCACCGCCGCGTTCAAGCGTGCCGCGCAGTCCGTGACCAGCAGGGATCTCGGTCCGTTCTGGAAGCAGCACCGGATTCGGTGATGCACCTGAGGCTCCGCACGGTCGGGCCCAGCGTGGCGGGCCCGGACCTGCCGCACCAGCGGCTGCCGTTGTCCAGCGTGCCCGCGTCCTTCCAACAGACGGCGGGCCGTCCGACGATCGAGGCCGGGACCTTCGACAAGCCACTGCCCGACGGCCCGGTCGCCGTCGCCGCCATCACGAGCTGCACCGACACCACCGACCCGGCGCTGCTCGTGCGGGCGGGGCTGCTCGCCCAGCGGGCGGTCCGGCGCGGGCCGACCGCCAAACCGTGGGTCAAGACCTCGCTGTCGCCGGGCTCACGGGTCGTCGAGGACCACCTGCGCGCGTCCGGCATGCTGCCGGCCCTGGAGCGCGCCGGCTGACCTCGCCCGGGGTGAGAGGGTTCACGCCCCGGCGCCCCCCGTCTCCACGTGCAAGGCGGCCTTGCGCACCTTCTCCTCGACGTCGCTGCGCTGCTCGCCCCGCTCCCTCGCATACTCGACCATCGCGACCTGCGCCTCCCGGGCGAGGTCGCGCCAGGCCCGCAGAGCCGTGTTGTACGTCTCGGTCTGCCGGGCACTCCAGCCGCCGCGCTGGGTCGGGGACCCGTACATGCGCCGCAGATCCTCCACACGCGTGTGCGCCTGCTCGGCGGCACGCTCCTTCTGCACCAGCTCTTCGAAGATAGTCGTCACACAAATGGAGCATAGGCGGGCAAATCACCTCTCGCGCGCGGAGGGGGCGGGGGCGCAGGCCGAGGGCGGCAGGGCGGCCCTCACCCGGTCCGCTCCTTCCACTCCCGGGGCGAGAGCGCGAGCAGCGCCTCCTGCTCCCGCCGGCCGGGCAGCGGGCCGTGGTCCCCGGTGACTCGGAGGGCGGAGGCGGCGGTGAGGTGGCCCAGGCGGAGGGCGTCGGTCGTGGTGCCGTCCCGCAGCAGGCCCGCGAGGAAACCGGCGGCGAAGGCGTCGCCGGCGCCGACGGGCTCCACGACGGTCGTACGCGGTGCCGGCACCGAGCGCACACCCTCGTCGCTGAACGCGGTCGCGGCGTTCGCCCCGTCCTTGACGACCAGGACGCGGGGGCCGGGGAGGTGTGCCCGTACGTCCGCGGGCGTCAGGTGCCCGCCCCACAGGGCCTGCGCCTCGTCCAGGCCGACGAAGGCGATGTCGGCCCGGTCCGCCAGTTCCCGCAGCACGGTCGGGGCCGATCCGTCCGGCCAGAGGACGGCGCGATGGTTGACGTCGAAGCTCACCGCGTAGGGGCGTGCGCCGGGCCCGGCGGTCAGGGCCCGGGTCACCAGCCGACGGCACGACTCGGACAGTGCGGGTGTGATGCCGGTCAGGTGCAGCAGCGCGGCTGTGTTCAGGGGCTCGCCGTCGAGTGCGTCGGGGCCCAGCGCGGATGCGGCCGAGCCGCTCCTGTAGTAGTGCACGCGGGTTCCGGCCGGGCCCGGGTCCTTAACCAGCAGGCCGGTCGGACGGCCGGCGTCGGTGCGCACGTGGGACACGTCGACCCCGGCGGCCGCGACGGTGGCTCGGACACGGTGACCCAGGGGGTCGTCGCCGAGCGCGGAGAGCCAGGCGACGGGGACACCGTGGTCGGCGAGGTACATGGCGACGTTCGACTCGGCTCCCGCCACCGAAAGCCGCAGACGGGCCGCGTTCAGCAGGGAGCTCGGCGGATCGGGGGCCAGGGCCGCCATGGTCTCGCCGATGCAGACGACCGGGCCTCGAGCGGGGCGCCAGCGGCCGGTCACGCCGGAACTCCGACGGACGAGGAGTGCCGTGCCGCGTCCAGTCGGCACACGGGCGTCGGGGTGCCCGGCACGCCCACGCGCGCGGTGAACAGGGCACCGTCGCCGGGACCCGGTACGGCCTCTCCGACGCGGGCGGTCGTGACGTACGGGACGTCGTGGGCGAGGCACACCCCGGCGAGCCGCCGTGCGGGCAGCCGCAGCGCGCGGTCGAGGCTGCCGTCCTCACGAGGGCGGCGTACGGCGCCGGCGCCCCGGACGGCGATCAACACGCCGCCCTCGACGTGGACCGCCCTGCCGATCACGGGGTCGACGGGACGGGGCGTAGGGCCAGGGTGAGCAGGCGTGCGTCCGGCGCCGACAGGACCGACGGCATGGCGGTCGACGAGGGCGACGCACGAGCCGGTCCAGCGGGCGCCCGCGCCCGGTTCGGGGCGGTCGGGGTGGACGGGGCGCAGGTCGGCGGTCACGGCGTCGCCTCCGCGACGACCGTGCGGAACCGGCGGGCGCGCTCCCTGAGGTCGGTGACGCTGCCGCCGTCCGCCGCGTCGCCGACGAGTGGGGACCCGACGCCGACCGCGAGTGCTCCGGCCGTGAGGCAGGCGCGGGCCGCGTCGGCGTCGATCCCGCCGACCGGGACGAACGGCGCGTCGGGGAACGGGCCGCGCAGGGCCCTGAGGTAGTCCGCTCCCCCGGCCTGGGCGATCGGGAAGACCTTCAGCGCGGCGACCCCCAGTGCGCGGGCCGCGATGATCTCGGTCGGGGTCAGCACACCGGCGAGGACCGGCATGCCCAGCTCCTGGGCGGTGGTGACGCCGTCGCCGAGCCCCGGGGTGACCGCGAAGTCGGCTCCGGCCCGGTGGGCGGCGCGGGCGTCGTCGGCGGTCAGCACGGTGCCGGCCCCGAGGGGGCGGTCGGGGCCGAGGGCGTGGCGTGCGCGTTCGATGACGGAGAGGGCTTCGGGGGCGGCCAGTGACACCTCGATCAGTTCGACGCCCTCCTCGGCCAGGGCCAGCACGGTGCTCAGGGCGGCGTCGGGATCGTCACCGCGCACGATCGCGATCAGGCGGTGGCTGGCCAGCGCGGCTGTCAGGTCCACGGACGGTGCTCCTTCGGTGCGGGGGTCACGGGGCAACGGCGGCTCGCGGTGAGCGTGGGCCGTCGGCGACGTTGCGCCACAGGGCGATCGACACGGGTTGGCCGGCGGCCGCAGTTCCAGGGCGGTGCCGTCGTCGGGGCCGAGCCGGGCGGGGGGGCAGCCCGTGGGGCGTGGGCCACGGGCCGGTGGTCCAGGACACTCCGGTGGGCCAAGTCGTGCCGAGGAGCGGGGCGGTCTCGGGGAACAGGCTGGTGGGCGCGCCCGAGGTCATGCGCAGGGTGGCGTGCGGGGAGAGGCGAGCAGGGCGTGCGCGGCCCGGACGAAGCGGAAGCCGGGCGATGCGGTGCGGGTGTGGTCGACGGGGGCGGCGTCGGCCGGCCCGAGTGGTCCTCACTTACCGCCAGTGCCTTTCACGTCGTCGGAACCCGGGACGTCCGGACCGTCGATCCGGGCCAGGTCGCGTCCGGACTGGACGAGCAGGGCACGCATCGCCGTCTCCGCGGCCTGCGGGTCCCGCTCGCGTACGGCGTCCAGGACGGCGCGGTGGGCCGGTACGGGGTCCTCGCTGTGCGGGTGGCTGTGGACGATGCGGTCGCGGTGGGCGAGGCCCGGCTCGATGACCATCTCCATGCGCTGGAGCAGCTCGTTGTGGGTGGCGGACAGCAGGGCGCGGTGGAAGGCGAGGTCGGCCGCCACGGCCTGCCCCGGGTCGCCGCCGTGCTCCGCCATCGCCTCCAGTGCCGCGTCCAGGGCCGCCAGGTCTGTGTCGGTGCGGCGTTCGGCGGCCAGGCGTACGGCGGCCGGTTCGACGATGTCGCGTACTTCGGCGAGGTTGCGCAGCAGTGTGCGGTCCGCGTCGGTGGCGAGGCCGGCGTCCTCGAACTGCCAGCGCAGTACGTCGGCGTCGAGCAGGTTCCAGTCGGCGCGGGCTCTGACGAAGGTGCCGCGTTTCTGGCGGGCGTCGACCATGCCCTTGGCGGCGAGCACCTTCAGGGACTCGCGCAGAGCGGTGAGACTGACGTCCAGCTCGCTCTGGAGCGCCACCAGGTCGAGCGTGGCGCCCTCGGGGATCCGGCCGCCCAGGATGCGGCGGGCGAGCGCCTCCACGGTCTGGCCGTGCACGCCGCGGCGGGCGTAGGGCGTCATGTCGTACGGCCCTTCTGCTGACGGTGATCTTCCGGGGTGCAGGTGCGGGTCATGCCGAGGCCTTCACGACGCGGCTCGCACGGCGAAGACTGTGGTGTGAGGCAGGGACCCTGTCAATATTAATTACTAATTTAAGGAAACATGGGTACGGCGCCGGCTGCCGACGATCGCCGCCGTACCGGATGGAACGATGCGCTGGACGTCGGAACCGGAACCAGGCACCGCACGCCCCGATCGGACAGGAGCACCCCTCCATGACCCACCTCGCCGACCCCGAGCGCTACAACGGCACGATGCGCTACCGGCGCACCGGACGCTCGGGGCTCGACCTCCCGGCGCTGTCCCTCGGGTACTGGCACAACTTCGGTGACGACCGCTCCTTCGAGGCCCAGCGCGAGATCGCCCTGCGCGCCTTCGACCTGGGCATCACCCACCACGACCTCGCCAACAACTACGGCCCGCCCTACGGCGCCGCCGAGCTCAACTTCGGCCGGCTGATGAAGCAGGACCTCGCCCCCTACCGGGACGAACTTGTGGTCTCCACCAAGGCCGGCTGGGACATGTGGCCCGGCCCCTACGGCCAGGGCGGCGGCTCCCGCAAGTACGTGCTGGCCTCGCTCGACCAGTCACTGAAGCGCATGGGGCTGGAGTACGTCGACATCTTCTACTCCCACCGGCTGGACGCGAGCACCCCGCTCGAGGAGACGATGGGCGCGCTCGACACCGCCGTCCGCCAGGGCAAGGCCTTGTACGTCGGCATCTCCTCGTACGACGCCGAGCGCTCCCGGCAGGCCGCCGCGATCCTGCGCGAGCTGGGCACGCCGCTGCTGATCCACCAGCCGTCGTACAGCATGCTCAACCGCTGGATCGAGAACGAGGGCCTGCTGGAGGTCGCCGAGCATGAGGGCTTCGGGGTCATCGGCTTCACGGCGCTCGCCCAGGGCCTGCTGACCGGGCGCTACCTCGACGGCGTCCCCGCCGGCTCGCGTGCCACACAGGGCAAGTCGTTCGACGAGACCTGGCTGTCGCAGGACATGCTGCGCAGGCTGCGTGCCCTCGACGACATCGCGTCCCGGCGCGGGCAGACCCTCGCCCAGATGGCACTCGCCTGGGCCCTGCGCGACCGGCGCGTGACCTCGCTCGTCATCGGCGCCTCCCGCACCGAGCAGCTCGAACAGAACGTCTCCGCGCTGGAGAACCTCGACTTCGGCGACGAGGAACTCGCCGAGATCGACAAGTACGCCACCGACGGCGGCGTCGACCTGTGGCAGGAGGCCCGGACCGGCAACGTGGGCTGAGACACAAAGACGGGCGGCGCTGGTATGGACCTGACACGGCGTCATGGCTATGCTCTGCCCGACCCTGGATGAGAGCGCTCTCAGATTGCGGTTGTTCCACCCCCACCTTGTTGGAACGACGAAGGGCAACTCCCTTGAGACGCAAGAGCCTCAGACTCACGTACGCCGCTCTCGCCGCGGTGCTCATGCTCGGCGGCTGGACCGCGGGCGGCACCGGATCGGCCGCGGCGAGCGACACCGACCCCGCCTCCCCGTCCGCCTCCGCCGGCCTGCTGCACGCGATGCAGCGGGACCTCGGCCTGTCGAAACCGCAGGCCGAGGCACGGCTGGCGGCGGAACGCACCGCCACGGCCCTCGCCCCGAAGGTTCGCAAGGCGGCCGGATCCGCCTACGGCGGCGCGTGGTTCGACGCGCGGAGCGAGCGGCTCACCGTGGCCGTCACCTCCGACGCCCCGCCCGCGACCGTACGGAAGGTCCGCGCCACCGGGGCGACCGTGCGCACCGTCGAGCACAGCGCGCGCGAACTCGACGCGGCCAAGGCGCGCATCGACCGGCTCCCCGCGCCGTCGGGCGTGAGCAGTTGGCACGTGGATCCGGCGGCCAACACGGTCGTCGTGAACGTCGTCGGCGACCGGCGGGCCGACAACGATGTCCGCCGCTTCGTCTCCGGCGCCCGAGCGGCCGGTCCCGTCACCGTGCGGACGGTCACCGCCGCCCCGCGCACCTTCGCCGCCGGAACCGTCGGCGGCGACCCGTACTACACCGGCAACGTCCGCTGCTCCATAGGCTTCTCGGTGCACGGCGGCTTCGTCACCGCCGGGCACTGCGGTGGTCAGGGGGCCGCGGTCCGTGGCTGGGACGGCACGCACGTCGGAACGTTCCAGGGCTCCTCGTTCCCGGGCAACGACTACGCCTGGGTGAGCGTCGGCAGCGGCTGGTGGACGGTGCCGGTGGTCCTCGGCTGGGGCACCGTCCCGGACCGGCTCGTGCGCGGTTCGGCCGAGGCACCCGTCGGCGCCTCCATATGCCGGTCCGGGTCCACGACCCACTGGCACTGCGGGACCGTGCTGGCCAGGAACGAGACGGTCAACTACAGCCAGGGCGCGGTGCACCAGATGACCAGGACCAGCGTCTGCGCCGAACCCGGCGACTCCGGGGGCTCCTTCATCAGCGGCGACCAGGCGCAGGGGGTCACCTCGGGCGGCTGGGGCAACTGCTCCGGCGGCGGCGAGACCTGGTTCCAGCCCGTCAACGAGATCCTCGGCCGCTACGGGCTGACCCTGCACACGGCCTGACCGAGCCGCCGCGCGTGCAGCGACGGCCGTGCGGCAGGATGAGCACCATGAGCGTAGTCAAGATCAACGTACTGACCGTGCCCGCCGAGCAGCGCGAGACGCTGGAGAAGCGCTTCGCCTCGCGTGCGCACGCCGTGGAGAGCTCCGACGGGTTCGAGTGGTTCGAACTCCTGCGTCCGGTCGAGGGCACCGACACCTACCTCGTGTACACGCGGTGGCGTGACGAGGAGTCGTTCCAGGCCTGGATGGAGGGTCCGATGAAGTCGGCCCACCAGGACGGTGGCGAGGGCGCCGGCGAGCGTCCCAAGCCGGCGGCGAGCGGGTCCACCCTGTGGTCGTTCGAGGTCGTGCAGTCGGCGGGACCGAAGAGCGCCTGAACAGGTGAGCGGCGGGGTCCGGCCCCCGCCGCTCACTCGGTCCCGGTGCGACGCGACCGGGCGACGGCCGCCAGGACGAAGGTGACGCTGATCAGCAGGGACCATGCGCCGAACTTCTCCACGCCGACGGGCTGCCAGCCGTGCAGCTGGTAGGGGTAGCGCCAGGCGCCCACATAGGTGGCGAGGTTCTCCGCGATCCAGAGGAAGAAGCCGATCAGGACGAACGACAGCGCCAGCGGCATCCGCCACCGCACCCCACGCACCGTGAAGCGCACGGACGAGCCCGCGGTGACGGCGAGGAGCAGGACGGCCAGCGGCCAGCGTGCGTCGGGCAGCCAGTGGTGGCTGAAGAAGTTCACATAGATGGCGGCGGCGACCACGGCCGTGGACCGCGGCCGGTACCGGACCAGCTCCAGGTCGAACAGACGCCAGGCGCGGCAGACGTAACTGCCGACAGCGGCGTACAGGAACCCGCCGTACAGCGGGACGCCCGCGAACTTCAGGACGGCCGGTTCCGGGTAGCTCCACGAACCGAGGGACACTTTCACCAGTTCGAAGGCCAGGCCGATGACATGGCAGACGGCGATGACGGCTATGTCCCGCCCGTTCTCCCAGCCGCGCATCCAGAACAGCAGCGTCAGCAGGACCCCGTAGACGACGAGGAGGTCGTAGCGGGCCACCGGCAGGCCGGGCAGCAGGGCGGAGGCCGCCACACCGGCCATCAGGGCGATGGCGAAGGCGCAGGACCGCGTCTGTGTCCACGCGAAATCGAGCAGCTGGCGCACTGACGCCGCCAGGGGGCCTGGGATGCTTGCGGTGACCATGATCCCAAGGACGATCCTGTGCCGCTCCCGGTTGCCTCCGGCGCCGGCCAGGCGGCCGCCGGGAGCGGCACGCTGGGGGAAATTCCGTTGCGGCCGTGTCCCCCTCCCCCGGACCCTGGGCGCATGCCTTACGCCCTTCGCCCGGCCGGCCTCGCCGACGCGGCCGCCGTCACCGCACTGCTCAACGAGGTCGATCTGATCGAGATCGGCCGGCCGGAGACCGACCTGCACTCCGTGGAGGACGACCTGAAGCGGCCGGACATCGCGCTGGACCGCGATTCGTGGCTGGTCTTCGACGGCGAACGGCTGGTTGCTTACGGGCTGTTGTGGGACGAGTCGGGCGGCGAGCGCGTCGACGTCGACCACTATGTGCTGCCCGACCACCAGCGGGCCGGGGAGCTCATATTCGACGCGATCGAGGTCCGCGCCCTGGACAAGGCACGGGAGAACGGCGCGTCCAGGGCCGTGGTGCATCTGCACCTCAACACGGAGCCCACGCTCGACACCCGGCTGATCGAGGAGCGCGGCTGGTCCGTCGTACGCCGCTATCACGTGCTGCGACGGCCGCTGGACACCGCCGAGGACGTCGTGCCGACGGTTCCGCCGGGCGTCCGGCTGCGGCCCTGCACCGACGAGGCGGACCGTGTACGCGTCCACGCGCTGTACCAGTCGAGCTTCGCCGAGCACTTCGACTTCCAGCCCCGTACCTACGAGCAGTGGCTGCACGACGTCGACGCGGACCGGCTCGACTGGTCGCTGGTGTGGATCGCCGCCACGGCGGACCTGGGGGACGTCGGCTTCCTGCTCGCCCGCGACGACCGGGAGGCGATGGGGTGGATCCGCAGCATCGGCGTGGTGCGTGAGGGGCGCGGGCTGGGCCTCGGCGGCCTGCTGCTGCGGCACGCCTTCGCGGCCTTCGCCGCGCGCGGACGCGACACGGTGGGGCTCGGGGTGGACACCGCCAACGCCACGGGGGCTCCGGCCCTGTACGCCCGGCACGGGCTGACGGTCCACTATGCCGTCGACACCTGGGAGACGGTCGTGAAGTGACCGGGGCGGACGGGGCATGGTGCGCCTGTGTAGTCTCCGTCGCTTCGGGTAGGCCCTTGCACTGATGGGGCCCAGGCCGGAGTCGACCGAGAGAGAAGTGTCGGGCCATGCGCCGCGAACCGGATCCCGAGATTCCCTCCGCGTTTTCCTCCGACGTCGTCGGCCCGCAGGTCGTCGAGGCCGTGGAGAACCTGGTGACGCTCTGGTTCACGGCCGTCGACGAGGCCCGGCCGCGTCTGCCGCCGCGTCAGCTACGCGCCTTGCGGGCCGTCAGCCGTCGGCCCGCGCTCAACCTCACCGCCCTGGCCGAGCAGTTGCACATCGGGCTGCCCACCGCCAGCCGGCTCTGCGACCGCCTCGAAGCCGCCGGACTGCTCCGGCGCCGGGTACGCGCCGGCAACCGGCGCGAGGTCCACCTGGAGGTCACGGCCGAGGGACGGCGGTGCCTGGCGGACGTCGCCGAGCGGCTCTCCGTGCAGCTGGCCGTCGCCCTGGCCGACCTGCCTCCCGAGCAGCGTGCGCGGCTGGCACAACTGCTGCGCGCCTTTCACGAGGACGGACTTGCCGGCGACCGGTAGCCGCTGTGCACATGGCACAGCAACAGGCATACGTCGTCGTCGTGTTCGGAGTCGTGCAGCAGCGGATGCAGAAGCCGGTCGGCGGACGACTCCAGCTCCTCGGCGAGTTCGGTCGGGCGGAAGCCGCCCAGTTCCTCGGCGAGACGTTGGATGCCGGGGTCGATCCCCTGGGCGCGGCGTTCCACCAGCCCGTCGGTATAGAGCGCCAGCGTCGATCCCGGCGGCAGGGGCACCGTGTGGTCGCGGATCTCCTGTTTCAGCGGGATGCCCAGCATGGCGCCGGGCTTGGCGTCCAGGGTGTGCACCTGGCCGTCGGGAGTGCGCAGCACCGGCGGCGGATGACCGGCGGCGGCCCAGGTGAGGGTGGGGTCGTCGGGGTGGAAGCGCGCGATGACGGCGGTGGCGTAGAGGTCGAGGCGCAGTCGGTGCAGGAAGACGTGCAGCCGGGTCAGGAGCTCGCCGGGGCTGCTGCCGTCGACGGCGTAGGCGCGCAGGGCGGTGCGCAGCTGGCTCATCATCACCGCGGCGTGCAGCCCGTGTCCGGTGACGTCCCCGACCACAGTGATCAGGCTGCCGTCGGGCTGACGGAAGGCGTCGTACCAGTCGCCGCCGATGTTCAGGCCCCGGGTGGCCGGGAGGTAGCGGGCGGCCAGGGTCAGGCCCGGTGTCGTGGGCAGTTCGGTGAGCAGGGCGCGTTGCAGGGTCTCGGCGATGTCCCGGTTGCGCTCGAAGCGGCGGGCGTTCTCCAGGGCGATGCTGGCCCGCCGGGTCAGTTCGATCAGCATGACGGCGTCGTCCGCGTCCCAGCGTTCGTCGGGCGGCGACAGGGTGAGGACGCCCTGCGAGGCCCGCCTGGAGAGCAGGGGGATGCACAGGAGGGGCCGGCCGGGGTCGATGGCCGAGGGCGGCTGGTCGTCGACGCCGGGCAGGCCGCCGGGGTGGTCGGCGGCGTACTGGGGCCGGCCGCGGCGAGCGGCGAGGACGGCGGCGGCCGGGTGCGGGCCGCCGCGCAGCGCGTCGTCCACGTCGTCGAAGAGCCAGACGTCGACGGTGCGCGCGTATCGCGGCACCAGCAGGGCGGGCAGCAGCCGCACGATGGCCTCGTGGTTGAGGGAGGCCGTCAGCGCGGCGCTGGCGTCGGCCAGGAAGGTCAGCCGGCCGCGGGCGTTCTCCGCCTCCTTGCGGGCCCGCTGCTCGGCGTCGAACAGCTCGCGCTGGGCGCGTCCGGCGGCGTCCAGCTCGGCGTGGAGTGCCAGGACGCCCTGGTTGGTCTGGTGGAGTTCCTCGCGGTGGAAGGCGACCAGCCCTTCCTGTTCGTCGAGCCGTTCCAGCAGCAGGGCCGTGTCCTCGTCGGCGCCGAACAGGGCCTCGGCCAGCGTCGCCGGGTCGTCGGCCGCCGGGTCGTCGACGGCGAGGCGGGCGTCCTCGGCGCAGGGGACGGAGGCGCGCCAGGGGGGCTGCCGGTCGTCCGGGCGGAGCTGCGCGGAGGCCACCTCGACGCTGAGGTCACCACCGGCGCAGGACAGGGTCGTCGCCACGCCGACCCGCCACTCGCCGCCCTTGGTGAGGCACTGCCGCAGCTGTGCGGTCAGCGCGGCCACCAGGCGGGTGCGTTCGACGGGTGGCACTCCGCAGGCGGCGGCCAGCCGTGCCGTGGCGATACGGGCCCGCGCGGCGTCGGTGATGGTGCGGACGGGCCAGGTGCGGGTCACGGCGTGCCGTCCGGGGGCCAGGGGCTCAGGACGGCGACGGCGGTGTCGTCGCGGACGGGCCGGGCGGGGCTGCTGGCGTCCCGCACGATGGTCGCGGCGATCACCGCGGGGTCGAGGGAGGCCGGTGCGTCGGCGGCCGGGCCGGGAGTCCAGCGGCTCGGCAGGCCGTCGCTGTGCAGGATCAGCAGGCAGTCGTCCGTCCAGCCCGCCTGTTGCTGCGGGAGGTGCGTGGGCAGGTGGGCGCCGACGATGCCCGGGCGGGAGACCAGCCCCTGCCAGGTGTCGCCACGACGCAGCCGGGCGCCCACGTTGCCGACTCCCGCGAACGACAACTTCCCTGCGCCGATGTCGAGTTGGGCCACCGACACGGCCGCTCCCCTGGTGCCGCGCAGGGCTCTGTCCAGCCGCCGCAGCAGGTCCGCCGGCGGCAGGTGGGGGACCTGGCGCAGTTCCTCCACGGCGGCGGAGGAGGCGCGGGCCGCGAGGGGGCCGTGGCCGAGGCCGTCGGCCAGCAGCAGCGTCACACGGTCGGCCGTCCGCACGCAGACCCAGGCGTCGCCGGAGAACCCCCCGCCCGCGAGGGGGATGTTGACGCCGCCGGCCCGCACCGGGAGCGGGGCGGGACGCGGACCCGTGGTGTCAGGGCGCGTGCGGGAGCCAATCCTGGCCATGACGATCGTGCCCCGCCCGGGTGCGCTGTGCAGGCCGAAGTCGTCGGCGGTACGCAGACAGGTGCCGAGGCCGGCGCCCAGGGTGGCGGTGGTCGAGTAGCCGTCGCGCAGGGCCACGGCGGTGTCGGGCATGCCGGGGCCGTGGTCGACGGCCACGATCTGCACCAGGGCGTCGCGCTCGTCGCCGTAGGCCGGGGCGCTCGGTCCGACGAGGTCGAGCAGTATCCGTCCGCCACCGGCGTGCTTGAGCAGATTGGTGGCGAGTTCGGTGGTCACGAGCTCGGCGGCGGCGACCCGGTCCTCGGCGAGCCCGGCATGCCGGGCCGCGGCCGCGGCGGCCACGCGGACGTCGCGGACCCGGGTCGAGTCGTGCACCGGCACCTCCCAGACGCGCGGCATCAGCGCGCCTCGCGCGGGCCGGGCGGCCGGGAGATCCATGACGTCACCGTAACGGTGGTGCCGCTGCCGCGGCGAGTGTCGATGGAGAAGTCGTGGACCAGGCGCCGGGCGCCGCCGAGCCCCATGCCCAGTCCCTCGCCGGAGGTGTAGCCATCGCTCAGGGCCTGGTCGAGGTCCCCGATTCCGGGACCCTGGTCGCTGAAGACGAGCCGCACTCCCCGCACCCCGCCGCTGGTCACGGCCGTGCACTCCATCTGGCCCCCGCCGCCGTGGACGAGGGCGTTGCGGGCCAGTTCACTGGCCGCGGTGACGAGTTTGGTCTGCTCCACCAGACCGAACCCGAGTTGGGCGGTCATCTGCCGCACATGCTGCCGTGCCCGCACCAGGTCGAGGTCCGAGTGGATCGGCAGGCAGGCGGAGACACTGCCGGTGCTGTGGGTCACGGGCGCTCCCCGCGGGCACGCCCGGCACGGGGCAGCACCGACACCTCGGCCCCGAGCAGTCGCAGGGCGTCCTCGGTGGTCAGTGCGGTCCGCAGGCCCGGCAGGGTCAGGCCCAGTTCCACCAGCGTGATGGCCACCGCCGGGCGCATCCCGGCGACCACGGTCTGGGCCGCCAGCAGCCGGGTCATCGCCGCGACGTCGCTGAGCACGCGGCCCATGAAGGAGTCGACGATCTCGACACCGGAGAGGTCGATGACCACACCGCTGACCGCGCTGTCGGAGACGGTCTCGCCGATGTCCTGCCGGAGCCGTTCCGCGGTGCTGTCGTACAGGTCGCCCTGGAGGGTGACCAGAAGGACCCCGCCGAGCCTGAGGACGGGCACGTGTCCTTCGTACGGGAAGGTGGCGGCACCGGTCACTGGGGCTCTCCGGCCGGGGCGGGGACGATGTGGGCGCCCTGCTGCTCAAGAGCGTAGGCGAGGGCGTCCGCGAGGCTGGCGCGGGTGAGCACCGAGCTGAGGTCGATGCCGAGGTGGACGATGGTCTGCGCGATGGCCGGCCGGATACCGGAGACGATGCACTCCGCCCCCATCAGCCGCGCCGCCGCCACGGTCTTCATCAGATGCTGCGCGACCAGGGAGTCGACCGTCGGCACTCCGGTGATGTCCAGGATCGCGATCCGGGCGTGCTGGTCGACGACGGCGTCCAGGAGGGTCTCCATCACCACCTGGCTGCGGGCGCTGTCGAGCGTGCCGATCAGCGGGACGGCGACGATGCCCTCCCACAGCTTGATGACGGGGGTGGCGATCTCCAGCAGTTCGAGGCGCTGGCGGTTGATGAGTTCCTGCCCGGCGCTCATCGCCGTCTCCATCATGACCAGGCGCAGGGTGCCCATCAGTACGGCCAGTGCCGTCGTGCACCTGCGCACGTGCTCGGCGGGTGCCTCGGAGAGCTCGTCCAGCAGCAGGTCGTTGACGGGCGAGCGCAGCGCGTCCATCTCGGTCGAGATCTGCGCGAGGGTCGCGCCGGAACGGGCCCGGGAATGCGCCGTACGCGCCAACTGCTCGCGTACGACGGCGAACCCGTCCGCCTCCGCGTCCTCCAGGCGTCCGGCGGCGGCCACCGCGGCCAGGGCCTCCACCACGGCCCGGCCGGCTTCCACCGCCTCTTCCCTGGAGACGGTGAACACGGTGCGGAACAGCGCCGCGTCGGCCCAGCGCTGGGCGATCTGCTCCCGGCGCCGTCGTAGGAAGGTCCCGACCTCCTCCGGCGGATTGGTCTGCTCTTCTGCCGTTTGCTGCTCCGGCACGTACTTCCCTCCTCATACGGTGTGCGCCGCCCCGAAGGTACGGGGGGCGCCGGACGGTTCGGTCAGGGCGAGCGCCGCGGCCCGAACCAGTCGAGACAGACCACGAGCGCGTCGTCGTCGGGCACGGGGGTGCCGCGGTGACCGGCCAGCTCTCTGAGCACGGCGCGGGGGACCTCCGCCGCGGGCAGCAGGCTGGTGGACACGATGGCGCGGGCCAGCGCCCGCTCCCCGTACCGCTCGCCGCCGGGCGCCGCGACGGCGTACACCCCGTCGCTGGCGAAGACGAGCCGGTCGCCGGGTTCGAGGTCCAGGTCGAGTTCCTGGGCGACGTAGTCCGTCTCCTCGAACATGCCCAGGGGAAGCTGCTCGTCGAGTGCGAAGGCGGTGACGGTACGGCCGCGCAGCCGCAGCATCTGCGGGGAGCCGGCGTCCACGACCTGGAGCCGGCCCGTACGCAGGTCGAGGTCGAGCAGCAGCACGGAGAGGTGGGCGTCGCCCCGGTAGTGGGCGTGGACGGCCTGGTCGGCGAGGGCGGCCTGGTCCGCGATGGACAGGCCGGCCCGTCGTGCGTTGCGCAGCGCGTTGATGCCCAGGTTGGTCAGGAGGGAGGCCTCGATGCCCTCGCCCATGCCGTTGGTGATGTAGAGCATCAGACGGTCGGCGTTCGCGGACCAGTCGAAGTTGTCGCCGAAGATCGCGTAGGCGGGTTCGAGCTGGGCGCCGAGCGCGTACTCGGCGCGGCTGCAGGAGCGGCCCGGCAGGAGTTGCCACTGCATCTCCGCGGCCAGGGTGAGCCGGTCGGTTCGGCGGGCCCGCAGATACAGGTCGGTGTCCCGGTCGGCGACGACCACCTCGTGCCCGAGTACCTGTGCCACGTCGGCCAGTTCGGCCAGGCATTCCTCGGCCTGCTCGGCGGAGGGCATCGTGACGGCCAGGACGCCGAGCCGGTCGCCGCGTACGGTTACCGGCAGGTGCAGGCGCACCCGGCCGTCGGAGAGCTTCTCGACGAAGGGTTCCTGGGAACCGAAGGCCCGCCCGGCCGGGCTGCCGTGCGCCGACACCGGTTCGGGCGGGCCGGCCTCCGGGTCGCCTGGCCGGCCGCCGGCGGTGCCGTGGCCGGCGGGGACGGGCTGGAGTGTGGCGAGGCCGTAGTCGGCCAGGAAGAGCTGGACGGTCGTCGCCGCGTACTCGTCGCACAGTACTTCGCGGACCGCGTCCACCAGTTGGTGCGGGGCGGCGGAGCGAAGGGCCCGCTCGGCTGCCACGAATCTGTTCACGATGTCGGATACGCCAATCTTGTCACGGTGACGGCGCTGGACCCGCGCTGCCGCGGACGCCGCCCATCGGTCCTTCTTGTCCGTATCTAGTGTTCTGCACGTATTGTCCTGAGCCGCGGGCTGACAGTGCCGGTGAAGCCTGGAAGAGTGGGGGCGTGACTTCCTCCTACTCGCATCCGCGGCCGGACGAGGTGGCGCGTGTGACCTCCGAGGCCGCCGAGTTGCTGGAGGTCCTGTGGGGCCGGGCCTCGACGGCGCCGGTGTCCGCCTCCCAGATCCGGGTGCTCTTCATCCTGGAGCACAGCGACGGCATCAACCTGCGCATGCTCGCCGAGGCCCTCGGCTCCACACCACCCTCGACCAGCCGGCTCTGCGACCGCCTCCAGGCGGTGGGCTTCGTCGAGCGGGCGCCCAGCGCGGCCAGCCGCCGGGAGCTGCGCCTGCACCTGAGCCGCCGCGGACGGACCTTCCTGACGGAGCTGCGCGCGCGACGCGAGGCCGCCCTGCAGTCCGTGCTGGAGCAGATGCCCGTCACCAAGCGCACCGCTCTGCTGGAGGGCCTGGAGGCCTTCTGCGCCGCGGCGTCCGCGGAGATCCACGAGGGCGACGAGGCCTCCGACGCACGAAGCGCGTGAAACGCGGCGACGCGGTCCGTCCTCGTTGCTGACCGGCACGTTCCACACCCCTCCCGCGCTTGACTAGCTCACTCTGTTGCCTCATGGCCATAGTTGTCAAACGGCAACTGTCAGGGGTCGCGGGTGCACTTCTGCTCCGCTGAACTGCCCTTCCGGGAAGCGTTCTTCACTCCTCCGGCGAGGACGAGGGCCCCGGACCCGGCTGGGAGTCCGCGGTGGCGAGCGCCTCCTCGGCGCTCCCCACGATCGGGACGGTGATGCTGACACCGGTGAGATCCATGATCCGGCGGACGGCGGGCGTCGGGGAGATGACGTACACCCCTCCCGGGATCTCCCGCACCTCCTGATAGGCCCGCAGGACGATGTTCATGCCGGACGAGTCCATGAAGGGGACGCCGGCGATGTCGAGCAGGAAGTGCCGACGGCCGTGGTGGAGCTGGTTGGCGAGGTGGTGCTGCAGCTCGGTGGCCGTATCCATGTCCAGGTCGCCCTCGACCGTCAGCAGCACGGCGTCTTCCCGGGGCACTTCCACCTTGATCGACAGGGGATTCTGGGCAACGGACACAAGTACCTCCCACAGGCGTTGACGATCGGGACGGGTGCCCCGACGAACGGAATTGATGCATCGCGTCCTGCGCGAGCGGTGACCGCCCGTCGATGCGTTCGCCCGCCTACCCCCGAATGTCCGCAGCACACAGGGCTGGTGTGAGCCAGCGGTGCGCGTCACCTTTCTGGCTGTTTTTGCACGCTTCGGCCCGCAGAACGGTTTGGCGGGCCGTCAAGCGGTCACGCGATGGGAGAGAACCATCACGCGATGTGGAGGAAGACGACAAGTCGTCTGTCCGTCAGGGAGCGAAGGGATGAGTGAGATGTACCTGACCGGCGCCGCGGCGGGCTCGGACCATCCGCACGGCAGGCCGCGCAGCCCGGCCGAGGCCCGCGGCACCGTGCGCCGGATCCTGTCCGAGCAGACACGCGCCCGGGGCACTGTCTGCGCCCCGGACACGCTCTCGGACGCACTGCTGGTGACGTCGGAACTGACGACCAACGCCCTGCTGCACGGCGGCGGCATCACCGACTTCGACGTCCGGGTCGTCGGCCAGAACCTGTACCTGTCCGTCAGCGACCGGGAACGCCGCCACCCGGTCACCGTCAGCCCGACCGACCCGCTCGGCCGCCATCGCTGCGGCGGCCGGGGCTGGCCGATCGTGCGCCGGCTCTCCCACACGGTACGGGTCGCGGACCTGCCGACCGGCGGGAAGAGGGTCACCGCGGTGATTCCGCTGAGCTGAGGGGATCACGAGGGGTGGGGGACCCCCGATCTCGCGTGATCGGGCTTGGTCTCGCGGGCGACCGTCAAGCGACGCCGGGCTCCAGCAGGCCGGCGCGGAGTCGCTTGATGATGCGGCTGATGAGGCGGGAGACGTGCATCTGGGAGACGCCGATGCGGTCGGCGATCTGGGCCTGGGTGAGTTCCTCGACGAAGCGCAGATGGATGATGCGGCGCTCCCGTTCGCCCAGTTCGGCGATGAGGGGCGCCAAGGAGTGGAAGTCCTCGACGAGTTCCAGGGACGGGTCCTCCTCGCCGAGGAACGCGGCCAGTACGGACTCGCTGTTCTCGGAGTCGGAGGTGACGGCCGCGTCCAGGGAGGCGGACTGGTAGCAGTTGGCGGCCTTGCGGGCCTCGATGACCTCTTCCTCCGAGAGCGACATCAGCTCCGAGAGCTCACGGGTGGTCGGCGTACGGCCCAGCCGGGAGCCGAGTTCCTCCGTCGCCCGGGCCAGCTCCGCGCGTGCCTCCTGGAGCCGGCGCGGCACATGCACGGCCCAGCTCGTGTCCCGGAAGAAGCGCTTGATCTCGCCGACGATGTACGGCACCGCGAAGGTCGTGAACTCGACCTCCCTGGACACCTCGAAGCGGTCGATGGCCTTGATCAGCCCGATGGTCCCGACCTGGACGATGTCCTCCAGCGAGTCCCCGCGGGCGCGGAACCGCGACGCCGCGTACCGCACGAGCGACAGGTTCATCTCGATCAGCGTGTTGCGCACGTATTGGTAGTCGTGCGTGCCCTCTTCCAGCATGACCAGTCGGTCGAAGAACTGACGCGACAACTCGCGCGCGTCCTGCGGGCTCACCCTCGTCGGATCCTCGATCAGCGGCAGCGCCGCCCCGTCCGTCGTGACCGTCTCCTCTGCCGTGGCCGTTGCCTGCGCCACCGTCACGGCTGCCATGCCGCCCTCCCCATCACCGGAACCAGTTGTCCATCCCCGCGTGCCCGAACTCGCGCTTCTCATGCGTCTTCCGACAGACTTCCTTCGCCAAGAGGCGGCATGACGGCAGGTTCTGGCGTGAAGCCAACCGCTCTGGCCGAGTCCGGCCCTGGGCCGGGTCCGCTCCCCTGGGCCCCACTCGTTTGCGTACGGAGTTGCGGGGCATGCGGGATCTCGTGCTTCGGACCAGAGGCGCTCCGGTGCGACAGGTGTGACCACTCCAGGGCCTTTCCGCCCAGGCACCCCCCACCGCACCGTTCCACGGAGATTCCCTGAGAAGGCCGTTCAGGAGCTGTTTCGCATGCTGGTTGAGACGTCCGCACACGGTTCCGACCTTTCCGCCCGTCCCCGCGTGTCCGGTGGCCGCGTCCACGACGACGCGCCCGACACCGCTGCCGACTTCGCCCGCCTCGCCGAGCTGCCCGAGGGGCCCGAGCGAGACGCGGTGCGTGACGAGCTGACCAAGGTGTGGCTGCCCATGGCCCACCGCATCGCCGGCCGATTCCGCAACCGCGGTGAGTCGCTGGAGGATCTGCGTCAGGTCGCGGCCCTCGGACTGGTGAAGGCGATAGACCGCTACGAACCCGGCCGAGGCGCCTTCGAGAGCTACGCCGTGCCCACCATCACCGGGGAGATCAAGCGCCACTTCCGCGACCGGATGTGGGCCCTGAGGGTCCCCCGCCGTGTCCAGGAGCTGCGCAACAAGGTACGGATCGCACGCCGTGACCTCACCGACAACTCCGGCGGCGCCAACCCGTCCGTCGCCGAGATCGCCGCCCACGCGGGGCTCACCGAGGACGAGGTCAACAGTGGGCTGGAGGCCCTGGAGAGCTTCAGCACCCTGTCCCTCGACGCCGAGATGTCCTCCAGCGACGACGGCTTCAGCCTCGCCGACACGATCGGCGGCTGCGACGAGGCATACGACGTGGTCGTGGACCGGGAGGCGGCGAAGGCGGGGCTGCGGCGCCTGCCCGAACGCGAACGCGCCATTTTGTACATGCGCTTCTTCGAGGACATGACGCAGAGCCGTATCGCCGAGCAACTGGGCATCTCCCAGATGCACGTCTCCCGCCTCATCAGCCGGTGCTGCGCGCGGATCCGGGACGAGGCGCTCGACCAGGGGGCGCATCAGGGACCTTGCTGCGACAACGACGGCAGCGGCAGCGGCAGCAGGGGCAGCGGTGGTGGCCGGTCCGAGTAGCGGAAAGCCGCGCGTCGTCCGACATCCCGAGATCGCCTCACCCAGGAGCGCACACATGCTGATGCCCCATCCGACGATGCTGCGCAGACTCGTCGAGGAGTACGAGACCCTCATGGCCCAGCAGGGCGACCCGCAGGACGGCGCGGGCCGGCGCGACCTGCGCGCGCAGGACCTGGCCTACACACTGTGCGTGTCGACCGGAACACGCGAGGTGGGACGGGCCCTGGAGGCGGCCCGCCGTCTGCTCGCCGCCGCCGCGCACGACCCCGGCGGCACCTGTGGCGCACCCGCGCCCCATGATTCGGCCGCGCACGGGTAGACGCGACCCCAGGAACCCGGACGGACGAGCAGGAGCGGAGACGACAGCGTGCGAGGAATGGTGAAGTGACAGAAGCCGTGGCCCTCTTGGTGCGCGCCCGCGACGCTCAGGGAGTGATGAGCGTCTCGCGGGCGGCGCACGAGCGATCGTGAAGCCGACCGAACACCGTCCGGCCGGGGACCGCCGGACGGTGCGTCCCCGGTCGGTGCCGATCACCAGCGCGGCGACGGCACGGAGTTATGTGCGGTCGGTCGTGGAAGAGCACAGAGGTGTCCCGTCCGGCCCCGCGGATGAGCGGGCCGTCATGGATCTGCTGCTCGTCGTGTCGGAGGCGGTCACCAACGCCATCCGGCACGGCGGCGGCCTGGCGGGGTTCGAGGTGGCCCTGCTGCCGGAGGGGGTGAGACTGAGCGTGCACGACTACAGCGACGCCGTGCCCTCCGCCGCGTACGGCCCCGGCACGCTCCCCCACGCCCACGAGGGCAGCGGATACGGATGGCCGCTGATCATCCGTCTGTCCCGTGAGATCCATATCGAGCGCCGCTGCGCGGGCGGCAAGACGGTCACCGTGCTGGTGCCGCTGACCTGAGTGTCCGCGCCCGAGCCCGCTCGGGAACGGAACGTCGTCAGGGCAGGTCACCAGGGCAGGAACGCGTGCACGTCCTTGCCGTCCTCCCGCACCACCACGCTCACCTGGTCGCACAGCGTGTGGATCAGATACCAGCCGATGCCGCCGCCGCTGCCGGTGCCGGGGTGGAAGGGGCGTGGCGCGGGCGGCGTGGTGCTCGTGTCGCTGAGCGTCACATGGACACCGTCGAACGCCTTGCGCAGCGTCAGTCCGAACGGCCCCGGCGCGTACTGGATCGCGTTGGCGGCGAGTTCGGTGACCACCAGCACGATGTCGTCCCGGTACTCGGGCGTCTGCGGCGGCGTGGACCGCGCGAGCGTCGTGAGGTACTCCTCCGCGCTGAGGCGGGCTCTCGTCACATCACCGAATCCCCCGTCAAACCTGACCTCGCAGTCCTGTATCTCCTCGGAAGACGGTTTGCCGCCTCCACGCGATTCGGTCGCCATCACACCTTCTCGGGCCCGTCTGCCGTTGGCCGCGGTGACTCGTTCCGGTACTTCCAACGCTGCTGGTTCCCAGGCTGAGCGCGGCTACGCGTCCGGAATCGTAGGAGCCCACGGGACTTCGTGGAAGAGAGGGGCTCCTGGGGAGGCGCCCGGCTCAGCGTCGGGCGCCGCCTCGTCGGGCGTTGTTGTACAGGCGCAGCAGGTGCTTCGCGACCGCGCACGGGGCCGCGTCGGCGTGGCACTGCCGACAGGTCCGCATGTGGTGTTCATAGTCGGTAAGCGCTTGCTGAAGCGCTTCGTTCGGGTCTGACATCGAAGTCCTCGGGGTTTTTCGGCCAGGGGTGGGCGGGGGCCCTGCGGGCGCCGAGAGTGACGGCGGCGGGGCATCCGAGAGAGAAGTTGATCATGTTACTTGTGGTACACGGAAGTCGCGTCGGCGCCGCCACCGGCCGGAAAACCCTTGGACGCCGCGACCGACGGCACGGGACACTGCGTACTCGAACCGTAACTCCACGTAGTCAGGGGTGGGATGGGAACGCCTGAATCGCGCAGGGTCCTGCCGGGCAAACGCTCGGTGCTTCTCGCACTTCGTTACTACGGACGGGAGTTGGCCCGTCTGCGATGGCTGACGGTACCGGCGATGCTGTTGTCGGCCGTGGGCAACATCGGGATCAACTACATCGCGCCGCTGATCGTCGCCAAGCTGGTCGGCGGCATCGCGAGCGACAAGGACGTCACCCTCGCCTCGAGCCTGCCGTACGTCCTCGGCTTCGTCGGGGTGCTGCTGCTCGCGGAAGCGCTGTGGCGCGTCGCCCTGCACTGTCTGAACCGGCTGGACGCCCTGGGCATCGAGCATCTGTACGTCATCGGGATGGACGAGCTGTTCGCCAAGGACGCCGCGTTCTTCCACGACAACTTCGCCGGGTCGCTCACCAAGCGCGTCCTGAGCTTCGCGTCCCGTTTCGAGCAGTTCGTCGACACGCTGACGTTCCAGATCGTGGGCAGCTTCGTGCCGCTGGTGTTCGGCGCGGTGGTGCTGTGGCGCTACGAGCCGCTGCTGGTCGTCGGGCTGCTGACGATGATCGCGGTGACCGCGCTGTGCGTGGTGCCCCTGATCCGGCGCCGTCAGGCGCTCGTCGATCTGCGGGAGGAGGCCATCGCCCGGGTGTCCGGGCATGTCGCCGACAGCCTGATGAACATGGACACGGTGCGGGCGTTCGCCGCCGAGGGCCGCGAGGCCGCCGAGCACCGCTCCCGCGTCGCGGCATCGCGCCGGCTCACGCTGCGGTCGTGGGACTACGGCAACCTGCGCATCGACACCCTGGTCGCGCCGATGTCGGTGCTGACCAACGCGCTGGGACTGCTGCTCGCGGTCACGCTCGGCGGGGGCGCGCACGGCGTGGAGGCGATCGTGGTCGCGTTCACCTACTACACCAACGCGACGCGGATCATGTTCGAGTTCAACCAGATCTACCGTCGTCTGGAGAGCTCGATGACGGAGGCCGCGCAGTTCACCGAGCTGTTGCTGACACCGCCGACCGTGGTCGACCCGCCGTCGCCGGAGCCGCTGCTGCCCGGCACGGCCGACGTCCGCTTCGAGAAGGTGACCTTCGCGCACGCCGGTGGCCGGCCGCTCTTCCAGGGCCTCGAGCTGGACGTGCCCCACGGGGCGAAGATCGGCCTGGTCGGCCGGTCGGGCGGCGGCAAGACCACGCTCACCCGGCTGCTGCTGCGGATGACGGACATCGAGGGCGGGCGGATCCTGGTCGGCGGTCAGGACATCAGCAGACTGCGCCAGGCGGACCTGCGCGGCCTGATGGCGTACGTGCCGCAGGACCCGGCGATGTTCCACCGCACGCTGCGGGACAACATCGCGTTCGCCCGGCCGGACGCCACCGATGCGGAGATCCGCCGCGCGGCGGAGGCGGCCCATGTCACGGAGTTCGCCGACGCCCTGCCGGACGGCTTCGACACCATGGTGGGCGAACGCGGCATCAAGTTGTCCGGCGGTCAGCGCCAGCGGGTCGCCCTCGCCCGGGCGATCCTGCGCGACGCGCCGATCCTGCTGCTCGACGAGGCCACCAGCGCCCTGGACTCCGAGAGCGAGATCCTGGTCCAGGAGGCGCTGTGGCGGCTCATGGACGGGCGGACGGCGCTGGTGGTGGCGCACCGGCTGAGCACGGTCGCCGGCATGGACCGGCTCGTCGTCCTCGATCGCGGCCAGATCGTCGAGCAGGGCACGCACGACGGGCTGCTCGCGATGGACGGTGCCTACGCCAAGCTGTGGAAGCACCAGTCGGGCGGCTTCCTCGACGACGCCCCCGCACAGGCTGAGCTGCCCTGACCTCGGCGGGCGTTCGCGCGCTGTTGCCTCAGGGGCGTTGCAGGCGGCTGTCAGTACGGGCCTCCATATAGATTTCTGTATGGATCCCGAAAAATGCCCCATAATGCCTCAGAGGAGACACCTTGTGAGTAACCCTGCCGACGAGCTCGATCCCGGGACCCTACGGCCCGACCGCACAGGTCAGGCCGAGGCCTTCGACGCCATCGGCGAGCGTTACGACGAGGCCTTCCCCCACAAGGAAGGGCAGGTCGCGGCAGCCGAATGGCTCGTCGGGGCGCTTCCGGCCGGATGCCGGGCCCTGGACCTGGGGTGCGGCACCGGGCTCCCGACGGCGGGCCAGCTGGCGGCGGCGGGCGTCGAGGTCGTCGGGGTGGATCTGTCGGACGGGATGGTCACGCTGGCCCGGGACCATGTGCCGGACGGGATGTTCCACCGGGCGGACATCGCGGACCTGCGACCGGGCGGGCCGCTGGACCTCGGCCGCTTCGACGCCGTCACCGCGTTCTTCTCCCTGCTCATGCTGCCGCGCGCCGAGATTCCCGTCGCCCTGCGGACCATCCGCCATCTGCTGGTTCCGCGGGGCCTTCTCGCGCTGTCGATGGTGGAGGCCGACGTGGACGACTTCGAGATCCCGTTCCTCGGCAACAGCATCCGCGTCTCCGGCTATCTGAGGGACGAGCTGCGCGAGGTCGTGGAGGCGGCGGGCTTCGAGATCCTCGACGAGTCCTCGTACAGCTACGCTCCGGCGGCCGCCGACATCCAGCCCGAGGTGCAGATCTTCCTGCGGTGCAGGCGGCACGCCTGACGACTGCCGATCCGCCCGCTCCCGCGCGGGCCGCACGGCCGGAAGGACAGGGATGACGAAGCAGCCCGGGGCCGGTGGGGACATCCGGGGACAGGCTCCCGGCGTGCGCGAACGCGCCGCGCTCGCCTACCGGCCGCAGCAGCCCGGCCCGTCGCCCCGGCCCGCGGAAGCCCTCCGGGGATCCCCGCTCGGCGACGGTTCCGCCGTCGCCGAGCCGCAGACCGACCGGCTCCGGTATCTCGACGCGGCGACCCGCCGGATCGCCCGCGGCATGAACCTCGACGAGACCCTGGACGAACTGTGCCGGGCGGCCGTCCCGGCCTTCGCCGACACGGCGTTCGTCCATCTGTACGCCCCGCTCCCGGTCGGCGACGAGACCGGCACCGACCCCGGTGTCCTGCGCCTGCACACCGTGGACCGCGCACCCCCCGAGGCCCCCGTCCCGCCCCCGCCCGGCACCCACCCGCCCCGCGCGGCGGACACCGTACGCCCCACCGCCGACGGACCGCTCGCCACGCTGCTGCGGGACGGGCGGCCGGTACTGGGGCACACCCGGGCCGCCGCCGCGGCGGCGGCCGAGCTGCTGGGAGCGGCGAACGTGCCGCCGACGGGGCCGTCCGGACGGCGGCTCGTCATCGCCCCGCTGCACGGCCGCAGCCACGTCCTGGGCAGCGTCGTCCTCGCGCGCGGCCCCGGCCGCCCCGACTTCACCGGCGACGACCTGCTCGTGGCCTCCCAACTCGCCACCCACACCGCGCTCGGGCTGGAGAAGGCGATGCTGTACGACCGGGAGGCGTCCGTCGCGGACGCGTTGCAGCGCACGATGCTCCCGCCGTCCCTCCCGGAGCCGCCCGGCGTGCGACTGGCCAGCCGCTATCTGCCGTCCTCGCGGACCGCGCAGGTCGGCGGCGACTGGTACGACGCGATCCCCCTGCCCGGCAACCGCGTCGCGCTGGTCATCGGCGACGTGATGGGCCACTCCATCACGTCGGCCGCGATCATGGGTCAGTTGCGGACCAGCGTGCAGACGCTGGCCGGGCTCGACCTGCCGCCGGACGAGGTCCTGCACCACCTCGACGAACAGGCGGCCCGGCTCGGCAGCGAGCACACGGCGACCTGCCTGTACGCCCTGTACGACCCCGTGCAGCACCGGCTGGTGCTGTCCAACGCGGGCCATCTGCCGCCGGTCCTGCTGCGTCCCGATGGCCGCGTGGACGTTCTCCAGGTCCCGCCCGGCGCGCCGATCGGCGTCGGCAGCGGCGGCTTCGAGTCCGTGGAGACCCACGCGCCGGCCGGTGCCGCGCTGCTGCTGTACACCGACGGACTGGTCGAGTCCCGTGACTCGGACGTCCTGACCGGGGTGGAGCGCCTGTGCGCACGGCTGCGCGCCGTCGCCCGCACAGCCACACCGCCCGCCCTGGAGACGCTGTGCGACGAGGCCCTCGGCACGCTCGGCCCGGGCGGCCGGGACGACGACGTCGCGCTGCTCGCCGCCCGCTTCGAGGGCCTGCTGCCGGAGACGGTCGCGTACTGGTACCTGGCGCCCCGCCCGCAGACCGCGGGCCAGGCCCGTCGGCTGACCCGCCGGACGCTCGGCCACTGGGGGCTGGACTCGCTCGCGGAGACCACCGAGCTCATGGTCAGCGAGGTGGTCGCCAACGCCGTACGGTTCGCGTCCCGGCCGATCACGCTGCGGCTGCTCTGCACGGACGTCCTGCGCTGCGAAGTGGGCGACGACTCCCCGGTGGTGCCGAGGATGCGGCACGCGCGGCTGAGCGACGAGGGCGGCCGCGGGTTGTTCCTGGTCGACCAGCTGGCCCGGCGGTGGGGCGCGACGAGGGTGAGCACGGGCAAGATCGTCTGGTTCGAGCAGCCCCTGCCCGGCCCGCCCCCGGACCGGTGAGTCAGCCGGCGCAGCAGTCCCCCTCGGCGGCCGCCCGGGCGGTCGTGTCGAGTCGGCAGAAGCAGGAGGCCTCGATCGGTACGTCCGCCAGCGCGGCGGCCAGACGCAGCTGCTGGGCCAGCATCCGCGCCTCCCCGGGCCGGCCCAGGCGCGTCAGGCACTCGTGCAGTCCGTGCAGGGACCAGACGTTCCCGGGGTGCTGCAAGGGGCGCGGGAGCGTGTCGTCGAGGCCGAGGTCGGCCCGGTAGACCGCCTCCGCCTCCGCGACGCGACCCTGTTCGAGCAGGAGGGCGCCGTAGGCGTGCCGGGTGGGTTGCATCCAGCCCCACGGCTCGTCGTAGGGGAGGTTGTCGTCCAGGTCGATGGAGCGTTCCAGGGCGGCGAAGGCCGCGTCGTGGTCGCCCTTGCGGTACTCCAGTTCGCCGTCGAGCATCGCCGAGGCGATGGCGAGGATGTCGGCGCAGGTGTTGTTGAAGAGCATGCGGGTCTCGGGGACCCGGGCGACGGCCGCGTGGAAGAGCCGGCGTTCGGCCTCGGCCTCGGGGATGCGGTGGGTGGCGGAGAGGGCGACGCCCCGGGCGTAGTGCAGCATCGCCGTCGTCACGCAGTACAGCTCGGGGTCGGCGGGCATCGGCAGGTCCAGGATGTCGTCCCAGCGGCCGAAGCGGATCAGGACGTGCACCCGCATGGCGAGGAACGCCTCCAGCCAGTCGGCCATGGGCGGGCTCGGCACCCGCAGCAGGTCCTCGGGGATGGACGCCTCCAGCTGCGCCGCGGTGTCGAGGGCGACCTGGCTCTGGCCGAGGAACATCGCGCCGTAGATCTTGAAGTGGTAGTTGTGCGAGCGGTACAGGGTGTAGAAGTTCATCGCCCCTGCGCGGGCGTGGTACTTCTCGTCGGCCGCGATGGCCGCGGTGTTGTCGGAGACCACCCGCCGGTAGTCGCCGCACAGCACCTCCAGGTGCGAGGGCATGTGCAGCAGGTGGCCGGCGTCCGGCACCAGTCCGCGCAGCTGGTCCGCGACGGCCAGGGCCGCCTCGGGGGTCGGGGACATCTCCATCAGGTGGACGTACATGTGCACCACGCCCATGTGCTCGCGTCCCGCGTCACCGGCGAGGGCACGGTCGAGGACGGCCTTGGCCTCCGTGGTGCGGGCGCCTTCGGCCGGTCGGCCCGTCTTCAGGTCCCACAGCTGCCAGGGCGTGAGGTTCATCAGGGCGTCGGCGTACAGGGTCGCGACGTCCGGATCGTCGGGGGCGAGCTCGTAGACCGTGCGCATGCTGTCGGCGTAGGGGGCGTTCCAGACCGAGCAGTCCTCGACGGCCTTCGCCTGCGGGTAGCGGGCGCGCAGTGCGGCGATCAGGGCCTGTTCGACGGGGGTGGCGGACGCCGCCTTCTCGTGGGCCAGCTCGACGGCCGCGTGGGTGCGGTCGACGGTGCGGGCGAGGTCCTGTTCGTCGAAGAACTCCCAGGGTTTGTTGTAGTTCGGACCCAGCGCGTAGGCGATGCCCCAGTGGGCCATGGCGCAGTCCGGATCGGCCTGTGCGGCGGCCTCGAAGCAGGCGACGGCCTCCTCGTGGTGGAAGGCGTACGTCCACGTCAGACCGCGGTCGAACCAGAGCTGCGCCTGGGCGGAGGACGTGGTCACGGAGCGGGTGTAGGTGCCGAGGTCGTAGTACTCCATGGTCGGTCTCCTGCCTGTGCTGCGCCCGACGGTCAGTTCCCGAGTCTTCCCGAGGGGCTCGGGTCTCGCACCGACAACGGGGCGGGCCCGTGCGCGGTTTCGCGCCGGGCGATTCCGGCGCCGAGGAAACGGACGGGGCCTCGCGCCCGGCGGCGACGTCCGGACAGGTGGCCGCCGGCGCGCGTCCAGCGGCCGAACGGCGTCGGTGCACACCCCCTGGGTACCCGGCCCACGGCGCTTCGGCGGCCCGGCCGGGTGGCGAAGTGGGTCGCCCCAGGTGCGCGCGACGGGACTCGTGGCGCATTCTTGCTGTGTCGCGCGCGTGAAGGCGTACGGACGAGGTAGGGCCGATGACTGGGAGCGCCGAGAGCGCAGAGCGCACGCCCGGCAGGCTGGCGGCGCTGCTGATCGATGCCTCGGCGGAGGCGATCAGCGCGGCCGGCGGCCACGTCGGCGGGGTCTATCTGCGCTCCCGCACGCCCGGGCTGCTGCGACTGGCGGTGCTGGAGGGGCTGCCCGGTCCGCTGTTCCGGCCATGGTGGCGCGTCCACGTGGACCGGCCGTTCCCCGTGGCGGACGCCTATCGGCTCGGCGTCGAGGTGGTGTTGCCGAACGCCACGGAGGCGATGCGCCGCTATCCGCAGTACGCGGCCGGCCTGCCCTTCCCGTTCGGCTCCCTGTACGCCCCCATCGCGGGCCGGTCGAGCGTCTACGGGGTGCTGACGGCGCTGCTGCCCTCGGCGGCGGACGCGACGGAGCTGCTGCCCGTGCGCGAGCGCATGGCACGGCTCGCCGAGGAGCTGGGCACGGCCCTGGAGAAGCTGGAGGAGCAGGACCCCTCGGCGGTGACCTGGGAGGGCGGGCCCCTGTGTGTCCGGCCGCCCTCCAGCCGCCCGCCCTCCGGGCACCTCGGGCGGTTCGCCTGGGATCCGGTGAGCGGTCTCCTGACCGCCGACGAGCGCCTGAACGTCGAACTGGGTTCGGCGGCGGCGGAGGCGCACGGCACCGCGGAGGGGTTCGCGGACGCGGTCGCTCCGGGCGACGCGGAGCGGATCCTGGCGGCGCTGCGGGAAGCGGCCGGTGGCCGTCCGCCCGCCCTGCCGCTGGTCGTGCGCGGCCCCGACGGCGCGCCCCGGCTGGTCGAGGTCTGGGGGCCGTACGACGACTCGGGTCTCCCCCGGGCGGCGACCGTACGGGGTGTCGTCCTGGACCCGGGTCCCGGCACGGTGGCGGACGCGGCGGCCGATCTGCTGCCGGACGGGGTGATGTGCCTGGACCGGCTCGGGGCGGTGGTCTACGCGAATCCGCACGCGGCCCGGCTGCTGCGCCGGCCGCGCACCGAGCTGCTGGGCCGGCCTCTGTGGGAGGGCGTGCCGTGGCTCAACCAGCCCACTCTGGAGGACCATCTGCGCGGGGCGCTGCTGTCTCCGGATCCGGTGCACTTCCATGTCCGAAGACCGTCCGCCCATGGCCGTGAGCCCACCGCCCCCGCCATCGCGGGCGACTGGCTGGCCCTGTCCGTCTACCCGGGCCCGGACCTGCTGACCTGCACGATCCGGCTGGGCCACCGGGTGGCGGACAGCCCGTCCGAGCTGCCCGACGCGCTCGGCGCGCCGGAACCGGCCGGCGCTCCGTCGCTCAGCCCTCTGTACCGGCCCATCGTGCTCGCCATCGCGCTGACCGAGGCGGTCACCGCCCGTCAGGTGTCGGCCGTGGTGATGCGGGAGCTGCTGCCCGCGTTCGGCGGGCGTCGGCTGGCCATCTACCTGCTCCAGGAGCGGCATCTGTACCTGGCCTGGGAGACCGGCTTCCCCAAGGGGTTCCTCGCCCCGTTCGACGGAGTGGGGCTGGACGAGAGGCTGCCGGGGGTCGAGACGCTGACCAGCGGGCGCCCGCTGTTCTTCGACTCGATGGAGCAGCTCGCCGAGTCCTATCCGGGGATCGCGCTGGACGCGACGGAGGGGGCGCGCGCCTTCCTGCCGCTGATCGCCTCGGGGCGTCCCGTCGGCTCCTGCATCCTCGGTTTCGACCGGCCGCGCAGGTTCAGCACCGAGGAACGCACGGTGCTCACCGCCATGGCCGGGCTGATCGCGCACGCCATGGAGAAGGCGCAGCGCTACGAGAGCGAGGCCGCGCTGGCCCGGGGGTTGCAGCAGGCGCTGCTGCCGCGGCGGCTGTCGCAGCACCCGCTGATGGAGACCGCCGGACGCTATCTGCCCGGCACCCAGGGCATGGAGGTCGGCGGTGACTGGTACGACGTCGTCGCCGCCGGGGACGGGCTGGCCCTGGTGATCGGCGATGTGCAGGGGCACGGGGTGCAGGCGGCGGCCACCATGGGCCAGCTGCGCAGCGCCGTGCGGGCCTTCGCCCTCGGCGACCGGCCGCCCGACGAGGTCATGAGCGGCACCAACCACCTGCTCATCGACCTCGACGCCGGTCTGTTCGCGAGCTGCTGCTACATCCGGCTGGACCCCGCGACCGGCATCGCCCAGGCCGCCGTGGCCGGGCATCCGCCGCCGCTGCTGCGCCGCCCGGACGGCCGTACGCAGGTCGTCGACCTGCCCGGCGGGGTCGTGCTCGGCGTCGACCCGCAGGCCACGTATCCGGTGGCGGAGCTTCGGATGGAGCCGGGTGCCGTCCTGGCGCTGTACACGGACGGGCTGGTGGAGCGGCCCGGTGTCGACATCGACGACGGGATCAGCGCGCTGCGGGTGGCGTTGGCCAAGGCCGGCGCGCCCGGTGCCCGGCCGGGCGGGCGCACGCTGGCGGGCGTAGCCGACCGCCTCACCGCGGCCGCCCGGCACACGGCGGACCGCCCCGACGACATCGCGCTGCTGCTGGCCACCCGGCGCGCCACCGCCGCGCGCCGGAAGTGATCTCGCGAGCGGCCGGACTCCGGCGGTGTAACCCTGTTGCGGGGGCGGGAGTTGCGCGGATCCGGCGCTTCACACCTGTGGCGGATGTGTGGGGGACGCAGCAGTCCCTGTCACGGTCTGTTACGTCTCTCGCCTCCGGGGGCCCGGCAGTGTAGACATGGGCACATGGTCCGACTTTGGGGTCGCTCCGGGGCCCGGTCGGCCCGTCGTCCGAGCGGTGTGCGCACAGGGGAGGCGCCCGGCCGCGTCCGCGGGGTGCCCGCGGGCGTGCTGCCGCGCGAGGGGCAGCGCCCGGGACGGTTCCCGGGGGTGCGGGCGACGCTCGGTGGGCGCAGCGTCGCCGGTCAGGTGTTCGTGCTGCAAGTGGTGATCGTGCTGCTGCTGGTGGTCGCCGCGGTGGTGGCCCTGGTGCTGCAGGTGCGGTACGACACCACGGAGGAGGCCCGCAACCGTTCGGTGGCGGTCGCCGAGTCGTTCGCCAACGCGCCCGGCACCCGGGAGGCGCTGGACGGTCCCGATCCCACGGCCGTGCTGCAACCACGGGCCGAGGCGGCGCGCGAGGCGACGGGCGTGGACTTCATCGTCGTCATGAACACCGACGGCATCCGCTACACCCACCCGAAGACGGACCGGATCGGGAAGAAGTTCGTCGGCAACCTGGAACCGGCCCTTCAGGGCCGGGTCGTGACCGAGCAGATCACCGGCACCATCGGGCCGCTCGTGCAGGCCGTGGTCCCGGTCAAGGATCCCGACGGGAAGGTCGTCGGGCTGGTGTCGGCCGGGATCACGACGGCGACGGTGGGCGGCACGGCGGACCGGCAGCTGCCGCTCGTCCTCACCGCCGCCGCGGTGGCCCTCGCGCTGGCCACGGCGGGCACGGCGCTGGTCAGCAGGCGGCTGCTGCGGCAGACGCACGGTCTGGGGCCGGACGAGATGACCCGGATGTACGAGCACCACGACGCCGTTCTGCACGCCGTCCGGGAGGGCGTGATCATCGTCGGCACCGAGGGGCGCCTGCTGCTCGCCAACGACGAGGCACACCGGCTGCTCGATCTGCCCGCGGACGCCGAGGGGCGCCGGGTGCTGCACCTCGGCCTCTCCCCCGACACCGCCGAACTGCTGGACTCCGGCCGGATCGCCACCGACGAGGTGCACCTGGTCAAGGACCGGCTGCTGGCGGTCAACCAGCGCCCCACCACGCTCCGGGGCCGCCCGTCCGGCAGCGTCGCCACGCTGCGCGACTCGACCGAGCTGCGGGCCCTGTCCGGCCGCGCCGAGGAGGCCCGCGAGCGTCTGAACATGCTGTACGACGCCGGTGTGGGCATCGGCACCAGCCTGGACGTCACCCGGACCGCCGAGGAACTGGCCGAGGTGGCGGTGCCCCGGTTCGCGGACTTCGCCACCGTCGACCTGTTCGAGGCCGTGCTGGGCGGCGGGCAGCCGGAGGGCGTGACGCGGCTGCGCCGCACCGCGTGCGGCGGGATACGCAAGGACGCGCCGCTGTACCCGGTGGGCGAGGAGATCCGGTTCGTGGACTCCTCGCCGCAGGCCCGCGCGCTGAAGGACGGACAGGCCGTCATCGAGCCGCGGCTGGAGGAGGCGCCGGGCTGGCAGGCCCAGGACCTGGAGCGGTCGGCTCAGGTGGTGGACTTCGGCATCCACTCGCTGGTGGCGGTACCGCTGCGGGCGGGGTCCCTGGTGCTGGGGGTGGTGAGCTTCTGGCGGTCGCGGAAGGCCGAGCCGTTCGACGCCGACGAGGTGGCGCTCGCCGAGGAACTGGTCGCCCGGGCCGCGGTGTCGATCGACAACGCCCGCCGGTACACCCGCGAGCACAGCATGGCGGTGACGCTTCAGCGCAGCCTGCTGCCGCGCAGCCTGCCCGAGCAGAACGCGCTCGACATCGCCTACCGGTATCTGCCGGCGCAGGCCGGTGTCGGCGGGGACTGGTTCGACGTACTGCCGCTGTCCGGTGCGCGGGTCGCGCTGGTGGTGGGCGACGTCGTCGGCCATGGGCTGCACGCGGCGGCCACGATGGGCCGGCTGCGCACGGCGGTGCACAACTTCTCCGCCCTGGACCTGCCGCCCGACGAACTGCTCGCACTCCTCGACGAGTTGGTCGCCCGGATCGACCAGGACGAGACGGCGGAGGAGACCGACACCGCCCCGGTGACCGGCGCGACCTGTCTGTACGCGGTGTACGACCCGGTGTCCCAGCGGTGCACGATCGCCCGCGCCGGCCATCCGCCGCCGGCCCTGATCCAGCCGGACGGCTCGGTCGACTTCCCGGACGTGCCCGCCGGTCCGCCGCTCGGTCTGGGCGGGCTGCCGTTCGAGACGGCCGAGCTGGAGCTGGCCGAGGACAGCCGGCTGGTGCTCTACACGGACGGGCTGGTGGAGGACCGGGGACGGGACATCGACGAGGGTCTGGAACTGCTGCGCGCCGCGCTGGCCCGGGCCGGCCGGTCACCGGAGGAGACCTGCCAGGCCGTGCTGGAGGCCCGGCAGCCGGGCCGGGCGAGTGACGACATCGCGCTGATCGTGGCGCGCACCCGGGCGCTCGGGACGGAGCTGGTCGCCGAGTGGCAGGTGCCGTCCGACCCGGCGGCGGTCGGCCAGGTGCGCTCGGCCGTGACCCGGACGCTCCAGGCGTGGGACCTTCAGGAGCTGTCGTTCACCACGGAGCTCATCCTGAGCGAGCTGGTCACCAACGCGATCCGGTACGGCGGTGAGCCGATCCGGGTGCGGATGCTGCGCGACCGCAGTCTGATCTGCGAGGTCTTCGACAGCAGCAGCACCTCGCCGCATCTGCGGTACGCGACCATGACGGACGAGGGCGGGCGCGGACTGTTCCTGGTCGCGCAGCTGGCCGACCGCTGGGGCACGCGCTATCTGCCCGCAGGCAAGGTGATCTGGGCGGAGCAGCCGCTGCCGTAGCCACGGCGGCCGTTTGTGCATAGGTACGAACCTTTGACGCGACCGGTGCCCCTTGCGCACAGCTTCTGGTAGGAAACTTTCCTATCAGTACCAGCAACGGCCAACTCCCCACCCCCCACCATCCTTTGGAGCCGCCGTGAAGCACCCCTCGCCCACCTCGCGCCGCCGCGCCCTCCTCGCCCTGTTCGGGGCGTCGCTGGCGTCGGTCCCGCTCCTCAACTCCCCCCGGGCCGCCGCACTCTGCGCCACCGCGGCGGGCCTCGACGACCCGGCGAAGAAGGAGATCGCCATGCAGCTGGTGTCGAGCGCGGAGAACTCGTCGCTCGACTGGAAGGCGCAGTACAAGTACATCGAGGACATCGGCGACGGCCGCGGTTACACCGCCGGGATCATCGGCTTCTGCTCCGGCACGGGCGACATGCTCGACCTGGTCGAGCTGTACGCCGACCGCCGCCCCGGCAATGTCCTCGCCCCGTACCTGCCGGCCCTGCGCCGGGTGGACGGCACCGACTCGCACGACGGGCTCGACCCGCACTTTCCCCGCGACTGGGCCCGGGCCGCACAGGACCAGGAGTTCCGGCGGGCGCAGAACGACGAACGGGACCGGGTGTACTTCAACCCGGCCGTGCGGCAGGGCAAGGCGGACGGGCTGCGCGTGCTCGGGCAGTTCGCGTACTACGACGCCATCGTCATGCACGGCGACGGCGGCGACCCGACCAGTTTCCGCAACATCCGGGGGCGCGCCCTCGACCGGGCCCGGCCGCCGGCGCAGGGCGGCGACGAGGTGACCTATCTGCACGCCTTCCTGGACGCGCGGGTGTGGGCCATGAAGCAGGAGGAGGCCCACAGCGACACCAGCAGGGTCGACACGGCCCAGCGGGTCTTCCTGCGCGAGGGCAACCTCGACCTCGATCCGCCGCTGGACTGGAAGGTGTACGGGGACAGCTTCCACATAGGCTGACGTCGACCCGGGGTTGTCGTTCCGCCCACGTGGTACGGCGACCCCGGAATTCAGCCATAGAATCGATTTATGAGCTCATAGGCCGGACCCGCGTACCGACTTAGGCTTGCCTTAGTTTAGGCTTCCCGACGAGATCGCTTGTCACCACTCGAAGGGACCCTGATCATGCCCCGCCCCCTGCGGGTAGCCATCGTCGGAGCCGGCCCCGCCGGGATCTACGCCGCCGACGCTCTGCTCAAGTCCGACGTGGCCGCCGAACCCGGTGTGTCCATCGACCTCTTCGAGCGCATGCCGGCGCCGTTCGGCCTGATCCGTTACGGCGTCGCGCCCGACCACCCGCGCATCAAGGGCATCATCACGGCCCTCCACCAGGTGCTCGACAAGCCGCAGATCCGCCTCTTCGGCAACGTCGACTACCCGACCGACCTCAACCTGGACGACCTGCGCGCGTTCTACGACGCCGTGATCTTCTCGACCGGCGCGACGGCCGACCGTGCGCTGCCGATCCCGGGCATCGAGCTCGACGGGTCGTACGGCGCCGCGGACTTCGTCTCCTGGTACGACGGCCACCCGGACGTGCCGCGCACCTGGCCGTTGGAGGCCGAGAAGGTCGCGGTCCTGGGCGTCGGCAACGTCGCGCTCGACGTGGCCCGGATCCTCGCCAAGACGGCGGACGAGCTGCTGCCGACGGAGATCCCGCCGAACGTCTACGACGGGCTGAAGGCCAACAAGGCCCTCGAGGTCCACGTGTTCGGCCGGCGTGGCCCGGCGCAGGCGAAGTTCTCCCCGATGGAGCTGCGGGAGCTGGACCACTCCCCCAACATCGAGGTCATCGTCGACCCCGAGGACATCGACTACGACGAGGGCTCGATCGAGACCCGGCGGGGCAACAAGCAGGCCGACATGGTCGCCAAGACCCTGGAGAACTGGGCGATCCGCGACGTCGGCGACCGGCCGCACAAGCTCTTCCTGCACTTCTTCGAGTCGCCCTCGGAGATCCTCGGCGAGGACGGCAAGGTCGTCGGCCTGCGCACAGAGCGCACCACCCTCGACGGCACCGGCAACGTCAAGGGCACCGGCGAGTTCAAGGACTGGGACGTCACCGCGATCTACCGCGCCGTCGGCTACCTCTCCGACAAACTCCCCAAGCTGCCCTGGGACATCGAGACGGGCACGGTCCCGGACGAGGGCGGCCGCGTCATACAGGAGAGCGGCGAGCACCTCCAGTCGACGTACGTCACCGGCTGGATCCGGCGCGGCCCGGTGGGGCTGATCGGCCACACCAAGGGCGACGCCAACGAGACGGTGGCCAACCTCCTGGACGACTTCGCGAACGGCCGTCTGCAGACGCCGGTCTCGCCCGAGCCGGAGGCCGTGGACGCCTTCCTCGCCGAGCGCGAGGTCCGCTTCACCACGTGGGAGGGCTGGTACAAGCTCGACGCCGCCGAGAAGGCGCTGGGCGAGCCGCAGGGCCGCGAGCGCGTGAAGCTCGTCGAGCGCGAGGACATGTTGCGGGAGAGCGGCGCGTGACTCGCGGGCGGTGACACGCCGACGGAGAGGGCCGGGGGTTCGTCCCCCGGCCCTCTCCGGGTTTTGACGATCGTTCCCGGGCATTCCGGGCTGCGCGGTGATCGCCGCCTGTTAGCGTCCCCCGGTGTTCTCACTCCTGGAGCCCCCCTTCTTCACCCGGCTGCGTGACGCGCGCCGGGTTCTGGTCGCCGGCGCGGGCGGCGGTTTCGACGTGTACGCCGGTGTGCCGCTGGCCCTCGCGCTGCGGGCGGCCGGCAAGGAGGTCCACCTGGCCAACCTGTCCTTCTCGGATCTGTACGGGCTGGACCTCGACGTGTGGGTGGACCACGACGTCGCGGCGATACGCCCGGACACCACCATCCGCGGCGACTACTTCCCCGAACGGGCCCTCGCCGGTTGGCTCGCCCTGCAAGGCCTGCCCGACACGGTGTACGCCTTCCCGCTCACCGGCGTCCGGCCCCTCGAGGACGCCTATCGGACCCTCCTGCGGCACCTGGGCGGCGTGGACGCCATCGTGCTGGTGGACGGCGGGACCGACATCCTGATGCGCGGCGACGAACACGGGCTGGGCACACCGGAGGAGGACATGGCGAGCCTCGCCGCCGTGTCCGGCCTCGACGAGGTCCCGGTACGGCTCGTGGCCTGTCTCGGGTTCGGCGTGGACTCCTACCACGGGGTCAACCACTCCCTCGTGCTGGAGAACCTCGCCGCACTGGAGCGCGACGGCGGCTACCTCGGCACCTTCTCGCTGCCGCGCCACAGCCGCGAGGGCGCGCTGTTCCTCGACGCGGTCGAGCACGCCCAGCGATGCACGCCGGACCACCCGAGTATCGTCCAGGGCTCCGTCGCGGCCGCCGTACGCGGCGACTTCGGCGACGTCCGGTTCACCGAGCGCACCAAGGACGGCGAACTGTTCATCAATCCGCTGATGGCCCTGTACTTCTGCGTCGACGCGCCCGCCCTCGCCCGGCGCAACCTCTACCTCGACCGGCTCGCGAACACCGCGCTGATGCGCCAGGTCAGCTCGGTCATCGCGGAGTTCCGCGACGAACTCCCGCGCCAGCGGCCACCGCGGGCGTACCCGCACTGACGCGCTTCTGTCCCACATTCCGGTGAAGTCGCCCCAGACCGCTCGCGAGCCGCATACACTCCTGATCTTCACAGAAGCTCCATATAGGGGGGATGTTTCTCCATGCGCATACGCACCGTCGCCACAACCGCCGTCGCGGCCGGCACACTCGCCGCACTGTCGGCCGTCCCGGCCCAGGCCACCGAGTACTCGTCCGCGCTGAAGATCAAGGGCGTCCAGTACGACGCGCCCGGCCGGGACTCCAACAACTGCCGGACCGGCAACACCGACGAGGAGTACCTGACGATCAAGAACTACTCGTCCGGTACCACGGTCAACCTCAAGGGCTACGTGGTGAAGGACAAGGCCGGCAACCGGTTCAGGTTCACCGCCAACCACTACCTCCAGCCCGGCGACCACGTGAAGCTCCGGGGCGGCAACGGCACCGACTCCGACACGCACAACGTCGTCTACCGCGACAACTGCAACTTCCTGTGGAACAACGACAAGGACTCGATCTACCTGTACAAGCCCTCGGGCGCCGGGGCGGATTCGCACTCCTACACCAAGAGCGGCAACGACCGGGACGGAAACGGCTACATCACGTACCACAACTGAGCGGGCTCGGCGGCGATGAGCAGGACCCGCCCCGATGCGGATGGTGGGCGGGCCCTGCTCACCGGGTCATTGTCATGACCGGACGCGGCGCGGACCACGAGTGAGCGACGGCCGGCCGGTGCGGACCCCACACACCCCGTGTGCGCACCCCCCGCTCCGTCGGCATCCACCTGCGGCGACGATACTGGTACGCGTACGTGTGCCCCCGGCCAGCAGATGGACCCATGCCCAGCTCCTCCAGCACCCGCCCCACCGCTCCCGCCTCGGTGTGGTCGGCCCGTGGCCGCCACCTCGGGCCCGCCGCCGAAGACGTACTCCGGCCCGCTCTCCAGCAACTCGAGGACAGCCGGACCATCGACGACCACATGGAACTGCCCCAGACCGACGGCGCCCGGGCGTCGGTCTTCGAGGCACGCTGGCGTGTCGCGGGGTCGGTGACCGTACGCGCCCGGCTGACCGTCGGGCCCGATTCCGGCGACGGGCAGGAGTGGACGCTGGTCGCCGAGGCCGAAGCTCCGTGGGATCCGCGCTGGCCGTCCCCGGTCGCCATGTTCTGGCCGCAGGGACCGGACGCGGGCTGGGACCACGAGACGGTCGCGGGCCTGCGTCTGACGGACATCAACCCCCTGCCGTCGGACGACAAGGAGGTACGGCGCATACTGCGGGACGCCGCGCGCGACGGCTGGTGCGTCCACGTCGTCGTCCACGAGGCCATGACCACCGACGAGCGCGGCCGGGTGCCCCTGGCCGGGATGCTGCCGCCGGGTCTGCGGCACCGGGTGGTCGAGCATCGCGCCGCGCCGAGCCAACTGCGCGTCGTGAACTGGGCACTGCGGGAGTCCGGGGTGGAGGTGCCGCGCGGCGGGGCGGTGGTGCTGCCGGGGTATCCGGTGCCGGACGGCTACGACGCGGACGAGTTCGCCGTACGCACGGTCTTCCTGGACGGCTCCGAGCCGGCCGAGCTCATCCATGCCGTGACGCGGTTCGCGGCGCTGCCGCGCCCGTTGCCGGACGGAGCCGAGGAGGCCGTCACCGCGCTGCGCGAGGACTGGCGGCTGCTGACCCTGGAGGAGGAACTCGACCGGGAACGCAAGCTCGTGGCGATGTACGCCGACGCGCTCGACGCGATGACGAAGTCCCGCGACCTGTACCGGGAGGCCGCCGAGCAGGCGCACGCGGCGCTGGCCGCGTACCGCGAGTCCGCCGCCGTACCCGAGCCCCGGCCCCAGTCGCCCGCCTCCCCCGCCGCGTCCCCGCTGCAGCAGCTGACGCGGACCTTCGAACGCCTCAAGGGCTCCGCCCGGACCCGCAGGCCCGCCCCCTCGCCCACCCCCTCCCCCGCCTCCGACGCGGGCGACACGGAGGAGAGCGAGGCCGTCGAGGCGCAGCCGGAGTCCGCTGACCGTTGACCCTGGGTGGTCCGGCGCGAGGCGGCACCGCGTGCCGCCGCAGTGGGCGTAGAGGGGCTGCGCAGGATCCGTGGGCGGCGCGTACTGCGTCGGTCGGGCGCGCATCGGCGCGTGGGTGGACGGCCCGGGCGCCTGCCCGAGCAGGTGACCGGGCCGGTTGTGCGTCTTCCGTCCTGACGAGTGATGGTGTGCGGCCGAGTGACGGCCGCCATGCAATGCACCCGCCGCGAGGGGGAATCCGACCTGCGGGTGCGCATCGGTGCGCGCCGTCGGCAGGAGGAGGGTCCGTGGGGTCGACCACCGAGGTGATCGTCGTCGCCGTGGTCCTGGCGGCCGTCGTGCTCGCCGTGGCCGTCAGGTTGTTGGTACGGCTCGTGCGGACCCGGCGCCTGATGCGGCGCGCGGGTCTGCCCACCGGGCCGCGCTGGGTGTTCTGGGGTGCCGTCCTGTACTTCGTGCTGCCCGCCGATCTGGTGCCCGATCCGGTGTATCTGGACGACATCGGCGTGCTCTTGCTGGCACTGCGTACCCTGCGCCGCTCTCCCGAGGCGGGACCGCCGGACGCCGCTGGTTACAGAAAGTAAGGAAACCAACCACTCGTTCGATTCGTTTAAGTAAGAGGAAGCCCAGAAGCGTCGGCGGGGTCAGTGACGCCAGGTGGGTGACCAAGCTCGATCGGAGCAGCACCTGTGAGGGAGAGACGATGCAACCGTTCGCGCTCAACTATGCACGGCCGGCAGCGGAGTTGGAGGTCTCCGCTGCGTACGTCTACGACTCCGGTCTGCAGTTGAACGTGCTGGGTGACGGGCGGATAGCCGCCCGTGATCACGCGCTCTTGCGGGAGTTGGGAACCACGACGTCCACGGCGGGCTCGAAGACCCACTTCGACGACTGAACGCAGGTCGCCGACGATGACGGTCCTGATTGTGACCAGCGAAGAGGACGTGACGGCGGACATGGTGGTCGTGCACCTGAACGCGTCCGGTGTCCCGGTGGTCCGACTCGATCCCGCCGACCTGACCGGCGGGGTCGCCCTGTCGGGCGAGTTCGCGCACGGAGCCTTCCGCGGCCATCTGTCGTCAGCGGGACGTCTGGTGAGCATCAATGGACTGCGGTCGATATGGATGCGCAGGCCGGGAGCGGCGGCGGCGCGCGCGGCCGCGCCGTCGGCCTGGCTGACGGAGGAGGCGGGGCAGGCGCTGTACGGCATGCTGCGTGGCTGTGACGTGCGCTGGATGAACCATCCCGACGCGGCCGGTCGGGCGCGCTACAAGCCGTGGCAGCTGCGGCTGGCCCAGCGGTGCGGGCTGCCCGTCCCGGCCACGTTGATCACGACGTTCCCGCAGGCCGCCCGCGAGTTCGCCGCGCGCTATCCGGATCTGGTGGTCAAGCCGGTCTCCGGCTCCCATCCACAGGATCCGCCCCGCGCGGTGCCGACCAGCAGGGTGGCCCCGGACGCGGACTTCTCCGCCGTCGCCTTCGGGCCCACCCTGCTGCAGCGCCGGGTCGCCAAGCGGGCCGACGTCCGGCTCACCGTGGTGGGCGAGCGGTTGCTGGCCGCCGCGAAGGTGGCCGACACCGAGGCCGAGGTGGACGTGCGCTTCGCCGCGTCGGACGCGCCCTGGCAGCCCGTCGAGGTCGCGCCGCGCGTCGCCGACACGGTCCGCTCCTATATGCGGGAGGCCGAACTCGCCTACGGCGCCTTCGACTTCGCCGAGGACGCCGACGGCACGTGGTGGTTCCTGGAGTGCAACCAGTCGGGGCAGTTCGGGTTCATCGAGGTGGACACGGGCCAGCCGATATCGCTGAGCATCGCCGAGTGGCTCGCCCGGCCCGCCTCGGGGGAGCAGCCGCACGCCAACGGGGCGAGCGCGAAGGTGCCCTGACCGGACTCAGCGCTGCTGCGGCCCGGGCGGCAGGGCGCTGCGCTGCCAGGTCGGGGCCGGTTGCGTCGGGCGTCCGGGGGCCGGCGGGGGGCCGCCGGGCGGCAGCAGCGACTGCCCGGACTGGAGCAGCGGCTGCATGGCGAACTCGACTTCCCTGCTGACGCGTTCGGCCTCCCTGCGCACTTGGAGAGGGATGTCGCCGCGCTCCGCGATGAGCCGGTCGTAAATGGGGGAATCCTGGAACACCCGTCAACGCGCCTTTCATGTCGTGGCCCCGTGTGCATTTGGGCACGGCTGTCGAGTCTAGGCGCCGACGCACACTGAAGTACGAATTCTGCCAGAGCGCTTGACGGCCGCCGCACGGGCACTACGGCATCGTCGGGACACCGCCCGGCGGTCGCCTCAGGCACCCGTCGTCGAGCCGGGCCGGACGATCATCAGGACGGTGACGGTCGCCCAGAGCAGGTTGAAGATGCCGGTGAACATGGCGAGTCGCACGGTGGCCGCGCGCTCGACGGCCTTCTCGGCGCCGAGTTGCTCGAGGAGTTCCTCCTGGCGGGGCAGGACGAAGGCGATCAGGATGCCGGCGGCCGCGGCGGTGAGGGCGATGGAGGTGATGAGCCAGCCGCTGCCGAGGACGCCCATCGCCAGCGCGGTGGCCAGGCCGAGGACGGGGACCGAGACCCCGAGGGCCGCGTAGACGCGGCAGATGCGGTGCAGCAACCGGACGGTGCCCACCGCCACGGCCCCGTCCGTCGCCGGGACCCGGCGCGCGGCCGGCGGGAACATGCTGGCCGCGACGGTGACGGGACCGACGGCGACGATGGCGGCCAGGACGTGGAGGGTGAGGAGGATCTTGGTCACCCGCCCCACGCTAGGGACCTCACGGGTGATCGGACAGCGGCTGAAACGACAGCTTCCAACGGGTTCCCGCCAACGCCCCTGCCCGCATGCTTGACTCAGTCACGCACATGACCAGGCCTTATCCACCTGGCGGGAATCCGCCTAGGGTGTCGCCCATGCACAACGTGGCGATCCTGGTTCTCGACAACGTGGTGCCGTTCGACATGGCGACGCCCTTCCAGATGTTCGGCTGGACCCGGCTGCCGGACGGCCGCCGCCCCTACCGGGTGCGGCTGTGCGCCGAGTCGCCGGAGGTGGCCACGGAGGGCTTCGCGCTGCGGATCGACCGGGGCCTCGACGGGCTGGCGGACGCGGACACGATCATCGTGCCGGGCTGCGACGACACCGGGCCGCCCTCGCCCCAGGTGGTGGCGGCCCTGCGGCAGGCGGCGCGGGCCGGTACGCGGATCGCCTCCGTGTGCGTGGGCGCCTTCGTCCTGGCGGAGGCCGGACTGCTCGACGGGCTGCGCGCCACCACCCACTGGATGGCCACGGACGACCTGGCGCGCCGCTTCCCGGACGTCCATGTCGAGCCGGACGTGCTGTACGTCGACAACGGGCGGATCCTCACCTCCGCCGGCGCCGCCGCGGGGCTGGACATGTGCCTGCACATGATCCGGCGGGACCTGGGCTCGGCCGTGGCCGCGCACACCGCGCGCATGTCCGTCGTGCCGCTGGAACGGGAGGGCGGGCAGGCGCAGTTCATCGTGCACGCGCACCCGCCCGTGCCGCGCGGTTCGGCGCTCGAACCCCTGCTGGAGTGGATCGAGGACAATCTGGCCGGGGAGCTCACCCTGGGGGCGATGGCGGAGCGGTCGGGGATGAGCGAGCGCACCTTCAGCCGCCGGTTCCGCGAGCAGACCGGCACCACTCCCCTCCAGTGGCTGCTGCGGGCGCGGGTGCGGCGGGCCCAGTACCTGCTGGAGAACAGCGACCACCCGATCGAACGGATCGCACGGCAGGCCGGGTTCGGGTCACCGACGGCGTTTCGTGAGCGTTTCCGCCGGGTGGTGGGCACCACGCCGCACGCCTATCGCGCCGCGTTCCAGGGGAAGGCAGACGCGTCAGTCACGGTGGGATAAATCACCCGAGTCCACACGGGCCGTTAACAGTTGGACAAGGGGTATCGATCCTCCCCAAGGACGGTGTACGCCCATGAACTGCTCCAGCCGCTTCCTCTGCGCCCTCTACATCGCCACGAGCGCGGGGCTCGCCTGGACCACGGTCCTCGAGGTCCGCCACGGCCCCGCCTGGGCCGCGTGTCTGTTCGCCGCCGCCAGCCTCGTGCCGGTGATCGCCGTCGTCCGGGAGACGGTGATCGGCGAACAGCGGCGCTGGCTGCTGGAGTTGGCCGCGCGGGCCGGGCGCGGGGGCGATGCCGCCGAGGCGATCGTCCGTGCGGAGCTCGACTCCGCGTGCTGCGAACGCTGGTGGACGAGCCTCGGCAGCGAGCACGACGTGACGTGTCGGCACGGGATGCCCCGCAGCAGCAGCGCCGCGTGAGCGTCACAGCGCGGCCCGTCCGGCGGCGAGCTGGTCGCCTCCGATGCTGATCCAGGTCTTCCGGCGCGTTCGGCCGCGCCGGTGAACGCCTGCTGGGCCCGGTCCAGCGGGAAGCGGGCCTCGATGACGGCGCCGGGCCGGGCGTCGGGCAGTTCGGCGGTCGCGGCGGCGAAGTCACCGGGGTGGTCGTAGATCATCGTGCCGCGCAGCGTCAGCTGACGGCGGACCACGTCGTCGGTGGTGAGCGACAGTTGGTGGGGATTGAGGCCGATCAGGAGGACGGTGGCGCCGACGGCCTGTTCGTGCACCGCGAGGTGGGCGGCGACTCCGTCGACCTCGTGGCGTTGTCCGAGCTGCACGCCAGCTGGTCCATGACGCGGCGGCCCGTATGGCGGCGGACCGGTAGGGCCTGCCATCATACGGGACGAGCAACGTGGGGTGTGGGCGTGGGACTACGACGCGGCCCCGCCCGGGCGGGGCGTGAAGGCGTCCGTGTGCTCGGCGGCCCACTGGGCGAAGGTGCGGGCCGGGCGGCCGGTAACCTTCTCCACGGTGTCGACGACCGTACGGCCCACCTCCGGGGTGTTCCCGTACGCCTCCAGCAGGAAGCCGATCACGTCCTCCGGGTGGCCGGCCGCCCGCCATTGGGCGACGGCCTGCTCCTCGGTCAGCTCGACCAGGGCGATCTCCCGGCCGCGTGCGGCGGCGAGAGCGGCCACCTTGTCGGTGACGGTGAGCAGTTCGGGCCCGGTGATCACGTACTCCTGGCGCCCGTGCCCCTCCTCGGTGAGCGCGACCGCGGCGACGGCCCCGATGTCGCCCTCGTGGACCATGGCGCTCAGCCGGGCGACGAACGGCTCACGGACCTCGCCCGCGGCCACGATGCCGTCGGCCCACTCCAGGGCGTTGCCCATGAACTCGACCGGCATGAGGACGGTCCAGTCCACGCCGTCGTCCGCCCGCACGGCGTCCTCCAGCGGGGACGGCCCGCCGCCGTGCAGCACGGTGACCCGCCGCACACCGGCCGCGCGGGCCGCCTCCAGGATGCGCGGGCCGGTCTCCAGCGGGGCGAAGTAGGCCCCGCCGAAGGTGATCAGGTGGAGCCCGGTGACGCCTTCGAGGGCCGGGATCAGGGTCTCGGGCTCGGTCAGATCGCCCTGGACGACCTCGACGTCGGCCGGGAAGTCGGCCTTCGCGGCATCGCGGGTGAGCGCGCGGACCACATGGCCGCGGGCGAGGAGTTCGGCGACGACCTGGCGGCCGACGGTTCCGGTGGCACCGGTGACAAGGATCTTCTGCGTCTGGGTCATGGAACGACCGTAGGCAGGCTTGCGGTCAGCTTCTGTCCGCAAGCCTCGGCCTCACGTCACTTCACCTCGACCGAGAGGTCGTTGTCGACGGTGAAGTAGGGACGTACGACGCCGCCGCCGACCACGGCCGTGGGATAGACGAAGACCTCCTTGCGGTCCGCCACGTCGTCCAGGAGACGACCGATCCGGATCGGCGCCGCTCCCCCACCGGGCGAGGCCTGGACGCTCAGGTCCCAGACCCGGTCGCGGGTGCCGCCGTCGCCGACCAGGTCGGCGTAGTCCACGACGAAGGAGAACGCGCGCCCGTCGCCCTCGCCCCGCGGCTCCACGATCCGTACGGTGCCCTCGCCGCCCCGCAGGCGCAGCCGTACGGCGGCTCCTTCGGCGAGCGAGGTGCCGTGCAGCCGGGCCCGGACCGTCATCGAGCGGTCGGTGACGCCGAGGCCCTCGACCTCCGCGTGGGCGGTGCGCAGCCAGGCCCGCACCGCGAGGTAGCCGTCCTTGGTGACGTACGGGACGCGCACGGCCACCGGTGACGGCCGGTCCCGGGTGTGGCCGTCGACGAGGGCCCGCAGGTCACGCAGGCCGGGGCGCAGGCGTTGCCGGGGCGCGTCGGGTGCGGACAGGAGGTAGACGTCCCAGCGGCCCTCGGCGAGAGCGGGCTGCCGTTCCAGGGCGGCGAGGAGGCGGCCGTCGTGGGCGGGTTCCAGGTCGAGGAGGTGGACGGTCCTCTCCGGTTGGCCCTTCTTGGGGCGCAGCCTCAGCAGCAGCTGGGGCGAGCCTGGGTCGGCGGCCGCTGTCGGCGGGAGGGCGAAGACGATCCGGCCGTCCGCGTCGGCCGTGCAGTCGACGCGCAGGTGCGTGCCCCGCGTCGTGTCGGGTTTCGTGTCGGGCTTGGTGTTCAACGCCGTCCCCTCCGTACGGTGCGCAGCGCGCCGGAGGCCACGGCGTACGCGGTGTCGCGTGCGGCGAAGCCCTGGCTGACCAGGGCGCGTTGTATTCGGCCGCCTTCCGGGGGAGCGACCGGTCGTCCCGTCGCGCGCGCCGACCTCGCCTCGTCGATCAGCCGCTCGGCCTGCTCGACCACGGGGACGGGGGCGAACCGCCGGGCGTTCGCGATGGCCGTGCGGCCCATCCGCCGGCGCCGTTCGTCGTCGCGGACGAGGTCGAGGAGCGCGGCGCCCAGGGCGTCGGCGTCCCCGACCGGTACCAGCCGGCCGTCGACGCCGTCCTCGATGATCTCGCCGGGTCCGTAGGGGCAGTCGGTGCTCACCACGGGCAGGCCGCAGCGCATGGCCTCGACGATGGTCATGCCGAACGGCTCGAAGTTGGACGCGCACGCGGCGATCGAGCCCTTGACCCACTCGGCCTCCATGGGGGCCGCCGCGCCCATCAGCAGGGCGTGGTCGGACAGGCCGAGGCGCTGGATGAGCTGTCGCAGCCGGGTCTGCTCCTCCCCCTTGCCGTAGATGCGCAGTTGCCAGTCGGGGTGGGCGGCGGCGACCGGGGCGAACGCCTCGATGAGCAGGTCGTAGCGCTTCACCGGGACCAACCGGCCGGCCGCGACGACGACCTTCGCGGTGCCGTCCGCCGCGGGCAGCACCGGATCGGGCACGCTGTTGGGCAGGGCCTCCACCCTGACCCCGGGCAGCCGCATCTTGCGCCGGTAGGCGGCGGCGTCCGCCTCGGTGACCGTGGTGAGCACGTCGAGGCGGCGGTAGGCGCGGCGCAGCGTGGTGCGCAGGCGGGGCGGATGGTTGTCGAGGGTGAGGTGTTCCTGCCCGACGCGGACGACGTGCTGCGGCGCCTGGAGCGCGAGGTGCACGTTGAGCCCGGGGCGGGTGCCGATGACGACGTCGGCGTCGGTCTCCGCCAGGAATGCGCCGATCCGCCGGTCGGTCAACTCGCTGTACTGCCTGTAGCGGTACTCGGCGACGGGGAACACTTTCGCCGGTCTGAGATGCAGGGGGTGTTCCTTCTCGTGCCGCAGGTCGACCAGCGGCCGTAAGGACACTCTCGGGTCCAGGGCGAAGTTCGGGTGTTCGCGGTGCCGCAGCACCGAGACGATCTCGACCTCGTGCCGCTCGGCCAGGGCCTGTGCCAGGTTGAAGGTGGTGGTGATCGTGCCTCCGATCCCGTAGGCGTTGTGCAGCAGGAAAGAGATCTTCATGGCGGGCTAGACCTCGGCAACCCCCTTTTAGTTGCCTGTTGTTATATCTCTGTTGTCTTGCAGGTCACGCCCGCCTCGGCGGGTCCGCGACGAGACGGACCAGCACGACGGCGGGCGTGTGCGGCAGCGACACCCGCAGCCCGCCCCCGTCCCAGACCGCCGACCCGGCCGCCGCCCCCGACGCCGGCGACGGGTGCAGGATCTCCGCGCGGACCTCCCGGCCCGCCAAGTGCCCTACGGGCAGGCGCAGTTCGCGCTCGCCGCCGCGCCGCCAGACCGTGAGGTACGACGTACGGTCGTCGCACGACCGCATCCCGAGGGCCAGCCACTCGTCCGTCCACCCGGGCAGCCCGAGCGGCCAGAACGGCACGGCCCGCGCGAGGTCCGGGCGGATCGACTTGTACGTGGTCACCGCGTCCCGCACGAGGCCGAGTTGTCGCTGTGACATGCGGTCCAGATGGCCCGACAGATGGATCCGCCCTAGGAGGGCCCCGCCCAGGGTGAAGGCGATCAGGTCGTCGTCGAAGCCGGGCTGCGGGTAGGCCCAGACGGCGCCCTGCTCGGGCGGTACGGCGGTCGGCGCGGCGGCGGCGATGGGCGGGTAGCGCAGGGGGTCCTGCTGGTCGCTGGTGGACTGGAGCTGGGTGACGGCGAGGGTGGCCCCGTCCATCCGCATGCCGCCCGAGGCGCAGTTCTCGATCACCAGGTGGGGATGCCGGTCCAGTACTTCGGAGAGCCAGTCCAGGTAGGCGTGGGCGTGGCCGAGCAGTCCGGCGCCCGGCGCGAGGTCGCCGGGGGCGAGGGTGCCGGGATCGATCACGATGTTGTAGTCCAGCTTGAGATAGCCCACGCCCCAGTCGCCGACGATGCGGTCCACCGCCTTGTCGAGGTGTGCGCGGGCCGCCGGATGGCGCAGGTCGAGCTGGTGGCGGCCCTGTTCGGTGAGGCGTACGCCGTCGCGCTGGAAGAAGGCGGCCGGCGGAAGGGCGGCGGCGACCGGGCTGCGCACGCCGACGACCTCCGGCTCCAGCCACAGCCCGGGCACCATGCCGCGCTCCCGGATCCGGTCCAGTACCGCCCGGACACCGCCGTCGGGGAAGCGTCGAGCCGAGGGCAGCCACGCGCCGACGGTGTCCCACCAGTCGCCGTCCTCCGAGTCGTCGTACCAGCCGGCGTCCACACAGAAGTACTCCGCGCCCGCCCGAGCCGCGGCGTCGATCAGCGGGAACAGCTTCTCGGAGGTCGGGTCGCCCATGAGCGTGTTCATGTAGTCGTTGAAGACGACCGGGAGCGCGGTGTGGTCCGGGTGCGGGCGGCGTACGGCGCGGCGGTACGCGGTCAGCGCGCCCACGGCCTCGTCGAACCCTGCGCCCAGGGCCAGGACCCCCGGCACGGTGGTGAACTCCTCGCCCGGCGCGAGCCGGACCCGCCACTGGTGCTCCGCGTCCGTGGGGCCGTTCAGCGCCAGAAAGGTGCCGCCCCCGCTCTCGCCCAGGTCCCAGCGCCAGCCGGCCGGGGACTCGATCTGCCACAGCCAGGTCCGTCCGCTCCCCCGCTCCGTCAGCGCCCCCATCGCCAGATGACCGTCGGTGGGCCAGCTGCCGCGCCCGGCGAGCACGAGGGCGGCCCGGCTGTCGTGCTGATGGGCGCCGACGTTGATGTCGGCGACGGTCTCGCGCAGCGGCTCGCCGTACCAACGGCACTCCGCGAGCCAGTCGTTGCGGGCGCGGCGCACGTCGAGCGCGTCCGGTGCGGGCAGGCCTCCGAGGAGCAGGCTGGTGACGGACTGCACGACGAGCGGCTGCGGGCCGTCGTTGCGGAGCCGGACGCGGGAGCGCAGCACGGGCAGCCCGCCGGGAGAAGTCAGCTCGACGAACGCGGTCAACCCGGTGTCCGGGTCATGCAGTTCGACGGTGAGCCACTCCTGATCGCCCCGTCGCCCACTGCGCCGCGCCCGGTAGCTCAGCCGAGCGCCGAGCGCCGAACCGGTGAAGCGCGGGCCGGACCAGGCGCTGCCGTGCCCGAAGGCCGTGAGCTCGACGAGCGGGAGGGCGGACTCCGGACGGACGGGCTCACCGGCACCGAGCCGGACCAGCCGCAGGGTCCCGTCGGACGCTGTGGTGAACTCGGCCTCCAGACCCCCCTGCCCCCAAGTGAAGGCGCCCCGCCTGCCGTTGAGTTCCGCGTCGGCCGTACCGGTCAAGGTGCTCCCCTTAGTGAATCCCTCGTTACGGTCTCTTGACGGTCCCCATGTGACCGGTCACAATCCTGGCATGAATGTGACCGGTCACACAAGGCGCCCGGCGAGCATCAGGGACGTCGCGACCGCCGCCGGCGTCTCGTACCAGACCGTCTCCCGGGTGATCAACGGCCATCCCAGCGTCAAGCCGACCACCCGGGAGCGGGTGCTCGCCGCCATCGACGAGCTCGGCTTCCGGCGCAGCGCCACCGCGCTCGCCCTGGCCAGCGGACGCACCCGGGCCGTGACGGTGCTGACCGCGAACACCACGCACTACGGCTACGCCTCGATCCTCCAGGGCATCGAGGAGGCCGCCCGCGCCGAGTCCTACGCCGTCGGGATCGGTGTGCTGGAGTCGGCGGACGAGGCGGCCGTCGCCGCCGAGGTGCGGCGGGCGGCCGACGCGGGCGGCGGTCTGATCGTGATCGCGTACGATCCGGCCGGCGTGAAGGCGCTCGGGGCCGTCCCCGCCGAACTGCCGGTCGTCGGCGTGGTCGAGACCCCGTCGAGCACGCCCGACCCCGGCCGGCCCTGGGTGTGGACCGACGACCGCGAGGCCGCCTACCAGGCGACCCGCCATCTGCTCTCCCTCGGCCACGAGACCGTGCACTACGTCGCCATCCCGTCCAGCACCCGGCGCACCAGCGCCCGTACCAGCGGCTGGCGGCAGGCGCTGCGCGAGGCCGAGGCGCCCGAACCCCGGCCGGTGCAGGGCAGTTGGGGTCCGGCGGAGGGCCATGCCGCGGGTCGGCGGCTCGCACGGGATCCGGCCGTGTCGGCGATCCTGTGCGGCAACGACGACCTCGCGCTGGGGGTGCTGCGCGCGCTGCACGAGGCGGGGCGTTCCGTCCCCGGCGAGGTGAGCGTGGCCGGGTTCGACGACGCGCCGCACTCCGCGTATCTGACGCCGTCCCTGACGACCGTACGGCTGGATTTCACCGGGCTCGGACGGGCCGCGTTCGCCCTGCTGCACGGAGTGCTGGAGGAGGCCGCGCAGATCGCCCCGCATCCCGTCTCGGTGCCGGAGCTGGTGGTGCGGGAGAGCTCGGGGGCGCCGCATGAACGCGCACACGATCGCCCGACGCGCCTCAAGGACACTCAACGCACCACACGAGCACCGCTGTTGTGATTCCTGCTTCCTGGACCACCCAGCCCGTTTCGCGAAAGGCACGTGTTGACTTCCTCCCCCGCCTAGAGGCGGAGGGTTCCAGCGGTCGCCCGCTGGGGTTCCTGCTTCACCGACGACTGCCCCGTCCGGGAGGACTCCCGTTGAGGTCTTACACCGTCTCCACAGGCAGACGCCGCCAGCCCGGCGGCCAGGAGGTTACGCGCCGCGTTCACGTCGCGGTCATGTACGGCACCGCAGTCACACGTCCACTCGCGGACGTTCAGCGGCAGCTTCTCGCGGACCGCGCCGCAGGCCCCGCACAGCTTGCTGCTCGGGAACCAGCGGTCGATCACGACGAGTTCACGCCCGTACCAGGCGCACTTGTACTCCAGCATCATGCGGAGTTCCGTCCACGACGCGTCACTGATCGCTCGCGCAAGCGCGTGGTTCTTGACGAGGGTGCGGACGGTCAAGTCCTCGATCACGACCGTTTGGTTCTCACGGACGAGACGAGTCGACAGCTTTTGCAGGAAATCGCGGCGCCGGTCGGCGATCCGCGCGTGGACTCTGGCAACGCAGCGCCGGGCCTTCTCCCGGTTCGCCGACCCCTTCGTCTTCCGCGACAGCTCCCGCTGTGCACGGGCCAGCCGGGTGCGGTCACGACGCTCGTGTTTCGGGTTGGCGACCTTCTCCCCGGTGGACAGCGTCACAAGGGAGGTTATGCCCGCGTCGATACCGACGGCGTTCGCCGTGTCCGGAGCCGGAGTGATGCGGTCGTCACACAGCATCGAGACGAACCAGCGTCCGGCGTTGTCGCGGGACACGGTCACCGTGGTCGGTGCCGCACCCTGCGGGAGCGGACGCGACCAGCGGATGTCCAGCGGCTCGGCCATCTTCGCGAGCGTCAGCTGCCCGTCGCGCCACTTGAAGGCACTGCGGGTGTACTCGGCCGACGCGCGGGACTTCTTCCGGCTCTTGTAGCGCGGGTACTTCGCGCGCTTGGCGAAGAAGTTCCCGAACGCTGTCTGGAGATGGCGCAGCGTCTGCTGGAGCGGGACGGAGGACACCTCCGTCAGGAAGGCGAGTTCTTCGGTCTTCTTCCACTGCGTCAACGCGGCGGACGACTGCACGTAGGAGACACGGCGCTGCTCGCCGTACCAGGCCCGCGTGCGCTCCTCCAGCGCCTTGTTGTAGACGAGGCGGACGCAGCCGAACGTGCGCGACAGCTCCACTGCCTGCTCGTCCGTGGGGTAAAAGCGGTACTTGAAAGCCCGCTTGACCTGCTGCGTCATGCCTCACATTCTATCGGCTCACATGTGAGCCTCGAGTGTCGGCCGGTGGCCGCAGAGGGCGAATCGCCCTGGAGGCGACTCGCCTTTCCCCACCCTGCTCAGCAGGGGCTTCGTCTCCTCCCCTGCCTGAAGGCCAGGGTCTCCACGAAGGAAGCATGATGAAGACAAGAGCTCTCCCCGCCCTGGCGCTGATATGCGCCCTCGGTCTCGCCGCCACCGCGTGCAGCGACCCCACGGCCGGCGGCTCCGGTGACTCCGGCGCGGACGGGAAGCGGACGGCCGTCGACCCGACCGCACGGCTGGACGGCGTGAAGCTGACGATGTGGACCGCGCAGAACACGGTCAACGCGCCCAAGCAGGTCATCGACGCCTTCGAGAAGGCGACCGGCGCGAAGGTGGAGACCCAGGCGATCCCGGACCTGTACGAGCAGAACGTGCCCACCAAGCTGGCCTCGGGCGACCGTCCGGACCTGATGTTCTGGCAGCCGTCCATCTCCACGCTGCCGTTCGTCCAGCCGCGGCAGAACCTCATGCCCCTGGACGGCGAGCCGTGGGAGGACCGGCTCGGTGACACCGAGAAGTCGCTCGGCGTGATCGACGGCAAGCGGTACGCGGCGATCGTCACCAGCCCCGCCATGCTCGGCGTCTACTACAACAAGGACGTCTTCAAGCGGGCCGGGCTCTCCGAGAAGGACTTCCCGGAGTCCTACGACGAACTGCTCGCCCTCGGTCACAAGGTCGTCGACAAGACGGACGCGGCCGCCTTCTACGAGGCCGGCGGCGACAAGTGGCCGCTTCAGTGGCAGATGCAGGTCCAGCTCACCGACCTCGACCAGCGGTGGTGGGACGGGCTGAACAAGAACCAGGAGAAGTGGACCGACCCGGTCGTCGTCGGCGCGATCAAGAAGTACAAGGAGAAGCTGCTCGACGCGGGGCTCGCCCAGAAGAACTACCGGACCGGCACCTTCACCGGACAGGCCGACGCGCTGTGGAAGGGCGAGGCCGGCATGGTCCTCAACGTCACCTCCTTCCAGAGCCAGCTGCAGGCCAGGTACTCCACCGCCGAGATCGACGAGAGGATCGGCTGGTTCCCGGTCTCCAACTCGGCGGCCACCGGCATGTACTCGCCCGACCAGACCAACGGTGTGGTCGCGTTCAGGACGGGTGACGAGAAGCGGCAGAACGCGGCCCGGCAGTTCCTCGCCTTCTGGCTCGGCCCGGACTACGCCGACTACATCAAGGCGATGAAGATCCCGTCCGTGCAGCCGTCCGTGCCCACCCCCGACGGGCTGCCGCAGACGTCCAGGGCGCAGGTCGCGGCCCTGCCCACCGCCGTCGGCGTCTTCCAGGCCAAGGCGATCGTCGCCCCGGACACCCACCTCTACCTCGCCGACATGATCTTCGACAAGAAGGATCCGCGGCAGGTCGCCCAGGCGATCCAGGACCAGTTCGCGCAGGTGGCCAAGGCCCAGGGCGCCTCCGGGTTCTGACGATGACTCACACCGCTGTACGAGCCGAGCCCGAGTCGGCGGCCGGCCCGCCGAGGAAGGTGGGGCGGCTGCCGCGCGCCGCCGTGCACCATCCCTGGTGGTTCGCGCTTCCCGCGATCGTCGTCTTCGCGGGCTTCTTCCTGGTGCCGAACCTGCTGAACTTCTACTACCCGTTCACCGACTGGTCCTCGTACCACGCGGACATCGCCTTCACCGGCCTCGACAACTTCAGGACCATCGCCGACGACGGCTCGCTGCTCCGCGCGATCCGCACGACGCTGCTGTACGCCCTGCTGGCGGCGCTGTTCCAGAACGGCTTCGGGCTGGGGCTGGCGCTGCTGCTGGAGGCCGACAGCCGCTTCAACCGGTTCTTCCGCGCGGTGTTCTTCCTGCCGGTGCTGATCTCGGCGCTCGCCACCGGTTACGTCTTCCAGGCGCTCCTCGACCAGGACGGAGCCGTCAACTCCGTGCTCGGGACGGACGTTCCATGGCTGGGTTCGACGACCTGGACGCTGGTCGTCGTCACCCTCGTCCACGGCTGGAAGTGGATGGGCCTGTCCATGCTGATCTATCTGGCCGGGCTCAAGGGCATCCCCGGCGACATGCTGGAAGCCGCTCGGATGGACGGCGCCGGGCCCTTGCGGACGTTCTGGTCGGTGCGCTGGCCGATGCTGGCGCCGGCCGTCACCTTCAACGTGACCACCGCGCTGATCGGTTCGATGAACACCTTCGACATCGTGCAGGCCACGACCGGCGGCGGTCCGGCGGCCTCCACCGAGGTCTTCAACATCTACATGTTCCGGATCTTCGGACAGGGCCTGTACGCCCAGGCCTCGGCGATGAGCCTCGTCCTCTTCCTGGTCGTGGTCGCGGTGGCGATCCCGCTGGTCGTCGGGTTGCGGCGAAGGGAGCAGCTGCTGTGAACCCGTCCGTCGCGTGGCGGTACGGCCGCCCCGCCCTGGTCCTGCTGCTCGCCGGGCTGGCGGTCGGCGTACCGCTGTGGCTGGTCGTCGTCACCTCCGCGAAACCGCAGGCGGAGGCCATCGACCCCAACCTCGATCTGCCGCGCCACTGGCAGCCGGCCGACAACTACGCCGACGCCGTCGGCCAGGGCGAGATGCTGCGCGGCTTCTTCAACTCCCTGCTGGTCGTACTGCCTTCGGTCGTCCTCGTCCTGCTCCTCGGGGCGGGCGCCGCCTGGGTGTTCGCGCGCCGCAAGTCGAAGCTGGTGTCGGCGGCGTACGCGCTCTGCATCAGCGGACTGCTGCTGCCGCCCGCGGTCATCACCATCGTGATGGAGCTGCGGCAGCTGGGTCTGTCGAACACGCGTCCCGGCATGATCGCCGTCTACACCGGCATGTACCTGTCGACGTCGATCTTCTTCATGACCGGCTTCATCCGTGCCATCCCACTGGAGCTGGAGGAGGCGGCCCGCATGGACGGGGCGACGCCGTCGCGGATCTTCTGGCGGATCGTCCTGCCGCTGCTGCGCCCGGTGATCGCCACCGCGACGATCATGGTGATGCTCTACGCCTGGAGCGACGTCTTCTACGCCTTCTTCGTCCTGGGCGGCGGCGAGCGGGCCACGCTCCCGCTGAACCTCTACCAGGTCGCCTCCGCCCAGCTCTACCTCAACAACTGGCATCTCGTCTTCGCGTACGTCGTGGTGATGAGCCTGCCCATGGTCGTCGTGTTCCTCGTCGGCCAGCGAAAGATCGTGTCCGGAATCACCAGTGGAGCCGTCAAGTGACCGGAGGTCCAGCTAAGTGATCACCCCCGCCCGCGCACGCACCCTCGACCGACTCCGTACCCGCCCCCGGACGAGATTCCGTACGGGATTCCGTGCCAGAACCGCCTTGATAACAGCCGCACTTGGAGCAGCCACCATGGCAGCCACTCTCCCCGCCACGGGCCCCGCGGCCGCTGCCGACCCGCAGCGCCTCACCGTCGACCTGTCCGCCTCCGAGGGGCCGGTGATGCTCGGCGCCAACGGCGCGCTGTACGGGCTCAGCGACGACGGGGTGCCCAGTGACGCCGCGCTGGAACCCCTGAAGGTCACCAGCGTCTCGCAGAAGCCGGAGGGCGGCGCCCAGCACCCCAACGGCGACGCGCTCACCGTCTCGACGTCGTTCTTCCGCAACGGCGGCGGCGAGATCAACGTGATGATGCAGGACATCTACGCCAAATGGCCGTACGAGGACCTCGGCATCGACGACTACCTCCCCAAGGTCGACAAGATCGCCAAGGAGGTGGCGGCTGACCCGAACAGCGAGCGGTTCGTCTACATCCCGTTCAACGAGCCCGACCAGATCTGGTACAAGCTCGGCGTCGCCGACCAGGCCCAGTACGAGGCCAACCGGGACCGGTTCTTCAAGGACTGGAAGACGGTGTACCAGCGCATCCGCGCGATCGACCCGGACGCGAGGATCGCGGGCCCGAACGAGGCCGCGTACCACTCCCGGCTGCTGAAGGACTTCCTCGCCTTCGCCAAGCGGGAGAACGTGCTGCCGCAGGTGATGACCTGGCACGAGCTGGGCTCCGGCTCGCTGCGCGACTTCCAGGCGCACTACGACGACTACCGCGCGCTCGAACGTGAGGCGGGCATCGCCCCGCTGAAGATCAACATCGACGAGTACGCCAACCGCCGCGACCTCTCCGTGCCGGGCCAGCTCGTGCAGTGGGTCTCGATGTTCGAGCGGAACAAGGTGTACGCGAACATGGCGTACTGGGACGCGGCCGGCAACCTCAGCGGTCAGGTCGTGCGCTCCAACATCCCCAACGGCGGCTGGTGGTTGTTCCGCTGGTACGCCGGGATGACCGGTGACACCGTGAAGGTCACGCCTGCGCAGCCGAACACCATCGACACCCTGCAGGGCCTGGCGTCCCTGGACACGGGCCGGCGCCAGGCGCAGGTGCTGCTCGGCGGTTCGGCGGGCGACTCCGACGTCGTCGTCCGCAACGTGCCCCGTTCCGTCTTCGGCCGCACGGTCACCGCGACCGTCGCCGAGGCCGCCTGGTCCGGCTACGAGGGGCAGCACGCGACGCCGCAGGTCCTCGCCCGTACGAAGGTGAAGGTGGCGGAGGACGGTTCGGTGACCGTTCCGCTGCGTGGCATGCGGAAGATGTCCGCGTACCGGATCGTCCTGACACCCGGCGGCACGGGCACCCCGTCCCCCGTCTCCGTCCCCTGGTCGGCGTCGTACGAGGCCGAGTCGGCCGCGATCACCGACGGCAAGGTCTACACCCAGGGCACGGTCGAGAACGCCAACGGCTACGCGGCCTCCGGCACGAAGGACGTCGGCTCGCTCAACCAGGCCACCAGCAAGGTCGACTTCACGGTGACGGTGCCGCGCGACGGGGCGTACGACCTGGCGATCCTGTACGGCAACCAGTCCGGCGGCCCGGCCACGCAGAAGCTGTCGGTCGACGGCGCCGAGGCGGCCACGGTCACGTATCCCTCCACGGAGAACTGGACCTACCGCGCCAAGCGGGACGTCACCATCCAGCTCGCGGCCGGCACGCATGTGCTGACGCTGGCCAAGGGCGACGCCGAGGTCACTCTCGACCGCGTCGACCTGACGGCCCGCGAGGGGGCGCTCTCGGCGTCGTACGAGGCCACCCTGGCGGACATCGGCGGCAACCCGTCGTACGACTACTCCTCGTCGGCGGGAGTGGGCACGGGCGCCCTGGTGCTGCGCTCCGGTGACAAGGCGGTCTTCGACGTGTACGCGCCGCGCGACGGTTACTTCACGGTGGTGCCGCGGGCGACTGCGGCGGTGCGGCTCGCCCTGCACGGGGAGACGGTGACAGCGGCGCCGGGCCGGCCGCTGCGGCTGTACCTCGTGGCGGGCAACAACCGCGTGACGGTGACCGCCCAGCACGCCGCCGTCCGCTCGCTGGACGTCTCGGGCAGCGGGTCGAGCTCCGGCGCCCTCGCCTACGAGGGCGGGGCGGCCGTCCTCAAGGGCGGGGCCGAGCTCGTCGACTCCGTCCACGCCTCGGCCGGCTCCTACATCGGCAGGCTCGGCAACAGCCCCGACAGCACCGCCGAGTTCACGGTGCGGGCGCCCAGCTCCGGCCGCTATCTGCTGGTCGTGCACTACGCGCACAACGACCGGCGGGACAACGGCCACGCCTACAACACGGACATCATGTCCCGCACCGCGGACATCACCGTGGGAAACGCGGCGCCGGTGAAGGTCACCTTCAAGAACACCTGGAGCCCGGACGACTACTGGACGGTGGGCGTCCCCGTCGAGCTGAGGAAGGGTTCCAACAAGGTGACGTTCGGCAACGCGACGGCCTGGGCGCCGGACATCGACCGGATCGAGCTGGGCCGGGTGGTCGACCGGCCGTAGCCGCGCCGTTCCGCCCGCTCCATCTCAAGGTGGAGCGGGCGGAACCCGTGCGTCAGGCGACCTGTCCGCTGTGCAGGGCCGTGTAGGCCCCGTTCCGGCACAGGAGTTCCTCGTGGGTGCCGATCTCCTGGATCCGGCCGTCCCCCATGACGACGATCCGGTCCGCGCCGCGCACGGTGGACAGCCGGTGTGCCACCACGAAGGTGGTACGGCCGTGCAGGAGCCGGGCGAGGGCCTGCTGGACGAGCGCCTCGGACCGGGTGTCCAGGGCCGAGGTCGCCTCGTCGAGGACGAGCACCCTCGGGTCCCGGATCAGGGCCCGGGCGATGGCCAGCCGCTGCCGCTGGCCGCCGGACAGCCGTGCCCCGCGCTCGCCGACCAGGGTGTCGAGGCCCTGCGGGAGCCGGTCGACGAACTCCAGCGCGTTGGCGTCGCGCAGCGCCGCGCGCACCGTGTCCTCGTCGGCGTCGTCCATGCCGTAGGCGACGTTCTCCCGGATGGTGCCGTCGAAGAGGATCGACTCCTGCGGTACGACCGAGAGGAAGCGGCGGTAGGTGCGCAGGTCGAGGGTGTTCATGTCGGTGCCGTCGAGTTCCAGCCGGCCGGTGGTGGGGCGGATGAAGCCGATGACGAGGTTCAGCACGGTGGACTTGCCGGCACCGGACGCGCCGACGAGGGCGATGGTCTCCCCGGGGGTGACGCAGAGGCTGAAGTCCCGTACGGCGGGGCGGCCGTTGTCCTCGTACGCGAACCCGACGTTGTCGAAGGTCACCGCGCCGCGCAGCGAGGTGACCTCGGCCTTGCCCTCGTTGTCCTCCAGCTCGGGGACCTGGAGCACCTCGCCGACGGAACGGACGGACTCCAGGCCCTTGGTGATGACCGGGGCCAGTCCCGCCAACGTTGTCGTGGAGTTGGTGAGGGTGGTCAAAAACGCGCTCAGCATGACGACGTCACCGGCGGTCACGCCCCAGACGCCGTAGTACGAGATCAGCGCCGCGCCCGCGAGGACGAGTACGCCGACCACGTTCAGCACGACCCAGGCGAGCGAGCCGAAGCGGCCGTTGACGAGGTCGAGGCGCATGCCGGAGGTGAGCAGCCGGTGCAGGGTGCCGTCCATGCGGCGCAGCGCCTTGCCCTCCAGGCCGTGGGCGCGGGTGACCGGGATGAGGCGGGTCATCTCCGTCACCCGGGAGGACAGGGTCTCGACCTCGTGGCGGAAGTGCTCGTTGTGGGTGCGCAGCCGGGCCCGGAGGCGGGCGACGACCAGTGCGGCGGCGGGCACGATCACGAGGAAGACGGGCACGAACTCCGGTGTACGGATCGCGATGATGACGAGGCCGCCGATGAGCACGGTGCCCGCGCCGAGTCCCGTCTCCGCGGTCTGCTGCACCATCTGCTCGACGGTCTCCACGTCCCGCACGACCTTGGCCTGGAGCACACCGGCGCTGACGCGCGAGTGGTAGCCGATGGAGAGCTGCTGCATGCGGGTGCACAGCGCGGAGCGCAGACCGGTGCCCATCCGGCGCACGCTGCCGTACAGCAGGCGGACGTACAGCAGGTGCAGGGGGTAGTTGACCAACAGGATGAGCATGATGACGCCGGTGGCCAGCCAGAGCCTGCTGATCGGCTGGTGCTGGACGACGGTGTCGATGATGGACGCGGTGATCAGCGGCAGCAGCCAGACCGGGCTGTGCTTGACGGTGAACACGCCGACCGCGGCCGCGAGGCGGTGGCGGTCGGCGCGGAAGAGGTAGGCGAGGGTGCGTACGGGGTGTTCACCGCGGTAGCGGTGGTCGAGCGGTCTCTCGTGTGACGACGCCATCGGCGTTGTCCTTCCCAGGGTTCCGGATGAGATGCAGTCACCTGCATAGCAAGCGCTTTCCTATCTCGTCCGCGAGGGGAGTACAAGCGCATTCCGGAAGGGATCCCGGGGGTGCTCAGACGGCGTCGAGCTCCGCTATCTCCTCGGCGGTGAGCACGAGGTCGGTCGCGGCGAGCGAGTCCAGGATCGTCTCCGGCCGGCTCGATCCGGGAATGGGCACGACGACGGGCGACTTGGCGAGCATCCAGGCCAGGCAGACGCGTTGCGGGCTCACCCCGTGGGCCTCGGCGACGCGCGCGAACGGGGCGTACGCGGAGCCCAGTTCACGAGCCCGGGCGATGCCGCCGAGCGGGCTCCAGGGCAGGAAGGCGACACCGAGTTCGTCGCACAGGCGCAGCTCCGGCTCGCTGGAGCGGAACGCCGGGGAGAACTGGTTCTGCACGGAGACCAGCCGGCCGCCGAGGATGTCGTTCGCCTGCCGGATCTGGTCCGGGTTCGCGTTGGAGATCCCGGCCATCCGGATCTTGCCCTCGTCGAGCAGGTCGCGTACGGCGCCGACCGACTCGGCGTACGGCACCCGGGGGTCGGGGCGGTGGAACTGGTAGAGCCCGATGGCCTCGACGCCGAGCCGGCGCAGCGACTCCTCGCAGGCCTCCTTGAGGTGCCGGGGGCTGCCGTCGAGCGTCCAGCTTCCGTCACCGGGTCGCAGATGGCCGCCCTTCGTGGCGACGAGGACGTCCTTGCCCAGGTCGTGGGAGGCGAGGGCCTTGGCGATCAGGGTCTCGTTGTGACCGACCTCGGCGGCGTCCCGGTGGTAGGCGTCCGCGGTGTCGATCAGGGTCACCCCGGCGTCGAGCGCGGCGTGGAGGGTGGCGAGGGAACGCGCCTCGTCCGGGCGGCCCTCGATGGACATGGGCATCGCGCCCAGCCCGATCGCGTTGACCTCGACGTCCCCGATGCGGCGGGTGTGCATGGGCTGTGCCCCCTCTTCTCGGCTGTCGTGTTCTCGGCTGTCGTGCGGGAACCGGAGCGACACCAGCCTGGCCGCCGTGTCGCGCAAGGTCCAATAGAAGAACGAGAACGCATTCAGCGACGGCGCCGCTGAATCCCGGTCGCCGAGATCGGCCGCCCGCCCGCTTGCGCGGCCTCCTGGTGGGTGTGACACGCTCACCCTCGACCGACGGGCTGAACGACGTTCGGCGAGCGTCGGCACAGCTCGGTACTGCTCGGCACAGTGAGAGGCGGCGGCATGCGCATCGGACTGCTCGGCACCGGCCCGTGGGCTCGGATGGCTCACGCCCCCGCCCTGAGCCGGCACGGCGAACTGGACTTCGTGGGCGTGTGGGGCCGGCGTACGGCCCCCACCAAGGAGTTGGCCGACGGCTACGGCGTGCGCGCCTACGACGAGGTCGACACGCTGCTCGCCGACGTGGACGCGGTGGCCGTGGCGCTCCCCCCTGCCGTTCAGGCGGACTTGGCCGTGCGGGCCGCGCGGGCGGGTCGCCATCTGCTGCTCGACAAGCCGCTCGCGCCGACGGTCGAGCAGGCCCGGGCGGTCGCCGGAGCCGTCGAGGAGGCCGGTGTGGCCTCGGTCGTCTTCTTCACCGCCCGTTTCCAGCCGGAGACCGAGGCGTGGATCACCGAACAGGGCGCGGTGGAGGGCTGGTTCACGGGGCGGGCGGAGTGGCTCGGCGCGGTGTTCAGCGGGGACGACAACCCGTTCGCCACGCCGTGGCGGCGGGAGAAGGGCGCCCTGTGGGACGTGGGTCCGCACGCGCTGTCGGTGCTGCTGCCGATCCTGGGTGACGCGAGCCGCGTGACGGCGGCCGCGCCCGGCCCCGGCGACACCGTCCACCTGGTCCTCGACCACCTCGGCGGCGCGTCGAGCACCATGACCCTCAGCCTCACGGCACCGCCCGCAGCGGCGGGGGCTACGGTGGAGCTGCGGGGCGCCGCCGGAGTGACGCGGTTGCCGCAGAGCACCGAGAGCGCGGTGTCCGCCCTGGGCCGGGCCGCGGACGCCCTGCTGGCGGCCTCCCGTACAGGTCGGCCGCATGCGTGCGACGCGGCGTTCGGACTGCGGGTCACCGAGATCCTGGCGACGGCCGAGGCGCTGCTGGACGGCGAAGCCTGAGGCCGGCCTGGGTCCGGCGGACCTGCCCGGTCCTAGAGGTTGTAGCCGCCCGACACCTCGATGTTCTGCGCGGTGACCCAGCGGCTCTCGTCGGACACCAGGGTGGCGATCATCGCGCCGATGTCGTCGGGTTCCCCGACCCGGCCGAGCGCGGTCCTCGCCGCGAGGGCCGGGATCACCTCGGGGAACCTGGTGAAGGCGTCGTCGCCGAGTCGGGTCCGGGTCGCGCCGGGTGAGACGGCGTTGACGCGGATGCCGCGCGGGCTGAACTCCTTGGCCATGTACCGGGTCAGCACGTCGAGGCCGCCCTTCATCGACGCGTACGCCGAGTAGCCGGGCTCGGCTCCGGTCGCCGTCGAGTTGCTGCTGGTGTTGACGATGGCCCCGCCGTCCGCCATCAGCGGCAGCAGCTTCTGCGTCAGGAAGTACGGTCCCTTGAGCAGGACCCGCGTGAGCCTGTCGAACGTCTCCTCGGTCATGTCCTCGATCAGCGCGGAGTGCGCGAACCCGGCGTTGTTCACCAGGTGGTCGAAGGTGTCGCGCCGCCAGGTGTCACGCAGCACGCCGGCCACCGTCTCGCGGAAGTCCGCGAAGGTGCCGCTCTCGCCGACGTCCAGCGGCAGCGCGACGGCCGTGCCGCCCTCCTTCTCGACGGCGGCGACGGTGTCCCGCGCTCCTCGCGGGTTGCCGCTGTAGGTCGGGATGACCCCGATCCCGCGCCTGGCGATCTCGATCGCGGCGCTCTGCCCGATGCCGGAGCTGGCTCCGGTGACGATGGCGACCTTCATGACGTCCCTCCCAGGAACAGTCGGCGGTGGAGTGCGGTGAATCCAGTCAACCGATCTGACCTGCGGAAACGTTAGAACGATGCTCCCTCGTGCTTGCACGATCCTCCCGGGTCCGGGAGCTTTCGTCCGCGGCGGTGCTGCAATGGAGGCATGCATCTGGAAGAGCTCCGGACGTTGCTGGCCCGGCATGCCCGGCCCGACTGGACCACCGCCGTCGACGGCGTCCTCATCTCCAAGGTCGACCGCCCGGACCCACCGGCGCCGTCCATGTCGGGCACGGTGCTCGCGGTCATCGCCCAGGGCGCCAAACGACTCGCCCTGGGTGACCGGGTCTACGAGTACGGCCCCGGGCAGTACCTGGTCGCCTCGGTCGACCTGCCCGTGACCGGCCAGTTCACCCAGGCCGACCCCGAGCGGCCGGCCCTCGGGTTCGGCCTCGAGCTGGACCCGTCCGCCGTCGCCGAGTTGCTGCTGCGCGCCGGCCCCGGGGACACGCCCCGCGTCGGCGGAGGCACACCCTCGGGGATCGCCGTCAGCGACGCCCCTGCCGCGCTGCTCGACGCGGTCGTCCGACTGCTGCGCCTGCTCGACGAACCCCGCGACCGCGCCGTACTCGCCCCGCTGGTCAAACGGGAGATCCTGTGGCGCGTCATCACCGGCGAGCAGGGCGCGACGGTGCGCCAGCTCGGTCTCGCCGACAGCAGCCTCAGCCATGTCTCGCGTGCCGTGCGCTGGATCCGCGAGCACTACGCGGAGCCCTTCCGGGTCGAGGACGTGGCGCGGATGTCCGGCATGAGCGTCTCCGCCTTCTACCGCAACTTCCAGGCGGTGACCGCGATGAGCCCCATCCAGTTCCAGAAGCAGATCCGGCTCCAGGAGGCCCGACTGCTGCTCACCACCCACCCCGGCGACGTCACCGGGGTCGGACAGCGCGTCGGCTACGACAACCCCTCACAGTTCAGCCGCGAGTACCGCCGCCAGTTCGGCACCCCACCGAGCCAGGACGCGGCCCGCCTGCGCGCCGCCGTGCGAACGCCGACGGGGGTCCTTCCTTGAGGTGGCAGGTGCGCCGAGGCCCGCCTGCCCCTCGCGGCGCCTGGCCCGCACCCCCAGGCACGCCTGACCGTCTGCCTAGCCTTCCTCCCCGCGCCCGTCCCCGTCCTCGAACGGCTCCTCACTCCACCGGAACCAAGCCCGCTCCCCCTCGATGTGCAGCAGGAACTCGGCCACGGACCCGTCCGGTGAGGACAGTGAGACGCGTCTTCGGATCTCGTCGTAAGCCGCTTCCCACGCCTCCACGTCGAGCTCGGAGTCCCGCTCCAGCAGGGCCAGTTCACGGGCGAAGAGACCGCTGACCGCGTCGTACCCCGGGCCGGGTGTGAAGCGACCCGAGAGCCACGGGAAGTCGGCCCCGTCGATGACGATCTCCCCCACGGGCGCGTCGGCACCGCGCACCTGCCAGACCCCGCCTTCGAACCCCACGCCGCCTCCCTGGTCCCGCGTAGATCCCACCGCCGCCCAGCATGCCACCCACCACTGACAGGCGGCCCGGCCCCACAGTCGGGCCGGGCCGCCTCCATGGCCTACTGGTTACGCCGGCTTCGGCGCCCGGAAGTTGATGCGCTCGCTCACCACGGGGAAGCCCGCCTTGGCGAAGTTCGCGGCCATGGGGAAGTTGCCCTGGTCCGTGGCGGCGCCGATGAACTTTGCGCCCTGCTCGGCGAGGAGGTGGGTGCACTCCGCGAGGAGGTCGTAGGCATAGCCGTGGCCCCGCTGTTCCGGGACGACTCCGATGAAGCCGATGGTCGGGCCGGTGGGATTGTGGGCCGGGATGTGGATGCCGGCCAGCTCGCCGTCGGGCGTGTGCGCGACCTGCCACCACTCGCGTGGCGAGGGGCACCAGTGGAAGAAGTCCAGCTCCTCCTGGGCGGCTTGGTCGAGGCCGCCCTCCTCGATGGCCCTCAGCGCGTGGGCGTCGAGGGTGGCGGAGTGGATGCGGCGCAGCGCGTCGAAGAAGACCGCGTCGTCGGGTTCGGGGCCGAAGCGCAGGCGTCCGGGGCGCTCGGGCAGGCCGAGTTCAGGGGTCCAGCGGTAGAGGAAGCGTTCCACCAGGGGTTCGTAGCCGGCCGCGTGGGCCGCGTTGAAGCGGGCGTCGGCGGCGGCCTTCAGGGCGGGCTCGTCCCGCCAACCGCCGGGCAGGTTGATCTCGAGTTCGACCTGCCAGGGGGCGGAGCGCAGGAGTTCGGCGCCGGCCTCCTCCTCGCCCTCGGCCACGTCGAACCAGTTGATGTTGACGGGCTCCGAGTCGTCGGGGCCGCCCCACCAGGCGCCGCGCGCCACGACCGTGCCGTCGCGCAGGGCGACGCGCTTCCAGTCGGGGCGGAACCGGGTCCGTCGGTGGCCCTCACGGGCGCCGAGCGGGTCGGGGTGGGCGTCGAAGAGATGGGCGTCGCTCGCGGAGAGCGCGCGGATGACCAGATCGGTCACGGATTCCTCCGGGATGAGGGCTGCATGGAGCGCTCCCGGTCAGATCTGACGCGACACGCCGGGGCAACGGGAAGAGGAGCGCTGGACTGGGGTGAACCGCACGGCACTCGCCTCCTTCCGTCCGTCTCAGGGCGTGGAGCCACACCGTACGCGATCTTCGTCGGAGCCGTCCATGGGTTTTCGCAGGTCCCCAACCAGCCCTCCACGGATGTCGGAGAGCGCTCTCACGTGCCGGAGCGACTTAAGTGGACCTTAGGAGAGGGTTAAGCCGTCGCACGTATTCCGTGGTCCTTCAAGTTCCCGCAGCTGATGGGAGTTTGGACTTGGTGCAAACCCATTGGCCCCTGCGGAGCTGGTGCGTACCATCAGGGCCCATCGGCGGCTGTGACGCCCGGTTCGAGAGCGCTCTCAGAACGATCGTCGACGGCACCGCCGCTGATGCGGACCAGCCCCCCACACATACAGACCACACACAGACCACGGACTCGGGAGACCCCCACATGACTTCCCGCCATGAGCGCCCACTCGGCCGACGCAGGCTTCTCCTCGCCCTCGGTGGCACGGCGGTGGCCGTCCCCGCCGCGGCCGCCGTGGCCCCGTACGCCCTCGCGGGCACGCCCGGGGACGGCGACGCCCGTGCGGCGGCGGCCGCGCTGCCGCTGACGATCGTCAACGAGAGTGGTTCCTTCGGCAACGCGAACGTCCACGTCTACGTCGTCGGCAACAAGGACGGGCGGCAGGTACGCGTCACGCCCGACGGCGCCCTCGCGCCGATCGCGCTGTCGGACAACGGACCCGACGGCTTCACCGACTACGCGATCAGCCTGGCCGGCAGCGGCGAGACCCGGCTCTCGCTGCCGCAGATGTCCGGCCGGATCTACGTGTCGCTCGGCGAGAAGCTCAGGTTCAAGGCCGTCACGGACGGCAACGGCAACGCCGCGCTCCAGTACCCGGCCGGCTGGGTGACCTCGGACCCCAACTACGCGGTGCTGCACGACTGCGCCGAGTTCACGTACAACTCGGCCGGCATGTTCTGCAACACCACCATGGTCGACATGTTCAGCGTGCCGCTGAGCATCCGGCTGACCGGCGCCAAGGACCAGACGGCGGGCAGGCTGCGGGCAGGCGGGCGGGCGGCGGCGTTCGCTGCGGTCCGGCAGGTCGCGGAGTTCGCGCGGCTCGTCGTGGACGACACGCGCGTGATCGCCCCGGGACACGGCCTGGACGCGGGACTGTTCGCCAAGGACTACTTCGCGCCGTACATCGACGAGGTGTGGAGCACGTACACCGGGCGGGATCTGGCCGTCACCACCAACGCGGGGACGTTCACCGGGCGGGTGCGCGGTGAACGGTTCACCTTCGACGGGCCCGCGCAGGTGTCCTTCGCCAAGCCGTCGACGCGGGACGTGCTGTTCTGCGACGGCAATCTCGCCGCCCCGAACGACGGCACGACCGGCCCGGTCGCCGCGATCCTCGGCGCCGGCTTCAACCGCTCGACGCTGCTCAGCCATCCCGCCCAGCCGACGACCGACGCCGCCGCCTTCTACCGGACCGGCCTGACCAACCACTACGCCAAGGCGATGCACGCGGCCACCGAGGACGGCAAGGCGTACGGCTTCGCCTTCGACGACGTGGCCGACTTCGCCTCGTACATCCAGGACACGGCACCGACGGGGATCCGGCTGACGCTCACGCCGTTCGAGAGCTGACCCCGTACCCCGGGTGCGTCGAGACCTGGGACGGGCGGTTTCGCAGCGGGGCCGCGGAGGTACTCCGGGTGTCCAGGGACCGGCGGGTGTTCAGCGGGCCTTCGGCGCCTCCGGATGCAGGGTCCGCTCCGGCGTTGAATGGTGTTAACAGACCCGATGACCGCACCGGGCCCGAAGGAAGTCACCCGGATCCGAGGAGCAGAGATGATGCCGACGTCCCAGCCCGAAGCGTCCGGGCCGTCCGGGGAGCGCGTGACCCCGGACGACCTGCTCCATGCCCGCACCGGCACCGATGTGTCGCCCGAGGACATAGTGCTTGCCTCAGGCAAGGATCTCACCCCCCGCAATTTGGAATGGGCCAAGCGCAAGCTGGCGGACGAGGGTCCCTCCGCCCTCGACAAGCTGCTGCCCTAGCCTCAGCCCGGCCTCACCGTCCGGAATCCGCGCGAGTCGACCCCGGGTGCGTGTCGGCACCCGGGGTCGCCGTGTGCCCGTCCACGCACAGCACCGGAACCCGCTGGACGAGGTTGTTGGCGAAGCCACCGCGGTTCCACTGCGGCTCCAGTGGCTGCGTCCGGCCCTCGGCGTCGGTGGCCCGGGCGCTCAGGACGTGCTCGCCGGGCCGAGCCGTCCAACTGTGCCGCCACCGGCGCCATGCCCACCGGTGCCCGCCGTCCGGCTCCAGCCCGGCCTCCTGCCAGGTGCGCCCCGCGTCGGCGCTGACCTCGACGCGCGCCACCGGAGCCCGCCCGGACCAGGCACGTCCCTCCAGAAGCACCGGGCCGGGCCGGACCACGCGGGCCCGGGACATGAAGTCGGGGAAGCCGGGCGGGACGAGCAGGGCGCGGGGTGCGATGCGGGTGACCGGCTCGCCCTCGTCCTCGGGATCCTGGCGCAGCCGGTACGCCACGGCCTGCTGGAACCCGCGGAACGGCTCGTCGGCGACGGTGATCTCGCGCAGCCACTTCACGTGCGCCATCCCGTACCAGCCGGGCACGACCAGCCGGAGCGGCCGGCCGTGCTGCGGGGGCAGCGGGGCGCCGTTCATCTCGTACGCCACCAGTACCTCGGGGTCGTCGCCCCTGGCCACCGCCACGGGCAGCGCGCGCTGGTAGTCCTGCTCGACACCGCGCTCGACACCGTGGTCGGCGCCGGTGAAGACGACGTCGACCGCGTCCGCCCCGACTCCGGCCTCGGCGAGCAGCAGCCTCAGCGGTACGCCCGTCCACTCGGCGGTGCCGACCGCCTCGACGAGCCAGGGCTGACTGACCGGCCGGGGTGTCAGCAGGGCCCGGCCGTTGCCCGCACACTCCAGGGTGACCCGGGTGGTGACCTGCGGGAACGCCCTCAGTTCGGCCAGGTCGAGACGTAGCGGGCGGTGGACGTGGCCGCCGAGGGCCAGGTGCCAGGGGGTGTCGTCGGGGACGTACGGGATGTCGTAGTGGGTCAGGACGTAGTGCAGTCCGGGCGGGGTGAGGTCGTGGCGCAGGGCTTCCAGCGGCAGGCCGTGGTTGCGGGTCGCGAGCGCCAGTTCGTCCCGGCCGATGCCCTCGTCGGGGGCGGCCAGCCGGGCCGGTGCGCTTGTGTCGACGAGTCGATACAGATGCCCCATACCGGCATTATCGACCCATATACCCGGAACCGCGCCAGGCCGTCTCGGCCTCCTCGGCGGACGGCACAACTTCCGTTCCCGCTCCGGCACTTCACCCGGGCAATGGTTTCCGGCTCACCCTTTCGAAAGGGGGCGCACGGCTGTCAGACTCCTGAAGGTGCCCGACTTCGACATGCTCGTCATCGGATCCGGTCCGGGCGGCCAGAAGGCCGCCATCGCCGCGGCCAAGCTGGGCCGCCGGGTCGCCGTCGTCGACCGTCCCGACATGGTGGGCGGCGTCTCCATCCACACCGGGACCATCCCCTCCAAGACCCTGCGCGAGGCGGTGCTGTACCTGACCGGCCTCACCCAGCGCGATCTGTACGGCCAGAGCTACCGGCTCAAGGAGGACATCACCGTCGCCGACCTGACCGCCCGCACCCAGCATGTGGTCGGCCGGGAGGTGGACGTCATCCGCAGCCAGCTCTCCCGCAACCAGGTCAACCTGTACGCCGGGACGGGCCGCTTCGTCGATCCCCACACGGTCGCGTTGCGCGAGGCCACCGGCCATGAACGCCTGCTGACCGCCGAGCACGTCGTCATCGCCACCGGCACCCGTCCCGCGCGGCCGGGCAGCGTGGAGTTCGACGGACGGACGATCTTGGACTCGGACAACGTCCTGGCGCTGGAGCGGGTGCCGCGCTCCATGGTCATCGTGGGTGCCGGGGTCATCGGCATGGAGTACGCCTCGATGTTCGCCGCGCTCGGCAGCAAGATCACCGTGGTGGAGAAACGGGCCGGGATGCTCGACATGTGTGACGTCGAAGTGATCGAGTCGCTCAAGTACCACCTGCGGGACCTCGCGGTGACGTTCCGCTTCGGGGAGACGGTCGCCGCGGTCGAACAGCATCCCCGGGGCACGCTGACCATCCTGGAGAGCGGCAAGAAGATCCCGGCCGAGGCCGTGATGTACTCGGCGGGCCGACAGGGTCTCACCGCCGAACTCGACCTGGACAGGGCCGGGCTCACGGCGGACCCGCGCGGCCGGATCACCGTCGACGAGCACTACCGCACCGAGGTGCCGCACATCTACGCCGTCGGCGACGTCATCGGCTTCCCGGCGCTGGCCGCGACCTCGATGGAACAGGGCCGGGCGGCGGCGTACCACGCCTTCGGGGAGCCCGTCGGCCGGATGCACAACCTCCAGCCGATCGGCATCTACACCATCCCGGAGATCAGCTTCGTGGGCCGGACCGAGGACCAGCTGACCGAGGACCGGGTGCCGTTCGAGGTCGGCATCGCCCGCTACCGCGAGCTGGCCCGTGGCCAGATCATCGGCGACTCCCACGGCATGCTGAAGCTGCTGGTCTCGCCACAGGACCGCACCCTGCTCGGGGTGCACTGCTTCGGTACGGGGGCGACGGAGCTCATCCACATCGGGCAGTCCGTGATGGGCTGCGGCGGGACGGTCGACTATCTGGTCGACGCCGTCTTCAACTACCCGACGCTGGCGGAGTCCTACAAGGTCGCGGCGCTCGACGCCACGAACAGGCTGCGGCAGATCGAGCGGCTGGGAGACTGAAAGGGGCCCCCTTCAGGGGCGCGGGGAACTGCGCGACCAGCCGCACCCGGCCCGCACCCGGCCCGCACCCGCCAGACCCGACGCAGCCCCTACGGCGCCCCGCGCTCCGGCGACTCCACCACATGCACCGCCGCCTCCTCCGCACCGGCCGCCCCGCCATCGACACCGACATCGGAGGCGACCTCATCCTTCGTGGTGTCGGAATGAGCCCCCTCGTCGGGGGCGACCAGGCGACCCGCCCGCTCCGCACCCGCCTCGGGATCGACGGGCTCACCCTCGCCGCCCGGCAGATCACCCACCTCGTCGCCTGCGGGCTCGGTCACGTCGGGGACTTCCTGGGTGAGCCGTTGGTCGAGGGTCTCGCCGTCGTGCTGTTCGGCGGCCGTGGTGCCGTGCTTGGTCACGCCGAGCGGCTTCTCCGGCGGGGAGTAGCCCTCGTCGAGGGTGTCGTCGTAGGTCCGCTCGTCCACGGCGTCCTGAAGGTCGAGCGGCGCCGCGTCCTGCTGTTCCTCGTTGCTCCCGGTGGGCTGGTACGCGTCGTCGGCCATCGGCTCCGCGGGCGTGTTCTCGCTGCTCATGACTGCCTCCCTCGCTCGCGCGGTCGACTGGTTGCGCTGCCGCATGTCCTGAACCGCGTTTCCCGTTGCGCGTGGTCCAACCCCGGAAGATCGCATGGCTCTTGAAGCATCAAGGAGTGTGGCTATCATCACTCGCACACACGGTGTGACTGCACGGCAACGCAACGGCGTACAGTGTCCGCCACCCGTTCCGCTCCGCCGCCCCTGACCCGAGGTCATCCCTCCCCGGTTTCGTGGCGTTGTTCCACCCCCCACCCCCCTACGTCGTCGGGGCCGGTCCGCCCGCACGTCGTGCACGACGGAAAGCAGCGCATCCATGAGCAACAACAGGGGCAGAGGGCTGCAGGCCAACGCCCTCGGTACGTTCGACACGGTGGTGATGGCGGTCGCGGGCAGCGCCCCCGCGTACTCGATCGCCGCGACCACGGCCGTGCTCGTCTCGGCGGTCGGACTGGCCAGTCCGGCCGCGCTGCTGTACTGCGCGATACCGATGCTGGGCATCGCGCTGGCCTTCAGCTATCTCAGCCGGATCGACGTGAACGCGGGCGCCAGTTACTCCTGGGTGGGACGTACGCTGCATCCCTTTCTGGGGTTCATCAGCGGCTGGGCGCTGGTGATCTCGGCGACCATCTTCATGGTGGCGGGTTCGCTGCCCGCCGGGTCGATGACGCTGGCTCTCTTCGACGAGGAACTCGCCGACAGCACCGCGCTGTCGACGCTGGTCGGCGCCGGCTGGTTCCTGATCATGCTGGCGGTGGTGCTGGGCGGCGCGCGGCTCACCGTGCGGGCGCAGTTGGTGATGTCCGGTGTGGAGCTGGCGATACTGGCCCTGTTCGCCGTCCTCGCCCTGCTGCACGCCGACAACGCCCGGGCGTTCGACTGGTCCTGGCTGGGCTTCGGACACTTCGACGGGGTGTCGGGGTTCGCGTCGGGGGCGTTGATCGCGGCGTTCTACTACTGGGGCTGGGACGTGACCAGCAACCTCAGTGAGGAGACCCGCAACAGCCGCCGTACGACCGGCCTCGCGGGGCTCATCGGGGTGGGCATCGTGTTCCTTCTCTTCGAGGTGTTCACGATCGCGGTGAACGTCATCCTGTCCGCGAGGCAGATCCAGGACAACGACGCCAACGTGCTGGCCGTGCTAGGTCAGGAGGTCTGGCCGGGCTGGGGCGGCAAGTTGCTGATCGTGGCGGTGATGCTGTCCACGATCGCCACCCTGGAGACCACGCTCATCCAGGTCACACGTTCGCTGTTCGCGATGGGCCGGGACCGTACGATGCCGTCCGCGCTGGGCCGCGTGCACCGCCGGTGGAACACGCCGTGGGTGGCCGTCGCGGTGGTCGGCGTGGTGGCGCTGGCGATGTTCATCGCCTCCAACCTCCTGGGCACGGTGGGCGACATCCTCTCCGACGCCATCTCGGCGATGGGCCTCCAGATCGCCGTCTACTACGGGCTGACGGGGCTCGCGGTGGTCGTCGCCTACCGCAGGACGCTGCTGAAGTCGGTGGGCAACTTCGTGTTCGGCGGTCTGTGGCCGTTGTTCGGGGCCCTGTTCATGTTCTGGATCTTCGTCGAGTCGCTGGGCGGGCTGAGCGCTTCCGCCATCGCGATCGGCGTGGGCGGTCTCGCGGCCGGACTGATCCCGATGCTCTGGTACTGGCGGCAGGGCAGCGACTACTACCGGCCGGCCAAGCTGGACGCCGCGCGAACCGTGCAGGCGGACTACGTGCCGGCCGGTGCGGGCGGCAGCAACTCCTCTGTCCACGAGGGTCTTCCCACCGACTTCTGAGGGAGCCCTCGATGGCGAAAGACCGCTTCGCTCCCGACTTCGACCCCGACTGCGGTGACGCCGAGCTGACCCGTGCCCGGCAGGACATCGTCATCGGCCGCTGGCAGGGGCTGCGGGAACTCCTGCGGGTCACCGGTCCGAACTGGCTGGTCCGCGGCCACCGGACCCGGCTGCTCGCCCAGGCCTGTGCGAGCAGTTCGACGTCGGAGTCGTGGCTCGCCGCAGAGCCGCACAGCGCCGACGCGCTGGTGCTGCGGGCGGCCACGGAGACGGCCCGGGCGTTCAACCTGGCGATCACCGCGGGCCGGGGTGTGCCGATCGACCGGCGGCGCGTCGACAGCGCGGTGCTGTCGTGTCTCAGGGCGGCCGACGCCTACCCGGACGACCCGACCCCGTGGATCTCGCTGATCTCCGTCGCCCGGCTGTATCCGTCGGGCGTACGGCGGCAGGAACTGGCGCGCTGGTGGGACGAGTTGCACCAGCGCGACCCGTACAGCGTCGAGGGCCATCTCCAGGTGCTGCACTACTACTCGGCACGCTGGCACGGCACCCACGGTCTGATGTACGACTTCGCGCGCGACGCCGCCGGCGTGGCACCGTCCGGCTGCCCGCTGCCGGTGCTCGTGCAGTACGCGCGGGTCGAGGAGTTCCGCTACGCCCTGGACGCGGCCAGGGGCCGGCACGCCTCGATGGGGCTGGGCCAGCACTGGAGCAACGACGGCGCCGTCAGCGACGTCCGCCGCACCTGGGAGCGCTGGATCACGGGCCGTACGGACGACGGCGTCGCCCCGGGCGAGCTGCGCGACGTCAACCACCTGGCGCACGCGGCCTGTTACGCGGGGGCCCATGACATCGCCGCGGCCCTCTTCCGGATGCTGGAACGCCGGGCCACCAGGGCCCCGTGGGCGTACACCGGCGATCCGGACAAGCAGTTCGTCAGGTGGCGCAAGGAGGTGGGGGTACGCGACTGATCACGGCGCGGCGTTCGGCCCGTCCGGCCGGCTGAGGCGCTGTGCGACCATCTCGCGGCTCAGTTCCTCCGTCTCCGACTCGGCGAGCCGCTCGAAGCCGTCCTCGGTGATCACCGAAACGGTCGGGAAGATACGGCGGTTGATGTCCGGCCCGCCGGTCGCGGAGTCGTCGTCGGCCGCGTCGTACAGCGCGTGCAGCGCGGCCAGCGCCGCCTCGTGCCGGGACATCCCCGCGCGGAACAGCTTCTTGAGGGCGCCGCGGGCGTACGGGGAGCCCGAGCCCTCGGCATGGAAGTCGTACTTCTCGTACGGTCCGCCGGTGACCTCGAAGTCGAAGATGCGTCCGCGTGCGCCCTCGGGTGCCTTGGCGTCGTAGCTGGCGAGGAGCGGTACGACGGCGAGGCCCTGCATGGCCTGGCCGAGGTTCTGGCGGATCATGCCGGCCAAACGGCTCGCCTTCGCCTTGAGGGTCATCGGGATGCCCTCGATCTTCTCGAAGTGCTTCAGTTCGACCTGGTACAGCTTCACCATGTCCAGCGCGAGTCCGACGGTGCCCGCGAAGGCGACCGCGGTGTGGTCGTCCGCGGGGTGCACCTTCTCCAGGTCGCGCTGGGCGATGAGGTTGCCCATGGTGGCCCTGCGGTCGCCGGCGATCAGTACGCCGTCGCGGTAGGTGAGGGCCAGGACCGTGGTGCCGTGCGGGAAGCGGTCGGGGGCCGCGCGGACCCCGTCGGGGAAGGGACGGCGCATGGGCAGCAGGCCCGGGCGGTGTGCCGTCAGGAACTCGGTGAAGGACGAGGACCCCGGGACGAAGAACTCCTCCCCCAACCGCCCGTCGTGCTCACTGCTCGTCATGGCGCTCCCCCTCCTGCGTCCGGCCGACAACCGGACTCCTACCTGAACCGGGCGGGCGGGAAACGCCTTTCCCGCTCACAGCGCCCCGCGGCGGACGAGGATCCCGAGCACGCCCAGGCCGGGAACCAGCGGCAGCCACACCGTCAGCAGCCGGTAGCCGAGCACGGCGGAGGCGGCGGCCTCGACCGGCGCTCCGCCGGTGGTGAGCGCGAACGCGAGGACGGCGTCGAGGGAGCCGAGGCCGCCCGGGGTGGGCAGCAGGGCGGCCACGGTGCTCGCGGCGAGGTAGAGCAGGGCGACCCGGGCCGGCGGAAGGGGCAGGGCGACCGCACGGGTGACGGCGATCAGCACGGCACAGTGCAGAGACACGAAGGCCAGCGATCCGCCCCACAGCGCGGCGGCCCGCACCGGTCGCGCGTGAAGGGCTCCGGCATACGACCGTACGGCCCCCAGCGCCCGTCGGCACCAGACCCGCAGCGGGCCGGCGACCAGCACGAGCGCGCCGGCGGTCAGCGTGCACGCGGCGAGCAGGAAGCCCCCGCCGAGGTGCGGGACGCGCAGGACGCCGGGGCAGGCGGCGAAGAGTACGGCGAGCAGGGCACCGCGCACGAGCGCGCCGGCCGTGCCCTTGACCACGATCGCGGTGGCCGCGTCGGCGATCGGTATGCCGCAGCGGACGAGGAGGCGCAGGTTCACCGCGCCGGCGCCGACACCGGCGGGCAGCACGTGGTTGGCGGCGGACCCGGCGAACTGTCCGGCCACGAGCCGTCCGGGCGGCAGCCGGCCGGGCACCGCGCCCTGTTGGGCGAGCGCCGAGCAGGGCCAGGTGGCGAGGGTGGCCAGGGCGGCGGCGAGCAGCCAGCCCCGGTCGGCGACGGCGAGCCGCACCGCGCCGGTCTCCAGCACCGGCCAGTGCCGCCGGGCCAGGCAGACCACGGCGGTCAGGACGACGAGGGTGAGCGCGGCATGCCAGTACGCGCGTCGGCGCTGGGGTGCGTCGAGGAGGTGCTCCGACGTCATTCGGGTCCGCCCGCCCCCGGCGCCGGTGCGACGTGGACCTCCAGGCCGTCGAGGCGGTGGGGTTTCCAGTCGCGGGCGTAGGAGGGCGGTGTGCCGCCGGGGTCGGTGAGGGCGCCGACCGGGATCCTGCGGGCGGTGCGCAGGATGTCGGCCTTGGTGGTGTTGGCGTTGTGTCCGCTGACCGCGCCGGAGTCGCAGCCGGTGTAGTAGCCGACGGGGATGGCCTCGTGCCCGGTCAGCAGGCAGGGCGGGCGCACGCCGAGGCGGTGGAGGGCGGCGGCGGAGCGGGACCAGGCCTGGCGGCTTGCGGTCGTGCGGTCCACGGTGCGGTCCAGCACGACGTACTGCACGGCCAGGTGTCCGGCCAGGGCGAGGGCGATCACGGCCGCGGGCACCGGGCGCCAACGGCCGTTCGGTCTGGTGGCCAGGTGGAGCAGCGCGTCCGCGACCGGGACGGCGAGCAGTGCGTAGGCGGGCAGGAGGAAGCGGGGCGCCGCGTATCCGATCATGAACAGGTACGGGAAGGCGGCCGTGGCGGCGCAGGCCAGGGTGACCAGGGTGCGGGTGGTGCGGCCGGCGAGGACCGCGACGGCCAGTCCGTAGGCGGCGAGCAATGGGAGCACGAGCCACCAGGCGTAGACGACCGGGGTGGGCATCTCGCCGTCGCAGGGCCGGCAGAGGGTGTTGCCGACGAGGCTGCGCAGTTGGTCGTCGACGGCGAGGTTCCAGCCCAGGTCGCCCTGGATCCGGGAGGCCTGGTTCAGCCGCTCGCGCAGTCCGCCGTAGCTGACGAACGCCTCGACGACCCACTGGAGGCCACCGGCCGCGAGGCCCGCCACGAGGGCGCCGCCGAGCCGCCAGTGCCGTGCCGCCAGCGCGAGCACGAGCAGCGGCAGCGTCACCCAGACGGCGTCGGTGGGCCGCATCCAGGCCATCAGCGTGGCGCCCGCCAGGACGCCCCACAGGGCCCGTCGGTCCAAGCGGTCCGTGCGGGCCCGCAGGAAGCAGGCGACGCAGATCAGGGCGCCGAAGGCGACCCACAGGTTGGGCATGGCCTGCGGGCCGTAGAAGAGGGTCACCCACAGGGTGGCGAAGAGGGCCGCCGCGCCGGCCAGGACGCGGGTGGGGAACAGCCCGCGCCAGGCGCGCAGGGCCAGGTACAGGCCGAGTCCGGACAGGACGGCGAGGTAGACGCGCAGCAGCGGTGTGGAGGACGACCAGGAGGCGACGGGCCAGACCAGCAGGGGGACGCCACGAGCGCGTGGTGCGCTGAAGAACGCGGCCGGAGCGTCGCCGCCGACCTGACTGACGTACACGACCTCGTCCCAGCCGAGGCCGATCGAGGGCCTTACGAGCAGGAGTTGGGCGAGTGTGAAGGCGCCCGCCACCGCGGCGAGCAGGCCGTGGCCACGTGCCTGCCACGACCGTCCGGACAGGAACGCCTCGTCGCGCCGGCCCATGCTCACGACCATGGGCTTCGTGCCGTGCGCCATCGTCCGCCCCTCCGGGAACCAGGAAAGCGATGAAAAGATCGAAAACACGGACAAGCTAACCCGCAGGGGACTGGCGTGCAGTGTGATGTTCGGCCAGGTGCCTGACCCGGGGGTGACACACTCTGCCGTGTGGCCCTGACCTTCGACGATCTGCTCGCCCGCGCCCGCTCTCTCCCGCGCGCCGGCCGTCGTGCCGTCCTCGGTGTCGCCGGCAGCCCCGGCGCGGGGAAGACGACGCTCGCCGAGCGTCTGGTGCGGGAGTTGAACGGTTCCGGGGACCCGTGGGTCGCGCATGTGCCCATGGACGGCTTCCATCTGGCCGACGTCGAGCTGGAGCGGCTCGGACGCCGGGACCGCAAGGGCGCCCCGGACACCTTCGACGCGGCGGGGTACGCGGCGCTGCTGCGGCGGCTGCGCGAGGAGGCCGACGGCGACATCGTGTACGCGCCCGGTTTCGAGCGGGTGCTGGAGCAGCCGATCGCCGGTGCCGTTCCGGTGGCGCCGGCCGCCCGGCTGGTGGTGACCGAGGGGAACTACCTGCTGCTGGACACGGGGGCGTGGGCGCGGGTGCGGCCGCAGCTGGACGAGGTGTGGTTCTGCGAGGCCGACGAGCCGGAGCGGGTCCGGCGCCTGATCGCCCGTCACGAGGAGTTCGGCAAGCCGCACGACCAGGCGGTGGCCTGGGTGCTGGGCTCCGACCAGCGCAACGCGGACCTGGTCGCCGCGACCCGGGACCGGGCCGACCTGGTGGTGCCGGCCACGGCCCTGATGAGCCGCGAGCGCCTATGACCCCTGTGACGCTGTGACGCCAATGACGCCTATGACGCCTTGAGCGTGAGCTCCGGATCCCCGTGTGCGTCGCCCGCCGTCTCGCCGAGCACGGCGGTGAAGGCCTCGGTGCGGATCCGCAGCCGCGAACCGTCGCGTTCGACGGTCAGTGCGCCGAACGGGCCGGACCCTCCGTAGCGTACGGCGAAGACGTGCAGGTCCTCCGGGGCGCCGGGGGCCGGTTCGGCCTCCAGGGCCGTCGAGGCGACCAGGTGCCGCCAGCCCTCGTCGGGGTTGCCGTAGCCGCGCGGGTCGGCCGCCAGGGCGAACGCCGCCTCCTCCTGGGTCTGCCCGGCGCGGGCGTCGAAGTGGTCCACGCCGTCCGACTCGGGGTGCGTCAGGCGCAGTGCGCCGGCCGAGGTGACCTCGCCCTCCGCCGTCCTGCGCACACGGTCACCGTCGTCGACGGCGTACGGCATCCCGGCGAGCAGATAGGGCGTGCCGGGCAGCCGTTCCACGGCGACGGTCAGCCACAGGCGCGTGCCGTCGGTGACGTACAGGGACCGCACATGGCGCAGGACGTGGTCGCGGCCCACGACCGGCTTGGTGACGAGCTTGGCCGTGAGGCCGTCGGCGCGGACGTCCCGGACCCGGACCTCGCCCATCGGGCGGCAGAACAGGAAGCCGTCCGTCACCGGGCCGAAGCCGTGCTGCCGGTTCACCGCCGCGGCGAGGTAGTACGTGCCGGCCGCCTCGACCAGCGACGGGGTCATTCGGTCGTCGAAGGCCACCGAGACCGTGCCTGCACGCAGTTGATGGCGGGCCGGCAGCGGCGAGGGGCTCCGGTGCCAGCGCGTGGTGTCCTGGATCTGCCAGACCAGCATCCACGCGAAGTGACCGTCGACGCCGCCGTCCGCCTTGACCGCGTGCCGGCCCCACCGGGTGTCGCCCCGGTAGCGGCCGAGGTCGGAGCCGACGCGCCGGCTGAAGTAGCGCAGGCCCAGGACCGACTCGAAGCCGCTGTGCTGTTCGCTGTAGCGCGGGCCGCCGTTGTCGAAGCCGCCGCCGGTGAGGCGGGCGTCGATGTAGCGGGCGAGCGCGTCGCCGTCCTCGGCGAAGATCCGCTCGCCGCTGACCCGGTGGGCCTGGGCGAGGAAGGACAGGGAGATCGGGCCGTAGTTGTTGTCGTAGGCGCCGCCGTGCTCGGGCGGCAGCAGTGCGCCCCGGTCGGCCACGCGGTGGGCGCGGATCTTGTCGGCGTACAGGGCGAGGGCCCGCGCGCGGACCTGCTCGCCCTTGCCCGGCGGGAGGTGGCGGGCCAGCATCAGCCCGCCGACGACGCAGCCGATGGCCTGGTTGCCGGCCTCCTGCGGGTTGAAGAAGGTCGCCTCGGTCAGCCAGCGCCAGTAGCCGTGCGCGACGTCGAGCAGTTCGGTGCGCTGCTCGCCCTCGACGAGCCCGTCCGCCAGGTCCAGGACGTCGACGGCCTGGAGGAGCGCCCACACGGTGCTCGGCCAGTCTCCGATGGGGTGGGCGCCGGGGGCGAGGGTGTAGCGGGCGTACGGCAGGGCCGAGTGGCGGGCCCTGAGGTTCGGGTAGCCGGGGTTGTCCTCGGTGTAGACCCGCTCGCGCAGATGGAAGGCGAGGCTGCGGCGCACCGCCTCCGGCAGACGCGGGTCCCGGCCGCGCTGCCAGGCGAGGGCGAGGAGCGAGGTGATGCCGAGGGACGTGTCGCCGATGTCGTCGACGCAGTCCGGGTGCTCCAGGTTGCCCTCCGGCGTGAGCCGGGCCAGGGCCTGCTCGACGACGTCGGCGAGGACGGCGTCGTAGGCCTCCGGGGTGTCGGGGAGGTCGTGCAGGGCGCCGAGCTGGCGAGGGAGATGCACGGGTTCAGCCCTTCGTGCCGGAGATGGCGACGGTCAGTGTGTGCGGGCCCAGCCCACCGATGTAGACGTGGTTCCCGGTCGTCGCGTCGGTGCCGCCCACGACGGTGTAGTCCTGCCCCGGGTCGTAGCGCAGTACGTCGTTCCGTTCCGGCCCGGCGAGCGGTTCGCCCGCCTCGACCGCGGCCTCGATCCGGATCTCGTCGTCGCCGACCCGGTAGGTCATCGGCCCGTTCGTCAGGCACCAGCGTCCCTCGCCGAGCGGTACGGCGCCCTGCGGCTCGCCGCCCGGCCGGAAGGTCAGTTCCAGGGCCCAGGGCACCGGTGGGCCGCTGATGTCGATCCGCAGGTCGGCTCCGTCCTCCCGCAGGTCGACCTCGACTCGGGTCGTGTGCAGGACCTCGTCCTGCGGGCGGTCCGGGAAGGCCATCGCCGCGGAGAAGCGGCCCTCGTCCACCAGGCGGTAGGCGCCGTCGTCACGCCTGTGGTCCTTCGGGAGCGGCTGGTAGTAGGCGGTTGTGAGGCTCTGGGTGAGCAGGTACCGGTGGTCGGCGAGCCGTTCCATGTCGGCTGCGCGGAACGGGCCCAGATCGAAGAAGCCGCGCGAGAGGCGGACCGCGTCGAGGACGGCGTCCCCGGCGAACAGGCGCAGGAAGGTGGGGTTGCAGGCGAGACCCGAGCGGATGCGCCGGTGCTCGGGCACGTCGGAGCCGCCGTACACCACGGTGTGCGCGGTGGCCGAGGCGTGGTGCGCGAGGCGTGCGGTGCTGAGGTACCGCTCGCGCGGGAGCTTCTCCGCGTGCGGGGCCGGCAGTTCGCGGCTCAGGTCCGGGGTGAGGAGGGTCTGGGCGAGCAGGTCGGGGTCGTCGATGCCGCCGGCGGCGGCCAGCCGTGCCGCCCGGGCGAAGTCGCCCCGGCCGGTGCGGATCGCGAGGAGCCGGTAGTGCGGCAGGTAGGGCCACAGGGCGAACGCGAGCTTCTGGTCCTGCCGTCGCGAGTGGAGGGTCTCCACCGTGCCGTCCGGTCTGATCAGGTCCAGGGTGGCGGCGAGGTTGCGTTCGACGGCGGCCGACAGGTCGGTCCGACCGAGCACCTCGGCGAGCAGGAGCAGCGCCGGGTTGGTCACGATGGACGCGTAGACGGCGCTGCGTTCCGAGTACAGGCCGTCCGGGTCGATGTCGACGCCCTCGGCGAGCCACTCCTCGACGCGGTCGAGGAGTCGGTCGTCGGGGAAGGACCGGTGCAGCCGGGCGAGGGCCGCGCTCAGCTCCCAGCGGTGGTTCGGGGTGTGCACGCCACCGGTCAGGAGACGGGCGGTGGCGGCGCCGGCGATCTCGGCGAGCCCGGCCGTCACCTCGGCCAGTTCCGCTCCCGCGGCGGCGGCGAGGACGTACGCGTCGCAGACGTCGTTGACGGTGAACGCGGAGTCCGGCGGTGACTGGACGTTGTCGCCGCCCGCGAAGAGGCCGGAGGGCGTCTGCACGGCCCGCAGGGCGCGCAGGTGGGTCATCGCGGCGGTGACCGCCTGTGCGCTGCCGTGCAGTGCCGAGTCCGGGGAACGGTACGCCGCGATCAGGGTTTTCACCCGGCGGGCCAGAGCACGGTGTGGCAGACCGGTGGGTTCCGCGTCCGGGTCGGCCGCGAGCGGGGCGGCCGACCGGTCGGCGGCGAGCGCCGCCGCGCGGACGAACTCGTGGTCGAGCGGGGTGGGCAAGGTCAGTCCTTCAGTCCGGCGTTGATGTCGGCGTTCATGACGTAACGCTGGAACACCAGGAAGACGACGATCAGCGGGACCATGGAGATGACCGATCCGCCGAGCAGCACCGACCAGTTGATGTTCTGCGCGCCGACGAGGCTCTGGATGCCGATCTGCACGGTGAACTTCTCGGGGTCGTTGAGCATCAGCAGCGGCCAGATGTAGTCGTTCCACCGCCACTGGAAGGAGAGGATGGCGAGCGTCAGCATGATGGGCCGGGAGATCGGCACCATGATCCGCAGGAAGATCGACAGCTCCTTCGCCCCGTCGATGCGGGCTGCCTCGATGAGCTCGTCGGGGACCGTCAGGAAGAACTGGCGGAACATGAAGCAGCCGGTCGCGGTGAGCACGGCCGGGAGGATGATGCCGGCGAGCGAGTTGTACAGGCCGAGGTCGCGGACGACCAGGAACTGCGGGGCGAGCATGACCTCGGACGGCAGCATCGTGGTGGCCAGGATGCCGACGAAGAAGACCTTGAGCCATTTGTTGTCGTACTTGGCCAGCGCGTAGCCGGTGCAGCAGCTGACTCCCACCGTGAGGATCGTCGCGATCACACACACGATGGTCGTGTTGATGAAGTACTGGGAGAAGTTGGCGCTGTCCCACGCCGCCTTGTAGCCCGACACGGTGGGGTTGTGCGGGAACAGCGTCAGCGGAAGGGAGAACAGGTCTCCGGCCGGCTTGAAGGAGCTGAGGACGAACCACAGCACCGGCACCCCGTAGAGGGCCGCCAGGACCCACAGCAGTGTCGTCGCGGGCACCGCGCGCCGGAGCCCGCCACTGGCCGCGCCGCTGGGCCGCTTCTTGCGGGCAGCCCGTCCGGGCCGGTCGTCGACCTTGCGTGGCATGTCTGTGGTTGTCATCGGTTCTCCACCCGCCGGTTGACCATCATCTGGACGATCGCGACGACCATCAGGATGAGCATGAGCACGAACGACGCGGCGCTCGCGTAGCCGATCTGGCCCGCTTTGAATCCGGTCTGGTAGATGTACTGCACAAGCAGGTTGTTCGACGTTCCGGGTCCGCCGTTGTTGAGGGAGGCGAACAGCGGGTACTCCTTCATCGCGTGGATCGTGTTGAGCAGGATGACGATGAAGGACGTGGGCGCGATGCTCGGCAGTGTGATGCTGATGAACTGGCGCCACGGACCGGCGCCGTCGAGCGCGGCCGCCTCGTAGTACGACGTCGGTACGTTCTTGATCGCCGCGATGAACAGCAGCATGGAGAAGCCCGTCCAGGCCCAGGACGCCGCCACCACGACCACCAGCAGCGACAGGTCCGCGTTCGACTGCCACGGAACGGCGCTTCCGCCGACCTTCTCGATGAGGTAGTTGACCAGTCCGAAGTTCTCGCCGAACAGCCACCGCCACAGGACACCCACGACGATGGGCGACAGCAGCCACGGGATGAAGAAGAAGATCCGGGCCACCGAGACGCCCTTGGCGTGCTTGCTCACCAGCACGTTGGCGATGAGCAGCGAGAACACGAAGTTCAGCGGGACGAACAGCACGGTGTACAGCAGCGTCCGGGTCAGCGCGTCGAAGAAGGTGGAGTCCCCGAACAGGTTCTGGTAGTTGTCCAGTCCGACGAACTGGAACGCCCCCACACCCGTGTAGTTCGTGAAGGAGTAGACGAGCCCGATCACCGCCGGCCAGAGGAAGAACAGCGCGAAGAGCACGACGTTGGCCGCGATGAGGACGAGCGGCGCAAGGGTGTACTTACTGCGTCTCCTGGGCGGGCTCACGGACACGTCCGAGGCGCGTTTGGTCATCTTCCTGACTCCGTGCTGGTGGATTGGGTTCCTGTGGGCTCAGGGCCATGAGCCCGGCATCACGTGGGCCCGGAGGCCGGGCGGCGGGGTCGGGACACCGCCGCCCGGGCCGGCCTGTCGGCCTGCGGTCAGCCGCCGACCTGCTGGTTGTAGCCGTCGACGATGTTCTGCAGGGCCTTGTCGGCCGTCTGCTGGCCGTTGATCGCCTTGCCGAGCTCCGTCTTGGTCGGGTCCTCGGTGAGGCTCTTGCCCTTCAGCACCCAGTTCGTCTGCGCGCTGTTGAAGTAGCCGGAGATCGGGGCGTAGAGCGGGATCGACTCGTTGTAGAGCTTGAACGCCGCCTGCGCCGCCTCGGACTTGAAGGGGTACTTCGGGTTCAGACCGGTCTCGACCGGCAGGAACCCGGACGCCTCGCACAGCGCCTGGTAGTGGGCCGGCTCGTACAGCCAGGACAGGAACTTCTGCGCGGCCGCGGCCGCGTCGGCGTTGTTGTTGAAGCCGACCGTCATGCCGCCGCTGTTGACGTCACTGGCCTGCACCGGCTGGGCGGGGGTCGGGACGCTGGCCCACTCGAACTTCTTGATGCTCTCCGAGAAGGCGGCGACCTGCCACACGCCGGACCAGTAGGCGACCACGTCACCGCTCTGGAACATGGCGGACGGGTCGGCGCCGCTGGTCCACACCGACTTCGGCATGGTCTTGTCGTCGTTCCATCCGACGAAGGTGTTCACGGCCTTCTTGGTCGCCGCGTCCACCGAGAACTTGCCGGAGTCGTCGGCGTGGACGTACTTGCCGCCCATCTCGTACACCATGGCGCGCAGCCGGGACGGCGACTGGTCGAAGGTCAGGGAGTACTTGGCGCCGGTCTTCTCGCGGACCTTGTTGGCCGCCTCGATGAAGTCGGTCCAGGTCCAGGTCTTCGACGGCGAGGTCGGGAAGGAGACGCCGGCCTTCTCGAAGAGCGACTTGTTGATGAACATGCCGGACGCGGTGACGTCCGAGGGGATGGCCAGCACCTTCCCGGACGAGTCCTTGGCGACGAAGTTCTTGTTGATCTTGTTGGTCTTGTTGTTCGCGATGGAGCTGAGGTCGATCAGCTTGTTCGACCAGATCGGGTCCAGCGCCGGCACGGTCGCCACATCGGGCAGGGAGTTCGCCTGCGCGGCGTTGTGCAGCTTCGTCGTGTAGCCGTCGTAGGGGATGTTGACGAGCTTGACCTTGACGCCGGTTTCCTTCTCGTACTGCGCCACCATCTTCTTCCAGCCCGCGTCCTGCCCCGGAACGGTGGAGATCCAGAACGTCAGCGACTTGGAGGTCCCGCCGGAGTCGGATCCCGACCCGCAGGCCGAGAGCAGCAGGGCACCTGCCGTGGCCACGGCAGCGAGGGGGACCAGGCGGCCTATGCCGCCGCGGCCGAGTCGGCGGGAGCGCCGCACACCCACAGTGGTCATCTTCGATCCCATTTCGTGGTAGGGGACGGAGCACGGCGCCGACGAAGGCGGCACTGGTGCATTTTGCAGGAAAAGTCACTTTCCGGGGGCACGGCCTCGCCCGGCCGCGTCATCCACGCGGGGCGAGGCCCCCGGCCGTCCTGGCCGTCACCGCACGGGCACGCCCTCGTGCGGTTGCCGTACGTCGAGTACGGGCGGGACGCTTGCCCCAAGCCGGCGTCCCGGCCGACTTAGAAAGCGCTTGTCCGGACATTGGCAGACCGGATCCGAAACCGTCAATCCTTCATCCGCGCCGCCTCGGTCACGTTTTGGACTCCTCTGGCGACCGCGAGCCGTGCGGCACCCACGACGGTACCGAGATCACCGACCTGGCTGCTGACCACTTCGGTGGGCCAGCTCAGTCGCTCCAGCTCGGCCCGCACACCCGGCAGGAGCTGCGGAAACGCGCCGGTGCTGCCGCCCAGGACGAGCAGCCCGGGGTCCAGTACGGCGGTCACGGCGGCGGCCAGCCGGCCCACGTCCACGGCGTGCCGGTCGACGATCGCACGGGCCGCGGCGCTGCCCTCTGCGGCCAGCGAGAACAGCCGGTCGGCCGTGCCGGGGCACGAACCGTCGGAGGCCGGCCAGACTTCTGCGGCCCGGCGCAGCAGGGAGCGGGCGCCGATGTACTCCTCCAGTGCCTCGTGGCGGGGCTCCAGGTCGTCGTCCCAGGGGTAGGGCAGCCGGGCGAGCTCTCCGGCCGCCCCGTTGGCCCCGGCCAGCACCTGGCCGCCCACGACGATGCCCAGACCGATACCGACGCCGATCCGCAGATAGCCGAAGGTGTGCCGACCGCGTGCCGCGCCCTCGTGCAGCTCGGCGAGCGCGGCGCAGTTGACGTTGTTCTCGAGGTGGACGGGGACGCCTGTCGGCAGCGCGACGGTCACCGCGTCGAAGACGGGGCCGGCCTTGGCGGTCGCCGGGCGCATGCCGGAGCCCTCCTCGGCGCGGGCGGTGACGTCACCGACGGCCACGACGATGCTGCGGAGCGGGGCGTCGGCGGGCAGCGCGCCGAGCGCCTCGCGCACCACGTCGGCCGCCTCGGCCCGGGGTCCGGTGGCCTCGGCGAGCAGGGTGCCGTCCAGGCCGCAGCCGCGGACCCGGGTGAGCGCGGGGCCGAGGTCGACGGCGAGGACCGCGCCGGCGGCCGGGCCGAGGCGGTATACGGCCGCGTTGCGGCCCGTGCCACTGGAGGCGGTGCCGGAGTGGGCGGCCAGACGGACGCCCTCCAGTTCGGCGACGGCGGCGGAGACCGTCGGTTTGGACAGCCGCGCAAGGCTGGCGAGCTGCGGCCTGGTCGCCGTGCCGGCCTGGGCCAGCACGGCGAATACGTGGCTCGCGCTCTCGGTCAGACGGGGGGCTCTTACCACGTCGTTCTCCACAGTTCCCCCAGATGACAGGCTGCTCTCCCGGGCCGATCGGCTCGGCGGGAGGCGGCGATGGGTTGCCCTGGCGGCGCGCGTTTCCGCACCGGGCGAAAGGCCCGGGAAGCCGACTGCGCGACGCCTATTGACACGCACTGTACTTCGTTAGTTAACTTCCTAACGAACGTCACGGTACTCGCCTGCCGTGGTCCGTCCAGAGGCCCGTCCCGGGGCTTCCCTAGCTCTTGAACTGTCTTGCCCACCGGCACGGTTCGCCCGCCGTCGCAGCACACAGCGCATCGACGAAAGAGAATCCGTGCAGGTCACCCCTTTGTCCAGCCCTCTGATGGTCGGCATCGACGTCGGCGGCACCAAGACGCACCTACGCGCCCGCGCGGGGGACGTCCTGGTCGCCGATCACGTCCGTGCGAGCAGCGGCTGGCGGCCGCACGACCCGGTGGCCGCCGCCGGCTGGCTGGCCGCACTGGTCGCCGACGCCCTGCCGGGGGGCGTACGTCCGTCCGCGCTCGCCGTGGGCGGGCACGCGTGCGAGACGCCTCGCCAGTGCACCCAGATCCGCACCGCGCTCCAACTCCACTTCGACGCGCCCGCGTCCGTGGTGGGGGACGCCGAACTCCTCGTTCCGGCCGCCGGGTTGGACAAGGGGGTCGGCCTGGTCGCCGGCACCGGGTCCGTCGCGGTCGGCCGGCTGGCCGACGGCACGGCCGTCCAGGTCGGTGGCTGGGGCGCGGTCCTCGGCGACGAGGGCGGCTCGGCCGGTCTCGTGCGCGAGGCGGCACGGGCCGTATGGGCGGCGCACGACCTCGGCGAGGAGCCCGACGCACTGGCGCACGGGCTCCTCGACGCGTTCGGTGTCGCCGAAGTGCCCGGCCTGGGTGCGGCGTTGGAGGGCGCCCAGAGCGCCTCGGCGGAGTGGGGGCGGCACGCGCCGGTGGTGTTCGCGGCCGCCGAGGCCGGTTCGCCGCTCGCCCGTGCCGTGATCGACGAGGGCGGCCGGTCGCTGGCCGCGCTGGTCGGGCAACTCGCCTCGCGCGGGGTCCCGGTGGACGACATCGTCGTCGCCGGAAGCACGATTCTCGCCCAGCCCGTCCTGTACGACGCGTTCGTCTCCGCTCTGGCCGACCGTGTGCCGGGGGCCCGGCCGCAGCACCTTCTGGTGCCGCCGGTCGACGGAGCCCTGGCGCTCGCCCGTTCACTTGTGTGACACCTGCCGGACGCCGGACGATCCCGAGTTCGACACAACTCGCCCGTAGATCTTCGCTCGTAAGACTCGATCCCTTGCACCTCATGCACCGCGGGTGCGTCTCATGGGCGTCTCGTACGCCTGACGGTCGAGTCGATCATTTCGATCTCCTTCCCGGCCGTACGGCCGAAGAACTCGAGAGAGGCACACATGCCGTCATCCGCCGGCCCCGCCACCCCGTCCCTGAACAGAAGGCGCTTTCTGACGGCCTCCGTCGGCGGCGGGGCGGCACTGGTGGCCGTTCCCGCCCTCGCCGGCTGGCTGCCCGCCGCGGACGCCAAGGCGGCCGTCGGCGCCGCCGCGTTCGTCGACGACTACAAGACGAACGTCGTCGCGAACCAGACGCCCGAGACCAACGCGGTCGTCCGGATCCTCGGCGGTTTCGCGAAGGTGTGGAAGACCGGTGGCGCCTGGAACACCGGCACTCCGCTCGCGCCCGAGGTGCTGCGCGCCAACATGCGCTACTGCGCCCGGATCACCGCCGTGCGCACGGACGCCCAGGCGAAGGAATCGTTCATCATCGACCGTCAGCACCAGAGCTACTCGGTGATCGCCGGGCTCGGTCCGCTGGCCGACCTCTACAAGTCGGGCGCCAAGGCGGTCACCTCGATCACCAGCGCGCCCGACGGCACCCCCGCCGGGAAGATCAGCGACACCCTGCCGGCCGACGCGCCCGCGGGTTCCGCGATCGGCGCCGGCTCGTACGACTCCGACCTCGGCCAGGTGGCCCGTCTGGTCGACACCGTGCGGGGCCCGTTCGCGTCCGGCAACCCGGCCAAGTTCGCCTTCCAGTACCCGCGTCCGTGGCGGATGAACGAGGACAGCGAGGTCGTCGACACCGGCCGGAAGGACGAGTTCGGCTTCCCCGTCTACGACTCGAAGGTGATCGTCGCCCCGCAGCTGCTGCGTCAGCGCGGCGAGAACGCGGCCGAGGACGGCGGCTTCCCCAGCGGCCACACCAACGCGCTGCACCTGGCGGCCCTGGCGTACGCCTACGCCGTACCGGAGCGCTTCCAGGAGCTGGTGACCCGCGCCTTCGAGCTCAGTCACACCCGCATCGTGGCGGGCATGCACTCCACGGTCGACGTCCTCGGCGGCCGCATCATGGCCACCGCCCTGGCCGCCGCCGCGCTCGCCGACCCGGCCAACGCGGAACTCAAGGCCGCCGCCCGGGCGCAGGCGCTCGCCTACTTCGAGGAGCGGACCGGCACGACGGCCGACACGCTGTACGCCTACGCCCACTCGGCCGACGCCGACAGCGACCCGTACGCCGACCGCGACGCCAACGCCCGCACCGTCAAGCCCAAGCTGACGTATGTGCTGACCCGGCGCGGCCGTGACGAGGCCCTGACCGTGCCGAAGGGCGCCGAGGTGCTGCTGGAGACGCGCCAGCCGTATCTGAGCGCGGCCCAGCGCCGCGAGGTGCTGCGCACGACGGCGCTGCCCGCCGGGTACGTCCTGCTGGACGGCTTCGAGCAGTGGGGGCGGCTCGACCTGTTCACGGCGGCGGACGGTTACGGCGCCTTCGACTCCGACGTGACCGTCACGCTCGACGCGGCGGCCGGGGGGTTCGGCGCGGCCGACGTGTGGCGCAACGACATCCGTGGCGAGGGCGGCCTGACCAAACGCGGCACCGGCACGCTCACGCTGACGGGGCACAACCGGTACCACGGCGGCACGGTCGTCGAGGCGGGCACCCTGGTCGCCGGGTCCGCCAACGCGCTCGGGCAGGGTGACGTGCGGGTCAAGGGCGGTGTGGTCCGCGCGGACAAGGTGCTGCGGGTGCGCGGCTCGTTCGTCCAAGAGGGCGAGACGGCCCTGGAGTTGCCGCTGCGCAAGAACCACGGTCCGGCGCTCGAGGTGTCCGGCCGGGTGGTACTGGGCCGGGGCAGCGTGCTGTCGCTGCGTCTCGACGCCGAGCGGCCGCCGGTCGCGGGGACGACCGTTCCCGTAATCGAGGCGCAGCGGCTGCGTGGTCAGTTCGACCGGATCGAGGTGAACTCGGACAAGCTGCGAGCCGTACCCGTCTACACGGCAGACGGTCTGTCGGTACGACTCCTGAGGCGGTAACGCCGTCCCCGGCGGGGGCTGGTGCAGAGTAGGCCCATGGGCCGGCTCCGGATCAGCTCCCGCCGCCGCGGGGCCGACGGCGCCGCGGAGCGGATGATGGCGCTCGAACGGCACTCGGCCATGGCCCCTGAACTGCGGTCGGCCCCGGCGTCGCGGGCGGTCCCGGACGCGCCCGACGCACCCCACGCACCCGGCACGCCCGACGCGCAGCCCTCGGGTGCGGCCCGGAGGCGCTGGCTGGTGCCGCTTCTCGTGGTCGTGCTGCTGGGCCAGATGGCCGTCGCGATGGTGACGACCGCCGTGCACCAGACGCCGACGATCGACGAACCCGTGTACGTCGGCGCGGCGGCCGAGTACCTGTACGAGCACCGTCTGGTCCACAACCCCGAGCATCCGCCACTGGGCAAGCTGGTCGTCGGGACCGGTGTGGCGCTGGCCGATCCGCAGGTCGATCACTCCTTCATCGGCGATCAGGGCCGACTCGGCCGGCATCTGCTGTACGAGTCCGGGAACGACCCATGGCGGCTGATGCTGTTCGCCCGGCTCCCCGTGATCGTCCTGACTCTCTTGTTCGGATTGATCGTTTTCGCTTTCGCCCGTGAACTGGCCGGTGCGGTGGGCGGGTTGGCGGCGCTCAGTCTGTACGCCTTCTCCCCCGACGTCATCGCCCATGGCTCGCTGGCCACTTTGGACGTTCCGGCGGCGGGGTTCGTGCTGGCTTCGGTCTGGCTGCTGTGGCGGGCCCGGCACCGGCCGCGGTGGTGCGTATCCCTCGCCGGAGCGGCGCTCGGCGCGGCTCTGGCGACGAAGATGAGCGCGTTGGCCGCGGTCCCGGTGGTGGCGGCCCTGGCGGCCTGGTCGGTGTGGTGCGCGAGGGCGCCCTCCGAGACCCGCCGCAGGACCGTCGTCCGGGCGGTCGCGGGCGCCTGCGTCGTCGTGCTGGTCGCCATCGGCGTCGTATGGGCCACGTACCTGGTGGTCGACCCTCGGCTGCGGTGGGCGCCGCAGCAGCATGTGCCGGTCGTGCACGGGCTGCGGGGACTCGTGGTGGAGCTGCTGCCGTTCCCGGAGGCGTACCGGGACGGGATGCGGATCCAGTTCGGCTTCGAGAACCACCCGTGGCAGGGCTTCCTGTTCGGCCGGCTCTACACGGGCTCGCTCTGGTACTACCTGCCGGCCGCGCTGCTGGTGAAGACACCGCTGGGCATGCTCGTCCTGTGGGCGGCGGGCGCGGTGGCGCTGGTGGCCGTGCGGCGGCTGCGGCCGGCGGCGCCCTATCTGCTGGTGCCGACCGCCGTGCTGCTCGCCTCGGCCATGCTCGGGTCGCGGGACTTCGGCACGCGGTACGCCGTCTTCGTGCCGATGTTCCTGACGGTGGCCGCGGGGTGCGTGGTCGCGGTTCGGTGGCGGTGGGCGCGGGTCGCGGTGGGGGCGCTGGTGCTGTTCGTCGCGGTCAGTTCGCTGTGGACGTATCCGTACTACCTGCCGTACTCCAACGAGGCGTTCGGCGGTCCGGCGAAGACGCGGCTGAGGCTGCACGACTCGAACGTGGACTGGGGTCAGGACCTGGGCCGGCTCGCGGACCGGCTGCGCGAGCGGTATCCGGGCGAGCGGATCTGGCTCGTCTACAAGGGCAGCGGTGTGCCGTCCTTCTACGGCATCCGCGCCGCCGATCCACGCCGGGTGCCCGCGCGTGAAGTGCGCGGACTGCTCGTCGTGTCGGACTCCGCGGCGGCCAAGGCGACCGGCCGGCTGGCCGAATTGATCGAGAGCGGTCGTCCGATCGATACGGTCGGCCATTCGATCACGATCTATCGGCGGTGAGCGCACCGCTCGCGACTCTCGCACCAGCCCTGGCCAGCACGGTGTGTGGGCTATGTTGAAGCACTGTGGAAGACAAAGGAGGCGCCCTGCCATCGCCGCAGCAGGCGCGCGCGCAGGCATCCGCGATCACTTCGGGCAAGACCGCTCCGGAAGCGGAGGCGTCCCCGACTTCCCAGCTCAGGACACTCTTCGACCAGCCCCGGCTGTCCCCCGGACAGCGGCGTATCGCGCAGTACCTGATCGAGCACATCACCGAAGCGGCGTTCCTTTCGATCACCGATCTCGCGGAGCGGGTCGGCGTCAGCCAGCCCTCGGTGACGCGTTTCGCCGGGGCGGTGGGCTTCAGCGGTTACCCGGCGCTACGGGAGAAGCTCCAGGCGATCGCCCTGGGCAGCCTCGCCGGGGGTCCCGCGGCGGCGGAGGAGAACGGCGCCAACGAACTCCAGTCCGCCGTGGACGCCGAGATCGAGAACCTGGAGAACCTGCGGCGCGACTTCGCCGACCCCGACCAGGTGATCGACATCGGCCGCAAGCTGTCGCGGTCGACCCCGCTGACCATCCTCGGGCTGCGCATCTCGGCCTCTCTCGCCGAGTACTTCGCCTACGCGGCACGCCGGATCCACCCCGATGTGCGGCTGGTGACGCGCGGCGGCAGCGTCGCCTACGACGCGCTGCTCCAGTCGCGCGAGGCCGGCGGCACCTGGGTGCTGGCGTTCTCGATGCCCCGGCACGCGCAGGAGACGCTCACCGCCGTGCGGGTCGCGCGCAGTGCCGGTCTGAAGGTCGCCCTGGTCACCGACCTGGCGCTCGGGCCGGTGGCCGACACCGCCGACGTCGTCTTCGCCACCGGCACCGGCTCCCGGCTGGTCTTCGACTCCTACGCCGCGCCCGGCGTGATGGCCGCCGCGCTGCTCCAGGCCATGACCGACGCCGACCCGGAGCGCACCCAGGCCCGGCTCGAGGACTACGAGCACATCTCCGACCAGCACCAGTTCTTCCTGCGGGACTGATCCCGCAGGAACCGGCTGCCGAACCGCCACAGGACGGTGCCTTTCCATTCAAATCACGCATGAATGTTTTCATGCGCCTTGAAAACCAGACGGCATATATAAATACTTCACACGCACCATCCGCCCGCCGAAAGCAGCCGGTCCGCTCATGCGCACCTCACCCCATCCGTCGTGCGCATGCCGGCTGCCCCGGCGGGCTCCTCAACGAACAGCGGTGGCCGCCGTCTCCTACCCGCGTCGGCGCTCGCGCTGTTCGGTCGGGCATCGCCTGAGCGAGCGCCCGTGGCGGCGGTCCCGGTCATCCCCTAGGCCGGGACCGCCCCGACCCCGCCGGACACCCCGGCCGACGCCGCACACCCGGAAGCGATGACCATGACCCTGACGACGACGCGCATCAGCCCGGACTGGCCGTGCCAGGTCAAGACCCCCGGCTCCTACGACTGGGAACGTTCGGCGGCCAAGTGGCTGCGTGAGCTGGTGCCGGCCCGCTACGCCAGCTACCCGGCGCTGATCCGGCACCCCGTCCTGCTCGCCCGCCATGCGCAGATCCAGGTCCAGAACGAGATCCGGGTCGCGCGTACCGCGCTGCAGACCGCGCGGGCCGATCTGCCGGCCCTCGGCATGCCGGAGTCGGTCATCGAGCTCACCATCAAGATGTACGCGGCGGAGGTCATGCAGCTGCAGCACATCGCCCGCAGTGTGCGCGCGGTGTCCCAGGCGCTGGTCGACCGGCGCTGACGGGCCGTCATCGGGCGGCACCCTGCGGGCCGGGCGTCAGGACGCGCCGGCCGTCGCCGCGCAGGTGACCTCCGCCGAGGGGGCACCGGACTCCGAGGTGGCGGCGATGAACCCGAACGTGACGCTCGCGCCGGGCGCCAGCCTCCCGTTCCACGAGGCGTTGGCGACGGTGGCGGTGCCGTCCCCGGTCGTGGTGAGGGTGCCGTCCCAGACCTGGGTGAGGCGGGCGCCGCCGTCCGGTACGACCGTCGCGGTCCAGCCGGAGACGGAGGCGGCGGGCGCGTTGGTGACGGTCACCTCGCCCTGGTAGCCGCCCTGCCAGCTGTTGACGGTCCGGAAGGACGCCGTGCAGGCGGAGGAACCCCCTGGGTCACCGGAGTCGCCGGGGTCACCCGAGCCGTCGGCACCGGGACCGCCACCGGGTGCGTTCGGGGCCGGCTCGGCCGATGCCGAGGCGCTCGCGGCCGGGTCCGGATCCTGCGCCCCGGCCGCCGTGTCGTCACCACGGCCGGAGAGCAGGAGGGCCCCGCCGAAGCCGACGACCGCCGCCGCGGTGACGGCGACCGCGACGGCTGCCCGGCGGAATCCGGGGCCGCCGGACGCGGCCGGGCGGGGGCGGGCGCCGCTGCCGAGCGGCGCGATCCTCGTCTCCTCGGCGACGGGCGGGAGTTCCTGTGTCGCGTCCTCGGTTCCGGGCAGGGACGGGGGCACGGCCACGGCCTCGTAGCCGTTCCGGTCCCGCTCCATCTCCTTGAAGAGTTCCGCGAGTGCGTCGGTGCGGCGCGGGCGCAGGACGCGGATCGGTTCCAGGGCCGGGCCTTCGTCGGACTGCTCGGGGTCGGGCCGTGTGGGCACGCCGCTCTCCTTCCGTCCCGTCTTCACGGGATTCACCATTCCCCGGGAAGTGATACGGGGTTGCGGTCCCGCCGGTTCAGCGAAGCACTCCGGTCCCCACGCCGACTCGCCCTCCCGAAGTGATCGATACGATCACTTCGGTATCAGCTGTTGATCGTTTGAGCGTTCTCCTGCTAAAAGCGCCGTCACGGGAGAACGCACGCTGGCGCGGCCCCGATCGGTGGCCGACCGGCGGATCACGTACTACGAGACCGGCAACGGCCAGTACAGCGACGCCTTCTGGCCCACCGTCGACCCGTACCGGCTGCCCGACACGACCGCCTCGCGCAAGCCGCTCGCGGACGCGGCCGGCAGCGACTGGCGTGCCTCCCTGCCGGACGTGAACTGAGTGGGCGGGGCCACGGACGGCCGGCGGGCGGCGATCGGGCAGTACCTCAAGGGTCTGCTAGTGCATCGACGGCACGGCGGTGGAGACGACGGTCGAGAACCGCAACCTCGGCCCGACGGGCGGCGCCCCCTTCGTCGTCGACGGCACCACCAGGCCTGCGATCTGAGCGCGACGAAGGGCGCCACACAGAAGATCACCGTACGGCTGGGGTGAGCGCGCGGCCGCCGCCGTCGGCTCCGGCCGGTCAGGCCTCGACGGCCAGGAAACGGTGCAGGGAGGCCTTCATCGCGGCGACGAAGGCGTCCCTGTCCGGGGCGTCCAGGGCGTCGAGCGACAGATACGGGTTGAGGTCCTCCAACTCGACCAGCAGCAGCTCACCGCCCGGCGCCCGGCAGGCGTCGACGCGCTGGACGCCGTACCCGAGGCCGTTCCACTCCACGAAGCGCCGGGCGAACTCCAGGTCGCCGTCGGTGGGTTCGTACGGCTCCAGCTGCCAGCGCCGGTCGGTGTGGGGCGCGTACAGGGCGTACTGGAAGTCGTGGTCGACGAAGTAGAAGGAGACCTCGTAGGCGAAGTCGACGCGGGGCTGGATCAGGACGTCCCCGTCGGCCTGCTCGCGCACCCCGTCCGCCGGGACGATCCGCAGCCCTATGGAGTCGGCGCCGATCCTGGGCTTGACGACGTACCGGTCGGCCTCGGGCAGGAGGTGCAGGTCGTCGGCGCTGTCCACGGTGGGGATGACCGGGTATCCGGCCGTGGTCAGGTCGAGCAGGTACTGCTTGCCCGCCATGTCGGCCTTGCCGGTGAGGGGGTTGTAGACGCGCGTCCCGGCGGCGAGCGCACGGCGGCGAAAGTCGTCGTAGGCGTCCTGGTGGTCCAGCACGGGACCGCTGTTGCGGACGACGACCGCGTCGAAGGCGGCCATGAGCGCGGCCGCGTCCCGAGGGTGGCACAGGGCGAGGTCGAAGTCGTCGCGCAGGCGGGAGGTGAGGAGGATGTCCTCGTCGCAGTAGCGCCGCCCGCGCGCCGGGTAGGCCAGGTCGGTGACGTACAGGACGCGGGGTCGGGCGGGCGGCATGCGGGGCTCCTCGGCTGCGGCGGCAGCCGATCGTATGCGGACCGCCACTCACCGAACAAATGTCGGGTAGACCGAGGTCACAGCCCCGCCGACCACAGCTCCCGCCTGCCGATCCCCTCCAACCCACGGCGCACGGTACGGCCGGGGACCGGCTCGACGGGCGCGTACGACGGCACGGCGAGGACGCGGCAGTACGCCGCCTCGGCCGCCGCGACACGCGTGGGCGGGTCTTGAGTACGGCGTCCATGACTAGGCCGCCATCCGCCGCGCCGACGCCCGACCCATCGCACCGCACATCACCGCGCATCACCGCACCAGACAGCACTCAGTACCCCCTGAGCAGCGCACTGAGTGCCATCGCCCTCGCCCTGGTGCTACGTTCCCGTTCATGAGCTCCAGCAGTGCGACGCCCGGTCGCGGCGAGAAGGCGGAAGCCGTGGCGGCGAAGCCCCCCATGCGGGAGGCGCTGGTCGCGGCGGCCTTCCAGTTGTTCCTGGAGCGGGGCTACGAGCAGACGACGGTCGACGACATCGTGGCGCTCGCCGGTGTCGGACGGCGCTCCTTCTTCCGCTACTTCCCGTCCAAGGAGGACGTGGTCTTCCCGGACCACGAGCGATGCCTGGCCGACATGACGGCGTTCCTCGCCGCGAGCGGCGAGGAGGGGCAGGAGCCAGGACGGGGACAGGGACAAGGACGGGGGCAGGAACAGGAGCACGAGCCGGTGCGCCGGGTGTGCGACGCGGCCCGCCTGGTGCTGCGCATGTACGCGGAGAACCCGACCTTCTCGGTGCAACGCTACCGGCTCACCAAGCAGGTGCCGGGCCTGCGCGCCTACGAGCTGTCGGTCGTGTGGCGCTACGAGCGCGCCCTCGCCGAGTACCTGCGCAGGCGCTTCCGCGGCCGGCGCGACGGGACCCTCCAGGCCGACGTGATCGCCGCCGCCGTGGTCGCGGCGCACAACAACGCGCTGCGTTCCTGGCTGCGCTCGGACGGCCAGGGCGATGCGAGCGCCGAGGTGGACCACGCCCTCGGCTATGTGCAGTCCGCCTTCGGCGCCGCCCCTGCCCCGCCTCCCACGGGGGAGCCCGTCGGCGGACCCACCGACGAGCGGTCCGAGGACGTGGTGGTCGTGGTGTCCCGCCGCGGCGCACCGCTGTGGCGGGTCGTGCAGGAGATCGAGACGACACTCGGACGCGACTGAATCCGCACTCCTCTCATATTCAGGGTACGCAGTGCCTTTACGAGTGGCACTGAGTGCCATACGCTGAGGCCGTGCACGGTGGCACGGCGAACCGGGCACGTCCGTGCACGGGTGACCCGCGCACGTGGGATTCCGGCCCAGCGCAGGGAGTTGACCAGCGTGTACCACCACTCAGGAAGCGTTGCTCGTCAGACCGCCGGTTCCGCGGTCGGCGTCCTCGACCCCGCGGCGTCCGCGGCCGCCGACCGGGAGGCCATCCATTTCCAGCGGTGCACGTGGTGCGGCACCGCCATGTACCACCGGCTGCTGTGTCCGGTCTGTCAGGGCAGTGAGCTGCGGACGGAGCGCAGCGAGGGTGTGGGCACCGTCCGGCACTCCACGACCGTGCACCGCAACACCCCCGCCGCCCGCAATGTGTCCCTCGTCGAGATGGCCGAGGGCTTCGTCGTACGCGGCCGGGTCATGGGCCCGCCCATCGGCATCCACAGCGGTGACCGGGTCCGGCTGTCCACGGCCAAGGACCCGGTCCGCGGCGAGCCGGTGTTCCAGTTGGTGGACGAGCCCTACCGCGCCTGGACCTGAGCCAGCCCGGGGATCAGTTCCCTCACGCCGACGGGCCGGCCCGTCTCGAAGCACTCGTTGGCGGCGAGCCCGACCGCCAGGGCCAGCGCGCCGTCGCGTTCGGTGGCCGTGGGATGGGCGGCCGTACGGGCTGCCGTCCCCGCGTCGGTCGGCGGCGCGGGATCGACGGGGCCGAACAGGGCGTCCAGCATGCGCGGGTCTCCCCCGCCGTGGGCCTCGTGGGCGGTCACGAGCGGAACCTCCACGGGGGGTCGCCACAGTGCGCGCAGGGTGAGCCGTGCGCCGCCCGCGTGTTCCGCGGCCGTGTCCCCGTGCAACGCCCCGCTGTTCGACGCGATCCGGGCCCGGGGAGGCTGCCAGCGGCTTTCCTCGACCTCGAGTTCCAGGCGTCCGGCGCTGCCGTTGAACATGACCCGGTAGCCCTCCCACGGTGAGTACGCGGTGAGGTGGTACGTCATGGTCGCGCCCCGCGCGTAGCGCACCAGGACGGCCATGTCGTCCTCGATGGTGACGGGCCCGTCGAAGACGTTGCGGTCGCGGACGTACCCGTTGTCCGGTTCGGCGTCGAGGTAGAGGGCCCGCAGGGTGTCGTCGGCGGCCAGGTCCAGGGCGAAGGGGTCGTCGGCGGCCGCGTCGGCGCCGTGGGCGCGGTCGTAGTCCCGGCGCAGCCCGTGGCGTTCGCCCGCCGCACGGCCGTAGAAGCCGAGCCGTCCGTAGCCGAAGACGTCCCTCGGCTCATCGGCGAGCCACCAGTTGACCAGGTCGAAGTGGTGGCCCGACTTGTGCACCATGAGGCCGCCGCTGCGGTCCTTCTCGCGGTGCCAGCGGCGGAAGTAGTCGGCGCCGTGGCGTACGTCGAGCAGCCACTCGAAGTGGACGGAGAGGATCTCGCCGATCGCGCCGTCGGCGAGCAGCGCGCGGACCGTCTCGTGCACGGGGTTGAAGCGGTAGTTGAAGGCGACGGTGAGGGAGTTGCCGGTGGCGCGGACGGTGTCGAGGATGCGGGTGCAGCGGTCCGCGTCGACGGTCATCGGCTTCTCCGTGACCACCCGGCAGCCCGCTTTCAGGGCGGGGACTATGTAGCGGTCGTGCTCGGCGTCGACGGTGGTGACGACGACCTCGTCGATGTCCTCCTTGGCGAGCATCTCGGTGAAGCGGTCCGGTTCCCACTGCGTGGCGGTGGGTTCGCCGCGGTCGGCCAGCAGCCGGTTGTGGAAGGCCATGCGGGCGGGGCTGGGGTCGCAGAGGGCTGCGACGCGGTGGCCGGGGCGTTCGGCGAGGGCCCGGGTGAAGGTCTGGGCGCGGTGGCCCGTGCCGACAACGGCGGCGCGGTGCTGGGGAGTTCGGCTCATTGTGGTGGCCTTTCCCGTCGTACGCCCGCCCAGTCCTGCGCGCGCCGGGTGGACCTGACTCTTCCCTCCTTGCACAGGCAACGCACAGGTCCCGCCGTCCGTCCTCCCCGGGTGAGGGGCCCGGGGCCGTCCCGGTGCCGACGGAAGGAGGGGCACGTGATCCGTGCCCGGCGAATATGGGTGACCGCCCTGGCGGTGCTCACGGTGGTGGGGGCGTCGCCAGGGTGGGCTCAGGCCCAACAGACGTCCGGTTTACGGCCGTCGGCGACAGCGGTCGACGACGGTGACGGTCTGCCGGCGGACTGGAGCATCACCGGCGAGGGGGCCGCACGGAAGCTGGTGTGGCGCTCCGACGAACGTGTGCCGATGGGGGACGCCCGGGTCGAGTTCTACGCCGGTGACCGGCTGCTCGGCCGTCCGGCGCCGGCGAAGGACGGGCGGACGTTCCGGCTCGGTCTCGACGGTGTCCCGCTGGACGCCCCGCAGGAGCTACAAGTGCGGGCGGCGGGGCGCCGGTTGGACGCGCCCGGGTCGGCGTCCGCTGGCGAGCGCCCGGCGGTGACCGTCCCGCGTCGGCTGCCGGCGAACCCGGTCGACCCGGGCAAACCGGGCGCGTACCGGACCGTCACGGGCGAGTACGGCCTCGACCCGGTGCGGCTGCCCGGATTCGCCGAGCCGGTCGAGATGAGGGCCGTGGTGGTGGCGCCCCAGGGTGCGCAGGGCCGCCGTCCGCTCGCGCTGTTCCTCCACGGACGGCACTCCACCTGCTACAGCCCGCAGGGCGAGACCGGCGGCGAGTGGCCCTGCGCCGCCGGCACCAAGCCCATACCGAGCCATCGGGGCTATCTGCGCGACCAGCGGCTCCTGGCCTCCCAGGGCTATGTGACCGTGTCGATCTCCGCCAACGGCGTCAACGGCCAGGACTGGAGCGCCGAGGACGGCGGCGCACAGGCCCGTTCCTCGCTCGTACGGCGGCATCTCGCCCGCTGGGCCGGCTGGTCCGCCGATCCGGGCACGGCACCGGCGGCGGTACGCAAGGCGCCCCGGGCCGATCTGTCCCGGGTGCTGCTGGTCGGGCACTCACGGGGCGGCGAGGGCGTGAACCGTGCGGCGATGGACAGCCTCTACCCGCCGCCCGCGGCGCAGGACGGGTACCGCGGCCCGGTGCGCTGGCACATTCGCGGCACCGTGCTCATCGGCCCGACGATCTTCGGCCAGAACCCGGTGCCGGACGTGCCGTCGACGACGATCCTGCCGGGCTGTGACGGCGACGTCTCCGACCTCCAGGGCGAGGTGTACGTCGACGGGACCCGGCAGGTCAGCCGTGGTGCCGCGCTGCACAGCGCCGTGTACATGGTGGGCGCCAACCACAACTACTTCAACACCGAGTGGACGCCGGGGCAGGCCGTGGCGCCCGCCGAGGACGACTTCTGGCACGACGAGGAGGAGCCCGACCCGGTCTGCTCCCCCGGCACCCGTACCCGGCTGACCGCGGACCAGCAGCACCGGGCCGGGGCGACCTACATCGCGGCGGCGGCGCGGCTGTTCGTCGCCAGGGACGACCGCGTCCGACCGCTGCTGGACGGCTCGGGCCGGCGCGCGCCCTCGGCCGATCCCGCGCGTGTCCTCACCCACGCGGTGGGGGCGCGGCGCGGCGCCGGTCTCCTGCCGGACGGCAAGGTCACCGTGAGCGGGGGCCGGCTGTGTTCGGCGGTGCATCCGTCGTCGGCCGCCGCCTGTCTGGCGTCCGAGACGGCCGGTACGTCACCGCACTTCGCGCGCTGGGAGACCGACCGCGAGCCCGGCCGCCGCGCGGTCGCGCTGCGCTGGTCCGCGGCGGGTTCTCCCGTACGGGTACGTCCTGAGCGGCCGCTGTCCCTGACCGGTGCCAAGGCGCTGGCGCTGCGGGTCATCGTGCCCCCGAACAGCACCGGGACGCGCCTGGACGTCTCGGTCACCGACACCGCCGGGCGCCGCCGGACGCTGGGCCGCGTCGAGGTCGACGGGCTGCCGGGGACGGACCGGACGGCGTCGTACTGGGCGCGCGAGGTACGGGTGCCGATCGGCGCCGACGACGCGGCCGCGGTCGGCCTGGGCCACATCGGGTCACTGGAGTTGACGCCGCGCACAAGGTCCGGGCGGGCCTGGCTGATGGACGCCTGGGCCTGGCGGCCGGGCACTCCCCAGGTGCGGGAGGCTCCGCTGGCCCGGGTCGACGTGGGCCGGCTGACCGTCAAGGAAGGGGATTCGGGCGAGCGGACGTACCGGGTGCCGGTCCAGGTGTCGGGCCGGGGCGGCGGCCAGGTACGGCTGTTCGTCACCGACCCGGCCACGGACAACGTCACGGACCGGCTGGTGACGGTGCGGCCCGGCGCTCAGGGCATCGACGTACCGGTGAAGGTCGAGGGCAACACCCGCTACGGCGACGACCTCACGCACGACGTCTTCGTGAAGGCGGTCCGTACGAGCGTGGTCGGCTCGCACCTCGGCGGGGTGACCGCGGAGAACGACGACCCGGCCCCCACGATCGGTGTGACCCCGGTCGCGAACCGGGTGACGGAGGGGGAGCCGCTGAAGTGGCGGGTGACCCTGTCCGCGGCGGCCGACGTCGAAGTGGGCGGCGTGCTCGCCGTGGTCCCGGTCACCGACGGCCGGGAGCTGTCCAGCAAGGACGTCGACCCGGCCTGGCTCCGGGACGCCTCCGGTGCCTCGCCGGATCCGGAGCGGCCGCTGTCCGAGGTGGAGGGGCTGTCGCTGTGGGTGTCCGTCCTTCCGGGCAGGACGAGCGCGGAGGTGACGGTGCCGACGCGCAAGGACGCGCTGGCGGAGCCGGCCGAGTCGGTGCGTCTGCGGTTGTCCGACGACTCCGGTGAGCCGGTGCCGGGCGCGCCGGTGGTGACGGGCACGGTGGTCGACGCGTCGTGAGACACGCCTCGCGGGCGGGTTCCGCGCTGCCGGAAGGGATGCCGGGAACCCGCCCGCGAGGGCACGTTGGCGTGCGCGCGAGGCTGGCGGACAGGGGCATCGCTGGTCTCCCCCGGTCGTTCCTGGTTGCCGCGGTCAGCAGGGTCCCGCATCCTGCGCGGGGCCCCGTTCCCACCACAAGCGTGCGGTCAGTAGGCCGGCTTCATTCCTCCCGCCGGCAGCTTCTTGCCGTCCTCGCGGGCCACGCTGCACATCACGTGGCGGAAGCCGGCGTCCCACTCCTCGTCCGTGGAGGACCAGCCCCACATCTCGTGCCCCTTGCCACGAGCCCAGTCGACGCCGTACTTCTCCTCGCAGAGCCCGCCCGTGTCGACGCTGTCGGAGGAGCCCTCGCCCGAGGCCCAGGTCCAGCCGGCGACCTGCTCGTCGTGCGGTTCGTCGCAGGACACCAGGGTCTCGGTGGACGAACCGTCCTCGTCGTCCTCGGAGTTGATGCAGTCGCCCGGGCCGAGCTGGGTGATGTAGACCTCGTCGCCGAACCTGCGGAAGTCGCCGATCGGGCCGCCGAGGGTGGCCTGCCTGAGGAAGAGCAGACAGGCGGAGGCGGGCGGCTCGCTCTGACCGGACTCGGGGGTGAGGACGTACAGCACCGGGTCGGGCATGGTGGCCCGCAGTGCGGCGGTGCGCCGGGTGCACTCGGCCCGTACGGCGTCCGCGTCGGTCGCCGGTGTGTGCCGGTCGGCGGCAACGGTCGCGATGACCTGCCCCTGGGGATCGTCGTCGCGGCAGTCGACGAGCTGCAGACGGGGACGCCCCTCGAAGTCCTCGCCCCTCCAGTCGGCGTCGACGCACTGGCCCGCGCCGAGCCCGTCGCGCAGGCCGACCTGTCTGCCGTACGGGTACGCGCCGCGGGTCACGGTCGGGGACGGCGGCGCGGCCGGGGTGGCCACGGGTTTCGCCCTGACCTGCGGGTTCCGCGTCCCGTCGTCCGCGCCGCCGAAGGTGAGGGCGCCCAGCCCGAAGCCGCCGCCCGCGACGAGTGCGCCGGCGAGCGTGAGCAGCACGGGCAGTCGGCGGACCGGGGCGGGGAGGACGCCGAGCGGGGTGCGGCGGGTGGCGGTGCGGCTGTCGGCCGGGGGCGGGGTGGCCGGGGCGGAGGACGGGGGGCGCGTGCTGTCGGCGGCGGCCTCGGCGAGCAGTTCGGCCGCTCGGTCCGCCTGCATGCGCTTGGCCGGATCCTTCGTCAGCAGTGCCATGATGGCGCGGGTGAGCGGGGCGGTGGCGCGTTCCGGTACGGAGGGTTCGGTGTTCAGGGCCGCCAGGAGGCTGGCGTCGAGCGTGTCCCGTTCGAAGGGAGCGGTGCCCTCGACGGCGAGGTAGAGGGTGACGCCGAGCGAGAACAGGTCGGAGGCGGCGGTCGCCTCGCCGCCGGACAGCCGCTCCGGTGCCACATAGCCCGGGGTGCCGACGACCAGGCCGCTCTGGGTGATCCGGGTCTCGCGGGGCCGCAGCGAGATGCCGTAGTCCGTGAGCAGGACCCTGCCGTCGGGGATGCCCGAATGGTCGGGTGCCAGCAGGATGTTGGAGGGCTTCACATCGCGGTGGACGATGCCGAGCCGGTGCCCGGCGCGCAGTCCTTCGAGGGCGGCCGCTCCGATGCGGGCCGTCTCCTCGCTCGACAGCGGCCCGCGTTCCTTGATCACCGCGTGCAGGTCGCGGGTGCCCGGCAGGTACTCCATGACGATCCACGGGCGGTCGTCGTCCTCCACGACGTCGTACACCGTGATCACGTTCGGGTGCTCGCGCAGCTGCGCCGCCTTCAGCGCCTCGTTGCGCCCCCGGTCGGCGGCGTCGCCGAGTCTGCCGTCCGGCTCGTCCGGTACGTCGATCTCCTTGACGGCGACCTGCGCCCGGAGCCTGTCGTCCTCGGCCAGCCAGACGCTGCCGCCGCCCCCGGAGCCCAGCCGCTGCCGCAGCAGGTAACGCCCGGCGATGATCCGCTCCCCAGCCACCAGCTCTCGCCCCTTCTGTCCGCGATGGGCGTCCGCGACGCCTGGGGCGCGCCGTGCGCGGGACGCCCCGCCGGCCATGCTCACCCGACCCGGTCGGGAACCCTCCCGAGGCGTGGGCGGTGGCGGCCTGTCCTGGTCGTCCGCAGGCACGGCACGCGTGGGGCGCCGCACCTCATCGGGGCGGCGGGGGTGAGGGTCAGTCGGCCGGCGTGAGGGTCACGCGGATGCCGACCGTGCCGTTCGCGCCGCGGCGCAGTCGGCTGCCGAGGAGGGTGAGGCGGCCGGTGAGGCCGTACTTGCGGGCGATGAGCCTGCGGTAGCGGGCGCTGGTCGGCTCGTCGCAGATCTCGGCGGTGGCGGGAAACTGGTCGCCGGTCGGCCTGCCCCGCAGGTCGCAGGGGCCGACGAGGACGTCGCCGCGGGCGCGGATGCGCTTGACCTTCCAGGAGTCGGCGACGGTCCACACGCCGAGCGCGTCTCCGTCGCGGACCACCCAGACCGGGGTGGGGACGCCGGTGCCGTTCTTGCGGTAGCTGGTGATGAGCAGGTACTTGCCCGCGCCGAGCGGCTCCAGCGGTTCCTGCGTCCGACGCGACGAATCGTCCATGGCGGGAAGTGTAGGCAGCGGGGGCGGGGACGCCGAGGGGCGCCCCCGCCGCGCGGCTCAGTCGAGGGCGGTCACCATCCGCCGTACGCCCTCCGTGATCAGTTCGGGCGAGGTCGCGAGGTTCAGCCGTACGTGCCCGGCTCCCCCGGTGCCGAACGGGAGCCCCGAGTTGAGCGCGATACGGCCGCGCCGCAGGAAGACGTCCGCCGGGTCGTCGCCGAGGCCGAGGGCGCGGCAGTCGAGCCACGCGAGGTAGGTGGCGTCGCCGGGGCGGTAGGTGATCGCGGGGAGGTGTTCGGCGAGGAGGTCGGCGAGGAGGCGCCGGTTGTCGTCGAGGCCCGCGAGCAGGGCGTCGAGCCAGGCTGTGCCGTCGCTCAGGGCGGCGCTGTGGGCGATGATGCCGAGGTGGCTGGGGCCGTGGCTGACCTCTTCGGGCAGCCGGGCCAGGTCGGCGGCGGAGGCGGGGCCCGCGATGGCCAGGGCCGCCTTGAGGCCGGCCAGGTTCCAGGCCTTCGACGCGGACATCAGCGACAGTCCGCTCTCGCCGCCCGGGACGGTCAGGTACGGCACGAAGTCGGCGCCGGCCGCGGTGAGCGGGGCGTGGATCTCGTCGGCGACGACCCGGACGCCGTGGCGGTCGGCGAGTGCGGCGACGGTGGCCAGTTCGTCGGCGGTGTGGAGGGTTCCGGTCGGGTTGTGGGGGCTGCACAGCAGGAAGGCGGCGCGCCTGCCGCCCGCGGTGGCGTGCCGGAAGGTCTCGTCCAGCGTGTCGAGGTCGATGCGCAGGTCCGCGCCGAGCGGGGCCTCGACCACTTGCCGGTCCATGTGCGCGACGAAATGGTAGAACGGCGGATAGACCGGTGAGTTCACCACGATCGGATCGCCCGGTCCGGTGACCAGTTTGAGCATTTCGACCACACCGAGCATCACATCGGGCACGATCGCCGTCCGCTCCACGGCGAGCCCGTCCCAGCCCCACCGCTTCGCGGCGAAGTCGGCGAGTGCCTCGGCGTATCCGGTGCCCGCCGGGTATCCGGTGTCGCCGAGCGCGAGGGCCTCGGTGAGCGCGTGGACGACGGGTTCGGCCAGCGGGACGTCCATCTCGGCCACCCACATCGGCAGCACGTCGTCGGGGTAGGTGCGCCATTTCATGCTCGTACGACATCGCAGGCGGTCGAGGGTGAGGGCGTGCAGAGGGTTCGGTTCACCGGACGTCGTGTGCGGGATCCTGGTCATGAGGCACAAGATAGGCGGCCGCGCGGTGGGCGGGAACCGCTGGTGAGGGCGCCGGGGCGGGAATGATCAGCGGTGCGGTGAACACGGGCGGGGCGGGCCACGTATGGAGAGAGGGTGCTCAACTACGGGAGGGCCCCGCGGCGTTGCCGCCGCGCTGTACTGGTTCGGGAGCCCTGCATGAGGCACGCACGACGACGTCTCGTCCGGCGAGTGACACGGCTGGCGGCCGTCGGCGGACTCCTCCTCGGAGGAACGATGGTCACCCGCGCGGTGGCGAGCGAACCCCCCGACGCCTCGTCCGTCCCTCGCACCTACGCCGCCTCGGCCGCCGGTACCGGCGGTGACCTGGTCGCCCGGCTGGGCGCTTCGCGTACGGCGGGCAGTTGGATCGGCGCCGACGGGAAGCCGGTGGTCGCGGTCACCGACGAGGAGGCGGCGGCCGAGGTGCGCAAGGCCGGTGCCGAGCCGAAGATGGTCGACCACAGCATGGACGAGCTGAAGTCGGCGACGTCGACGCTGCGTTCGGCGCCCCGGGTGGCCGGCACGGCATGGGTGATGGACTACCGGACCAACCAGGTCGTCGTACGGGGCGACAGCACGGTGTCGGCCGCCGACTGGTCGCGGATGACGCAGGTCGCGGACGGCATCGGCGGCTTCGTCCGCATGGAGCGCACCGAGGGCACGTTCACGACGCGGCTCAACGGCGCGCTGCCGCTGCTGTCGACCGTCGGGCGCTGTTCGGCCGGTTTCAACGTCACCGACGGGCAGCGTGACTTCATCCTCACGGCGGGGCACTGCGGGCCCGACGGTTCCGTGTGGTTCGCCGACAACCGGGGCACACAGCAGATCGGCCAGACACTCAAGCAGAACTTTCCGGGCGCCGACTACTCGCTGGTCCAGTACGCGAGCGGGGACGCCGGTGCCGGTGCGGACGTCGTGTCGATCGGTGAGGGCAAGGGCGTACGGATCACCGGTGCGGCCGATCCCGCGGTCGGGCAACGGGTGTTCCGCAGCGGCAGCACGAGCGGGCTGCGCGACGGCGAGGTGACGGCGCTCGACGCCACGGTCAACTACCCGGAGGGGACGGTCACGGGGCTCATCGAGACCAACGTGTGTGCCGAACCCGGTGACAGCGGCGGCCCGATGTTCTCCGAGGGCGTCGCCCTGGGGGTGACGTCGGGCGGCAGCGGGGACTGCGACGCGGGGGGTACGACGTTCTTCCAGCCGGTGACCAAGGCGCTCGCCGCGCTGGATGTGAAGCTGCTCGTGGCGGCGCAGAACGGTTCCGGTCAGGGTGCCTCGCCGGCGCCGTCCGCTTCGGCGCCACAGGGCGCGGTCTCGCCGGGTGACGCGTCGCCCGGTTCGTCGGCCCCGGTGACGGGCGCGGACGCCGCGACGCTGCTGTCCCGGCTGGCCGACCCGAAGAACGTCGGGCCTGGCCTGCTGGTCATCGCGGGCAGTCTGGTCGCGCTGGCGGCGACCCGGTTCATCCGTGCGGAACAGGACCGCAAGGCGTATCGGCGGTACTACTCGGCGACCTGGGGGTGACGGGGCCGGGTGCCGGGCCGGCCGAGACCGCGTGGAGCGACCGGCCCGAGTGCCGGGCCGGTCAACAAGAGGTGGATCGAGGAGGAGGATGCCCGGGGCTGCGCCGAGGCGAGTGTTCAGGCGGCCTTCACCGGCTGGGGGGCCGCGGCGGCCCACTCCAGGACAAGGCGCTGGTATTCCTCGCGCTGCTCGCCGCTCAGTGTCCCGCCCGACCGGCGCCACAGCGCCCGGATCTCCTCGTTGACCTCGTCAGCCGATCGCTCGGAGGCGAATTCAACAGTGGTGGACATGCTGTGAAGCATACGGCTCCGCAGGTGAAGGCGCTGTGAGTAAGGTCGCACAATACAGGCATAACGGACCGTGTTGCTGATCACTTCCATCTGTCAACGAAGATCGTGGAGTTCAGGCGTCCGTCGCCCCGAGCACCAGCACCTGGATCGCGAGAACGGCCGCCCCACGTGCCCAGTCGTGAAAGTCGGACACCTTGGTCTCCAGGTCGATCGGAGCGGCCAGCGGATGCCGCTGGGCGCGGATGGTCTCCGTCACGGTCTTCCCGGCGACGTCCATGAGGCCCACCCCTTCGCCGGCGAGAAGGATCTTCTGCGGCAGCACGAAGTTGCCGATCTGGGCGACCAGGGTGCCCAGCGCCCGGGCGGCCTCCTCGATGACGCGGGCGGACATCGGCTCGCCGGCCGCGGCGAGTTCGAGGATCTCCTCGTACGTCCGGTCGCGGCCGGTGCCCGCCTGGACCTGGTAGCGGATGTTGGGGATGGTCAGCAGGGAGACCGCGCTGCCGCGCGCCCCGTCCGGGGTGAGCGGGCCGTTGGGGTCGACGATCCAGTGGCGGCCGAAGCCGCGGTCCTCCTCGGCGTAGGGCACCCGCTTGCCGCCCAGAACCAGGCCGTAGCCGATGCCGGCGCCGATGGTGAGGACGACGAAGCGCTCCAGGCCGCGGCCGGCGCCGAACCAGGTCTCCGCCTCGACGAGGGCGGCGACGTCGTTCTCCACGACGACCGGCAACCCCGTGCGCTCCTCGACCAGTTCGGCGAGAGGTACGTCACGCCAGCCCATGAACGGTGACTCCCCGACCACGGACCGGTCCTCGACCAGTCCGCCCACGCCGATCCCGATGCCGGCGAGCCGGGGGTGGGCGGCGGCGAGCGCCTCGGCCATCTCTCCCAGCACCTCCACCACCGCGGCCGGCTCACGGCCGGTGAGCGGGCGGTCGTAGCGGGCGACGATCTCGCTCCTGAGGGTGGTGACGACGCCGTAGACCATGTCCTCGGTGACCTTGAAGCCGATGAAGGAACGGGATTCGGCGACGACGTCCAGCGGCTGGGAGGGGCGGCCCTGACGTGTCTCCGCCGGGGCCCCCGCTTCGGCGACCTCCACCAGGAGGCCCGACTCGATCAGCGGTTTGGTCAGCCGGGTGAGGCTGCCCGCGGACAGGTCGAGGCGCCGGGCGAGTTCGGTGCGGGACAGGGGACCACCGAGGAGCACCTCGATCGCCACCGAGCGTTCACCGGGGCTGAGCGGAAGCCAGCTGGCGGCTACTGGGGTCATGGTCGTCAGACTCCCACATGATTTTTTTCTTCATAAAAACAACACGGTCATTCTAGGGCCATCGAACCGGCTCGAAGAAGATGTTCCCGCACCTCTTGACGGCTCGATTCTTCCGCCACAAAAGTAAGTGCTCGAGGACGAGCCGCCGCAGACGAGGGAGTCTCCCGATGACCATCGCCTCCAGCAGCCCCCCGTCGCGTCTGCCGCTCGGCGGCGCGCAGGGGACAGGGACCAAGTCGAGGACACGGCGGGCCCGCTCCCGCGAGAACCAGGGGGACGGACGGCTCGCCGCGGTGTTCCTCGCTCCGGCGCTGCTGGGCTTCCTGGTCTTCCTGCTCTGGCCGACGCTGCGGGGCATCTACCTGAGCTTCACCCGGTTCAACCTGCTCACTCCGGCGCAGTGGGTGGGGTTCGACAACTACGTGCGCATGGTCAACGACCCGATCTTCTGGAACTCGTTGACGGTCACCGTCGAGTACGTCTTCATCAACATCGGCGTCCAGACGGTCGCGGCGCTCGCCATCGCCGTCCTGCTCCAGCGGCTGACCCAGTCGGCGCTGCTGCGGGGCATCGTGCTCACCCCGTACCTGATGTCGAACGTCGTGGCCGGCCTGGTCTGGCTGTGGATCCTCGACACCCAGCTCGGCATCGGCAACGAGATCATCAGCGCCGTCGGTGTGGACCGCATACCGTTCCTCGCCGACGAGACCTGGGCGGTCCCCACCATCGCCCTGATCAACGTCTGGCGGCACGTCGGCTACACCGCGCTCCTGCTCTTCGCCGGTCTGCAGGCGATCCCCAACGACATGTACGAGGCGGCGAAGGTGGACGGCGCGAGCGAGTGGCGCATGTTCTGGCGGATCACGATGCCGTTGCTGCGTCCGGTCCTGGCGGTCGTTCTGATCATGACGGTGATCGGTTCGTTCCAGGTGTTCGACACGGTCGCGGTGACGACCGCGGGCGGTCCGGCGAACGCGACGAACGTCCTCCAGTACTACATCTACGGCTCCGCCTTCGGCCGCTTCCAGTTCGGCTACGCGTCGGCGATGTCCGTCGCCCTGCTGGCCGTGCTCAGCGCGATCACCGTCCTGCAGTACCGGCTCACCCGGGCCGGCCGGACCGACCTCGGCTGACGGAAGGGAGACACCGAGATGGCTGCCGTGACAACGACCACGAACAGGACCGCCGTACGGCCCGTCAGGCGCAGGTTCTCCCCGGGCCGGGCCGCCGCCTGGACCGTGATGGGTCTGATCGTCCTCATCACCCTGCTGCCGTTCTACTGGATCCTGCGCACCGCGCTCTCCACCAACGCCGGTCTGAGCGCCGACCCCACCGATCCGCTGCCCGTCGATCTCACCGGCACGGGCTTCCAGCGGGCCCTGGGCCTGCAGTCGGCCGAGGAGGCGGTCGCGCAGGGCGGTGCGGGCGGCGGGCTCGACTTCTGGCGCTATCTGCTCAACTCGGTGATCGTCTCGACCCTGATCACCGGCTGCCAGATCTTCTTCTCCGCGATGGCCGCGTACGCCTTCTCCCGGCTGCGGTGGCGCGGGCGCGACAAGGTGTTCGGTCTGTTCCTGGCCGGGCTGATGGTGCCGACCATCTTCACGCTGCTGCCCAACTTCGTGCTCGTCAAGCAACTCCACCTGGTGGACACCCTGTTGGGCATCGCGCTGCCGAGCCTGTTCATGACCCCGTTCGCGGTGTTCTTCCTGCGGCAGTTCTTCATGAACATCCCCGGCGAGGTCGAGGAGGCCGCGCTGCTCGACGGCGCCGGGAAGGTGAAGATCTTCTTCCGGGTCGTGCTGCCGATGGCGTCCACGCCGATCATCACGCTGGGCGTGCTGACGTACATCACCTCCTGGAACGACTACTTCTGGCCGCTGATGGTCTCCTACAGCGACAGCTCGCGGGTGCTGACCGTGGCGCTGGCGGTCTTCCGGGCGCAGACCCCGGCGACCGGCGTCGACTGGTCGGGGCTCATGGCGGCGACGCTGATCGCCGCGCTGCCGATGCTGGTGCTGTTCGCCTGCTTCGCCCGCCGCATCGTCAGCTCCATCGGCTTCACCGGTATCAAGTGAGGGAACGCGCATGCGCATTCGAAAGCTGACCGCGCTCGCCGGAGCGCTGGCCCTGTCCCTGGTGGCCGGCTGTGCGAGCGGCGGCTCCGCGGGGTCGTCCGCGAACACGGTGACGTACTGGCTGTGGGACGCCAACCAGTTGCCCGCCTACCAGGCCTGCGCCAAGGGGTTCGAGAAGGAGAACCCCGGACTGAAGGTGAAGATCACCCAGTTGGGCTGGAGCGACTACTGGACCAAGCTCACCGCCGGCTTCATCGCGGGCACCCAGCCGGACGTGTTCACCGACCACATCCAGAACTTCGGCCAGTTCGCCGATCTGAAGGTCCTCGAACCCCTCGACGACCTCGGCATCGAGGACTCCGACTACCAGCCGGGCCTCGCCGCCAACTGGATCGGCCGGGACGGCCACCGCTACGGCGCTCCCAAGGACTGGGATACGGTCGCGCTCTTCTACAACGAGAAGATGGCCGAGGCCGCCGGACTGAGCGCCGAGCAGCTGAACAACCTGGACTGGAACCCGAAGGACGGCGGCACCTTCGAGAAGGCCGTCGCCCGTCTGACGATCGACCGGAACGGCAGGCGCGGCGACGAACCGGGCTTCGACAAGGACCACGTCAAGGTGTACGGCCTCGCCAGCAACGGCGGCGGCTTCGGGGACGGCCAGACCCAGTGGAGCAACTTCGCGGCCTCCGCCGGATGGAGCTATCTGGACAAGCCGCGCTGGGGCACCGAGTACCAGTACGGCAGCAAGACCTTCCAGTCGGTCATCCAGTGGTACTTCGGACTGGCGAAGAAGGGCTACATGCCCCCGCTGTCCGACTACAACATCCAGTCCAACCAGTCGAACACGCAGGTCGCCGCGGGGAAGGCCGCCGCCTCTTTCGACGGTGCCTGGATGATCTCCACCTACGCGGGCTTCAAGGGCATGGAGATGAAGACCGCGCTGACACCGGTCGGCCCGACCGGCAAGCGCGCCACCATGATGAACGGTCTCGCCGACTCGATCACCAAGGCCTCCAAGAACAAGGCGGGCGCCCGCAAGTGGGTGGCGTATCTGGCCTCGGACGAGTGCCAGACCGTCGTCGGCAGGTACGGCGTCGTCTTCCCCGCCACCCCGGCCGGGACCAGGGCCGCCGTCGCCGCCTACGACAAGAAGGGCATCGACGTGTCGGCCTTCACCGAACCCGTGGCCGACAAGAAACGCTTCCGGACCTTCTCCTATCCGATCGCCAGCTACTCGGCGGACATGACGGCGCTCATGGCGCCCGCGATGGAGGACATCTACGGCAATGGAAAGCCCGTGAGCAGTCTCGAGAAGACCAACGACCAGATCAACCTGATCCTCGGCCAGTGAAAGGCACACCCTCCATGACGTTCTCCCTCGGCATCGTCGGCGCCGGCCAGTTCTCCGGCCAGTTCGCCACGTTGTTCCAGGCCCACCCCGGTGTCAGCGACGTGTACGTCACCGATCTGCTGCCCGAGCGGGCCGAGCAGCTCGCGGGCGCGCAGGGACTGGCCGGCACCTTCCCCTCGTACGAGGCGATGCTGGAGTCGAAGGCCGTCGACGCGGTCGCGATCTTCACCCAGCGCTGGACTCACGGCCCGCTGGTGCTCCAGGGCCTGAACGCCGGCAAGCACGTGTACTCCGCGGTCCCCATGGCGATCACCACCGAAGAGATCGCGGCGATCATCGACGCCGTCAAGGCGACCGGTCTGACCTACATGATGGGCGAGACCAGCGAGTACAACCCGGCGACGGTGCACGCCCGCAACCAGATCGCGGAGGGCGCCTTCGGGCGGCTCTTCTACGCCGAGGGCGACTACGTCCACGACATGGACCTGGGGTTCTATGAGGCGTACCAGTACAGCGGCGGCGACAACTGGAAGGCGACCGCCTCCTATCCCCCGCTGCTGTACCCGACCCACGCGGTGGGCGGGGTGCTGGGGGCCTGGCGGACGCACGCGGTGAGCGTGTCGGCGATCGGGGTCGTGGACGACCGCGGCGACGGCGTCTTCGACAAGTCCGTCAGCCAGTTCGGCAACGACGTCTCCAACGCGACCGCGCTGTTCGAGGTCGCGGGCGGCGGCTCGTTCCGTACGAACGAGTTCCGGCGGGTCGGCTACCCGTCGCACATACGGGAGTCGCGGTTCCGGTTCTTCGGCACCGAGGCGAGCATGGAGCAGCTGGCCACGGTGGCCCTGTGGCAGGACAAGAAGGGCGTCAAGGACATCAGCGAACTGCTGGAGCCCAAGCCCACCATGGCTCCTGACGACCCGTCGCTGCAGCACATCGCGCCGGAGCTGCGGGCTGCCTTCACCTCGGGTTCGGCGCCGGTGCACGACCGGTCCCGGCTGCCCCGGGAGTTCGACAACCTGCACAACGGTCACGAGGGCAGCCACCACTTCCTGGTGGACGACTTCGTGACCGCGGTCAACTGCCGCACCCTGCCGTCCGTGAACGCGTGGGTGGCGGCCCGCTACACCCTGCCGGGCATCGTCGCGCACGAGTCGGCGCGGCAGGGCGGGGTCAGGCTGGAGATCCCGGACTTCGGGGACGCCCCCGAGGCGTGACGTTCCTGCCCGAGCCGGGTGCCTGGGGCTGCTCAGGTGCCCGGCTTGCGGCCGTACACGTAGACGTCGTCGCCGTTCTTCAGCAGCGACCAGTACTTCTTCGCGTCGGTCTTGGTCATGTTCACACAGCCGTGCGAGCCCGGCGGGTTCCACATGCTGACGCCGACCGAGTGGAAGGCCTGGCCGCCGTCGAAGAACTGGGAGTAGGGCATCGGCACGTGGTAGATGCTCGACACGTGGTCGATGTTCCGGAAGTAGATCTTCTTCAGGCCGGTGCGCGTCTCGTAGCCGTTGCGGCCGGTGCGGACCGGGACCGGGCCGTAGACCAGTTTCCTGCCGTCCTGGATCCAGCTCAGCTGGAGCGTGAGGTTCACACAGGCGATGCGGCCCTTGTTGACGGGGCACTTGCCGTCCTTGTTGGGGTTGCTGCCGACGGCCTTCTGCTTCAGCATCAGGTCCATCACGCCCCAGGTCACCGGGCCCGCGTAGCCGGCGTTCGGGGTGATGCCGTGCTTGGTCTGGAAGGCCTGGATGGCCTTGCAGTCGGCGGTGGACTGCTTGCCGTCGACCGGTCGGCCGAGGAACTTCTCGACCTTCTTCTGGTACGGCCCGGTCTGGGTCGTGCAGCTGGGCGCGGCCTGCGCCGGCGCGGCGCCGAGCGTCAGAGCGAGCGGTGCGACGAGTCCTGACGTGATGCCGAGTGCGACGGCGCGCCGTCTGCGTATGTCCCCCATGGCCGGGCTCTCCCTTGCGTGGTTGCGTGGACTTCTGCCAGGTAGACCGGTGTGCGGGGGGTTCGGTTGTGGCCGTGGCCGGGCCGTGACCGAACGGTGAAATTTCGCCAGGGTCCTCAGGCGTCGCCGGAGCGCCGGACCGCCGCCCGGAAGCCGGTGTGGACGGCGGTGAGGCCGCCGTCGACGGTGAGGGTGGTGCCGGTGATCCAGGCCGCGTCCCGGGACGCCAGGAAGGCGACCGCCGCGGCGATGTCCTCGGGTTCGCCGACCCGGCCCAGCGGATACAGGGGCCGGATCGCGTCGAGCTCCGTCTCCCGCCCCTCCCAGGCCGAGGTGCGGACCGTGCCCGGCGTCACCAGGTTCACCCGGACCCCGCGGGCGGCGGCGTGGCCGGCGAGGGTACGGGTGAGGGAGCCGAGGCCGGCTTTGGCGGCGCTGTAGGCGTGGTTGCCGAAGTCCTGGAGGGCGTTGACGGAGCCGATGTTCACGATGGCGCCGTGGCCGGTGGCGGCCAGGTGCGGAAGGGCGGCACGGCAGCAGCGGTGGGTGCCGGTCAGGGTGACGTCCAGGTCGCGGGCCCAGGCGTCGTCAGAGCCGTCCTCGAAGAGCGGGGCGTCGGGTGTGCAGGAGGCGGCGCTGTTGACCAGGACGTCGAGGGAGCCGAAGGTGTCGACAGCGTGGGCGACGGCCGCCTCGACGGACGCGCGGTCGGCGACGTCGCAGGCCAGCGCCTCCGCCACGAGCCCGTGTCCACGGAGCCGGGCCGCCGTCCGCTCGGCCTCACGGCCGTCCCGGTCCGTCACCAGGACGCGCGCCCCTTCCTCGGCGAGGCGGCGTGCGGTGGCGGCGCCGATGCCGCGCGCCGCGCCGGTGATCAGGACTGCGTACTCCGCGAAGCGCGTGGGGTCCGTCATGGACCGAACCGTAGTGCCGGGACGATCATCAGGGCAGATAGCGTGCGTCCATGTCCGTGTTCATGCAGCAACTCCCCGCACTCATCGGCGTCGTGATCGGCGCGCTCGGTTCCTATCTGGTGGTGGTGCGGGGCGACCAGATGAGGTTCCGGCGGGAGCAGGCGGCGCGCTGGGAGGAGCGGCGGCTGGCCGTGTACTCCGACTACGCGCGGTCGGTGAAGCAGACGATCACGCTGGCGTACCGGGTGGCCGCCGGGCTCGGCCACGGGACGCACCCGGATCCCCTCACCCTCGACGAGGCCAGACCGCTGCTCGCCGAGGCGAACTTCACGAGGGACCCGTCGGGTGAGGCGCTGATCATGCTGGGCAGCCGCGACGTGGTGGAGAAGGGGCGGGCCTGGGTGGTGACCGCCATGGAGATGGAGCGGTTCGTCCGCGAGTCCGAGCAGGACACGGCGGCCTGGCGGGCACTGCTGGACGAGCAGCGCGCCGGACGCGAGGCCTACTACGCGGCCGTGCGGGAGGACCTCGGCCTGCCGCCCGGCCACTCGGCGCGCTGGCCGATCCGCCCGGCCGACCCCGTCCCGCCTCAGCGATAGCCGCTCGTGTCCGCCGGCTTCCCCGCGTCCTGGACCTCGACGAGGTAGCGCCAGGCGTCGGGGCGGCTGCCGTCGAGGTCGGTGAAGCCGTAGACCTGTGCGAGCTGCCCGCTGGAGAGGGACTCGCCGTTCCAGCGGGCCACGTCGGGGTCGGCGGCAAGGGCGGCGACGGCGCGGCCCACGTAGCGCGGGGTCTCGGAGATGGCGAAGTGCGGGACGCGTTCGAGGGCGTCGCGCCAGTTGTCCTCGCGCACCTCGAACGCGTCGAGCATCATCTCCGAGCGCAGCCAGCCCGGGGTCAGCGCGACGGCGGTGGCGCCGCGCGGCCCGAGTTCATGGCCGAGAGAGAAGGCCATGCGCAGGACGGACGCCTTGGCGAGGTCGTAGAAGAACGAGTTCCGGTAGTTGTCGCGGTTGTAGTCCGCCGTGCCGTCGGTCATCTCGACCACCAGTCCGCCCGGCCGGCGCAGGAGCAGGGGCAGGGCGTGGTGGCTGGTGATGGCGTGGGTCTCGACGGCGAGCCGGAGCAGCCGTAGGCCGTTGTCGAGGTCGTGTTCCCAGACGGGGCTGTCCCAGGCGAAGAGCTTCTCGCCGCCCCAGACGTCGTTGACGAGGACGTCGAGGCGGCCCTGTTCGTCCGCGACGCGGTCGACGAGGGTGCGGACCTGGGCCGGGTCGAGATGGTCGGTGGGTACGGCGATGCCGTGGCCGCCCGCCTCGGTGACCAGGTCGGCGGTGTCCTCGATCGTCTCCGGGCGGTCGTACTCCGAGCGCCGGGCACGCGTGCTGCGTCCCGTCACATAGACGGTGGCCCCGGCCGCCCCCAGCTCCACGGCGATGCCGCGTCCGGCTCCCCGTGTCGCCCCGGCGACCAGTGCGACCTTGCCCTTGAGCGGCTGTGACATGTCCGGCCTCCCGTGCCCTCGTGTGCGGTGTCGTCATCAAGGGTGCCGGGAAAGCCGGACATCTTCTGTCGTCTTTTCCGGTGGGTGCCGCCTTTCGCGGCGGGGGTCACCCGACCGGGCCCGGCCTCAGTGGCCCCGGTCGATCCACTCCTGGAGGTGGGGTGCCTCGGCGCCGATGGTGGTGGGATCGCCGTGGCCGGTGAGGACCCTGGTGTCGGGCGGGAGGGCGAGGAGGCGGGTGCGGATGGAGTCGATGATCGTCGGGAAGTGGGAGTAGGAGCGGCCGGTGGCGCCGGGGCCGCCCTGGAAGAGGGTGTCGCCGGTGAAGACGACGCCGAGGCCGGGGTCGTGCAGGCACACCGCGCCCGGGGCGTGCCCCGGCGTGTGCAGGACGGTCAGGTCGGCGCCCGCGGCCTCGATGATCTGGCCGTCCACGAGGTGGGCGTCGGGGTCGCGGTCCGGATGGGTCTGCTTCCACAGCGGCAGGTCGTCCGGGTGGAGCCAGATGGTGGCGCCGGTGCGGTCGGCCAGGGCGGGCGCGGCGTCGATGTGGTCGTTGTGGGCGTGGGTGCACACGATCGCGGTGAGACGCCGGTCGCCGACGGCCTCGGCGATGGCGTCGGCGTCATGGGCGGCGTCGATGACGATCACCTCGCGGTCGTCGCCGACGAGCCACACGTTGTTGTCGACGTCCCAGGTGCCGCCGTCGAGCGTGAACTGCCCGGAGGTGACGAGTCGTTCGATGCGGGCGGCCATCAGAGCATCACCACCGAGCGCAGGACGTCGCCGTGGTGCATGCGCTCGAACGCCTTCTCCACCTCGTCGAGCTGGATCGTCTCGGTCACGAACGCCGCCAGGTCCAGGCGGCCCTGCAGATGCAGGTCGATCAGCATCGGGAAGTCCCGGGAGGGCAGACAGTCGCCGTACCAGGACGACTTCAGCGCGCCGCCGCGGCCGAAGACGTCCAGCAGCGGCAGCTCCAGCTTCATCTCCGGGGTGGGGACGCCCACCAGGACGACCGTGCCGGCCAGGTCACGGGCGTAGAAGGCCTGTTGGTAGGTCTCCGGGCGGCCCACCGCCTCGATCACCACGTCCGCGCCGAACCCGCCGGTCAGCTCGCGGATCGCCTCGACGGGGTCGGTCCGGCGTGAGTTGACCGTGTGGGTGGCGCCCATGGTGCGGGCCTTGTCCAGCTTGCGGTCGTCGATGTCCACGGCGATGATCCGCGCCGCGCCCGCCAGGTTCGATCCGGCGATCGCCGCGTCGCCGACGCCGCCGCAGCCGATCACCGCGACCGTGTCGCCCCGGCCGACGTTGCCGGTGTTGAGGGCGGCGCCGATTCCGGCCATCACGCCGCAGCCCAGCAGACCGGCCACCTGCGGGGCGACCGAGGCGTCGACCTTGGTGCACTGTCCGGCCGCGACCAGCGTCTTCTCCGCGAAGGCGCCGATACCGAGCGCGGGTGAGAGTTCCTGGCCGGTCGAGGCCAGGGTCATCCGCTGCTTCGCGTTGTGGGTGTCGAAGCAGTACCAGGGCCGCCCGCGCAGACAGGCCCGGCATGTCCCGCACACCGCACGCCAGTTGAGGATCACGAAGTCACCGGGCGCGACGTCCGTGACGCCGTCGCCGACCGACTCCACCACACCGGCCGCCTCGTGCCCCAGCAGGAAGGGGAAGTCGTCGCTGATGCCGCCCTGCTTGTAGTGCAGGTCGGTGTGGCAGACCCCGCAGGCCTGGATCTGTACGACGGCCTCGCCCGGCCCCGGGTCCGGCACGACGATCGTCTCCACGCGCACGGCCTCGTCCTTGCCCGGTGCGATCACGCCCCGTACTTCCTGCGCCATGGTGCTGAACCCTTTCCTCGGCGGCTCTCCGTCCACTTCCGACCCTAGACGTGACTGATCGGTAAAGGCGCCGAGCGACGACCTTCACATCCGCTTCCGGCCATCCTCCAGAGATACCCCCCGGGGTACACTGCTACTGTGGTCATATACCCCCGGGGGTAATTTCCTCCCAGGGATACGGGATCTCACAGGCTTCACCAGGAGAGGAGTGCCGCCGTGTACTTCGTCGACACCATCGATGTGCCTGGGCTGGGCAACCGCGGCTATCTGGCGGGCGGCGCGCACAGCGCCGTGGTGGTCGATCCGCCCAGGGACATCGATCGGGTGATCACGGCCGCCACGCTGCGGGGCGTACGGATCACCCGGGTCGTCGAGACCCATGTGCACAACGACTACGTGACCGGCGGCCTGGAGCTCGCCCGGCTCACCGGGGCCGCCTATCTGGTCCCGGCCGCGGCGCGGGTCGGCTACGAGCGGGTGCCGGTCGCCGACGGGGACCGTACGGAGATCGACGAGGGCCTGGTGCTGCACGCCCTGGCCACTCCCGGGCACACCCCGCACCACACCTCGTACGTCCTTAAGGAGGCGGGACACGCCGTGGCCGTGTTCACCGGCGGTTCGCTGCTGATCGGCACCGTGGGGCGGCCCGACCTGGTCGAACCCCGGCTGACGGAGCACCTGGCGCGGGCGCAGTACGACTCGGCGCACCGGCTGGCCGCCGAGCTGCCGGACGAGACGGCGGTCCTGCCGACGCACGGCTTCGGCAGCTTCTGCTCCGCCACCCAGGCCGCGGGCGGGGACACGACGACGATCGGGCGTGAGCGCGCCGTCAACGAGGCCCTGGTGAGGGACGTCCACGCGTTCGTCGCCGACCTGCTCGCCGGCCTCGACGACGTCCCGGCGTACTACACCCACATGGGCCCGGTGAACGCCGAGGGTCCGGCTCCCGTGGACCTGACGCCGCCCCGACCGGCCGACGCCGAGGAGATCGCGGCGCGGCTGGCCGCCGGGGAGTGGGTGGTGGATCTGCGCAATCGGGTCGCGTTCGCCGAGGGGCATGTCGCCGGGTCGTTCAACTTCGAGGCGGAGGGGCAGCTCGCCGTCTATCTGGCCTGGCTGCTGCCGTGGGACAAGCCGGTCACGCTGCTCGCCGGGACAATGGCCCAACTGGCCGACGCACAGCGGGAACTCGTCCGCGTCGGCATCGACCGGCCGGTCGCCGCGGCGACCGGCTCCCCGGCCGACTGGACCCGCCCGGGCGACCGGCCCCGCTCCTTCCCGCGCGGCACCTTCGCCGAACTGGCCGCGCAGGACGGCGTGGTGATCCTGGACGTGCGGCGGGACTCCGAGCGTGCCGGCGGGCACATCAGGGGGTCGGTGCACATACCGGTGCACCAACTGCGCGACCGTCTCACGGAGATACCGGACGGCATCGTGTGGGTGCACTGCGCCGGCGGGATGCGGGCGGCCATCGCCGCCTCGCTGCTCGACGCGGTGGGACGGGACGTCGTCGCGGTCGACGACGGGTTCGCGGCGGCGCGCGACGCCGGTCTCCCGATGGCCCGCCTCACTCCGGCCGAGGCCCGGGCGCGGGCGGACGCCGGAGCCGTCCTCGTGGACGTCCGCGAGCCCGAGGAATGGGCCACGGGGCACGCTCCGGGCGCCGTCCTCGCGCCGCTCTCCGCGCTGACGGCCGGTCAGCCGCTGCCGCGGGCCGCGCAGGGCCGCCCCGTCGTCGCGATCTGCCGCTCCGGCAAGCGCTCCCGCGAGGCCGCGGCGCTGCTCACGGCGCGCGGCACGGACGTGGTGGACGTCGTCGGCGGCATGCGGGCCTGGGCCCAGGCGGGGCTTCCGGTGGTGACGGAGTCCTGTACCACCCCCAGTGACCCCGCGTGAGCACGCTCGTCCTGGGCCTGTTCGCCGGTGGCGTCACGGGGCTCTCGCTCGGTGCGCTGGGCGGCGGCGGCAGTGTGCTGGCGGTACCGGCGCTGATGTACCTGCTCGGCTTCACGCCCGCCGCCGCGGCCACCGCGAGTCTGGTCGTCGTCGCCGTCACCTCGGTCACCGCGCTCGGCGCGCACGCCCGGGCGGGCACGGTGCGCTGGCGTGCCGGGGCGCTGTTCGCGGCGGCGGGGCTGCTGCCGGCGGCGGTCGGCGGCGCGGTCTCCGGACTGCTGCCCGCGGGGGTGCTCACCGGGGCGTTCGCGGTGACCGCGGCCGTCGCCGCGCTGCGCATGCTCCGCCCTTCGGCCGCCGTACGGCACGAGGACGCGCCGGCGCGTCCGGGACGGGTCGTCCCCGCCGGGGCCGGGCTCGGTGCCGTGACCGGGGTTTTGGGCGTGGGCGGCGGATTCCTGGCCGTACCGGCGCTGGTGAGCGTGGTGGGGCTGCGGATGCGGGCCGCCGTCGGCACCAGTCTGCTGGTCATCACCGTCAACTCGCTGGTGGCGCTCGCCGCCCGGGCGGGTTCGGCCGCGAGTGTCGACTGGGCCGCCGTCGGGCCGTTCGCCGCGGCCGCGGTGCTCGGCGCGTGGGACGGGAAGCGGCTCGCCGGGAAGGTCTCCGGCGGCACGCTGCAGCGGATCTTCGCGTACGTCCTGCTGGCGGTGGCCCTGTTCATGCTGGCCGACGCCGTCGTATGACGGCCGCGCGCCTCCGCGACGCCCGGTCCGGGGCTGCTACGCCAGCGACAGGAACAGCTTCTCCAGCCGTGCCTTCATCTGCCCCGCCGTCTCGCCGTCCCGCCGGCCCTGCTCGACGTCGGTGAGGCACTGCTGCAACCCGGTCGCGATGATCGCGAAGCCGGCCCGGTCCAGGGCGCGGGAGGCGGCGGCGAGCTGAGTGACGACGTCCTCGCAGTCGCGGCCCTCCTCGATCATCTTGATCACTCCGGAGATCTGCCCCTGCGCCCGACGCAACCGGTTCAGCACCGACTTGAGGTCGTCGCCCTCGAACTGCAACTCCACGATCACTCCCCTGCTTACCCCGCTACATACCCTTGGGGGTATTTTACCTCCGCTCCGGAAAGGATCTCATTCCCATGACACCACCCCACGGCTCCCTGGCCCTCGACGTCGACGAGGCCCACGCCCGCCTGACCGCCTCGACCGACTCGACCGACCTGACCGATCTGACCGTCGTCGACGTCCGCACGCCGGGCGAGTACGCCGCCGGTCATCTGCCGGGCGCGCTGAACATCCCGCTGGACCGTCTCGACAGCGCCCTGCCTGCACTGCGCCGGCTCCCCGGCGGGCAGCTGCTGGTGGTGTGCGCCTCCGGGGCCCGCTCGCAGAACGCGTGTCGCGTCCTCGCGGAGCACGGGATCCTGGCCATGACCCTCACGGGCGGCACCCAGGGCTGGGCGCGACGCGGGCACGAGCTGAGCCGGCCGACGTCGAGCCCGCGCGCCACCTGGTCCATGGAACGCCAGGTCCGCTTCACCGCGGGCTCGATCGTCCTGCTCGGTCTCGGTCTCGGACTGCTGCGCCCGGCCTGGCAGTTGCTGTCCGCCGGTGTCGCGGGCGGCCTCGTCTTCTCGGCGCTCAGCAACACCTGCGGCATGGCCGCCCTGCTGGCGAAGCTGCCGCACAACCGCCCTCGCCCCGCCGACCTCGAGGCGACCCTGGCCGCCCTGGCGCGGCGCGGTCAGGCGCCGGTCACCTGAGGAAGTCCCGTACGGCCCGGGCGACGACGTCCTCGTCCAGGCCGTCCGCGCCGCCCAGCGGCAGCAGTCGGTGCGGTACGTGGACCAGGGTCTCGGCGACGTGCCGGGCCGACAGTCCGGGCAGCCCGGGCTCGACGAGCACCACGTCGGCGTGGGCGGCGGCCAGTACGGCGGTGCGCAGGCCGACCTCGTCGAAGGGCCGGACGGTGGCGGCGTAGAGCACGGCCAGGTCGAGGCCGGCCGTGGCGCGCAGCACCGGGTCGAGGGTGGCGCCGACGGCGAGGACGACGCCGTCGAGGCCTTCCCGGACGAGTTCGAAGCCCTCCGACAGGCCGTGCGGTTCGGCGTTGGAGTCGCCGGACAGATGGACGAAGGCCCGCTCGCCGCGCTCCACGGCGGACCGGATCGCGCGCCGCACCTCGTCCGGATGGCCAGGGACGTGGACGGTCCAGCGGGGGTCGGTGGCGAAGCGCGCCAGTTCCTCCACGGCGCCGTATCCGATGAGGACGGTGCCGGTGCCGGGCCCGGCGGTGCCGTCGGGGCGGACGGCGGGCAGGGTGTCGGTGACGGCCCGGAGCATGTCGGGGTGCATGGAAAATCCTCCTCGGAACGGGTTCCGCGAGACGTCAAGAATTCGTTAAGAATGAATTCGACGTCCACTCACATGGCCGTGGATTCCCCGGAGTTACCGCCTCCAGCACGCTGTGCGTGAATCTTTAACAACCGCAAAGGAACGTGGTCGTCTCTTTGCCCGGTCCGGGTATTTCCCAGGGTGTTCCCGTGCGCCGTGCTGCGTAACTTGGCAGTGGTCTTTCCCGTTGCCGAAAGCGGAGGGGGAACATCCCGCCATGGTCGAGAACGAAACGCCTCCCGGGGTCCGCCCGTTGGTCCATCTGATCGCGGGGCCGACCGGAGTCGGGAAGAGCGCGGCCGCCACCGACCTGGCCCGCGCCACCGGCGCCCCGATCGTCGTGGCCGACCGCCTGCAATGCTTCACCGACCTCGCCACCACCAGCGCCCGCGCCGGTGCGGACGTGCCGGGGGTGCGGCGCCACTGGCTCGGGGACCGGACGTTCGCCGACGGCGACCTGCCCGCGGGCCAGGCCGCCGACGCGCTCGTCGAACTCGTCCAACTGCTCGCCGGTCAGCACCGGTTGGTCATCGTCGAGGGTGGCTCGATCTCGCTGCTGCGGGTGCTGTGCGCGCGTCGTGCACTGCTCAACTGGCGGCTGACGGCCCGTCTTCTGCCGCTGCCCGAGTACGACACGTATCTCGCCGCCCTCACCCGCCGGGCCCGGGAGATGCTCACGCCGGGCCGCTGCGGGCCGGGGCTGCTCCAGGAGCTGGCCGCGCTCTGGCGCGATCCGGGCAAGCGGCGGCTGGCCGCCTCCGTCAACGGGTTCGAGGCCGTGCTCGAATGCTGCGCCAAATACTCCATTGATGCCGGGACCGTCGACGAACGGGAAATCCCCGAACACGTCCTGCGCCGGATGGCCGCGCTCATCGCCCTACGGCATGCCGAGCACGGCATTCTCCAGCATCGCGTGTTCGCCGAGATTTTCGCGAACGGCACGACGGTCCCCGCATTCGACTTCGGCCAGCTGGAGCGTGTGGCATGACGGGCGCATCCGGGGTGAAGGAAGCCTCCACTGATTTCGGCCATATCGTCGCTTCCTCTCCGCTCGGCGTGGTCACCGCCCGCTCCACCGCCGACGTACGGGAACTCGTCTCCTTCGCCGGCCCGCACGGGCTGCCGGTCTCCGCGCGCGGCGCCGGTCAGGCCCTGTACGGGCAGGGGCAGGCGCACGGCGGCTACGTCGTCGACATGTCGGCCCTCGACGACGTGCGCTGTGCCGCGGGCGAGCGAACGCTGAGCGCGGGGGCCGGCGCGCTGTGGCGCGATGTGGTGCGGGCCGCGCTGGCGGCGGGGCTCACCCCGCCGGTACTGCCCGACCACCTCGGCGGCAGCGTCGGCGGGCTGCTGAGCACGGGTGGCTTCGGCGGCTCCAGCCATCGCCGCGGCCTGGTCGCGGACTGGGTACGGGAGTTGGAGGTCGTCACCGGCACCGGTGAACGGCTGGTCTGCGCCGCCGACCGGCGTGCGGACCTCTTCCACGCGGTCCTGGCGGGCCTCGGCCAGTGCGCCCTGATCGTCCGCGCCACCCTCGCGCTGGTGCCCGCGCCGACCCACGTCCGCCGCTACCGCCTCTATCACGACGCCCCGGGCACGTATCTCACCGACCAGCGGCGGCTGGCCCGCGACGGCCGCTTCAGCCACGTCGCGGGCCAGGCGCGGCCGGTGCTCGGCGGGGGCTGGCAGTACATGATCGAGGCGGTCGTGCCGTACGACGGCGGGCCTCCGGCCGACGACGAGCCGCTGATCGGCGACCTGGACCACGACCCGGACACCGAGGAGATCGCGGACCTGTCGTACGCCGAGTACGTGCACCGGCTGGACCGCGACGAGCGGCTGCTGCGCGCCACCGGCGAGTGGGACCGCCCGCACCCCTGGCTGACCCTGCTGCTGCCGGAGGCGGCGGTGGCCTCCTTCGTCCCGGCCGTGCTCGCCGAGGACGCCCAGCGGGGACTGCGCTGCTGCGGCACGGTCCAGCTCCGTCCGCTGTCGGCCCGCACGCTGCGGGCCCCGCTGCTGCGCCGGCCAGAGGGCGAGCTCCTGTGCCTGCTGGCCCTGATGCGCACGGCGCCGCCGGCCGCGCCGGACGTCGTCCGCCGTATGGTCGCGGCCAACCGGGCCCTGTACGAGCGGGCCAGGGCCGTCGGCGGCGTCCTCCACCCGGTCGGCGCGCTGCCCATGGCGCCCGGCGACTGGCGCGCCCACTTCGGCCCCCGCTGGCCCGAACTGCTCCGCGCCAAGGACCAGTACGACCCGCGGCACATCCTGACCAGGGGGTACGGCCTGTGGACCTGAACTCCGTGCGGGCCGTGACCGTCTTCTGCGGCGCCTCCCCCGGCCGCCGCCCCGACCATCTGCGCACCGCCGCCGAACTCGGCCGCGCCCTCGCCGGAGCGGGCCTCGGGCTGGTCTACGGCGGTGCGCGCACCGGGCTCATGGGGGCCGTCGCCGACGGGGCGCTGACCGCCGGCGGCACGGTCACCGGAGTGGTGCCGCGCGGGATGCTGCCCTACGAGGTCGCCCACCCGGGACTCACCGACCTCGTCGTGGTGGCCGACATGCATGAGCGCAAGGCGCGGATGGCCGCGGAGGGTGACGCGTTCGTGGCGCTGCCGGGCGGGCTGGGTACGGCGGAGGAGTTGCTGGAGGTGCTGACCTGGGCGCAACTGCACCTGCACGGCAAACCGTGTCTGCTGCTCGACCCGTCCGGCTTCTACCGTCCGTTGCTGTCCTTCCTGGAGCACGCGCGGGACGAGGGCTTTCTGCACGCCGGGGATCTGGAGCGGATCGTGGTGTGCGGCTCGGCCGAGGAGGTGGTGGCACGGCTGACCCGGCCGCGGAGGGCGCCCGGGCCGGCGGTGGCCGCCGTGCCGGTGCCCCGGGGGCGGGTCGCGTTCCTGTTCTCGGCGTCCGGGTCGCAGCAGCCGGGCATGGGGCGCGAACTGTACGGCTGCTCCCCGGTGTTCGCCGACGCGCTGGACGAGGTGTGCGGGCTGCTCGACCCGTATGTCGACGTACCGCTGCGGGACGTGATGTTCGCCGAGGCCGGGACGCCCGCCGCCGCCCTGCTCGACCGGGTCGCGTTCGGGTATCCGGCGATCTTCGCGGTGCAGATCGCGCAGTACCGGCTGCTGGAGAGTCAGGGGGTGCGCCCGGACGTGCTGTTCGGCTATTCGGCCGGGCACATGGCCGCCGCGCACACGGCCGGTGTGTTCTCGCTGCCGGACGCCTGCCGTGCGGTCGGCGCGCTGGCCCGGCTGGCGGACGCGCTGCCGAAGACGGGGGGCATGGCGGCCGTGGAGGCGTCGCCCGAGGAACTGAGTCCGGGGCCGGGCGCGGTGATCGCGGCGGTCAACGGCCCGAGGTCGGTGGTCGTGTCGGGGGACCGGGCGGCCGTACGGCGGATCTGCGAGGAGTGGACGGACCGCGGTCGCCGTACCCATGTGCTCCGCCTGGACGTGGCACCCCACTCCCCGCACTTCGACGCCCTGCTGGACGACTACCGCCGTGCCCTGGAACCACTCGACCTGCGACCCCCGCGGCTGCCCCTGCTCTGCGACACCACCGCCGAGCCGCTCGGGACCGAGGCCACCTCACCGGACTTCTGGGCGCGGGCGATGTGCGCTCCGGTCCGCTTCTGGGACGCCGTCGGCCGACTGCGAGGCGACGGAGTGACGGTCTGTGTGGAGCTCGGCCCGGGCGACGTCCTGACCCGCATGCTGGACGACTGTCTGCCCGAGGGGGCCGAACGGCCCCTGACGCTCGCCGTGGCACGGAACTGGCAGGCTCCGCGGGCGGAGGCCGACGTAGCCTGAAGGCTCCGTCCCACCTCGGAGGAGCCCCGTGAGCATCGCAGCGACCGAACCCGCCCCACCCACCTGGCGGCTGCTCCTGGGCTACGTCCGCCCGCACCGGTGGACCCTGCTGGCGGGCGCCGTGCTCTCGCTGGTCACGGGCGCGACCGGGCTGCTGCTGCCGCTGGTGGCCCGGGAGTTGATCGACGACCTGTCCCACGACCGGGCCATCACCGGGGCGCTGCTGATCATGTCCGGGCTGGTCGTGGCGAACGCGGCGCTCGGCGCGCTGGGTTCGTACGTGCTGCGGCGCACCGCCGAGTCGGTGGTGCTCGGCGCGCGGCGTGCCCTGTCGTCGTATCTGCTGCGGCTGCGCATCACCGCCGTGGACCGCAGCGAGCCGGGCGATCTGATGGCCCGCATCACGTCGGACACGACGCTGCTGCGCGAGGTCACCACCGACTCGCTCGTGGGCCTGGGCACCGGAGGGCTCACCCTCGTGGCCACGGTGGCCATGATGGGTCTGGTGGATCCGGTGCTGCTGCTGGTGACACTCGGTGTGATCCTGGCCGCCGGCACGATCCTCGGCGTGATCGTGCCGCGCATCAACCGGGCCAGCCGGCAGGCGCAGGACGCGGTCGGGGTGATGGGGGCCTCGCTGGAGCGGATCCTCGGCGCGCTGCGCACGGTGAAGGCCTCGGGCGCCGAGCACCGGGAGGAACGGACCCTGCACGAGGCGGCCGAGGAGTCGTGGCGTCAGAGCGTGCGGGCCGCCAAGTGGTCGGCGGCCGCGGGCAACACGGCCGGGCTCGCCATGCAGATCGCGTTCATCACGGTGCTCGCGGTGGGCGGGGCGCGGGTGGCGACGGGGGCGATCGACGTCGGCACGCTGGTCGCCTTCCTGCTGTACGTCTTCTATCTGATGTCGCCGATCCAGCAGGTGGTCGGCGCGATCACGCAGTACCAGACGGGTTCGGCGGCGCTCGCGCGGATCCAGGAGGCGCTGCGGCTGCCCGCCGAACCGGCCGCCGCGCCCGCGCCGTTGCCCGCCGCCGGGGCGGAGCCGGCCGCGCTGGCCTTCGAGGACGTCCGTTTCCGGTACGCCGACGATCTGCCGTACGTCCACCACGGGGTGACGTTCGCCGTGCCCGCACAGGGCATGACCGCGTTCGTCGGTCCGTCGGGCGCGGGCAAGACCACGGTGTTCTCCCTCATCGAGCGGTTCTACGACCCCGAGGCCGGCACCATCACGCTCGACGGGCGGGACCTGGCGGACTGGGAGCTGCCGCGGCTGCGGTCCGCGATCGGCTATGTGGAGCAGGACGCGCCGGTCCTGTCGGGTTCGCTGCGCGCCAACCTGCTGCTCGGCAACCCGGAAGCGGCCGACGACGCCCTCACGCGCGTGTTGAAGACGACCCGTCTCGACGGCCTGGTCGCGCGGCTGCCCGACGGTCTGGACACGCTGGTCGGCCATCGCGGCACCAAGCTGTCCGGCGGCGAGCGTCAGCGTGTCGCCATCGCCCGCGCCCTGCTGCGCCGCCCCCGGCTGCTGCTCCTGGACGAGGCCACCTCGCAGCTGGACGCGGTGAACGAGGCGGCGCTGCGCGACACGGTCGCCGACGTGGCCCGTACGACCACGGTCCTGGTCGTCGCGCACCGGCTGTCCACGGTGACGATGGCCGACCGGATCGTGGTGATGGACGCGGGCCGGGTGCGCGCGGTGGGCACGCATCGCGAACTCGTGGCGTCCGACCCCCTGTACGCGGAGCTGGCGGCTACTCAGTTCCTGGCGACGGCCGAGTGATCCGTCGGCGGGGGTGCGGGGGCGGTCAGTCCTGGAGCCTGCGCAGCCGCTCCGTGTCGCAGGTGCGCGGGCAGGTGGAGCACGCCTCGGCCGGGCGGATCGTGTAGTACATGCAGCAGCCGGCGCGGGTGCGGGTGGGGTGCCGGTGGCCGTCGGCGGTCGTCAGATGGCGGAAGTCGGCGCCGCCCGGGTAGGGGGCGACACTCTTCGGCAGCAGTTCGGTGGCCGCCCGTACGGCGTCGTCCTCGCGGCCCAGGGTCCGGCCGAGGTACCAGATGCCGGAGACCAGGTCATCGGCGACCATGCCCCACAGGGCGCGTGAGCGGCGTCGTGTGACGGGGCCGATCGCGTCCAGGAGCGGACCCATGTGATCGGCGACGGCCGCGCGCAACTCGGCGCGCAGGGCCTCCTCGTGAGGAATCGTCAGCACGCCGGGGAGCGTGGCCGCCGGATCGTCGGCCAGACAGGCGAGGTCGCTGCCGGGTGTCAGGGTGAACTCGGCCGTGGCGAGGTCGAGGCGCAGGTCCTCGGGCCGGATCCGGGGCACCCGGCGGGCCAGGTACCAGGGTCCGCTCATGAGGAGCGCGACGGACCAGGCGTAGTCGTGCAGCGCGCGGGAGGCGGCGACGTCGCGGCGCGGAACGGTTCCGTGGCGATCGTGAATCCGGTTCGCCTCCGCCGCCACGAACGCGTCGAGCACGGCCTCGTCCTTCACCAGGTCCGCCGCCGACACGCCCGCCGCGCCCTCCTGGGCGCCGGGCGCGGCGACCCGCACGGTCAGGACGTCACAGAGGCCGGTCAGTCGCGTGAAGTCATGACGGAGCGTACGCGCGACGGCGCCGGGCGGCGGGATCGTGAGGGCCACGGGCATCGGCGCTCCTGGGCGGTTGCAGCGAAAAGCGAAGCAGGTAAGGCTTACCTTACACTCGCGATCAAGGGGAAATCCCAGGTGAACCCCGTGCGGTTGATCGACTATCGCGCACATCACAGTGATCTCACAGCAGTTGAAACGTAAAGCAAGCCTAACCTAAGCTCACGGCTTGTGACTGCGACCCAACGGGGCGCACCGACCGGTGTGGCCTTCCGTGCCTTCAGGCACATACCGCTCTTCCTCACCGGCCTCGCCGCCCTGACCCTCTGCACCGCGCTGAGCCTCGCCCTCGGCGCCCGGTCCGTGCCCCTGGGCACGGTGGTGGACGCGCTCCTCGGCAATGTTCACGGGCGCGAGGCCCTGGTGGTGACCGGACTGCGCCTGCCGCGCACCGTCATCGGGCTCGCGGTAGGCGCCGCGCTCGGGGTCGCGGGCGCGGTCGCCCAGGGCATCACCCGCAATCCCCTCGCCTCGCCGACGACGCTCGGCATCAACGCGGGCGCCGGTTTCGCGGTCGTCGTCGCCATCTTCACGCTGGGTCTCAACAGCCCCGCCCAGTACGTGTGGTTCGCGTTCGCCGGCGCGGCCGGGGCCGCCCTGTTCGCGCAGGCGCTGGCCCGCCGTGCCGGGGACATCGACCCCGTACGGCTGGCGCTCGGCGGCACCGTGCTCCAACTCGTGCTGCTGTCCTGGACGTCGGCCGTGATGCTGATGAACCAGCGCACCCTGGACGAGGCCCGCTTCTGGCTGGCCGGATCCCTGTCCGGGCGCACCCTCGACGTCCTGTGGCCGGTCCTGCCGACCCTGCTGCTAGGCCTGGTCGTCGCACTCGCCGTCTCCCCCGCCCTCAACGCCCTTGCCCTGGGCGACGATTCGGCCCAGGCGCTCGGGGTGCCGGTCGCCCGGATCCGGCTGGCGGGCGGCATCGCGGTCGTCCTGCTCGCCGGATCGGCGGTCGCGGTGGCCGGCCCGGTCGCCTTCATCGGCCTGGCCGCCCCTCATCTCGTACGCCCCCTCCTCGGCGGTGACCACCGACTGCTGGTCCCCGGCTGCCTGATCGCCGGCCCGCTCCTGCTGCTCTCGGCGGATGTGCTCGGCCGGATGGTGATCCGGCCCTCGGAACTGGAGGTCGGCATCGTGACCGCGTTCCTGGGGGCGCCCCTGCTGGCGCTGCTGGCCCGGAGGGTGGCCCGATGAGCGCCGCGGTCGTGCCCCCGCGTACGAAGTCCCCGTCGCCGTCCCGGGCCCGGGTCAGGCGCCGCGTCCTGCTGTTCGCCGCGACCGGTCTGGCCCTGCTGTTCGTGCTGCTCACCGTGTCCCTGACGATCGGTGAGATGCCGATGCCCGCGGGCACGGCGCTGCGCGCGCTGGTCGGGCTCGGGGATCCGGGTGACGTGCTGGTGGTGCAGCAGTTCCGGGCGCCGCGGACGGTGGCGGCGATCTTCGCCGGTGCCGGGCTCGGCGCTGCGGGATGCGTGCTGCAACGGCTGTTCCGCAACCCGCTCGCCTCCCCGGACGTCATGGGCATCACGGGCGGCGCCTCGCTCGGCGCGGTCGCGCTGATCGCCGCCGGGGCCTCGCAGGCGCTGATCCCGGTCGGGGCGCTCGTCGGCGGACTGCTCGCGGCCCTGCTGCTAGGCGTGTTCGCCTGGGGTTCGGGACTCACGGTCACCCGGCTGGTACTCACCGGCCTCGCCGTACAGGCTGGTCTCGCCGCCGCCGTGAACCTGATGATCGTGCGCTTCCCGGCCGAACTCGCCGGATCCTCGCTGCAGTGGATATCCGGTTCGGTGTACGGGCGAACCTGGACCGAGGTCTGGGGAGCGGGCGGCGCGATGGTGCTCGCGCTCGCCGCCGCGCTGGTGATGAACCGTCAGTTGGCCGTGCTGGACCTCGGGGACGACTCGGCAGGCGCGCTCGGGCTGCGTACCCACCGTGCCCGGCTCCAACTGCTCGTCCTCGCGGTCGTGTTGGCCTCGCTGGCGGCGGCGCTCGCCGGGCCGGTGACGTTCGTGGCGCTGGCCGTCCCGCACATCGTGCGGTTCGTCACCGGGCCGCCGACCGCTGCGTCGCTTGCGTTGGCCGGGCTCACCGGAGCGGTGCTGTTGCTGGCCTCCGACCTGGTGGTGCAGCACCTTCTGCCGGTCGAGGGACTGCCGGTCGGGGCGGTTACGGCCACGTTGGGGGCGCCCTGGCTGTTGGTGTTGATGCTGCGGCAGAGTTCGCCCGTCCAGAGGAGCCAAGGATGACCGGCGCTCCGCTGGGAAGGCCGCGATGGGGCATCGTTCGGCCGCGGCGCCGTTGTGGCTGGTCGCGCAGTTCCCCGCGCCCCTTGAGGGCGTCACCTCCCCCGCATGAACATCCCACCGGCCTTCAGGAGCCCGCATGCCCGTGACCGCCAATCAGCTCTCCACGCAGGGGCTCGATCTGCGCTATGGCGATCGGACCGTGGTCGGTGGGCTCGATCTGACGTTGCCGGGCGGTGCCGTCACGGCCATTGTCGGGCCCAACGCCTGTGGGAAGTCGACCCTGTTGCGCGGGCTGAGCCGGCTGCTGGCGCCGGCCGCCGGCAGTGTGACGCTGGACGGTGCCGACATCCACCGCATGTCGGCGCGGGCGCTGGCGCTGCGGATGGGGCTGCTGCCGCAGCAGCCGGTGACGCCGGAGGCGATCACCGTGGAGGCGCTGGTGCGGTTGGGCCGGTATCCGCACCAGCGGCTGCTGAGCCCCTGGTCGGCCGCCGACCAGAGGGCCGTCGACGAGGCCCTGGAGCGCACCGGCACCGCTGCCCTGCGCGACCACCCCGTCGACCAGCTCTCCGGTGGTCAGCGGCAACGTGCGTGGATCGCGCTGGCGTTGGCGCAGGACACCGAGCTGCTGCTGCTCGACGAGCCCACCACCTTCCTCGACCTGCGGCACCAGCTCGACGTACTCGATCTGGTCGCCGCCCTGCACGCCGAGGCGGGCCGCACAGTGGTGATGGTGCTGCACGACCTCGGACAGGCCGCCCGCTACGCGGACCACATGGTGGTCCTCAAGGACGGCAGCCTCGCCGCCGCCGGTGCCCCGGCCGACGTCCTCGACGCGGAGCTGGTGAAGTCCGTGTTCGACGTGGACTGCCGGGTGATTCCCGACCCGGAGACCGGCACCCCGCTGGTCGTCCCCAAGAGCAGCGCCGTGCGGCGTACTTCCGCCGCTACCGCCTGATCCGTCCCCTCTCACAGAAGGACCCCCATGTTCAACCGATCTCCCCTGCGCGGAATCGGCCGGCTGATCGCCGTGCTGCTCGCCGTCGTGCTCGGTACGGCCGTCCTGGCCGCCTGCGGCAGCGAGGACTCCTCCGCCGGCAGCGACGGCGCCAAGGCCGCGGGCGACAGCTCCGCCTTCCCGCGCACGCTCAAGACCGTGATGGGCGACGTGAAGATCCCGTCCCAGCCCAAGCGGGTCGTCGTGCTCGACACGGGTGAGCTGGACGACGTCACTCTGCTCGGCATCGACCCGGTCGGCGCGGTCGCCCCGCACTTCAAGACGTCCGGCGGCTTCCCGACGTACCTCGACGGCGAGTTGAAGGACACCGTCGACGTCGGCCCGCTGCTGGAGCCGAACCTGGAGAAGATCGCCTCGCTCGAGCCCGATCTGATCCTGTCCTCCAAGGTCCGGCACGAGAAGGTCTACGACAAGCTCAGCGCCATCGCCCCGACCGTGTTCACCGAGACCACCGGCGGTGTGTGGAAGGCGAACCTGAAGGTCCACGCCGAGGCGCTGGGTCTGGAGAAGGAGGCCGCGGCCAAGCTGAAGGAGTACGAGACACAGGCCAAGGCGCTCGGTGAGGCCGTGAAGAAGAAGGACGGCGGCACCATGCCGACCGTGTCCGTGGTCCGCTTCATCGCCGGTCCGACCCGTCTGTACCAGACCAACTCCTACAGCGGCGTCGTCCTGAACGACATCGGCTTCCAGCGGCCCAAGTCGCAGATCTCGAACGACCCCGAGGTCACGATGAAGGACGTCAGCCCGGAGGAGATCGACCAGGCCGACGCCGACCTGATCTTCGTCACCGCCGCCGACGCCGAGGACAAGACCCAGAAGAAGCAGGTCGTCTCCAACCCGGTGTGGAAGGACCTCCCGGCCGTGAAGGACGGCAAGGTCTTCGAGGTCCCGGACGAGACGTGGATGTCCGGCATCGGCGTCCAGGCCGCCGAGGAGATGCTCAAGGACGTGGCGAAGGCCACCGGCGTGGAGCTCCCGGCGAAGTAGCGGCCGCCGACCCCTCAGGGGCGGGCCGTGTCCGACCGGCCGGCCCGCCCCTCGACCCCCCACCCGCTAGCGGAAGTTGCTCATCCGGCATGCGCCTGTACCTGCTCGCCCTCAACCCGACCGACGCCGTCACCGAGGGGTTCCTGCCCGCAGCGGCCCGGCTCGGCCTGGACGTCACCGTCCTCACCGACCAGCCCGCCGCCCACCGTGAGGTCTACCCGGACGTCGACATCCTGGAGTGCGACGTCCGTGATTTCCGGGCCGTGATCACCCGCGTCTCGACGCACCACGAGCCCGACGCCGTCTTCACCAACAGCGACCACCTCCAGACCCAGGCCGCCCTGGCCGCCGCCTACTTCAACCTCCCCGGCAAGGACTGGCGGGCCACCCTGCGCTGCAAGGACAAGGCCGAGATGCGCCGCCGGCTCGCCGCGGCCGGCGTGGACACCGTGTGGTCGGCCGAGCTGACCGACCCGGTCGCGCCCGGCGACGCGCCGTACCCGTGTGTCGTCAAACCGCGCGAGGGCGTGGCCAGCGAGGACGTCGTCCTCGTCCACGACCCCGAGGAGCTGGTCGCGCACACCAAGGAGATCCTGGACCGCCGCCCGGGCGCGGTCCTGGTCGTCGAGGAGTACCTGCCCGGCGACCTGTTCACCCTGGAGACCCTCGGCGACGGGCACGCCCGTCATGTCCTCGGCGGCTTCCACACCGAGCTGTCGCCACCGCCGTACTTCGTCGAGGAACGCCTCACCTTCGTCCCCGCCCACCCCGAGCCGGTCGTCGCGCAGGTCCTCGAGCAGCTGGACGCGCTGGGCGTCGGGTTCGGGGCCTGTCACACCGAGTTCGTGGTGCACGAGGGGCGGGCGCGGATCATCGAGGTCAACTACCGTGCCATCGGCGACCAGTGCGACCTGTTGCTCGCCCGGCTGCTGCGGATCCCGCTCTTCGAGCACATCCTGCGTGTCCACCTCGGCGAGCCGCTCCCGGCCGACCTGGGCGTCCGCAGGGACGGCGCGGCCCGTCTGGAGTACCCGTGCGCCGACCGCGCGGGCATCCTCGTCGGCGCCCCGGCCGCCACCGAAGTGGACGTCGACGGCGTCCATCTGACGTACCGTCCGCTGCGTGCGGTGGGCGAGCGGCACGAGCTGTACCGCACCAACCGGGACTACCTCGGCGTCCTACGGGCCACCGGCACCGACCAGCCGACCGTGGACCGCGTGGTGGCCGACTTCCTGGCCGAGCGGCGCTGGGAGATCCAGCCGTGACCGCGCCGGACGCCGCCGAGGCGGAACTCCTCACCCGGGTGCTGAGCGCTCTTTTGCGCGAGGACGTGGTCGGTCTGCGCACCCGGAGCACGCCGGTCCACCAGCAGGACGGGCCCTGGCTGCGGCTCCCCGCGGAACAGGACGCCCTGCTGCTGCCGGTCGCCGAGGACGGCTTCCAGTGCGTGTACGCCGCCCGGCGGCCGCTCCTCGTGCGCGAGTCGGACGGCGTGGAGCTGACCTCGTACGAGAGCGTGCTGGGCGCACTGCGTGAGCTCGCCGATCCCGAGGACCGGGGCGGCTTCGACGCGTTCGCCGAAGAGTGCCGGCAGACGCTGGCGACCGTGCGGCTGCACGCGGCGACACGGGCGGAGGTCATGGCCCGGCTCACGGACGGTCCCGGTCTCGGCGGCGGCCTGGTGTACGACACGCTCGCCGCCCGCCACGACCACCCCGTGTACCCGACGGCGCGCGGCCGGTCGGGGCTGACCGAGGAGCAGCTGCGCGCGTACGCCCCGGAGTTCCGCCCGCGGTTCGCGCTGCGCTGGCTCGCCGTGCCCCGGGACGAGGTCGTCCTCGCGGGCAAGCTGCCGGAGTTCTGGCCGACGCCCGACACGCTGGGGCTGGCCGGCCTGCGGGACACGCATGTGACGCTGCCCGTGCATCCGCTCACGGTCGACGCCCTGCCCGCCGGCACCGTACTGGCCGACCGCACCTGTCTGGACGTCGTACCGACGCTGTCCATGCGGACCGTGGCCACGGTCGAGGACCCGTCCATGCACCTCAAACTTCCGCTGGCCACCGCGACGTTGGGGCTGCGCAACAAGCGGACCATCAAGCCGGGCACGCTGGTCGACGGAGCGGTGGGCCAGCGACTGCTGGAAGCCGTGATCGCCCGCGAGCCCCGCTTCCGGGAGACGGTCCTGCACGCCGACGAGACGACGTACGCCCACGCCGGGCACGAGCTGCTGGCCGTGCTGTGCCGCCGCTATCCGGCCGGGCTCGACGACTGCACGGTGGTGCCGCTGGCAGCGCTGCCGGCCGAGGCGCCGGACGGCCGCCCGGTGATCGAGGGGCTCGCCGACCGCTTCTACGGCGGTGACCCGCTCGCCCTGCTGGACGCGGCCCTCACCCTGCTGTTCGACTGGCAGACCACCCTGTTCGGCTTCGGCATCGCCCTGGAGTCGCACCAGCAGAACGTCTCGCTGGTGCTGCGGCCGGGCAGTCTGCGGCTGCTGTTCAAGGACAACGACGGGCCGCGCGTCAACACCGCACGACTGGACGCCCGGCTGCCGGGTCCGTGGGCCTTCGACGACGGGCGGATCCTCGGTACGGACGACGGTCCGGTCGCCGACGTGTTCACCACCATCACCGTGCATCTGTGCGCGGGCGCCTACGCGTTCGGGCTCCCCCGGTACCGGCGGGCGCTGCTGGATCTCGTCCGGGACCGGCTGACGGAGGCCGTCGACCGGCTCGGCGGCGACGCGGCGGACGTGCTGCGGGCCCGTGTGCTGGACGCCGCGCAGCTGCCGGTGAAGGCGATGGTGTCGGCCGGGACGCTGCTGTCCAAGGAGCGGTCGGGCGCGGCGGACATCAACAAGCACTACACGAGCGGACCCAACTACCTTCTGCGCAACGGGAGTTCGACATGAGCGCGCAGACGCTGCGGATACCGAGGTCGGACTTCGGGCGCGGGCATGTGCACGCGGTGGCGGGCTGCTACTTCGTGGCGTCGTTCGCCGCGCTCGGACTGCCGCCGTATCTCACCGAGATCCTGCCGGAGCTCGGTGACCGTGAGGCCCGCTGGGCGGGTGTGCTCTATGTGGTGCCGACGGTGTTCGGTGCGCTCGGGGCACCGCTGTGGGGGCGGCTCGCGGACCGCTTCGGCCGCAAACGGCTGCTGCTGCGCGCCCAGTTGGGGCTCGCGGTGTCGTTCCTGCTGGCGGGCTGGGCGGACTCGCTGGCCATGTTCACGGTGGCGCTGGTCCTCCAGGGCATCCTGGGCGGTACGTTCGCCGCGTCCAACGGCTATCTGGGCGCGGCCCTGGAAGGTCCGGCGCTGTCCAAGGCGCTCACCCTGATGCAGGGCAGCGCCCGGGCCGCGCTGGTCGCCGCTCCGATCGTGGTGGGCGCCCTGTCGGGCTGGCTGTCCCCGCACCGGCAGTACGCCCTGCTCGCCGTACTGCCGTTGACGGCGGCCCTGCTGCTGGCCGCGCTGCCGGAGCCGGCCCCGGCCGGGCCGCCACGGCGGGAGCCCGAGACCGCGGTGACCCAGGCGCCGGCGCGGGTGTCGCTCCGGGGTCTGTTCGCGCTGGAGTTCGCCTTCGTGTTCTCCACGGTCATCTCCTTCCCGTATCTCATCGAGCTCGTCGACGAGCGCCTCCCCGGCACCTCGCCGACCGTGACCGGTGTCCTCTTCGCGCTGCCCCACCTGTGCTACCTGGTGTCGGCGCTGACGGTGCACTCCGTCTTCCGGGACCGTCCACGGGCCGGTCTCGCACTCGGCTTCACCTGTATCGCGCTCGGACTCGCCGGGCACGGGATCGCCGACTCGCTGCCCACGCTGATCGCCGTACGACTGCTGCTGGGTGCGGGGCTCACCCTCGGCCTGGTCTGTCTGTCTGTGCTGGCCGCCGACTGCGCCAAGGGCCGCTCGCCCGGCCGGATGTTCGGGTCGCTGGAGCTCTTCTCCAAGGCCGGCGCGGTCGTCGCCGGCGTGACCGCGGCGGCGGGCAGCGCCCGTTACGGACCGGCCGCACCCGTGCTGATCGGCGGTGCGGCGGCCGCCGTCGCCGCCGCCCTCCTCCCCACACTGCACTTGCGCACCCGCTGGAGCCACTGATGCCCTCCCTGACCGACTCGCTCCATGAGCAGGGCCGTACCCCCGCCGCTCGCGCCGAACTGCCCACCGCGGACGAGGCGGTGGCCCACACCCTTCTCAACTGCCTGCTGCGGGAGGTGTCGGCGCCCGAGCACCAGTCCGTCGTCGCGGACGGCCGGCTGCTGCTGCGGCTGCCCCGCCGCGGCGTCCTACTGCGGGTGGCGCTGCGCCGCACGTCACTGCTCGGGGCGCACCGGTTCACCGGCCCGGTGGAGGAACAGCGGGACGGCGCGTGGGACGCGGTGGACTGGCGGCGCCTCGCCGAGTACACCCATGACGAGCTGGCCCTGCGGACGGGGGTGCGCAACGAGGAGTTCCTGGAGCAGATCGCCTCCAGCCACGAGGCCGTCGACACCGCCCTCACCGGCATCCGGCCGACGGGCCCCACGGACAACCGTCTCTCCACCTACCTGCGGTCCGAGCAGTCCCTCGTCTTCGGCCACCGTTTCCACCCCACGCCGAAGGCCCGCACGGGCGATCCGCGCGCCTGGTCCACGTACGCCCCCGAGGCCGCCGCCTCCTTCCCGCTGCGGCATCTCGCCGTCCGCGCCGACCTGATCGCCGAGGAGTACGCCGACCCGTCGGCCCTCACCCCGCTGGACCGGCAGCGCACGGACGTCCCGGACGGCTACCGTTTGCTGCCCACCCACCCCTGGCAGTACGAGACGCTCCGCGAGCACCCCCTGCTGCGCGCCGCCCTGGAGCGCGGCGACGTCCTGGACCTCGGTCTGGGCGGGCAGCCGTTCGCCGCCACCGCGTCGGTGCGCACGCTGTACGACGGGGAGACCTTCCTGAAGTTCAGTCTGAACGTGCGGATCACCAACTGCCTGCGCAAGAACAGCAGTTATGAGCTGTCCGGCGCCGTCGCCCTGACCCGCGTCCTGGCCCCGGCACTGGCCGACCTGGCCGAGCGCTTCCCCGGCAACGCCATGCTGCGCGAGCCCGCCTACCGCACGCTGGCCCTCCCCGGCCCCGACGGCACACCGGACCGCGCACTGTTCGAGGGCTTCGGCGTCATCGTCCGCGAGGGCCTGCCCCGGCGGCTGGCGCCGGGCGCCACTCCCCTGCTGGCGGCCGCCGTCGCCGACGAGTACCCGACCGGTCCGGCACATCTCTCGCGTCTCCTCGCCGGGGCGGACGAACAGACGGCCCTCGACTGGTGGACCGCCTACCTCGACCTGCTGCTCCCGCCCGTCCTGGCCGCCTACTTCGACCACGGTCTGGTCCTGGAACCGCACCTGCAGAACGTCCTGATCTGTGTCGACGGCGAGGGCCGGCCCGTCCAGGTGCTCTTCCGCGACCTGGAGGGCACCAAGCTGGTCCCCGACCACCACGAGGACACCCTCGGCGCGCTGCCGCCCGAGGTCGCGGGCCCCCTGACGTACGACGCGCAGCGCGGCTGGGACCGCGTCGTGTACTGCCTGCTGGTCAACCATGTCGCCGAGGTGCTGGCCGCCCTCGCCGACCTGCACCCCCGGGCGGAGGCCGCGCTGTGGGGCCGGGTGCGTGACACGCTGCGGGCGTACTCCGAGCGGTTCGGCTGCCCGCCACGGCTGGCGGCCCTGCTCGCCGGGGTGCCGCTGCCCGCCAAGGCCAACCTCCTCACCCGCTGGGAGCGCAAGGCCGACCGGGAGGCGGGCTACGTCCGGCTGCCGTCGCCGCTCGCCGAGGACATCCAGCGCGACCTGCCCGGAGGCACCCGATGACCCGGCCGACACCCCCGGTCCGCGACCGGATCCTGTCCCTGCCGTCCACCGAACTACCGGCATACGTCTACGACTTGGCGTCCCTGCGCGACCACGCCTGTGCCGTCCGGGACGCCCTGCCCGAGCGGGTCGAGCTGTACTACGCCGCCAAGGCCAACCCGGAACCGCAGATCCTCGCCGCGCTCGGCCCGTATGTCGACGGCTACGAGGTGTCCTCGGGCGGCGAACTCGCCCATGTCGCCCGGGCGGTGCCGGGGCGCCCGCTGGCCTTCGGCGGTCCCGGCAAGACTCCGCAGGAGGTGACGGCCGCGCTGGCAGCGGGCACCGAGCGCTTTCACGTGGAGAGCGAGTACGAGCTGCGGATGCTGGCCGAGCTGGCGCGGCGGGTGGCGCCGGGGCGGCGGGTGGCGGTGCTGCCGCGCGTCAACCTGCCGGTGGCCGACGGGTCGTTGGCGGGCAGCTCGCTCGCGATGGGCGGCCGGCCGACCCCGTTCGGCATGGATCCGGGGCGGGTCGGGCCGGTGCTCGCGGCGCTGACGGACGGCACGTATCCGCAGCTCGAACTGCGCGGCGTGCACGCCCACTTGGCCAGCGGTCTCGAGGCCCCGGCGCAGGTGGCGGTCGCCGAGTCCGTCGTCGCCTGGGCGACGGGCCTCGGAATCCGGCTCGCCGAGGTGAACGTCGGCGGGGGCATGCACGTCGACTACGGCGACCCGGAGCGCCGCTTCGACTGGGCGGCCTACGGCGAAGGGCTCGCCCGGCTCACCGAGCGGCACCCGGAGCTGACCCTGCGCATCGAGCCGGGCCGGGCGCTCACGGCGTACTGCGGCTGGTACGCCACCGAGGTGCTGGACGTGAAGCACAGCCACGGGGAGGAGTTCGCCGTCGTCCGGGGCGGCACGCACCATCTGCGGACCCCGGCGACCAAGGGGCACGACCAGCCGTGCTCCGTCCTGCCGGTGGACGCCTGGCCGCATCCGTGGCCGCGTCCGTCCGCCGAACGTGAGCCGGTCACGCTGACCGGACAGCTGTGCACCCCGAAGGACGTCCTGGCCCGCCGGGTCACGGCACCGGGTCTGCGGGCCGGGGACCGGGTGGTGTTCGCGCTGGCGGGGGCGTACGCGTGGAACATCTCGCACCACGACTTCCTGATGCACCCCCGGCCCGGCTTCCACTTCCTGGACACCAGCGGGTAGATGGCACGTCACTCTCGGCACACGCGCGAGGGCCGCCGGATCGATCCGGCGGCCCTCGGAGAACGCTCGCGGGAGCGGGGGAAGCGGCCTAACCGAGCCGGCTCAGGCCCTTGACCTGGTCGAGGTGGCTCAGGTGCTGGGAGACCGGCGGGACGCGGTGCTTGTGCCGCTCGGGGATGCCGGTCGCGGCGAGCGAGTCGAGCGTGCCGACCGGATCGATCCGGCCGGCGATCGGGGCGTCCACTTCGGCGGCCTGCGCCGTGGGTGCGGTGAGGCCGGTGAGACCGGCGGCGAGTCCAACGGCCGCGACGATACGTCGTGTTGAGATCATGTCCTCAGCAACGCGGGCGTCCGCCGCCGGACACGGCCGCGCGGCGCCGCTCACCCACCAGGCCCAGCGCACGGCTGCGCTTGCCTGCTCCGGCGCGGCGGAGGACTCTCGAAGGTGAGGCCCTCGCGGCCGCCCCCTCTTCCTGCCGCGGGCCTCGGAGGAGGTCACCATGGGCACTGCCGCACGACAATCGTTCGACACCGACATACTGCGCCGGGCCGTGGAAGGACGCACCCCGGAGACACTTCTGTCGCTGTACACGGACGACGCGGAGATCCGCGTCGTGAACCGCAACGCCCAGCCCAGCCACCCGAAGGTGCTGCACGGCCGCGACGAGATCGCGGGCATGCTCACCGATGTCTACAGCCGCGACATGACGCACAAGCTGGAGGGATGCGTGGTCCAGGGTGACCGCGCGGCCTACAGCGAGTCCTGTGAGTACGCGGACGGGGTACGCGTCCTGTCCGAGTCCATGATCACGCTGCGCGACGGCAAGATCTCCCAGCAGATCATCGTCGAGGCATGGGACGAGTAGCGGAGCAGGAGAGCACGAGCAGGCAAGGACCGGGAGGAGAGGAAGCAGCCCGAGGTCCGGGCCGACCCCGCCAGTGACCGGTGGCCGGCCCGGACCTTCCCGGCGTCAGGGCGTGCGGAGCGTCGTGACGAGGTCGCGGGGCAGCCCGTGGGTGTCGTGGAGGTACCGGTAGTCCTCGTCGCTGAGCGGGCCGGCGAACCGTGATCCGCCCAGCACCCGGCGCCCCCGCTCCAGGAGCACCCCGAACCGCCGCTCCTCGTCCAGCAGCACCTCGCGCACCGGCTCCGTCCCGCCGGGTTGCCGGAAGCGGTCCAGGGTGTGCCCGAGGAGTTCGGTCGGCAGGTCGGACAGGGTGCGTGAGGGGTCGTCGCGCCAGAGCGTGGTGAGGACGCGGCGGGTCAGCCGGCGCAGGACGTAGCCGCGGCCGGTGTGGGACGGTCGTACGCCGTCGCCGAGCACGGCGATGCCGGAGCGCAGGTGGTCGCAGACCAGGCGCAGCGACGGCTCGTCGAGGTTCCACAGCGGTGGCACGAGCCGTGTCCAGGGTTCGAAGAGGTCGCTGTCGTAGACGGAGTCATGGCCCTGGAGGACCGTGGCGAGGCGTTCGAGTCCCATGCCCGTGTCGACGTTGGGCTGTCGGAGGGGTCGGAGGCTGCCGTCCTCGAGGCGGCGGTAGCGCATGCTGACGTGGTTCCACACCTCCACCCACCGCGGGTCGGTGGTCGGGCTGCCCTGGGGCGGGGTGCCGGGGCCACCGGTCCACACGAAGATCTCCGAGTCGGGGCCGCACAGGCCGACCGGGGCGTGGGACCACCAGTTGTCGTCGCCGGTCCGCTCCACGGGCACGCCCAACTCGCGCCAGGTGTCGGACGACTCGTGGTCGGGGCCCACCTGGTCGTCTCCGCCGAAGACGGTGGCGTACATCCGCTCCGGCGGGATACCGAACCCGTCGCGGAGCAGTTCGTGGCCCAGGCGCAGGCTCCGGGTATGGCCGTAGTCGCCGAGGGACCAGGAGCCGAGCATCTCGAACACGGTCAGATGGGTGCGGTCGCCCACCTCGTCGAGGTCCGTCGTGCGCAGGCAGCGCTGGACGCCGGCCAGGCGTCGTCCCTGGGGATGCGGGCGGCCTTCCAGATAGGGCGTGAGCGGGTGCATGCCCGAGGTGGTGAACAGCACCGGGTCGGCGGGTGGGGGCAGGAGGGTGGCGCCGGTGAGGAGTTCGTGTCCGCGCTCACGGAAGTAGTCGGTGAAGGTGCGGACGATCCGGTCGGTGCTCATCGGATTGATCGTGTTCATCGGGTTGATCGTGTTCATCGCGGGTTCCTTCGGTCGTGGGACCGGAAAGAGCCGCGGAACGGGTGCGACCGGGAGGGAGAAGGGACGCACGTGCACCGGCGGTCCGTTTCCGGCCGCCGGGAGGGGTGGGATCAGGCGTCGGCAGCCGTCGAGCGGGGCGCTCGCGCGGCTGCGGAGTGGCTGTGCCTGATGACCTTCATGGGCTCGACGGTAACAGTCCGCGTCTGAACGGTCGCCGGATTTTCCGGCGCCCCGGACGCGGGTGCCGATCGCGCTTGAGCGGGCCGGGGCCGGGATACCCGGGGGACATGACCCGACTACTCAGATCCAGGCACAAGGACCAGCCGGTGCCACCGAATCCGGCGCCCGCGAGCGTCGGCCCGGATCCGCAGGTGGAGCGGCAGGCCCCGGACACGCCGAGCGAGCTGCCGAGGCGATCGTGGTGGGCGGCGCTGAAGGGCACGCTGCGGGAGTTCAAGGACGACGAGCTGACCGACCGCGCGGCGGCCCTGACCTACTACAGCGTGCTGTCGCTGTTCCCGGCCCTGCTGGTGCTGGTGTCCCTGCTCGGTCTGGTCGGCAGGTCGGCCACCGACAAGGTCCTGGAGAACATCAACGAGCTCGCGCCCGGCTCGGCCCGGGACATCCTCACCCGCGCGGTGGAGCAGTTGCAGGGCAACGGCGGCCTCGGCTCCGTCATGGCCGTCGTCGGCCTCGTCCTCGCGGTGTGGTCCGCCTCCGGCTATGTCGCGGCCTTCATCCGCACCTCGAACACCGTCTACGACATCCCCGAGGGGCGCCCGGCGTGGAAGATCCTGCCGATCCGGCTCGGTGTGACCGTCGCCCTCATGGTGCTGGCCCTGCTCAGCGCGCTGATCGTGGTCTTCACCGGCTCCCTGGCCCGGCAGGTCGGCTCCACCCTGGGCATCGGGGACACGGCCCTGACGGTCTGGTCCATCGCCAAGTGGCCGGTCCTGGCCGTTCTGGTGACCACCATGATCGCGCTCCTGTACTGGGCGGCCCCGAACGCCAAGGTGCGCGGCTTCAGGTGGATCACCCCGGGCAGCTTCCTCGCCCTGGTGATCTGGCTGGTCGCCTCGGCCGGCTTCGCGTTCTACGTCGCCAACTTCGCCTCCTACAACAAGACCTACGGCACCATGGCCGGCGTGATCGTGTTCCTGGTCTGGCTGTGGGTCGGCAACCTCGCCATCCTGCTCGGTCTGGAGTTCGACGCCGAGGCCCAGCGACAGCGCGCCATCGCCGGCGGCCACCCGCCCGACGAGGAGCCCTACGCGACACCGCGCGACACCCGCGCCTGGGACGAACAGGACCGGCGCCGCCTGCGCGAGCGCTGACGGCGGGCACGGAGCCGCTGTCCGGGGCCCGCGGCGCCTCCGTACGGCGGACCTGTCCGCGGCCTTCGGGAGGCGGACATCGTGGTCGCCGCCGGGGGGCGGGCCCGGCTGATCCGGGGGCAGGACATCAAGCCCGGAGCCGTCGTCGTCGACGCCGGTTCCAAAGCCGGGAACGTCGGCGACGTCGACATCGACTCGGCCGTCGAGCGGGCCTCGCTCATCAAGCCGGTGCCGGGCGGCGTCGGTCCGATGACGATCGCCACGCTGCTGGAGCAGACGGTGGACGCGGCCGCCCGGCAGCTCGGGGTGTGACGGGCGCGGTCAGCGCATCCAGGCGCTGTACGACATCACGTCACCGGCCTTGACGCCGTACTCCGGTTCCGCCTCGGTGAAGGTGGTCTCCAGCCCGAGTACGTCCCCGGTGGCCGGGTCCATGATCAGCATCTGGCGGGAGCCGGTCCCGTCGTACACGTACGCCTGTCCCCGCCGGCCGAGCCGGTCCGTCACCTGCCCGGCCGGTCGGAGCCCCTCGGTGTCCGCGAGCAGTTGTGCGAGGGCGGCCGACTCGCGGGCGCCGAGGGTCCAGGTGTCGAGGAGTGTCGCGACGGCGTGGAGGAGCTCGCCGGTGTTCAGCGCCGTCCTGCTGTACTCGGCCTCCTGGAGGTAGGCGCGCAGGCGCCCGAGGTCGGTGGGCGGCGGTGACTGCGGCGGGGCGTCGCTCCAACTGGGCGGATAGGTCTGCCGGCTGAGGACGTGGCCGTCCGCGACGAGTTCTCCGTCGCCGCCGAGGACCGGCCGGCCCGGGTGGCGGGGGTCGGTCGCCACGACGATCTCCGTGTGACTGTCGTCGGCGTGCCAGCGCACGATGCGCTCCTCGGGGAGCGTGATCGGCGGCTTGTCGTCGCTCATGCCCATGCTCCACGTCTGCACGTGGGTGCCCTTGCGCAGCTTCGGCGCCCCGTCCGCCGCGGCCGCCCCGGCCCGCTCGGCCAGGGTGCGCAGGGGTACGGGGGTGGAGTCGGCCTGGACGAGCAGCGGGCGGGGTGCGGCCACCGCGGGGGCGGTCGTCTGGCCGGTGAACAGCAGGGCCAGCGCGAGCGCGGCGACGACGGCCGTGGCGGCGAGGCCCCAGGCCAGCCGGGTACGGCGGCGCGGCGGGGACGGCGCGGAGATGGTGGGGCGTTCGCGCAGGAGCCGGTCGAGGTGTCGTTCGGCGTGGTGGTCGAGGGGGCCGTCGCCGAAGTGGGGGCCGTCGACCGGGACGGGGTTGGCGTGGCGCAGCAGTTCGAGTTCGTCAGCCATGGCTTCGTTCCTTGGACACGGTCGGCGGGCTCATACGGTCGATCTCGGCTCTGAGTCGGCGCCGGGCCCGGTGCAGGCGCATGGCCGCGGCCCGTCTGCCGCAGCCGAGGGCCACGGCGACCTCCTCGACGGCCAGTTCCTCCCAGGCCGTGAGCCGCAGTACCTCCTGGTCGGCCGGGGACAACCGGTCGAGCGCCTCGTGCACCCAGGCGCCCGGCGCCTCGGTGTCCGGGCTGTCCACGATGTGCCGGCCGTGCGCGGTCTCGTCGTGGCCCAGCCGGTCGACCAGGCGCCGGCGGCGTCCGTAGCCGCGTACCGCGTTCGCCAGGCAGTTGCGTGCCACGCCGTACAGCCAGGGCAGCGGGGCGGCCGGCAGGTCCGCACGGCGCCGCCAGGCGACGGTGAACACCTCCGCCACCACTTCCTCGACCTCACTCGTGCGCCCGTCCAGTCGCCGCGCGACGTAGCGGCTGACCGCCCAGTAGTGCTCGCGATAGGCAGCGGCGAAGATCTCGTCGTTGCTCATGTTCCGTTCGTGTCCGGCACCCGCCGGATCGTCACACCCGTTTCCGTGATTCTTGTCGCGTCCCCCGAGTGTGACGTCCGGGTGGGCCGCGGACACAGGCGGGGCGTGAAGAGGATCAGAGACATCAGGAGCGTCCGAGCCGTGCAGTGGCTGACCACCACGGATCACAAGACGATCGGAACGCTCTATTTGGTCACGTCGTTCGCGTTCTTCTGCCTCGGTGGTGTGATGGCGCTGTTCATGCGCGCCGAGCTCGCCCGGCCAGGTCTGCAGATCATGTCGAACGAGCAGTTCAACCAGGCGTTCACGATGCACGGCACGATCATGCTGCTGATGTTCGCGACGCCGCTGTTCGCCGGCTTCGCGAACTGGATCATGCCGCTGCAGATCGGCGCGCCCGACGTGGCGTTCCCCCGGCTGAACATGTTCGCCTACTGGCTCTACCTGTTCGGCTCGCTCATCGCGGTCGGCGGCTTTCTGACGCCGCAGGGCGCGGCCGACTTCGGCTGGTTCGCCTATGCGCCGCTGTCCGACGCGGTCCGCAGCCCGGGGGTGGGTGCCGACATGTGGATCATGGGTCTGGCGTTCTCCGGCTTCGGCACGATCCTCGGTTCGGTCAACTTCATCACGACGATCATCTGTATGCGCGCCCCGGGCATGACCATGTTCCGCATGCCGATCTTCACCTGGAACGTGCTGCTGACCGGGGTGCTGGTGCTGCTGGCCTTCCCGGTGCTCGCGGCGGCGCTGTTCGCGCTGGAGGCGGACCGCAAGTTCGGCGCGCAGGTCTTCGACGCGGCGAACGGCGGAGCCTTGCTGTGGCAGCACCTCTTCTGGTTCTTCGGCCATCCGGAGGTGTACATCATCGCGTTGCCGTTCTTCGGCATCATCAGTGAGGTCATCCCGGTCTTCTCCCGCAAGCCGATGTTCGGCTACACGGGTCTGATCGCGGCGACCATCGCGATCGCGGGCCTGTCCGTGACGGTGTGGGCGCACCACATGTACGTCACGGGAGGTGTGCTGTTGCCGTTCTTCTCCTTCATGACGTTCCTCATCGCCGTGCCGACGGGCGTGAAGTTCTTCAACTGGATCGGAACGATGTGGAACGGCTCGCTGAGCTTCGAGACGCCCATGCTCTGGGCCCTGGGATTCCTCGTCACCTTCGTCTTCGGCGGCCTCACGGGAGTCATGCTCGCCTCACCACCGCTGGACTTCCCGACCTCGGACACCTATTTCGTGGTGGCCCACTTCCACTACGTCATCTTCGGCACGGTGGTGTTCGCGATGTTCTCCGGATTCCACTTCTGGTGGCCGAAATTCACCGGCAGGATGCTCGACGAGCGCCTTGGCAAGATGACCTTCTGGACGCTGTTCATCGGCTTCCACGGCACCTTCCTGGTCCAGCACTGGCTGGGTGTGAACGGAATGCAGCGCCGCATTCCCGACTACCTGGCCGTGGAGGGACTCACGACGCTCAACTCCCTGTCGACGGTCTTCTCGTTCGTCCTCGGCGCCTCGCTGCTGCCGTTCTTCTACAACGTCTGGAAGACGGCGAAATACGGCAGGAAGGTCGAGGCCGACGATCCGTGGGGTTACGGCCGCTCGCTGGAATGGGCGACCTCCTGCCCTCCCCCGCGCCACAACTTCCTGACGTTGCCCCGCATTCGCTCCGAGTCGCCGGCGTTCGACCTGCACCACGCCCCGACGCCGGAAAGGGAGTTGACGTCCCCGTGAGCATCACCGACAAGTTTCTCAACGACGTCGAGGGGCATCTGCTGCTCGCCGCGACCCGCGAGGAGGGCCGTACGGCCGCCGCGCGGTTCAGTGCGCCGCTGCGCTGGCTGACGGAGGAGCAGCGGGGTGAGGTGGAGCGGCGGTTCGAGGCGGAGTACCTGGCACTCGCCCGCGCCTCCTGGCAGCGCACGGCGGCGCGTGCCGGAGGACTGCGGGACGAGTACGAGGCGAGGTACCGCGGTCTGCGCCGCCGCTTGCTGGCCTCCTGCCTGCTGATCTGCGCCGCGGCGTGCGGCGTACTGGTCCTGTGTCTCGCCTAGGGCCGGGCTAGCTCACCGTCCACTTCTGGTTGTTCTGGCCGTTGCAGGTCCAGAGCACCAGCTTCGTGCCGTTGGCGGTGGCCGCGCCGTACGCGTCGAGGCAGAGCCCGGCGTTGACGTTGGTGAGGGTGCCGTCGCCGTTGAGGTTCCACTGCTGGTTGGTCTGGCCGTTGCAGTCCCAGATGACGACCCGGGTGCCGTTGGTGGTGCCGCGGTTGTGGGCGTCGAGGCACTTGTTGCCGTACACCACGAGTTCCTTGCGGGTGCTGTCGTACCGCCAGACCTGGTTCTGACCGGCGTTGCAGTCCCACAGCTGGGCGTCGGTGCCGTTGGCGATGGCGTTGTCGTCGATGTCGGCGCAACGGCCGGAGCCGGTCCCGGTGATCAGCGTGCCGTTCCTGCCGGGCAGCGGCCGAACGACGATGCCGTCGAGGGCGGGGGCGCCGGAGAAGGAGATCGTGTTGGCGCTGCCCTTGGCGAGGGAGACGTGGACGGAGATGTTGCCCGCACTGGAACCGGTCGGCGGGAAGGAGACCTTGGTGGGAGTCTGGCCGTTGACGGTGAGGGTGGCGGTGCGGGCGGTGGAGGTGTTGTTGGTGTAGGAGACCTCGACCGTCTTCAGGCCGGCGCTCCCGGCGACGACGCCGGAGAAGGCCGACGTGCCGCTGTAGGTGCTCGCGGCCTGTTCGGTGCCGCCGGTGACCGTGAGCATCACCGAGCCGTTCGCCGGGACGCTGGTGGTGTGACTCGTGCCGGTGGTGGCGACGTTCTGGCGGGCCCACAGGTCACGGACGGTCGCGGCGGCGTTCGTCAGGCCGAGGTCGGACCAGCGGACGGTCATGTTCCGCGTGGTCGACGTGCGGTTGAGCAGGACGACGGCGCGGTTGCCGCTGCCGGCGAGGACCTTGCCGTACACCTGGAGACCGCTGGTGTCCTCGGCGACCTCGACGCCCTGGAGGCCGCGCGGGTCCTGGTCGACGGCGATGACCTCGGGGTTGGTGAGGATGCTCGTCGTCTCGGCGGTGAGGGTGGTGAGGTCGAGGCCGGCCAGCAGCGGGGCGCCGGAGATCGCCCACAGGTTCATGTGGGAGCGGCTCTGGGCGGCGGTGAGGCCGTTCATGCCGACGACCATCATGTCGGGGTCGTTGTAGTAACCGGTGTGCTGGGCCGTGGGGTGGATGTTGCGGTCGAAGGCGGTGAGGACGTTGCCGTAGGACGGTGTGCCGCCGTGGAAGAAGATGTCGGTGTTCGTCCGCCACATCGGGCCCATGCCCGGGGCCCAGTTCCAGGGGTTGGAGTAGCCCCAGTTGCACAGGGAGAGGGCGAGCGGGCGGCCGGTGGTGGCGGTCGCCGCGGCCACGGCGTCACTGATCGCCTGGTAGGTCGTCCTGGGGTCGAGGCCCTCGGCGTCACCGCCGCACCAGTCGACCTTCACGAAGTCGAAGCCCCACCGCGAGAACTGCGTCATGTCCTGCTCGTAGTGGCCCTCGCTGCCCGAGCCGGGCGCGGCGGGGCGGCCGGTGGGGAAGTAGTAGCCGCAGCCGTCCTTGCCGGCGTCGGTGTAGATGCCGGCCTTCAGGCCCTTGCTGTGGATGTAGTCGGCGATGGCCTTCATGCCGCCCGGCCACTCCGTCTCGTCGACGGTGATGTTGCCGGCGCCGTCCCGGGTGCCCTGCCACCAGCCCTCGTCGATGTTGATGTACTCGTAGCCCGCCTCGGGCAGCCCCGCCGCCACGAACGCGTCGACCTGCCGCTTGATGACGTTGAAGTCGACCTTGGCGGCGAACGCGTTCCAGGACGCCCAGCCCATGGGCGCGCCGGGAACCGCCACCTGACGGGGCGTGGCCGCCTGGACGGGAGCGGACCCCGCGAACAGCAGGGCGGTGCTCGCGGCCAGCGCCAGGACGAGGGCGCGGGTGACGGTGGATCTGCAGCGGCGCAGGAAGTTCCTGCGGGGAGGGGGGTACATGCGGCTCCTTCATGCGGGGATGACATGAGGTTCGGCATTTCGAATAACATTCGGAAACTCGAACGTGTGCGCCGAAATTAGAGCCACGCGAGGGGGAAGTCAACGGATGGGGCGGGCCTGAAGTCGCCGGTTCATGCGACTGGTTGACGCTCACGAGGGCCGTCGGCCGCCATACTGACAGGGTGCGTGTAGCGATCATGACGGCGGGCTCCCGGGGCGATGTCGCCCCCTACACCGGACTCGGGCACGCCCTGTCCCGGGCCGGACACGAGGTCACCCTGGTCACGCACGGCTGCTTCGAGCGGCTGGTCGCGGGATCCGGTGTGCGCTTCCATCCGATGCCGCTGGATCCACGGGCGGAACTGGAATCCGAGCGCGGCCGGAGCCTGCACCGCAGCGCGACCGGTCTGGGCAAGCTCGTGCGCGTGGTGGGGATGGCGCGGGCGCTGGCCGGGCACCTGACGGACGACATGCTGGCCGCCGCGCGGAACAGTGACGTCCTGCTCCTGGCGGGCGCCACCACCCCGCTCGGGCACGCCATCGCCGACGGCCTCTCGCTCCCCACGCTCGACGTCCCGCTGCAACCGCTCGCTCCCACCCGGGAGTTCGGGCCGCCGATGCTCGGGGGCGGTTCCTGGGGGCCCGTCGGGAACCGGGTCGCCGGACACGGCGTGAGCCTCGCCATCCAGCGGGTCTTCTCGGCGGCCGTACCCGACGCACGGACCCGCCTCGGGCTGCCGCGCGGCAGGTCCCGCACCCCGCGCAGGAACCGCGCACTGCACGGTTACAGCTCCCTGGTGGTGCCCAGGCCGCGCGACTGGCCACCGCACCTGGAAGTGACGGGTTACTGGTGGCCGTACGACGGCGACACGCAACTCCCCGCCGAACTCAGGGAGTTCCTCGAAGCGGGCCCGCCGCCGGTCTTCGTGGGCATGGGCAGCGCGACCGTGCCGGACCCGGCGCGGCTGAGCGGCGAGGTCGTGCGCGCGCTGCGCCGGGCCGGGCTGCGCGCGGTGATCCAGCGGGGCTGGGGCGGCTTGGAGGCGGCCGGGGACGACGTCCTGACCATCGACGAGGTGCCGCACTCCGCACTGTTCCCGCGGATGGCCGCCGTCATCCACCACTGCGGTGCGGGCACCACGGCGGCCGGGCTGCGCGCCGGGGTACCGGCGGTGCCCGTGCCGATCCAGTTCGACGAGGGCTTCTGGGCCGGCCGACTGGTCGCCCTGGGCGTGGCCCCGCGCGCCGTGCCGCTGCGGAAGTTCACGGCCGACGCGCTGGCGGACGCGGTACGCCGGGCGACCACCGATGCGTCCTACGGCCGCCGCGCCCGGGACATCGCCGACCGACTGCGGGCGGAGGACGGCTTCGCGCCCGTCCTCGACGCGGTGAACCGGCTCGGCGGCTGAACCGCACGGTCCGGTGACGCCGCCGGTGGTCCCGCCTCAGGCACCGGCCAGCCGTGCGTCCCTCGGCTGGAGGATGCCGAGGAGAATGCGGACCAGTTCGTCGACGACCTCGTCGAGGGTGGCGTCCACCCACCCGGCGCTCCAGTCGTGCAGCAGCCCGTTGACGCTGCCGATGAACGCGGTCACGGCGATCCGGTAGTCGCGCGGCGCCGCCTCCCCGCGCGCCACGGCGGACGCCACCTCGGCGCAGACCAGCTCGACCCAGCGGGCCCGGCGCGCGAGTCGCTGTTCCTCCAGCCGGGGGCTGACGCCGATGATCTCGACGAAGGTGATGCGGATGCGGCGCGGGTCGGCGGTGACGTTCGCGGCGTACGCGCGGAAGATCGCGGTGGCGCGCTCGGCGAGCGGGAGGTGCTGCGCCTGCGCCACGGCGGTCAGAGTGGCCTCCTCGGCCCACGCGTTGACCTCCAGGTGGAGGGCGGCCAGGACGTCCTCCAGGGCGCGGAACTCCTCGTAGAACTGACGGGTCGACAGGCCCGCGGCCTCGCTCAGTGCCGCGACGGTCGTGCCCCGGTAGCCGGGGCTGCCGCCGAAGAGCCGCAGCGCCGCGTCCAGGAAGCGCCGCCGCCGCTCGGCCTGTCGCTCAGCGGCCGACTTGCCGCCGTAGCGGCCGGTGGGCGCCTTGATCCTGCCCGTCACGCTGTCCTCCCAGCACCTTGCCGACCCGACGGCCAATTTTGTCGTGTACGCAGTCTTGTGGAGAAGGGCACCCCCTCCTTACTTTTCAGTAAGTTGATTCTGAAAGCACCCGTGTTCAGATTCTCCCTCCCCTCTCGCAGGACTCCCATCTCAGAGGAAGAGAGCAGTCATGCCTGCCATCAGACCCAGGCACCTGTGCTCCGTGGCCGCCGCCCTCGCCCTGACCGCCGCCGTCCCCGCGACCACCGCCACCGCCGCCGACTCCTCCGCCGCCGCCCTGCGCGAGGTGATGTTCGTCGGGAACAACTGGGACGGCACCGCCGATGTCATCAAGTCCTCCGGGGACTTCGGGAAGATCGGCCGTATCGACGTCATCCCCGACAAGGACGAGCGGATGGCGGAGATCAACGCCGATCCGATCAAGTGGATCTACTTCATGGCGATCCGCAACAGCGTCGGTGAGGGCCACGACCAGTTCGTCGACGACATGTACTCCACGCCGGACGGCAGGTCCGTGGTCGTCTCGCGTCCCAGCTTCGCGGACGTCGTCTCCCTCGACCTGGCCACCGGGGACGTCAACTGGCGCTTCCCGGTGTCCGGTTACCGCGCCGACCACATGGCGGTCTCCCCTGACGGCAAGCGGGTCGCGGTGTCGGCCTCGACCTCCAACACCGTGCATGTGCTGGACATCGACACGGGGCGGGAACTGGGGAAGTTCGCCACCGGCGACAAGCCGCACGAGAACATCTTCACGCGGGACGGCAAGTACATCTACAACATGGCGATCGGCGACGTGAACACACAGACCGACGCCCCCTGGCTGGACTGGACGAAGGGCGACCGGCGGATCACCGTCGTCGACGCGACCACGTACCAGCAGGTCAAGGTCATCGACATGCGTCCGAAGCTGGACGCGCTCGGGCTGACGGACTACTCCGACGCGGTCAGGCCGGCCGTGTTCTCGCCGGACGAGTCGAAGCTGTACTTCCAGGTGTCGTTCTTCAACGGCTTCTTCGAGTACGACCTGGCCACCGAGAAGATCACCCGCACCAAGACCCTGCCGAAGAACCCGGCGACCAGCGACGACCGCACCACGTTCGTCAACGACTCACGCCACCACGGCATCTCGATGAGTCCCGACGGCAGCAAGCTGTGTGTCGCGGGAACGATGGACGACTACGCGACCGTCGTCAACCGCACCACCCTCCAGGAGGGCCCGCTCGTCACCGCATCCAAGCCCTACTGGGCCACGGTCAGCGGTGACGGCAAGTCCTGTGTGGTCTCCGAGAGCGGCACCGACCAGGTCACGGCCATCGACTTCGCCACGGGTCGCAAGCAGGTGTCCGTCCCGGTCGGCGACCACCCGCAGCGGGTCCGCCTCGGCCATGTGGAGGCCGGCTGGACCAGTCCGGCCGCCGGCTGATCAGCCCAGCGACTTCAGCACCGCACCCACCCCGTCCTCGGTCGCCATGTGCCGCATGGCGACCGAGGCGTCACGGGCTCACGTCTGCTGCCGACGGCCCGACCGAGCGCGTCGACTTCCGCGGCCGCCTGGCCCCGGTCGCTGTCGCCGTACAGCCGGTGACCGGCGCCGTACACCGTGCAGTCCGACGTGAGGGCAGGGGCAACCGAGGTCTCCGGCCCGGCTACTGGCCCGCCGTCCGCGCGGCCCACGCGGAGAGCTCGGACCGTGCGGCGTTCAGTACGGCGGCCGAGGGGCTGCTCGCCCCGTTCGTCACCAGCGCGTAGTGCGGGACGCCGGAGTCCGAGTCGGTGAGCAGCAGGCGACGGCTGCCGGTGCCGCCCGGTTCCGCGGCCACGCCGACCGGAGTGGTCGATGTGTAGGCGGGCGGGGCGTACGCCGTGCCCAGGTCGGAGACGACCGTGGTGGACCCGGTCGGGAACGACGCGGGCAGGTGCAGTTCGGTCGGTGCGGTACCGCTGTTCGAGCGCCACACCAGCAGCCCGTACTGTCCCGATCCGACCAGCTGCGCCACGTTCGGCAGCGAGCCGGGCACCGGGTTCCAGGTCAGGGTCGTCGAGCCGTCCCGGGAGCGGTCCTCGTAGGTGAAGGCGACCGTCGAACCGGAGGTGGCGCTCGGGTAGATCCGGTCGAGCAGCCGGGCGTCCTGACGCAGCACGGGGGTGCCCGAGTCGTCGAGGCGTACGGCGGAGAGGTCCTCGCCGTTCCAGGCGTCGCCGTCGGTCTGCACCTTGTCGGGGTTGTCGTTCATCAGCTCGTGGTGACGGCCGTTGTAGAGGTCCCACTGCCACTGGGAGCCGGAGAGGACGGGGCCGGAGCCCGCCGGGTTCGACCACCAGCTCGCGCCCTTCACGCGGGAGTCGAGGGCCTGGTACATCGCCTTGTAGACGGTCGGCGCCTTGTCGGAGACGGATCCGGTGAGCGGGTGCCCGAACTCGCTGATGATCGCGGCCGTCCCGGTGGCGGAGGCGCGGTCGCGGACGGTCCCGAAGTCGCCGGTGTACTGCCCGTCCTGCGCCTTGCCCCACATGAAGACGCCGGAGATGGCCTTCTGGTCGTAGAAGTGGGTGTTGAAGACATAGCGCGGGCCGAGCGTGCCGGCGTCCAGCAGTCCGCCCTCCTCCTTCTGGAAGTCGAGGTTGGCGTTCCAGAAGAGGTTGGGCTCGACGAAGGCGGGCTTGGTCTGCCAGCCCGCCGCGTCCATGCGGGCGCGGAACTTGACGTAGAACGGCCAGAGCACGTCCTTCTCCCACGTCCGGCTGGTCTGGCCGGAGTCGTAGCTGCCCGCGTGCGGCTCGTTCCACGGGTCGAATCCGACGACGCCGGCGAACCGGTCGGCGGTGAGGTTCTGCCTGAGGTACGTCATCGTCTTCTGGGCGGTGTCGAGGAAGGCGTCCTGGAGGCCGTACGCGTTGTGCCAGAAGTCGTACGTCGACTGCTTGACGGCTTCGTTCGAGGTGATGTTCTGGCCCCAGAACGGGCAGATCCCGCAGTATTCATCGGGATAGTCGCCGAGGTCGACGGCCCACTTGGGGGCGCCGTCGCCGGTGTACCAGCTGTCGCTGTCGAACAGCCAGCGGGAGTAGAGGTCCTGGTGGAAGTCGGGGTACACGCGGATCCCGGCGTCCAGGAAGGCGCGCATCTGGTCGGTGGCCTTGGCGAGGTAGGCGGTGTCCACCTGGCCGCGCACGGGCTCCGCGTAGGCCCAGGAGAGCAGGAAGCGCACCGAGTTGCCGCCGCCGAGGGCGCGCAGCGCGGTCGCGGACTTCTTGGCGTCGGCGGTCGACGCGAACGGCAGACCGTCGTTCTCCTTCAGTTTCGTCCCGCCGGAGACGTTGTAGCCGCGCAGCACGACCTCGCGGCCGTTGCCGTCGGTGAAGCGGCCGTTCTGCACGGTGAGGGGCGTTTCGTCGAACCAGAGGGAGTCGGGGAGGGGGGCGGCGGTGGCGGGAGTGGGGCCCGCCACCGACAGGGATCCGAAGAGGACGACCAGGACAACCAGGAGACGCGTCCGGATGTTCGGCATGTCCACTACAGTCCGGCGATATCAGGACACCGTCAATACCACCTGACCCATGAGTAAGTTTTCCCTCCGCAGGCTCAGTTACTCACTCTGCGGGTCAGGTTCAGCAGGTACTCCTTCCGGTTCAGCGGATTGAGGTCGGTGCGCCGGCGTTCCGGGAGGGTGCCGCGCGGGGCGGGGGCGTAGTGGTCGAAGACGCTCTCCAGCTCGCCCTCGCCCCGCGTCAGCCCCGGCAACTGCTGTTCCAGTTCGTGCACATGGGCCGCGGGCACCGAGCCCTCCAGCGCGCAGGACGCGCCGTGTGTCTCGGTGGTCTGCGGCACCGCGCGCAGCCTGGACAGCACCGGCAGCACGGCGGCCAGGGTGTCGGTCGGGGCCGCCAGGCGGAAGCGGTGCATCGGCTCGTGCACCCGGGTGCCCGCGCGGCGCAGGGCCTCGATCAGCACCAGCGGGGTGAGCCCGCGGAAGTCGTGGCCCGTACTGGACATGCTCTTGTCGAAGCCCTGGTGGGCGTGGCTCTGCCGGGGCGAGTAGCCGGAGTGGGTCATGGTGACCGTGCAGTCGGGGATCTGCCAGCCGTGCAGGCCCTGGCCGAGGGTCTCGCGGACGGTGTCCTCGACGGCCTTGAAGAAGGCGTACGGCATCGAGCCGAGCTCCACCTCCAGCCGGAAGGCCACGCCGGATCCGACCGGCGCCGGGTCGACGCGCAGGCCGACGGTCGCGAGGAACGGGTTGGCGTCCTTCTTGTTGAACTCGACCGCCGCGCCCGAGCCGACCGGCCGCTCGACGCACAGCGGCGTCGTCTCGCGGAAGGTGACCTCCAGTCCGAACTCGTCGGCGAGGGTGGCCTGGACGACCTCCTTCTGTACCTCGCCGTAGAGGGAGACGTAGGTCTCCTGGCGCACCTCGTCGTGGCGCAGGTCGATCAGCGGGTCCTGTTCGGCCAGCAGGGTGAGTGCTCGGTGCAGGCCCCGCCGGTCGGCGCCGTCGGCCGGCACGACGACGGTTTCGAGGGTGGGCGGGGCGAAGTGGTGCCCGTGGGCCTTGCGGGGTTCACCGAGCGCGTCGCCGGTCCTGATGTCGCCCAGGCCCCACAGCCTGGCGATCCGGCCCGCCGTCACCAGTTCGTCCCTGAGGTCGGTGCCCTGGTCGAAGACGCTGATCGCGGTGATCCGGCCTTCGGCCCGGGTGTCGTCCAGGCCGCCCGCGGCACCCGCGTCGCTCGATCCGCCGACGGCACCGAAACGGATCCGGTCGCGGGTGCGCAGGGTCCCGGAGAACAAGCGCGCGTACGCGACCTTCTCCCCCGCCGGTCCCCGCTCGACCTTGAAGACGGTGCCCGAGACCGGCCCGTCCGGGTCGCCGTCGGCCGGGGGCAGCAGCTGTCCGACGCCCTCGACGAGCGCGCGGACGCCGGCGCCCGTGATGGCGGAGCCGAAGTACACGGGGTGCACGATGGCCTGCCGGGTCTGGTCGGCGAGGGCGGCGCGGAGGCGGTCGTACGAGACGGTGTCCTCGATGTACGCCGTCAACAGGTCGTCGTCGTGGTCGGCGAGGACGTCGAGGGCCGACGCCGCGAGGCCGGGGACGAAGCAGGCGTCGCGCGTCCCCAGGCCCTGGGCCCTCCCCATCGGCACGACGGCCGCCGTCAGCCGCTCGGAGAGAGCCTGCAGGACGGCGTCGGAGCGCGCCCCTCGCCGGTCGATCTTGTTGACGAAGACGAGGGTGGGGATGCGCAGCCGTTGCAGCGTGCGCATCAGCACGCGGGTCTGCGGCTGGACGCCCTCCACCGCGGAGACGACCAGTACGGCGCCGTCCAGCACGCCGAGCACCCGTTCCACCTCGGCGATGAAGTCAGGGTGGCCGGGGGTGTCGATGAGGTTGACCGTCAGGTCGTCCAGCGCGAAGGAGACGACGGCGGACTTGATGGTGATGCCGCGCTGCCGCTCCAGCGCGAGGGTGTCGGTCCGCGTGTTCCCGGCGTCGACGCTGCCGACCTCGTCGATCACGCCCGCGGTGTGCAGCAGGCGTTCGGTCAGGCTGGTCTTACCGGCGTCCACATGGGCGAGGATTCCGAGGTTGAGCAGGTGCACGAAGCGTCATGTCCTTTGATGAGGGGGTCGTTCCTTCCTGGATGGACATGTACGCAGTGCGCATGTGCTGCTCCTCCACGGCTGACGGCGGGTCTCTTGCAGTGCAGCAGGACCGACCCGGCGGGGGCAATGGATTAACGCTCAACCAACCGCCGCCGCACGCGCCGTGCGATGCCGTCGCCTCTCACGGGGTGTCCTTCGCGAGCGTCCCGATCCAGGCGCGGACCGCGGACGCCGTCGTCTCCGCGTGCTCCCGCATCATCGTCAGATGGTCGCCGGGGACGTCGACGACGTCGTGTTCCGTCGGCCAGGACGTCCGCCAGTCGTCCGCGTCCGCGGAGGCCGCCATGGCGGGCGTGGGCCGCAGCGCGCGCACCAGGAGCGTGGGCGTGGTGACCGGCTCGGGATCCCAGCCGAGGAAGATCCGGTTGTAGGCGCCGATCGCGGCCAGGGCGGTGTCGTCGTCCCGGGCGAGGGCGGGCCGTCCGGTGTCCTGCGGCGGTGGGGCGGCCAGCGACAGCAGCCAGTCCCTGCCGCTGTTGTCCGGCGTGATGTGGTAGGTGTCCAGCAGCACCAGACCCGTCGGCGCCCGGCCCATGTCCTCCAACTCGCGCGCCACCAGGTGCGCCACATTGCCGCCCGCCGACCGTCCTACCACCACGAAGGGCCCGTCCCCGACGTGCCGCAGCACACTCTCGGCCTGCGTACGCGCCAGCGCGGCACGGTCCTCCGGTACGGCGGCTCCGGCGCCGATGCCCGGGTGGGGGAACTCCAGGACCTCCAGGCTCTCCGGAGCGTCGGGGGCCTTCGCGAAGGCGCGGTGGAAACCCGGGAACTCCCCGCCGTCCGCGGCGAGCGACGGATGGTAGGCCGGGAAGTAGACGAGGGTCGGGGCGCCGGGGCCGGGTCGGCCGTGGGAACGGCGGATCGGGGGCAGGGCGTGCTCCTGGCCTCGGGCGGCCGGGAAGGTGGGCAGGGCCCAGGAAGCGGTGACGAGGAGGTGCATCGCCGCCACCGGTTGTCCCGAGGCGCTGACCGTCCGGAACAGCGAGGAGAGGCTGTACGTCGGCCGCTCGGTCACCGTCGGCTCAGGGTCGTCCGCGGCGGCCGGTTCGTCGTCCAGCAGGCCGAGCATATGGCGGGCCAGGTCCTCGGCCGTCCGGTGCTCGAACACCACCGCCGCCGACAGCCGGAGCCCCAGCGCCACGCTCAGCCGGTTGCGGATCTGCACGGCGGTGAGGGAGTCGAACCCCAGGTCGGCGAGGCTCTTGCCGGCCGGCAGCGCTTCGGCGTGCGGGTAGCCGAGCACCGCGGCCACGTCGGCCTGCAGCAGCGCCACGAGCACCGCTTCCCGCTCACCCGGCGCTGTCCGGTCCAGCCGCTCGCGCCACTCCCCCGGCGCGGCCGTCTGCCCGGGAGACCCGGCGGCGCCGGATGCGGTCGCGGCGGCGGTCGGCCTACCGGGACGGACGAGGCCGCGCAACGGCGCCGGCAGGTGCCCGGCCCTGGACCGCCGTGCCGCCCGGTTCAGCAGGATCGGCGCCAGGACCGGCTCCCTCGAACGCAGCGCCGCGTCGAACAGGGTGAGCCCCTGCCGCGTCGACAACGGGACGAGCAGCTCCGCTGACTTTGAGCGCTGTTGGGGCAGCTCGGCCGCCATGCCGCCGCTGTGCTCCCACGGACCCCACGCCAGCGACAGCGTCGGGAGTCCTTCGGCGGCGCGGCGGTGGGCGAGGGCGTCGAGGAAGGAGTTCGCTGCCGCGTAGTTTCCCTGGCCCGCCCGGCCCAGCAGACCGGAGACGGAGGAGAACACGACGAACGCCGTAAGGCCCAGGTCACGGGTCAGTTCGTGCAGATGCCACGCCGCGTCGGCCTTCGGCCGCAGCACGGCCGTCATCCGCTCGGACGTCAGCGAGTCCAGCACGCCGTCGTCGAGCACCCCGGCGGCGTGCAGCACCGCGCGCAACGGCGGCTCGCAGCCCCGGACGACGTCGGCCAGCGCGGCCCGGTCGGCCGCGTCACAGGCGACGACGCCGACCTGCGCGCCCAACTCCTCCAGCTCGCGGCGCAGTTCCCGCGCACCCGGCGCCTGCGGCCCTCGGCGGCCGGTCAGCAGCAGATGCCGTACGCCGTGTTCGACGACCAGATGACGGGCCAGTTCCGCGCCCAGTGCACCGGTGCCTCCGGTGATCAGCACCGTGCCGTCCGCGGCGAAGGCGATCTCGGTGTCCGGGGCGTCGTCGGCCACGGCCAGCCGCGGGACCGTCACCCGCCCGTCCCGGATGCGTAGTTGCGGCTCGCCGGTGGCGACGGCCGACGCGAGGATCCGCAGCGACTCGGGCCGCCCGTCCACATCGACCAGGACGACACGACCGGGCAGCTCCGACTGTGCCGCCCGCACCAGTCCCCAGACCGCCGCACCGGCCAGATCCGGCACCGGTCCGGTGGCTCCCCGCGTGACCACGACCAGCCGTGAACCCGCAGTGCCCGGATCGTCCTGCCAGTCCTGGAGCACCTGGAGCACGCTGCCGGTCAGCGCGTGCACGGCGGGCAGCGGATCGGCGCCGGTGGCGGGGTCGGCGGCTGTGACGGCCACGAACTCGGCGCTCGCCGCGTCGGACTCGGGCAGGAACCCGGCGAGGTTCAACTCGTCCGGCCCGCGCACTGCCCAGGCGCGGTCATCCGCACCTCGCCGGATTTCGAGAGCGGCCCAGTAGGGACGCAGCAGTGCCCTTCGTACGATGTCGCCCGTGCCGTTGTCGGTCGCGGCGGTCACGTCCGCCTGGTCGGCCGTGAGTTCCCGCATGACCAGCGAGTCCACGCGTGCCACCAGCCGACCGGACGGGTCCGTCATCGTCAGCGAGACCGTGTCGGGGCCCGTCGGCGTCACCCTGACCCGCAACTCCGCGGCTCCCGAAGCGTGCAGGCTCACACCGCTCCACGCGAACGGCACCCGCACCACGCTCAGGTCAGCGAGGCCCGCCAGGAGAGGGGCGTGCAACGCGGCGTCGAACAGCGCCGGGTGGAGCCCGAAACGGCCCGCCTCCGAGGCGTGCGAGGCGGGCAGCCGTACCTCCGCGAAGACGTCGTCGCCGCGTCGCCGGAGCGCGCCGACCCCTTGGAACGCGGGCCCGTAGGTCAGCCCGGCATCGGCGAGGGCGGCGTACCCGTCGGTGAGGTCCACGGCCTCGGTGTCCTGCGGCGGCCAGAGGTCCGATCCGCTCTGCGGCGTCGCCGGCGCGGGGCAGAGTCGGCCGGTGGCGTTCCGGGTCCACGGGATGTCCTCGTCGGCATCCTCCGGCCGGGAGTAGATGTCGAGCGAGCGTCGCCCCGATTCGTCCCTCCCACCGACCACGACCTGCACCCGCGTCCCGGCGGAACCGGACAGCGCCAGCGGCGCCGGTATCACGAGCTCGTCGACCGCGGCGCAGCCCACCTCGTCGCCGGCCCGCACGGCCATCTCCACGAACGCCGTCGCCGGCACGACCACCCTCCCGGCGACGACATGGTCCGCGAGCCACGGGTGCGCCGCGAGGGACAGCACCCCGGTCAGCACGGTCCGGTCGGTGTCCGGCACCGGGAACGCCGGGCCCAGCAGCGGCCCGGCGTCGACGCTCGCCGGGGGCGGTGCGTCCAGCCAGTACCGCTGCCGTTGGAAGGCGTACGTCGGCAGATCCACGCGCCGGGGGCCGGAACCGGCGTACACCGCCCGCCAGTCGACGGTGGCCCCGGCGACCTGCAGCCACGCGACGGCCGACAGGAGCGTCTCCGGTTCGTACGCGCCGCCTCGGGTGGCCGCCGCGAGTACGGTGCCGTTCGCGGAGGCGTCCGCGAGCGAGTCGGTGGCCGCGGCGGTCAGCGCGGGCCCGGGACCGATCTCCAGGTAGGCGGAGATCCCGTCGTCCGCGAGTCGCCGCACGGCGTCGGCGAAGCGTACGGGGAGCCGGGCGTGCCGCGTCCAGTACTCGGGTGAGCACAGCTCATCGGGTTCGGCGAGCCTGCCCGTCACGGTGGAGACGATCGGGACGCGCGGCGGCCGGAAGGTCAACTGCTGTGCGATGTACCGGAGTTCGTCGAGCATCGGATCCATCAGGGGCGAGTGGAAGGCGTGACTCACGCGGAGCCGTACGGCCCTGCGGCCGCGCGCCTCGAAGCGTGCCGCGGCCGCGAGTACCGCGTCCCGCTCGCCCGAGATCACCACCGAGCGGGGGCCGTTGACGGCGGCGACCGCCACCCGCTCCCCGAACTCCCCGAGCACGGCGGCGGCTTCCCTCTCCGTGGCGTCCAGCGCGGCCATGGCGCCGCCCTCGGGCAGGGCCCGCATCAGTCGGCCGCGCGCGGCGACGAGTGTGGCCGCGTCGGGGAGATCGAGTACACCGGCGGCGTGGGCGGCGGCCAGCTCGCCGACGGAGTGGCCCACGACGCGGTCGGCTCGCACGCCCCACGACTCCAGCAGCCGGAAGAGCGCGACCTCGAAGGCGAAGAGCGCGGCCTGCGTGAAGTCCGTGCGGTCCACGAGGGCCGCGTCCGGTGAGCCCGGCTCGGCGGCCAGCACCGCGCTGAGCGGCTGGGGGAGGTGGTCGTCCAGGTACCGGCAGGCCTCGTCGAAGGCTTCGGCGAACACGGGGAAGGCGGCGCGCAGTTCGGCGCCCATCCGGGGGCGCTGGGCGCCTTGTCCGGTGAACAGGAAGGCCGTACGGATCGCCGGATCCGCCAGTCCTCGCACGACGCCCGGTGCGTCGTGGCCCCGCGCGAGCGCGGTCAGCGCGTCCAGCATCCGTGCCCGGTCGCCGGTCGGTACCAGCGCCCGGTGGGGGAGGGCGGGCCGCGACACCGCGAGCATGTGCGCGATGTCGGCCGTGGACGCGCTCGACAGGGCCGTCCCGTTCGCCGCTTCGGCCGCGAGGCGGCGTGCCTGGGCGCGCAGGGCGGTCTCGTCGGCGGCGGAGAGCAGCCAGGGAACGGGCGGGGTGGCGGTCGTGGGCTGGGGGGTCACCGCCGTCTCGGCCGTCGGTGCCTCCTCCAGGATGACGTGTGCGTTGGTCCCGCCTATCCCGAAGGCCGAGACCCCGGCGCGCCGCGGCCGGTCCGTGGCCGGCCAGGGCCGGGGCTCGGTGAGCAGTTCCACCCGGCCGGAGGACCAGTCGACGTGCGGGGTGGGCGGGTCGGCGTGCAGGGTCCGGGGCAGGGTTCCGTGCCGCATGGCCTGCACCGTCTTGATGACGCCGGCGACTCCGGCCGCCGCCTGTGTGTGCCCGAGGTTGGACTTGACCGACCCGAGCCACAGCGGCCGCGTACGGTCCTGGCCGTACGTGGCCAGGAGGGCCTGCGCCTCGATGGGGTCGCCGAGCCGGGTTCCCGTGCCGTGCGCCTCCACCACGTCGACGTCACGGGGGCGCAGTCCCGCGTCGGCCAGCGCCTGGGTGACGAGCCGCTGCTGGGCCGGGCCGTGGGGCGCGGTGAGCCCGTTGGAGGCGCCGTCGGAGTTGACGGCCGAGCCGCGGAGCACGGCCAGGACCGGGTGGCCGTTGCGCCGCGCGTCGGACAGCCGCTCCAGCAGGACGAGTCCCACGCCCTCGCCCCAGGCCGTGCCGTCGGCCGCCGCCGAGAAGGACTTGCAGCGCCCGTCGGCCGACAGCCCGCGCTGCCGGCTGAAGGCGAGAAACGACTGGGGCGTCGCCATCACCGTGACCCCGCCGGCCAGCGCCAGCGAGCACTCGCCCGAGCGCAGCGCCCGCGCCGCCCAGTGCAGCGCCACCAGCGAGGACGAACAGGCGGTGTCGACGGTGACGGCGGGACCGCGCAGACCGTACACGTACAGATCCGTCCGGAAGCCACGCTGCCCGTCGAGCCGAGGCCCAGGTGCGCCTCCAGCTCGTGGGGGCGGGTGAGGCGGGAGGCGTAGTCGTCGTACATCACGCCGACGAAGACACCGGTGTCGCTCTCGCGCACCGACTCCGGGTCGATCCCGGCCCGCTCCCACACCTCCCAGGACGTCTCCAGGAGCAGCCGCTGCTGCGGATCCATCGCGAGCGCCTCGCGCGGCGAGATCCCGAAGAGTCCGGCGTCGAACTCCGCGGCCCGGTGCAGGAATCCACCGTGTCGCGTGTACGAGGTGCCGATCCGGTCGGGATCGGGGTCGTACAGGGCGTCCAGGTCCCAGCCGCGGTCGGTCGGGAACTCCGTGATGGCGTCCCGGCCCCGCGACACCAACTCCCAGAGGTCTTCCGGGGAGTTGACATCGCCCGGGTACCGGCATCCCATGGCGACGATGACGACGGGATCGTCCTCGGAGGGCCTGTCCGGTGCGCCGTGTGCCCGGCGGTGTGTCTTAGGCGCGCTCTCGAAGAGTGCGGCGCACAGGTACCGGGCCGCCTCGGCCGGTGTCGGGTGGTCGAAGACCAGCGTCGCCGGCAGGGCCAGGCCGGTGAGTTCGCCGAGCCGGTCGACCAGCTCGACCACGCCGACGGACGTCATGCCCAGATCGGCGAACGGGCTGTCCGCGTCCAGCTGATCGCCCGGTGCGGGCCGGCAGACGTCGGCCGTCTCGGCGAGGACCGTCGCGCGCAGGGCGCGTTCCCGGTCGTCGGGTGAGAGGGCGCGGAGCCGCTCACGCAGGGCGGTGGGGGTGGGAGCGGTGTCGGCCGTGAGCGGGGCGGCCGGGGCGGGGACGACGACCTCGTGGCGGGCGATCTTGCCGGAGGCGGTGCGCGGGACGGCGGTGATCTCGCGTATCTCGGCCGGCACCTTGTAGTCGGCCAGCCGGGTACGGCACTCGGCGAGCACCCGCCGCGCGTCGATCCCGTCGGGGCCCGGCACGACGAAGGCGACCGGGACCTCGCCGAGCACGTCGTGCGGTACGCCCACGACCACGGCGTCGGACACGCCGGGGCACTGCGCCAGGACCTGTTCGATCTCCGTCGGGTGGATGTTCTCACCGCCGCGGATGATCAGCTCGCTGACCCGGCCGGTGAGCCGGAGATGGCCGTGCTCGACGCGTCGGCCGAGGTCGCCGGTGCGGTACCAGCCGTCCCGCAGCGCGGCGGCCGTCGCCTCGGGCTGCCGGTGGTAGCCGGTCATCAGGCCCGGCGAGCGCACCCAGACCTCGCCCTCGTCTCCGTCCCCGGCGTCCTCGCCACTGCCCGGGTCGACGACGCGTATGTCCACGCCGGGTACGGGCGGTCCGCAGGTGCCGTCGACCCCGGGTCCCTCGGGTCGGCTGACCGCGATCACGCCGCAGGTCTCGGTGCTGCCGTACGCGTCGAGCAGCGGCGCCCCGAGGGTGTCCGCCACGGCCGCGCGCAGTGCGGGGCCGCTCGGCGCGCCGGCCACGACGCACAGGCGCGGGGCCGGCGGGGGCTCGCCGGGCGAGTCGAGCAGCCGGTGGTACGTCGTGGGCACGCCGCCCAGCAGGGTGAAGGGCCCGCCGAGTTGCTCGTACGCCGTGGCCAGTTCCCGGCGCAGACCGCCGGGCGGCAGCAGGTCACCGGCGATGCGGGCGCTCGCGCCGACGGCCGTCACACCGAGGACGGCGAGTGAGTGGCTGAAGCTGTGGAACAGCGGAAGCGGCCAGAGCAGCCGGTCGTCGGGTGAGAGGCCGAGGATCGGGGCGTAGCAGGCGGCCACGGACCACAGCGCGGCCCGCTGCGTGGACAGCACGCCCTTGGGCCGGTGGGTGGTGCCGGAGGTGTACAGCATCCAGGCCGGCTCGTCGAGCCCGAGCAGGTCGATCTCCGCGGACCCGCCGTCGCTCCCGGCCACGCTCTCGAACAGCTGGGTGAGGTCGTCCGGTGCCGGGCCGCCCCCGGTGACCAGCACGCCCAGGCCGTCGTACGGCCGTCCCAGGCGCCGCAGTCGTGCGAGGTGCGCGGCGTCGGTGATGACGTGGGCGGCGCCGCTGTCCTGGAGGAAGTGGGCCAGCTCGGCGTCGGAGGACCGCGGATTGAGCGGGACTCCGACCATCCCGGCCCGCAGCACGGCGAGGCAACTCTCCACCGTCTCCACGCGGTTGCCGAGGCAGATCGCGACCCGGTCGCCGCGCCGTGGTCCCGTCCGGGTGAGATGCCCGGCCAGGGCGCGGGTGCGCCGCTCCAGCTCGGCGTAGGTGACGCTGCGCGAGGCATCGGCGTACGCGACGCGCCGCGGCGCCGACCCGGCGTGCTCCTTCAACAGTTCCGGTACCGGCCGGATCAGCTCGTCACGCCTCATGCCCCGCCTTCCAAGTCCCTTGCCGTGCGGCGCTCTTGAGCCTACGCGGACGCCCGGCTCACGCATCGACAGCGCGCCCGGGTGTCGGGAAGCCTCGGCGGAGGGCTCGTCCGGGAACCTCTCGCGCAGCCGTTGGGCCTCGCGGAAGAGGTCGGACACGCTTGAGGTGGACCCCGGCCGCGTCCGCATACAGATCGCGGACAGCGACCCCGGCATGGCGGCCCCGGCGGCGTCGTCGACGGGGACGCGCCCGGTGTTCGCCACCCGCGCCCGCTTCCCGGAGGCCGACGGCATCGTGGCGGACCGGCCGCACCGGTGTCCCCGACACATCGCGCCCTCGTTGTGACCTTCACGTGGTGCCAGGCCCAGCCCCGCGCACGTACCCGGGCCCGCCCAGGAGCGTCCGCGCGCGTGCCCCTCGCTGCCGCAAGGTCGATACTGGCGGTAGCAGGGATCCCGCCGAGCCGCCCTCCGGCGCACCCTCGAAACTCCCATCCGCCGGCCTCACCAGGAAGTACCCACGACCATGCGTGACATCCTCCCGGTGATCGCCCCCTGGTACACGGCCGGGATGCCGTTCGGGCTCGCCACGGTGGTCGCCACCAGCCGCAGTGCCCCGCGTGACCCGGGGGCCGCGATGGCGGTCGGCCCGGACGACGAGGTCGTCGGCAGTGTGTCGGGGGGCTGTGTCGAGGGGGCCGTGTTCGAGCTCGCGCAGGAGGTGGTGGCGAGCGGCGAGGCGCGGCTGGAGACCTTCGGGTACAGCGACGAGGACGCGTTCGCGGTGGGGCTGACCTGCGGCGGCGAGATCACCCTGCTCGTGCGTCCGGTCACGGCCGGTTCGGACCCCTCCTTCGGCGAGGTCGCGGAGTCGGTGGCGGCGGGACGGCCGGTGACCGTGGCGACGGTGACCGACGGGCCCGCGCCGCGCGGGGCGACGCTCGCCGTGTGGCCGGACCGGGTCACCGGCACCCTCGGCGCGTCCGGCCTGGACGCGGCGGTGACCGCCGACGCACGTGGTGAACTCGCCCTGGGCCTCACGGACCTCAGGCACTACGGCCCGCACGGCGAGCGCCGCGAGGACGACGTCAGCGTCTTCCTGCACTCCTTCGCACCGCCGCCGCGCATGCTGGTGTTCGGCGCGATCGACTACGCGGCGGCGGTCGCCCGCATCGGCGACTTCCTCGGCTACCGGGTCACGGTGTGCGACGCCCGGCCGGTGTTCGCCACACCGAAACGCTTCCCCGAGGGCGTCGAGGTGATCGTGGACTGGCCGCACCGCTACCTGAGCGGCACCGACACCGACGCACGCACGGTGATCTGCGTGCTCACCCACGACCCGAAGTTCGATGTGCCCCTCCTCGAAGAGGCGCTGCGCCGTCCGGCCGCGTACATCGGGGCGATGGGGAGCCGCCGTACCCACGACGAGCGCATGCGCCGGCTGACCGAAGCGGGGCTGGGCGAGGGCGAGTTGGCCCGGCTGCGCTCCCCCGTCGGGCTCGACCTCGGCGCCCGTACGCCCGAGGAGGTCGCCGTGTCCGTCGCCGCCGAGATCGTCGCCCTGCGCTGGGGCGGCAGCGGCACCCCGCTGACGGCGACCGCCGGCGCCATCCATCCGCGCGGAGCGCGGGCCTCCTCGACCGGGCGCTGAACGCCGGCGAGCGGGTCAGGGTGCGTCAGCGGCTGATGGCTGACGCGGAGGCAGGCGGTGCAGCTCCACGGCCGTGAGGCTGCCGTCGGTCACGGTCGCGGTCATATAGGTGCAGTGGGGCTGACGACGGCGGTCGGTCGGGGAACCCGGGTTGAGCAGCCGCAGGCCGGTGGGGGCCGTGGTGTCCCACGGGATGTGGCTGTGGCCGAAGACCAGCACGTCGAGGTCGGGAAAGCGGGCGGCGCAGCGCGCCTCGCGGCCCTGTGCGGGCCCGGTCTCGTGGACCACGCCGAAGCGCAGGCCGCCCAGCTCGACGTACGCCACCTCGGGGAGCCGGGCGCGCAGGTCCGGTCCGTCGTTGTTGCCGTGGACCCCGACGAGCCGGGCGCTGCGGCTCTCCAAGAGATCGAGGGTGGCCGTGTCGACCCAGTCCCCGGCGTGGAACACCACGTCGGCGCGCGGCAGTTCGGCGAGCAACCCCTCGGGCAGCACCTTGGCGCGCTTGGGCAGGTGGGTGTCGGACATCAGCAGCAGGCGCACGCCGCCAGGCTACCGGCGTGGGCGAAATCCGGCCGGTTCTCCACGCGCGGCAGCGGCACGGGGACGTACGGGTGCCCCGGTCGTTGAGCGGTGGACAAAGGGCGTGACAGGGTTAGGATTTGGCCACGAACGCCGTACTTCGACGTAAACGCCCTGCGACCCCTAGGGGGCTCGGAGACCGATGCCGGTCAAGGTCAGCGTGGTCGTCCCCGTGTACAACCCCGGGGTCTATGTCGAGGACTGCATCGCGTCACTGCTGCGGCAGTCGCTGCCCCCGGACGAGTACGAAGTGATCTTCGTCGATGACGGTTCCACCGACGGCACACCCGCCCGGCTCGACGCCCTGGCCGCCGCGGAGCCCCGGGTGACCGTCGTGCACCAGGAGAACTCCGGCTGGTCGGGCAAGCCCCGCAACGTCGGCATCGCCGCCGCCCGGGGCGAGTACGTGATGTTCGTGGACAACGACGACCACGTCGGAGACGAGGCCCTGGAGCGGATGTACGACTACGGCGTGGCCAACGGCGCCGACGTCGTCGTCGGCAAGATGGCCGGCAAGGGCCGCGGGGTGCCGGTGGAGCTGTTCCGCCGCAACCACCCGCGCGCCACCGTCGCCGACACGCCCCTGATCGACAGTCTCACCCCGCACAAGATGTTCCGCCGCGCCTTCCTCGACGACATCGGGCTGCGCTTCCCCGAGGGCAGACGGCGCCTGGAGGACCACGTCTTCGTCACCGAGGCGTATCTGCGCGCGGGCAACGTCTCGGTGCTCAGCGACTATGTCTGCTACTACCACGTCCGCCGCGACGACGCCTCGAACGCCGGGTTCCAGCGCTTCGACCCCGGTGGGTACTTCAAGAACCTCCGGGAGGCCCTGGACGTCGTCGAGCGCCACACCGAGCCGGGCCCGCTGCGGGATCGGCTGTTCCGGCGCTGGCTGCGCGTGGAGATGGTCGAGCGCCTGCGTGGGCGGCGGCTCCTCGCCCTGCCGTCCGACTATCGCCGGGACCTGTTCGAGGAGATCCGCCAGGTCGTCGTCGAGCGCTTCGGGCCCGGCGTCGCGGCCGGGCTCCAGCCGACGCAGCAGGTCGTCGCCGCGCTGGTCGCCGCGGACCGGTACGACGACGTCGAGGCCTTCGCCGAGTGGGAGGCCGGCATCGCTCTCACGGCGGTCCCCGAGCGCGTGACGTGGGAGGACGGCATGTTGCGGGTCGGGTTCACCGCCGAGTACGCCGTCGCCGGTGCCCCGATGGCCTTCGCCGCCGCTCCCGCCCGTACGCCTCTCGACGGCCCGCCCGAGAACCTGGCCGCGGCCGTCGCGTGGGTGGACGCCGACACCGTGGCCCGGTTCGGCCAGGCCACCGCCGACCTGCTGGTACGCGAGCGTGCCAGTGCCGCCCAGTACTTCCAGCGGGTGGAGTTCACCCGGGAGGAGGTGCCGGCCGGCGAGGACGGCCGTGTCCGTCTGCTGCTGCGCGCGACCGCCACGGTCGACCCCGCGGCCCTCACCGGCGCCGGCCTGTGGGACGCCTTCGTCCGCGTCAAGCTGGGCGGCTGGACCAAGGAGTGCCGCCTGGGCCCCGCCCCGCAGCCGAACCGCCCCACCCCGTACGCCGCCGTGACCGCCGGCCACGTGGTCCTCCCGTACTGGACCACGCCGCACGCGAACCTCGCCCTGGACGTCGACCGCGCGACCCACCGCGTGGGCCTGGGCGCCGTCGCACCGGACGACGTCACGCTCACGGGCGACCGACTGCGCGCGCCACTCCCCCTGCACGTCCCCCACGACGGCACCGCCCTCTCGCTCCGTCTCACCTCGTCCGGCAGGGTCCACGACGTGCCGGCCACCCTGTCCCCGCACGGTTCCGGCGCGCTGCTGGAGGCCGTGCTGCCCCTCGGCGAGCTGCGCGGAGCGACGTGGCGCGCGGCGCTCGGCACGCCGGGGCCGCGCCACCTCACGCTGCCGTTCGCGCTGCGGGCGGGAGCATCGGGGGTGCGCGTGGTACGGACTCCCCGCCCCGGTCCGCTGCGCCGCCTGGTCCGCGGGGCGCGGCGCGGGCTCGGTACGGCGCTGGGTCGGACCGCGACCCGCCTGCGCGCGAAGGCCCGGAGGAGGTGACGGCATGCGCCCCCTCGGCATCGAAGGCGCCTGGGCACTGGAGCCCAAGGTCTTCCCGGACGACCGGGGCAGCTTCCACGAGTGGTACCGGGGCACGGAGTTCCGCGAGGCCACCGGGTACGACCTCACCCTGGCCCAGGCCAACTGTTCCGTCTCCCGCTCGGGCGTCCTGCGCGGCGTCCACTTCTCCGACGTGCCGCCGGGCCAGGCCAAGTACGTCACCTGTGTGCGCGGAACCGTCCTCGACGTGGTGGTCGACCTCCGCGTCGGCTCCCCCACGTTCGCCCGCTGGGAAGCCGTACGCCTCGATGACGACAGCCACCACGCCGTGTTCCTCGCGGAGGGCCTCGGACACGCCTTCATGGCCCTCACCGACGACGCCACGGTGATCTACCTGTGCTCGACCGGCTACGCCCCCGAGCGCGAGCACGGGGTCGACCCGATGGACCCGGAGCTGGGCATCGCCTGGCCCGGGCACATCGCGCCGATCCTGTCCCCCAAGGACGCCCGGGCTCCGTCACTGGCCGAGGCACGTGAAACCGGGCTGCTCCCGACATACGAGGCCTGTGCGGCGCACTACGAGCAGTCGCGAGACGGTCGCGTCTGACGCGGGGGTCGACACCCCCCAAGGGGCCCGGGGAACTGCGCGACCAGCCACGACGGCGCGGCAGACGAACAACGACCCCCGTCAGTGACCGCCGAGCACCTTCTCGACCGACGTACGCAACGGCTCCCACCCCCGCGAGCGCCCGACGCCCACCTTGCGGGCCCGCGCCAGCGATCGCCAGAACCCCGCCCCGAGCAACGCCTCCGGCGCCACGGCCCCCACCCGGTCCAGAACCGTCTCCGGCACCTTCTGCGGATCGGGCACCTCGTACTCGGCGACGATCTCGTCGTACCGATCACGCAGCACGGTGTTACGGCGATCGGCACCGAAGACGACGAGCTGCCCCGTCGGCCGCGTGTCCACGGGCACCGTCACCAGATCGGGCCGATACCGCCCGAGTATCTCGGCGATCTTGTACACGTCCCCGGTCCACGCCCCGGTGTGCCGGTCCCGAGCCGCCTCGTCGACGTTGCGCGGCAGCATGTCGTCGAAGACGATCACGCTGGTCCAGTCGGAGTACCGCTCGATGTTCATGAAGTCCCGCAGGGCGTACTCGAACAGGTGCATGCCGTCGATGAACGCCAGGTCGAGGACGGTGCGCCGCCAGTACCCGAGCGGACCGCGGCCCCGGCGCAGGTTGCGCAGCGGGTGGCGGCCGCCCTTGAGATGGATCAGCGGGTTGTCGCGGGCGAAGAAGTCGTCGCTGGTGGCCTTGACCAGGTGGACGTCGCAGCGGATCTCCGTGACGACCTTGAAGGCGGGGTCGACGGCGACGGTGGGGACGCGGGAGAGCTTGAGGCTGCGGCCGTCGTTGACGCCGATCTCCAGGTAGTTGCGGTTTCCGCTGACCTTGTGCAGTTCCCGCAGGAACTCATGGCGCTTCACGCAGGGCCTCCTTGCGGATCCGGGGCAGTGCTTCGTGCAGGGCGGTGCGCCAGTCCCGCGGCCCCGGGAGGCCGAGCCGCTGCCGGCGGCCGGGTGCGAGGACGCTGTACGCGGGGCGGGGCGCGGGCCGGGGGAAGGCGGCGCCGGTGACGGGGCGCACCCGGTCGGGGTCGGCGCCGAGCTGGGCGAAGACCTCGCGGGCCAGGTCGTACCAGGTCGCCTCGCCGGCGCTGGTGGCGTGCAGGACGCCGGTGACGTCGCGGCCGACGCGGGGGCCGAGGTCGGCGATCGTGACGGCGACGTCGGCGGTCCAGGTGGGCTGGCCGCGCTGGTCGTCGACGACGTCGACGGTGTCCCGGCTCGCCTCCAGCCCGATCATCGTGCGGACGAAACTGCGGCCGTGGACGCCATAGAGCCAGGCGGTGCGCACGACGGCGCTCGCGGCCGGGAGTTCGTCCAGTACGGCCCGCTCGCCGGCGAGTTTGGTGCGGCCGTAGGCGGTGCGCGGGGCGGGGGGATGGTTCTCCGGGTAGGGGGCGTCGGCGTCGCCCGCGAAGACGTAGTCGGTGGAGACCTGGATCAGACGGGCCTCGTACGTGACGCAGGTGTGGGCCAGCAGGCCGGGGCCGTCGCCGTTGACGCGCAGGGCCCGGCTCTCGTCCTGCTCGGCGTCGTCGACGGCCGTGTAGGCGGCGCAGTTGACGACGACCTCGGGGCGGTACGCGGCGAAGGCGCGGTCCACGGCGTCGGGGCTGGTGACGTCGAGGGCGGTGTGGGTGAGGCCGGCCACCTGTTCGCCGCGGGCGCGCAGCTCCTCAACCACGTCGTGGCCGAGCATGCCGCCCGCGCCGGTGACCAGCCACCTCATCCGCGCTCCCCGTCGACGCGCCGCTTCAGGGGTTCCCACCAGTCGCGGTGGTCCCGGTACCAGCCGACGGTGGCGGCGAGGCCGGCGGCGAAGTCGTGGCGGGGCCGGTAGCCGAGTTCGGTGCGGGCCTTGGTCCAGTCGACGGAGTAGCGCAGGTCGTGGCCCTTGCGGTCCGCGACGTGCCGTACCCGGTCGGGCTCGGCGCCGCAGGCCTTGAGCAGCAGGGCGGTGAGGTCCCGGTTGCTCAACTCGGTGCCGCCGCCGATGTTGTAGACCTCGCCGGGACGGCCGTGGGTGCGGACGAGTTCGACGCCATGACAGTGGTCGTCGACGTGCAGCCAGTCGCGGACGTTGAGGCCCTCGCCGTAGAGGGGGACCTGCTCGCCGTCGAGGAGGTTGGTGATGAACAACGGGACGACCTTCTCCGGGAACTGGTGCGGGCCGTAGTTGTTGGAGCAGCGGGTGACCCGGACGTCGAGGCCGTGGGTGCGGTGGTGGGCGAGGGCGAGCAGGTCGGCGGAGGCCTTGGAGGCGGAGTACGGCGAGCTGGGGCGCAGCGGGTCCTCCTCGGTGGCCGAGCCGGACTCGACGGAGCCGTAGACCTCGTCGGTCGAGATGTGCACGAAGGGTGCGACGCGGTGGCGCACGGCGGCGTCCAGCAGGGTGTGGGTGCCGACGACGTTGGTGAGGACGAAGTCGTCGGCGCCGGTGATCGAGCGGTCCACGTGGGACTCGGCGGCGAAGTGCACCACCTGGTCGGCCTCGGCCATCAGCTTGTCGACGAGTTCGGCGTCCCGGATGTCGCCGTGCACGAACTCCAGCCGGGGGTGGTCGAGTTCGAGGTTGTCGAGGGTGCCGGCGTAGGTGAGCTTGTCCAGCACGGTGATCCGGGGCGCCTCGGGCGCGTGCGGCGCGTCGCGGGCGAGCAGGGTGCGGACGTAGGTCGAGCCGATGAAGCCGGCGGCGCCGGTGACGAGGAGGTTCATGTGTGGATCTGCACCTTGCTGTGGTCGCCGAGGACGAGTCGGTGGGCGCTGGGGACGCTGGGCGCGGGCGTGACCTGGACGTGTCGGCCGATGAGCGAGGACTCGATGCGGCCCACGCCGTGGATCGAGGAGTCCCGCAGCACGATGGAGAACTCCAACTCGCTGTCGGTGATACGGCAGTTCTCCGCGATGGAGGTGAAGGGGCCGACGTAGGAGTCCTCGACGACGGTGCCGGCGCCGACCACGGCGGGCCCGACGACGCGGGAGTTGACGATGCGTGCCCCCTCCTCGACGACCACGCGTCCCACGGTCTGAGAGGCGTCGTCGACGTCGCCGTCGATACGGCGCGTGAGGCCTTCCAGGACGGTCCGGTTGACCTCCAGCATGTCGGCGACGTTCCCGGTGTCCTTCCAGTAGCCCTTGATGACCGTGCAGCGCACGTCGGCGCGGGCGTCGATCAGGTGCTGGAGGGCGTGGGTGATCTCCAACTCGCCGCGCCAGGACGGGGTGATGGCGCGGACCGCGTCGTGGATCACCGGCGTGAACAGATAGACGCCGACCAGGGCGAGGTCGCTCTTGGGGTGCTCGGGCTTCTCCTCCAGGCCGACGACCCGGCCCGCGTCGTCGAGTTCGGCGACGCCGAAGGAGCGGGGGTCCTGGACGCGGGTGAGCAGGATCTGGGCGTCGGGGCGGTGGGTGCGGAACTCCTCGACGAGGCCGGTGATTCCGCCGACGATGAAGTTGTCGCCGAGGTACATCACGAAGTCGTCGTCGCCCAGGTAGTCCCGGGCGACGATCACGGCGTGGGCCAGGCCCAGCGGCCGTTCCTGGGGTATGTAGGTGATCTCCAGACCGAACTTGGAGCCGTCGCCGACGGCGTCCTGGATCTCCGCGGCGGTGTCCCCGACGATCACCCCGACCTCGGTGATGCCGGCCGCCGCGATGGATTCCAGCCCGTAGAAGAGCACGGCCTTGTTGGCCACCGGCACGAGCTGTTTGGCCGAAGTGTGCGTGATCGGCCTCAAGCGCGTACCGGCGCCGCCGGACAGCACGAGAGCCTTCATCGGTTCACCTTAGCCCCGATTCCGCCGATTTGACGGTGCCGGATTGGCTTGATGGTCGCCGCCACGCCGTCGGCCGTTCACCGGGATGCGGCCTCACCTGCGTCGAAAACCGGCCTCATCCGCTGAGCGGAATCTCGCTCCACACCTGTTTTCCGCCGCTCACGGGCACCGTCCCCCACTCCGCCGCCATGGCCTCGACGAGGAGGATGCCGCGGCCGCCGGTGGCCTCCCAGCTGATGCTGGCCGGTTTGACCGGGGTGCGGGGCGAGGAGTCGGCGACGGCGACGCGCAGCCGGTGGTGGACGAGGGTGAGGTCGAGGCGGACCCGGCCGTCGGTGTGCACGAGGGCGTTGGTGACGAGTTCGGAGACGACGAGCAGGACGGCGTCGGTGTCCGGGGGCGTCACACCCCAGGTGCGCAGGGTGCGCCGGGTGAAGCGGCGGGCGTGGCCGACGGCCTCGGGGACCCGCCAGACCGTCCAGCTCTCGCGGAGCGGGCGTACCGCCATGCCGTCGTAGCGCATCAGGAGCAGGGCGATGTCGTCGCTGCGGCGCGCGCCGACGAGCAGGGCGTCGGCGACGAGGCCGAGGTGGGCGGGGTCGGAGCGGGCGAGGTCGTGGGCGAGCCGGTCCATGCCGGTGTCGATGTCGGCGTCGGCGGCCTCGACGAGGCCGTCGGTGGTGAGGGCGAGGACGGTGCCGGGCCGCAGGCCGAGCGGGCTCATCGGGAAGTCGGCCTGTCGCAGCACGCCGAGCGGCGGCCCGCCCTCGGCCTCGACGATCTCGGTGCTGCCGTCGGGGTGCCGCAGCACGGGCGGGAGGTGTCCGGCGCGCACGCACCAGGCGGCGCCCTCCTCCAGGTCGACGTCGACGTAGCAGCAGGTGGCGAAGAGGTCGGTCTCCATCTCCATGAGGAGGCGGTTGGCGTGGTGGACGACGACGTCCGGGGGGTGTCCTTCGGCGGCGTAGGCGCGCAGCGCGGTGCGCATCTGGCCCATCAGGGTGGCGGCGGCCGCGCTGTGGCCCTGGACGTCGCCGATGACGAGGGCCACGTGGTGGTCGGGCAGCGGGATCACGTCGTACCAGTCGCCGCCGACCTCCAGGCCGGCCGTGGTCGGCAGATAGCGGGCGACGGCCTCCGCGCCGGGCAGCCGGGGCAGTCGGCGGGGCAGCAGCTGGCGCTGGAGCATGCCGACGAGTTCGTGCTCGGCGTCGAAGGCGTGGGCGCGCGACAGTGCCTGTCCGGCGAGGCCGGCGGAGGCGGTGAGCAGGGCGCGTTCGTCGGCGCCGAAGTCGTGCGGGGTGTCCCAGCCGATCAGACAGGCACCGGCCATCCGTCCGCCGGCGGGCAGCGGCAGGACGGCGAGGCCACCGGGACCGACGTCGGCGAGGGCGGGTTCCAGCGGGGCGCCGGCGGGCCAGATCTGGGCGCGGCCCTCGCGCAGGGCGGCGCCCAGGGTGGGCATGGCGCGTACGGGGGCGTCCGGCCATTCGGTACGCCACTCCAGGCGCCACAGCTCCGGCCAGGACTCGGGTTCGGGCGGGTCGAGGACGGTGACGACGAGGCGGTCGTTCTCCAGTTCGGCGAGGGCGATGCGGTCGGCGCGCAGCGGCCCCCGCAGGGCGGTGACCACGGCGTGGCTGACGTCGCGTACGGTGCCGGCGGTGGCCAGGGCGGCGGCGAGGCGCTGGACGCGGGCCACGTCGGTGATCTCGGCGCGCAGGGTGGAGGCGTCGGCGACGGTGCCGACGAGGCGGGCGGGCCGGCCCTCGCCGCCGGGCAGGAGGCGGCCGCGCAGGCGGAGCCACTTGGGCGGGCCGGCCGGTTGCAGGACGCGGAACTCCAGCTCGCGGTCGCCGAGCGACATGTGGTCGGCCTCGACGACGGACATCAGTGAGGGCAGGTCCTCCGGGACGGTCAGGCCCAGCAGGGTCTCGACCTTGCCGTCGAAGTCGTCGGGGCCGAGGCCGAACAGCGTCAGGATGTCCTCGCCGACCTCGACCCGGCCGGAGTCCATGGCCAGGCTGAACGCGTTGGCCGCCGGCTCGCCCCCGTCCGCGGTCGCGGGCCGGGCGGGGAGGGCGACGGCCTCGGCGATCAGTTCCAGGCAGGCGCGGTCGTCGGCGTCGAAGCCGCCGGGGCGTTCGCTCACGGCCAGCAGGCAGCCACCGTCGCCGTCGTGGGTGGGCACGGCGGCGACGAAGAAGTCCCGGGCGGGTGCTCGTCGGGACTCCGCGCCGGCGGCGAGTTCCGCCGGGCCGAGCCACACCGGGTGGCCGGTGCGCAGGGCGTCGGCCGTCGCGGACCGGCCGGAGCGCGGGTAGCTGTCGCGCAGCCCGTAGAGGGTCCTCGGTACTCCGGCGGACTCGACCAGGCACAGCAGGTCCTCGTCCTCGCCGGGCGCGTACACGGCGGCCAGTGTCGCCGCGCTGAAGACGAGCGCCTGCTCCAGAACCCGGCGCAGCCGCTGCGGCGAGTCCGGGTCGGCGGCGACCGTCTTGAGGGCGACTTCGGCACGCAGGGGCCTCGTTCCGCGTTCCGCAGCGCCCTCACCGACCACGTCCGCCATTACAGCGCTTATGAGACACCTGCGCAGCCCCTGTGACCGTTCAGGGGAGCGACGGGGGTGCGCTGCTCGAAAGGATGTCTTGACGCATGCGTATCGCACGGTGATCTCGTGACAGGCGTGACTGTCCGTGTCCGGCACAACGCTGGAAGTCTCGGTGCCGAGCCGGCGGAGGGGGACGAATGGACAGGCGCTACGAGGTGTACGCGCTCGCCGACCCGCACTTCTACGAGACGCCGGACCGGCTGTCCGCCGACGGGCGGGGGACGGCACGGCTGTACGAGACGGCGCGGCGCGAGGTTCCCGACGGCTGGAAGGCGGCGCGGATCGGCGACTGGCTGACGCTGACGCCGGCCGGCCCGGACGGCACCCCGTCGCCCGGCCCGGCCCAGGGCTGGAAGATCCATTCGACTTCGAGGCGGCGGCCCCGGTCGGCGAGAGGGGCCGTCAGGTCGTCGCCCGCCCGGGCTTCCTGGCCCCGGCCGACCGCAGGGGCGTCGACGTCGACCGCTATGCGCTGGCCTTTCTGCGGCTGGCGATATTCCTTCCCGTCACCTCGCTGTTCGTGGTGGATGGCGGCAAGGTGGCGCATCTGGCCGGCCGCCCGTGCCGCGCTGCTGGCCCCGTTCGCCGGACCGGTCGGGGCGTCGTCGCGCTGGGGCTGATCGACGTACGGCTCGCTGTCGTGTTCCTCGCCGGGGCGCCGGTACTGGCCGCCCTGCTGCGGGCCCTCGCCCGTGACACCTCGCGGGTGTGTGACGGACCACCAGCAGGAGCAGGGCGCGGCCGCGCTCGCCGAGGCCGTCGACGGCCACCGCACCATCCGGGCGGCCGGTACGGCCGACCGGGAGACGGCGAGGATCCTGTCCCGGTGGCGGGGTCCTCGTGCGGCTCGGCGTCTGGTCGGTGCTGGAGACGGGGCAGAGTCACCAGAGCCGTGTCATGCACCACAAGGACCCGGATCACCGCTCCCCCTCCAGCCCGCAGTTCGTCACTGCCATGGTCTTGAGCGCGTGCCCCATTGTTGGCGTCCATGACCGTCCGCGGGCGCGAAGAACCGGCCATCAGGGTGCGCGGGGGCGCACTGAGGCGCCCGTCCGCCGGGGTCGCGCATCGGCTGCGGGGGCATGAGCCAGCGGTCCGGGGGTACGGGCGGCCCCTCACGGCGCGGGTCCGAGCGGTCGGTCCCGGTCCCGCTCGCCGTGCGCGAGCAGCGCTGAGGGGGGAGATTTGAGCCCTGGGACCTGTCGCGCGACCCCGCGGAGGAGGTGGTCGGCGTGTCCGACGGGCAGACGTCCACCCAGGCGCCGGCGGCCGCGCGGACGCGGGTGGGCCGGCCGCTGCTGTCGCTGGCGCTGGCCTCGATGATGGAGGAGGTGGACGCGCACTCCGGTGCCGTGTATCTGCTGGCCGCCGACGAGCCCGTGCTGGAGATGGCGGTCATGGCGGGCCTGCCGCGGGCGTTCGCGGCGCCGTGGGAGCGGGTCGGGCTGAGCGCGCCGATCCCGGTGGCGGAGGCGGTGCGGGGGCGGCGGCTCGTCTGGGTCGGGGGCGAGGAGGACATGGCGGCCCGGTATCCACGGATCGCCCTCGTCCTGCCCTACCCGTTCGCGCTGGCGGCCCTGCCGGTGGCCACCGAGTCGAACGCCTACGGCGCGATCTTCGTGACCTGGCCCGGCGCACACCCGCCGGAGCTGTCGGACCGGGAGCGGGACCATCTCAACGCCGCCTGCCGTCGGCTCGCCGTACGGCTGGAACGTGCCATGGCGGCGAGCCGTCCACCGCTGCCGGAGCCCGATCTGGTCGCCGGGCCGGCGTTCAGCGGCGCGGCCGGCACGCTCGGCACGGTGGAGGCGGCGCGGATGGTGTCGAGGCTGCCGTACGGGCTGTGCTCGCTCGATCTGCACGGCCGGATCAGCTTCGCCAACCCCGCGGCGGCCGAGCTGATCGGTGTGCCGGTCAACCGGCTGCTCGGCAACCAGCTGTGGGCGGCGGTGCCCTGGCTCAACGACCCGGTGTACGAGGACCGCTACCGGGCCGCGCTGATGAGCCAGCACGCCACCTCCTTCGTGGCGTTGCGCCCGCCCGGGGACTGGCTGTCGTTCCGGATGTATCCGAGCACGACCGGTCTGAGCGTGCGGATCAGCCGGGCCCGGGCGGTGGCGGAGATGGGGCGCAGCGGGCCGCGCCCCGACGACCCGCCGGGGCGGCTGGTGACGATCTCCCAGGTGCTGAGCCTGGCCGGCGCGCTCACCGAGGCGGCGGGTGTGCAGGACGTGGTGCAGCTGGTCGCGGACGAGATCGTGCCGGCCGTCGGCAGCCAGGCGCTGGTCGTCCTCGGGTCACGGGCGGGCCGGCTGCATGTGCTGGGCCACCGCGGCTATCCGGACGCGCGGATCGTCGAACGGTTCAACGGGATGCCGCTGACCGAGCAGACCCCGGGCGCCCATGCCCTGACCGCCGGGGTCCCGGCGTTCTTCGACTCGCGGCAGGAGCTGGAGCGGCTGTATCCGGTGCGGCACTCGACGCCCGACGGCTTCGCGGCCTGGGCGTATCTGCCGCTGATCGCCTCGGGGCGGCCGGTGGGCACCTGTGTTCTCGCCTACGCCGAGCCGCATCCGTTCCCGGCGGACGAGCGTGCGGTTCTGACCAGCCTCGGCGGGCTGATCGCACAGGCGCTGGAGCGGGCCCAACTCTACGACGCCAAGCACCAGTTGGCGCACGGGCTGCAAGCCGCACTGCTCCCCCACTCGCTGCCGCCGCTGGCCGGTGTGGAGGCAGCCGCGCGCTATCTGCCCGCCACCCAGGGCATGGAGATCGGCGGCGACTTCTACGACCTGGTGCCGACGGAGCAGGGCCTGACGGCGGCGGTGATCGGGGACGTGCAGGGGCACAACGTGACGGCGGCGGGCCTGATGGGGCAGATCCGTACGGCGGTGCGGGCGTACACGACCGTGGGTCAGGCACCCGAGGACGTCATGCGCAGCACCAACCGGCTGCTGCTCGACCTGGGTTCCGACCTGTTCGCCAGCTGTCTGTACCTACGGCTGGATCCGGCGCACGGGAGGGCGGTGATGGCGCGTGCCGGGCATCCGCCGCCGCTGCTGAGACGGCCGGACGGGCGGGTGCGGGTGCTCGACCTCGCGGGCGGTCCGCTGCTGGGCATCGACGGCTCGCCGACCTATCCGACGACGGAGGTCGACCTCGCGCCGGGCTGTGTGCTCGTCCTCTACACCGACGGGCTGATCGAGTCGCCGGGCGTCGACATCGAGGACGCGCTCGCCGACCTCGGCCAGTTGCTCGCCGAGGCCGGGGAGCGGCCGTTGGACGAGCTGGCCGATCTGCTCGTCGAGCACAGCGCGGCACGGCGGGAGCGGGTGGACGACGTGGCGCTGCTGTTGTTGCGGGCGCGGGACTGACGGGCCGGGAACGGGAGCGGTCCGACCCTCCCGCCGGAGGGCCGGACCACGTGTGTGTCCCTACGGATCAGTGGGATCCGTGTGTCGGTGTCGGGGCGTCAGTTCCCGACGCCGTTGCCGACGATCTCGCCGAGGCCGTTGCCCGTGCCGTCGGCGTTGCCGCCGCCGACCTCTTCACCGGCTCCGGCTCCCTGACCGGCGCCTGCCTCTTCACCGGCTCCGGCCTCCTGACCGGCGCCCGCTTCCTCACCGGCACCGGCTTCCTCACCCGCGCCGGCTTCCTCACCGGCACCGGCCTCTTCACCCGCGCCGGCCTCCTCACCGGCACCCGCGCCACCGCCGGCGGCGTCGCCGCCGAGGGTCGCGCCGACCGCCTCCAGGGCGGTGGTCACCGGCTGGAAGAAGGTCTCGCCGCCGACCGTGCAGTCACCGCTGCCACCGGAGGTGAGGCCGATGGCCAGACCGTCCTGGGTGAACAGGGAGCCACCGCTGTCGCCGGGCTCGGCGCAGACGTCGGTCTGGATGAGGCCGGTGACCGTGCCCTCGGGGTAGTTCACGGTGGCGTCGAGGCCGAGGACCTGACCGTCGCTCAGCCCGGTGGTGCTGCCCATCCGGAAGACCTGGAGGCCGACCTCGGCGTCCGCGGCCTGGCTGATGGCGAGGGTCTGGTCGCCGAGGTTCACCTCGCTCGGTGCCTCGGTCGCCGGGTCGTCGTACTTGACGAGCGCGAAGTCGCCGTCGCCGGGGAAGGTGGCCTGGTCGACGGTGGCGATCGGCTGACCGCCCTCGGCGTCCGCCCACTGCTCGGCCGCGACTCCGCAGTGACCGGCCGTCAGGAAGGCCGGGGTGCCGTCGCCCGCGGTGACGTTGAAGCCCGCGGAGCAGCGTGAGCCGCCGGCGAAGATGGCGTCGCCGCCGGAGAGGAACGTCTTGAAGGTGCCGGCCGACTTCTTGATGGTCGCCATGCCGGAGCCGAGGCTGTCGACGGTCGACTCCAGCTGGTCCCAGTTGTCGCCGGTGACCGTGGAGTCGGCGGTGACGAGGATCTTGTTCGTTCTGGGGTCGACCGACCAGGCCGTGCCCGGGATGGTCGCCTCGGACTTCAGGGTCTGCGCGCCGGACGCCAGCTCGGCCAGACTGTTCTCGACCTCGCGGACCTCCGCGCCGGCCTTCTTCGCCTGGACGATCACGTTGTTGTTGTCGCCGGGGACGACGTTGACCACGAGCTGCTTGCTCTCGGAGTCGTAGTACGAACCGGCGAAGGCGTCGCCGAGCAGTTCCGAGAGCTGCGAGGCGAGATCCGACGCGTCCGCCGCCTTCAGGGTCCTGGCGGTCGTGGCGTCGTCCGCCGCGCCGTCCTGTGACGCGTTGGCGTTCGGCAGCAGGATCGCGGCCGCTCCGAGCGCCACCACGCCGCCCGCGGCTATCGCGGCCTTGCGCTTCGGAATTCGCTTGTGACTCAAACTTCTCGACCTCCTGGGGGACGGGGTCTGTGCCGCCGTCTCTGCGGCAGCTGTTCGGGGCGCCTGGTTGGCAGTTGGTACGCACGGGTCGCACGGGGCGTTCAATTCCGTTTCCGCGCGCCCTGCTCGAAACACCGAATCGGCCAAGGACCGCGCCTGGGGTTCCGGCGGCGGGAACAATCCCCCATATGACGATGACGACCGCCGAAGCCGACAAGATCCTCTCCGCCAACTTCGCCCCCTGGGTGCTCGCCCTCGGCCTCTGCGTGGAGGCGGTGGAGGACCGGCGCGCGATCCTGCGACTGCCCTGGTCGGACGGGCTGGCCCGGGAGGGCGGCGCCCTGTCCGGGCAGGCGTTGATGGCGGCCGCCGACACCGCCACCGTGATCGCCGTGTCGGCGGCGCGCGGGGCGTACGGGCCGATGACGACCGTGCAGCAGTCGACGTCGTTCCAGCGCGCGGTGCTCGGTTCGGATGTCCTGATCGAGGCGGTCGTCACCAAGCTGGGCCGCCGTATGGCGTTCGCCGACATCGTGATGACCGACGGGAGCTCGGGCGAGATCGCGGCCCGTGCGAGCACGGTGTACGCACTTCTGGGCTGACACGATCCGCTACCGATCAGTAACGGTCGGTTGAGAATCCCGAGCGGAATCCAGGCTTCAGGGAATCTGCACATTCAATACTCAACGAAGTCACCGTGGGCGGAGGTTCTGCACAAGGGAGCTACCGGCGGCCACCCCCTTGAGGCGGGAGTGTCGGATTCGCCACCGCATCGCCCTGCGGCCCGCCGGGCGGAGGCAACAGCCCGTCCGAGCCGATGCTGTGACTCATGTGAAGAAGTCGCCGACAAGACGTGCCCGCGTCTGCACGGATCGATGCGGCTGAGCGGAAAATGCGCTGGTGAGCCCGGAGTTTGATTGGAAGCCCGTACCCACAGCGTGCTTTGATCCATCGCACCGCAGGGGCCGTGTCCGGCTTCCGGAAACGGGCGCCTGCGGTCGCGGCCGTCATCTGTCCCCAGAGGGGGCCGCTCCCCCTTGTGAGATATCCATTAGGAAGGGAAGTTCCATCATGAACTCCACCCCCCAGGTTGAGACCGTCGAGATCTCCGACGCCGAGCTCGACAACGTCTCCGGCGGCCTGCAGGTCAACGCCGTGAACGGTGCCCTCGACGCTGTCAACGGCATCGCCCCGGTCTCCGGCCTGGTCGACACGGTCGTCGGCACCGTGGAGGGTGTCACCGGCCTGAACACCGCCCCGGTCTCGGGCCTGGTCGCCGGTCTCTGATCGCACCTTTTCGTAACCGCTGAGTCCCGGAACCTTTCCCCGGTTCCGGGGCTCTTCGGGTGCCTCGAGACAGACAGGCCCCGCCCCGCACCACGACCGGCCCACGCGCGCCGGTCTCCACTCATCCTCAGGTGAGGGAAAGTTCCGTGCAGTTCCGCCAACAGGCCCTCGCCAAGCTCCAGTCACCGGAGGAGCTCGATCTTCCGGTGCGCTTCGCCCGCCCCCAGGGCTGGCTGGTGCTCTGCGTGACGGTGGTCGTCATGGCCGCCGCGTCCGTGTGGGCGGTGACCGGTTCGGTCGCCTCCACGGTGAGCGCGCCCGCCGTCCTCACCCACGGCCAGGGCAGTTACATCCTCCAGAGCCCGGTCGCCGGCCAGGTCACCGCGGTCCTCGCCGAGCAGGGCCGGCGGCTCCCGGCGAACGCGCCCGTGCTGAAGGTCCGTACGGCCAAGGGCGAGACGGTCGTGCGCACGGTCGCCGCGGGCCGGGTCACCGCGCTCGCCGCCACCATCGGCCAGATCATCTCCACCGGCGCGAACGTCGCCGCCGTCGAGAAGGTCGCCCACGACAAGGACGCGCTGTACGCCACGGTGTACGTGCCCGCCGAGAACGCCGCCTCCATCCCCGACAAGGCCGCCGTCGACCTCACCGTCTCCTCCGTGCCCACCCAGGAGTACGGCGTGCTGCGCGGCCATGTGAAGTCGGTGGACCGCTCCGCGCAGTCGGCGCAGCAGATCGCCGCGTTCCTCGGGGACCAGCAGTTGGGCGAGCAGTTCACCAAGGACGGCAGGCCGGTGGCCGTACTGGTGAAGCTGGACAAGGAGTCGAGCACCGAGAGCGGTTACAAGTGGTCGTCCGCGGACGGGCCGCCGTTCTCCCTCACCTCCATGACCATGGCCGAGGCCTCGATCGAGCTGGCCGACGAGCGTCCCGTCGATTGGCTGCTGCCGTGAGCACCGCACAGGAGACCCGCGGCAGCAGGCGCCGCGCCACCCCGCCGAAGCGCCCCGTGCCCAAGGGCAGGTCGAAGACCGTCCGCACGCCGACCGTCCTGCAGATGGAGGCCGTGGAGTGCGGCGCCGCCTCCCTCGCGATGGTGCTCGGCCACTACGGCCGCCACGTCCCGCTCGAGGAGCTGCGCATCGCGTGCGGTGTCTCCCGCGACGGCTCGCGTGCCAGCAATCTGCTGAAGGCGGCCCGCAGCTACGGTCTGACGGCCAAGGGCATGCAGATGGACACGGCCGCCCTCGCCGAGGTGAAGACGCCGGCCGTCCTGTTCTGGGAGTTCAACCACTACGTCGTCTACGACGGCATGGGCCGCCGCTTCGGCCGCCGCGGCGTCTACATCAACGACCCCGCCAAGGGCCGTCGTTTCGTGCCCATGGAGGACTTCGACGGCAGCTTCACCGGTGTCGTGCTGGTGATGGAGCCCGGCGACGGCTTCAGCAAGGGCGGCCGCAAACCGGGTGTGCTCGGCGCGATGCCGGCCCGGCTGCGCGGCACCGCGGGCACGATGCCGGCCGCCGTCCTGGCGAGTCTGCTCCTGGTCGTGGTCGGCGCGGCGGTGCCCGCGCTGAGCCGCACCTACATCGACATGTTCCTCATCGGCGGCCAGACCTCCCTGCTGGGCGTGCTGTTCGCGTCGATGGGCACCTGTGTCGCGCTCACCCTCGTACTGACCTGGCTGCAACAGGCGAACCTGCTGCGCGGCCGCATCATCTCCTCCACCCTGTCCAGCGCCCGCTTCCTGCGGCATCTGCTGCGGCTGCCGGTGACATTCTTCTCCCAGCGCAGCCCGGCCGACCTGGTGCAGCGCCTGCAGTCGAACGACGCCGTGTCCGAGACGCTGGCCCGCGACCTCGCGGCGGCCGGCGTGGACGCGGTGGTCGTCGTGCTGTACGCGATCCTCCTCTACACCTACGACCCTCAGCTCACCTTCGTCGGCATCGGCGTCGCCCTGCTGAACGTCGTCGCCATGCGGGTCGTCATCCGGCTGCGGGCCACCCGTACCGCCAAACTGCGCGCGGACAGCGCCCGGCTCACCAACACCGCGTACACCGGTCTCCAGCTGATCGAGACGATGAAGGCGACCGGCGGCGAGGACGGCTACTTCCGCAAGTGGGCCGGACAGCACGCCACCACGCTGGAGGAGCAGCAGCGCCTCGGCGTGCCGAGCGCCTATCTGGGCGTGGTCGCACCGACGCTCGCGACGCTCAACTCCGCGCTCATCCTCTGGATCGGCGGCATGAGGGCGGTCGAGGGCGGCATATCCGTCGGCCTGCTGGTCGCCTTCCAGGCCCTGGTCACCCGCTTCACCGCCCCGATCACCCGTCTCAACGGCGTCGCCGGACGCATCCAGGACTTCGCCGCCGACGTGGCCCGGCTGAAGGACGTCGAGAACTTCGAGGCGGACCCGCTCTACGGCCGCCCCGGCACCGGCGAGTCGACGCGCCGCCTGCACGGCCACGTCGAGCTGCAGAACATCACCTTCGGCTACAGCCCGCTCGACAAGCCTCTGCTGACGGGCTTCGACCTGACGGTCGGCCCCGGCCAGCAGGTCGCCCTGGTCGGCGGCTCCGGCAGCGGCAAGTCGACCGTCTCCCGGCTGATCTCGGGCCTGTACGCCCCCTGGGAGGGCGTCATCCGCATCGACGACCAGCGCATCGAGGACATCCCGCGCGGCGCCCTCGCCGCCTCCGTCTCCTTCGTCGACCAGGAGGTGTTCCTCTTCGAGGGCACCATCCGCGACAACGTGGCGCTGTGGGACCCGTCGATCCCGGACGACGCCGTGGTGGACGCCCTGCGTGACGCGGCGCTCTACGACGTGGTGATGCGCCGCCCCGGCGGCATCCACAGCAAGGTGGAGCAGGACGGCCGCAACTTCTCCGGCGGTCAGCGCCAGCGTCTGGAGATCGCTCGGGCGCTGGTGCGCCGCCCCAGCATCCTCGTCCTCGACGAGGTGACCAGCGCGCTGGATGCCGAGACCGAGCTGGTCGTGATGGACAACCTGCGCAAGCGCGGCTGTGCCTGTGTGGTGATCGCGCACCGGCTCAGCACCGTGCGCGACAGCGACGAGATCGTCGTGCTCCAGCACGGCACGATCGTCGAACGCGGACGGCACGAGGAGCTCGTGGCGCGCGGTGGCGCGTACGCGGCGCTGGTCAAGGAGCGGTGAGATGACCTCCGTCCACGAGGGTGACCTCGTCCTCAACGCGCTCGGGCAGATGGGCACGCGCATCGACTGCGCCGGCTTCAACCGCCTCGACCTCGAAGGCCCGCAGGTGCTGTGGCTGGTCGCGTCCGGCGCGGTGGACCTGTTCGCGGTCGACGCCGGTCAGCAGGGCCACTGGCACCACCTGGGCCGTCTGGAGGCGGGCTCGCTGCTGCTCGGCCCGGTCGCGGGACCGCAGCACACGCTGGTGGCCCGCCCGCTCCGGGACTGCGTCGTACACCGGATAGGGCTGCGCGAGCTGTACCAGCCCGCGAACACGCAGACCTGGTCCTACGACGAGTACGGCAACCCGCAGTACGTGCCACCGCAGACGAGCCCCCTGGAGTACGCCCTCGCCCTGGGCGTCGGCCGCAGCCTCTCCATCCTCTTCCAGGCGCCGATGGCCACCGAGCGGGCGGCCGAGGTCACGGACGACGACGTCTTCTGGATGCAGGTGCCGCCCGGCAGCGTGCAGTACGGCTCGCTGTACGGCGCGGAGGCGGCCGCCGACCTGCTGATGGACCCGGCGGTCTGGCAGTCCATGGTCGACCAGCAGTACCGGCTGCTGACCACGCTGGACCGCTGGATCGAGCAGTTGGAGCGCACTCACGAGACGCGCACGGCGGAGGGCATCAAGGCCGGCGAGGCGGTGCGGGCCCAGGCCGACCAGACGCTGCTGGCGTCCATCGGCAAACGCGGCGACAAGCGCACGACGGCCGCCGACGCGGACGCCAGTTACGCGGCCTGCAAGCTGGTCGCGCAGGCGGCCGGGATCACGCTGGCCGAGCCCGCGCAGAGCGGCACCGAGAGCGACCGGCTCGACCCGGTCGAGCGGGTGGCCATCGCGTCGCGGGTACGCACCAGGGCCGTACGGCTGGACGGCCGGTGGTGGCGGGACAACGTGGGGCCGCTGGTGGGTCACCGGGCGCTGTCCGGTGCACCGGTCGCGCTGCTGTGGCGGCGCGGCGGCTATGTGGCCGTGCATCCGGCGACCGGTCGTGAGACGCCGATCGAGAAGGCCAACGCGGAGGAGTTCGAGCCGCGCGCGGTGATGTTCTACCGGCCGCTTCCCGACCGCGTGTTGAGCCCGCTCAGGCTGCTGCGGTTCAGCATGCGGGGCACGGGCGGCGATCTGACGAACCTGCTGATCAGCGGTCTGGTCACGGTCGCGATCGGTGCGCTGGTGCCGATCGCGACCGGCAAGATCCTCGGCGAGTTCGTGCCGAAGGCGCAGACCGGGCTGATCGTGCAGTTCTGTCTGGCCGTGATGATCAGCAGTGTCGTGGCGGCGGCCTTCATGCTGCTCCAGAACCTGACGATCCTGCGCCTGGAGGGCCGGATCGAGGCGACGCTGCAACCGGCCCTGTGGGACAGGCTGCTGCGGCTGCCCACGAAGTTCTTCACCGAGCGCTCGACCGGCGAGCTGGCGAGCCAGGCCATGGGCATCAGCGCGATCCGCCGGCTGCTGGCCGGAGTCGGTCCGGTCGTCGCGTCGTCGGTGACCGTGGGCGCGATGAACCTGGCGCTGCTGTTCTGGTACAGCGTGCCGATGGCGCTGGCGGCGATCGGCATGCTGGTCGTCATCGCGGGCGTGTTCCTGGGGCTCGGCCTGTGGCAGGTGCGCTGGCAGCGGCGGCTCGTGGTGCTCGGCAACAAGTTGAACAACCAGGCGTTCCAAACGCTGCGCGGCCTGCCGAAGCTGCGGGTCGCGGCGGCCGAGAACTACGCGTACGCGTCCTGGGCGGCGCAGTTCGCGCGCAGCCGTGAGCTCCAGCAGAAGGTGGGGCGCATCAAGAACCTCACCACGGTGATGGGCGCGGTCTATCTGCCGGTGTGCACGCTGCTGATGTTCATGCTGCTGGCGGGTCCGGCGCGCGGGACGATGTCGGCGGCGGCGTTCCTCACCTTCAACACCTCGGTGACGATGCTGCTGACCTCGGTCACCCAGCTGACCGGCTCGTTCGTGTCGGCGGTGGCCGCGCTGCCGCTGTTCGAGGAGATCAAGCCGGTGTTGGAGGCCACCCCCGAGGTACGCACGGCGAGCACCCGGCCGGGCCCGCTGACCGGGGCGATCGAGGCGCGCCGACTGTCCTTCCGGTACTCCGACGACGGCCCCCTGGTCCTCGACGACGTGTCCTTCGACGTCCGGCCGGGCGAGTTCGTGGCGGTCGTCGGCCCCAGCGGCTGCGGCAAGTCGACGCTGCTCAGGTTGCTGATCGGCTTCGACAAGCCGGTCTCGGGCAGTGTGCTGTACGACGGCCAGGACCTGTCGGCGCTGGACCAGTCGGCAGTACGCCGGCAGTGCGGGGTGGTGCTCCAGCATGCCCAGCCGTTCACCGGGTCCATCCTGGACGTCATCTGCGGCACCGAGCCGTACACGCCGGAGGAGGCGATGGCGGCGGCCGAGATGGCGGGGCTCGCCGAGGACATCAAGCGGATGCCGATGGGGCTGCACACCATCGTCTCGGGCAGCGGCGCGATCTCCGGCGGTCAGCGGCAGCGGCTGATGATCGCCCAGGCGCTCATCCGCCGCCCGCGCATCCTCTTCTTCGACGAGGCCACCAGCGCCCTCGACAACGAGACGCAGCGCACGGTCATCGAGTCCACCAAGGCCCTCAACGCCACCCGCATCGTCATCGCGCACCGCCTGTCCACCGTGCTGGACGCCGACCGCGTGATCGTGATGGAGGACGGCAAGGTGGCCCAGCAGGGGCCTCCGGCGCAGCTGCTGGCGGACACCAGCGGGCGACTGCACGAGCTGGTGCGACGCCAGATGGCCTGAACCGGCGCGCGGATCGGCGTCGGGCCGACCCGTCAGGCGTCCACGCCCTGGATGGGGGCTCCGGACGGGGCCTGGCTGACCGGGATCGGCATCGGCTCGCACTACACGACCGCGGTACTGCCGCAGCTGATCATCGTCGGCATGGGCCTGGGCATGGTCATGCCGCCCGCGATGCAGCTGGCCACCGGTGGTGTGGCGGCCGAGGACGCGGGCGTGGCCTCCGCGACGGTCAACGCCACGCAGCAGGGGGGGCGGTTCGATCGGTACGGCACTGCTCGACACGCACGCCGCCGCGAGCGCGGCCACGCCGTCCACAGGGAGACGGCGGCCCCTCCTCGCCGTCCGGGTACGGCGCTTGTGTCGCGCGGGGCGGCGCACGGGGGGCTGACACCGTTGGCACGACCGGGAAACGGGTATTCGCCGACGTATGCGAATCAGCGTGGTGGATGTGGGGTCGAACACGGTCCGGTTGGTGGTGGCCGACGCGGAGGGCGGGGTGCCGCTCCCGGTGCACACCGCCAAGTGGCGGCTACGACTGTCGGAACAGGTCAGACCCGGGGAGCCCGTCCCGGAGGAGGCCATCGAGCGGCTGGTCCACGCGGTCGCCGCGGCGGACCGCACCGCGAGCCGGTGGGGCGCGTCCTCACCCCTGGCCTTCGCGACCGCGGTGGTGCGCGCCGCCCCGAACCGCCGGGAGGTGCTGCGCGCCGTGCGGACGCGGACGGGCGTGCCGCTGTGCACGCTGCCGGGCGAGGTGGAGGCCGAGCTGACGTTCCTCGGGGCGCGCCGGTGGATGGGCTGGCGGTCGGGGCCGCTCGCGCTGCTGGACATCGGCGGCGGCTCGCTCGAAGTGGCCTTCGGACGCGGCCGGTTGCCCGACTTCGTGGCGTCGCTGCCGCTCGGCGCGGCACGGCTGACCCATGAGTTCTTCGACGGCGAGGACCCGCCGACGACCGCACGGATACGTGCCATGCGCCGCAAGGTCCGCCACCAGCTGCGGGACGTCGCGGCCCGGATCCGCTGGGAGGGACCGCGCACGGCGGCGGCCACCTCGCGTACGTTCCAGCAGCTGGGCCGGTTGTGCGGGGCGGCGGCGGGGCGTCACGGACCGTTCGTGGAGCGGCGGTTGACGCGCTCGGACCTGCGCGACGCCGTCGGCCGCCTCTCCCTGCTGCCCGCCGCCGAACGCGCCCTGCTCCCCGGTATCTCCGCCCCGCGCGCCGCGCAGAGCCTGGCCGGCGCGGTGGTCGCGCACACCGCGATGAAGCTGACCGGCCTGCGCGGGGTCACGATCTGCCCGTGGGCGATCCGCGAAGGGATCATGCTGCGGCACATAGAGGACGGCGCCTCCTGGTGGGCGGAGGTGTCCCGCCTCGAGGAGGAGACCGCCCCCGCCGAGCCGGTACCGCTGCGGATCGCGCCCGCGAGCAGCTGAACCGCCACCGACGGCAGGGCGCCGAGCCCCTGACACACACCCCACGACCTGGCCGACGACGGAAGGAGACACCGTGTCCGGCGAGAGGAAGCCGCGGCAGGGACAGCCGGAGACGGCGCTGGAGGAGGCGCTGAAGGAGATCTCGGACGCCGCCCACCGCACCGAGGAGTCCACCGAGCGGCGCCGCCGAAGGGGCGAGGCCGGCGAGGCCGTCACCCCGAACACACGGGCCCAGGAGGAGTCCGAGGGCGAGTGATCGTGCCGTGCGCTGCCGGGCGGCACCCGCGCGGGTGGCCGGGCGCGCCCCGGGTACTCGGCGGCCATGGCACATGACGTCCGAAAGGCTGAGGAAGACGAGGGCCCCCGGCTGCCGTCCGCACGGGGCCCCGTCTCCGCCGCCGTCGAGGAGTACCTGCGGGGCGCGGGCCCGCCGCCCGGGAGCCAGGACATCGCGGGCGCGTCCGTCTACGGCGACGACCTCCAGCTGGCCCTCTACCTCTGCTACGAGCTGCACTACCGTGGCTTCGCCGGCGTGCCCGAGTCCTGCGAGTGGGACCCGGACCTGCTGCGCGTCCGCGCGGCGCTGGAGCACCGCTTCCTGACCGCCCTGCGCGCGGACGCCCCCGCCCACGACAGCGTGGAGGACGCGCTGGCCGACCTCCTCGTCGAGCCCGTCGACGGCGACGGCGTCAGCCACTACCTGTCCGCCGAGGGCGAGTTGTGGCAGGTACGCGAGTACGCGGCCCAGCGGTCCCTGTACCACCTGAAGGAGGCGGACCCGCACGCCTGGGTGCTGCCGAGGCTGTGGGGCAGGGCCAAGGCCGGCATGGCGGCGGTGGAGTTCGACGAGTACGGCGGCGGCCGCCCCGACCGGGTCCACGCGCGCCTCTTCGCCGACCTGATGACCGACCTCGGCCTGGACACGACGTACGGGCACTATCTCGACCAGGGCGCCGCTGAGGCCCTGGCGACGGTCAACCTGATGTCCCTGCTCGGTCTGCACAGGGCGTTGCGTGGAGCGCTCGTCGGCCACTTCGCCGCGGTCGAGATCACCTCGTCGCCGGCCTCGCGGCGACTGGCCGACGCGATGCGCCGCACGGGCGCCGGACCCGCCGCCGAGCACTTCTACGACGAGCATGTCGAGGCGGACGCGGTGCACGAGCAGGTCGTACGGCACGAGGTCGTCGGCGGCCTGCTCGCCGAGGAGCCGCAACTCGCTCCCGACGTGACCTTCGGCATCGACGTCACCGGCCATCTGGAGGACCGCTTCGCCGACCGGCTGCTCGGCGCCTGGCGCAGGGGACGGACATCGCTGCACCAGGGACCACGGTCCGTAATCCCCCATATTTCCTGAATGCCGGGGTACCCGAGGCCGGTGAGAACACTGGTACCACCGGGCGTGTACGCCCCTCAGGAAGACACCGACCTGCTGGTCGGGGCCCTGCGCGACGAGCCGCTGCCGGACGGCGCGACCGTTCTCGACCTGGGCACCGGTTCGGGCGCGCTGGCGATCGAGGCGGCGCGCCGCCGCGGCACGCGGGTGACCGCGGTGGACGTGTCCTGGCGGGCGGTGTGCACGGCACGGCTGAACGCCCGGTTGGCCCGGCTCCAGGTCCACATCCGGCACGGCAACCTCTTCGCTCCGGTCCGGGGGCAGTCGTTCGACCTCATCCTGGCCAATCCGCCCTATGTGCCGGCCCCGGAGTCGGCTCAGGCGCCGCGTGGCGCGGCCCGTGCCTGGGACGCCGGCCGGGACGGGCGGCTCGTCCTCGACCGGATCTGCCGGGAGGCCCCCGGCCTGCTGCGCCCTGGCGGTGTCCTCCTGGTCGTGCACTCGGCGCTGAGCTGCCCCGACCGGACGCTGACGTGTCTGCGCGGGGCGGGGCTGAAGGCGTCCGTGACGCGGCGTCGGGTGATCCCGTTCGGGCCGGTGCTGCGCTCGCGCGAGGGCTGGCTGCGGGAGCGCCGTCTCATGGAAGCCCCTGACCGGAGGGAAGAGCTGGTGGTCGTCCGTGCCGAACTCCCCGTCTGACGAACCGCGCCGGATCAAGGTCCAGCGCCAGGGCCCGGTCCTGGTGGAGGGGCCGGTCGAGGTGGAACTGGAGGACGGCTCCGTCGTCGTCTCCGACCGCTTCCGCGTCGCCCTGTGCACCTGCCGTCGCAGCCGACGCTACCCGTGGTGCGACACCAGCCACCGTGACCGGGCGAAGGACCGCGCCAAGGACCGGTGAGTCGTTGCCGAGGTGCCGGCCAGGCGGCCCCACTCCGCCTGGCCGACCCCCGGTGCGAGATCGCAAGGGGCCCTCGACAGCACTCGCACTCCCCATCCGCGAGCCGCTGCCGAACTGCACGGGACCGCGCGATCCCGGTCCTTAGAACGCGAAGAGGCTCGTGGTGTAGGAGCCCTTCACGCACTCGTTGCCGAAGGTGCGCTCATAGGAGACGCGCTGTCCCTGCCAGACCCCGTCGACCGTGACGATCACGGGGTCGTACTGCTTGGTGCAGAGCACGCCGTCTCTACTCCTCAGGGCGTCGAAGTTCCCGCCCACACCGCGCAGTTCGACGCACGCGGAGGCGGCATCGGGATGGGTACCCGAGGGCGTCGGGGCGCAGCTGAGGGTGACGGCGCGCACCGGCGTCGTCAGGGTGGCGTCGTCGCCGTGGGCCAGGGTGAGCACCAGCGCCGAGGGGGCGTAGAGCGAGGCGGGAGCGGCGTCCGGGGCGGCGAGGGCGGATCCGGTCAGGGGTCCGCAGACGGCGGTGGCCGTGAGAGCGAGGGTCGCTGCCCAGCGCGCGGTGTTCCGCATTGTGTGCATCCTTCCGCTTGATTCGGGGGTGTGCCGGCTCCGGCGCGATCGGTGCCGGAGCGACGAGCGGGAGTCTGCCGAGTCCACGGCGGAAACTCACATCGACACCACGTGTTTCAGTAACCTTGCGTATTGAATCAGTGGCGTGAAGTAACGGAGTTCGAACGTTCCAACGCCGGAAGTTGGCGGTTCTTGATCGTTCCAAGTCGCCGAGTGGCCGGATCACGCACGCTGATTAATAGGCCTGAAACATTCCGGTTGAGCCCTCGGCGGACACGTCCGCACCCCCTTGTGTTCATGGACGGGCCGAGTAATCGTCATTACATGATTACGAGCGAGCAACGAGAGAAGCTGCGCGGCTGGCTCGCCGGCCGCCTGCCGGACGACCTCTTCGAGGAGCTGACCGAGGTGACGGTCGACCGCGAGGAGATCACCGTGATCGGCCGCATCCCCGCTCCCCACCTGGCCGAGGGCGTCTCGGCCGCCGAGCGGGAGGCGGCCCTGGAGGGCAGGATCCAGGAGTTCCGGGAGCGCACCCGGGACGCGCGGATCGCCGTGGCCCGGGACGCCGAGCACCGGTTCCGCCGGAAGGTCTCCTGGGGCGTGCAGTGCGGCCCCGAGCGCGCCCTGTTCACCCATGTCGCCGCCCCCGTGATGACCCGGCTGCGACAGCCCGAGCGCCAGGTCCTGGACACCCTGATCGCCGGCGGGGTCGCCCGCAGCCGCAGCGACGCCCTCGCCTGGTGCGTGCGACTGGTCCAGCGGCACACCGACGACTGGCTCACCGAGCTGCGCGAGTCCCTGGAGAACGTGCAGCGGGTGCGGGCGCAGGGGCCGGACACGGAACCCGGGGAGGCGCCCACGGACACCGAGTGATGGAGGTTTCCTCCACTGACGGCACCGAAGATGGATGAACCGTCCTCTGGTGCGGATCTTGCGCGGCGCCGTACCGTCTGCTGATCCCGAGAGGACGGCATCCGCGGACTGCCCGCACACCCCAGCGGCAGACGCCGGCCGTCGGCCCCGCCGCGCCACAACGCGCTCCACCGCCCCGTCCCCGCTGGAGCCCTCCTGTGTCCCCACAGTCCCCCGACGCCCCGCGGTCATCTCAGCCCCCGCAGACCGAACAGCCCTCCCCCGGACCCTCCTTGACCGAGGTGGAGACCCACGGCGTCGACCGCATCCCCGACGCCGAGCGCGGCGCGAGTCCGCTGGACCTGTTCCGCCTCGCCTTCGGTGGCGCCAACACCTTCTCCACCTGTGTGCTGGGCGCCTTCCCGATCCTGTTCGGCCTCTCCTTCTGGCAGGGCCTCGCTGCCACGCTCCTCGGAGTCGTCGCCGGCGCGCTGATCCTGTGCCCCATGGCGGTGTTCGGGCCGGTCAACGGCACCAACAACGCCGTCTCGTCCTCCGCGCACCTCGGCGTGCACGGCCGTGTGGTCGGCTCGTTCCTCTCGCTGCTGACGGCCGTCGCGTTCTTCTCCATCTCGGTGTGGAGTTCGGGCGACGCCCTGGTCGGCGGCGCGCACCGGCTGTTCGCCCTGCCGCGCGGCAACCTGTCGTACGTCGTCGCCTACGCCCTGTTCGCCGGTCTGGTCCTCGCGGTGTGCGTGTACGGCTTCCGCTTCATGCTGTTCGTCAACAAGGTCGCCGTGCCCTCGGCGAGCGTGCTGTTCCTGATCGGCGTGATCGCCTTCGCCGGTGACTTCGACCCGTCGTACGCGGGCGTCTTCACGGACTCCGCGGACGCGGCGACCCGGTCGCTGTTCTGGCCGTCGTTCATCGGCGCGGCCCTCATCGTGCTGTCCAACCCGGTCTCGTTCGGCGCGTTCCTGGGCGACTGGTCGCGCTACATCCCGGCGTCCACTCCGCGCCGCAGGGTGATCGGCGCCGCGTTCCTGTCGCAGATCGCGACGCTGCTGCCGTTCGTGTTCGGCCTGGGGACCGCGAGCATCATCGCCACGAAGGTTCCCGAGTACGTCGATCCGGCGGCACCCGACTTCGTGGGCGGACTGCTGGCCATCTCACCCGGCTGGTACTTCCTGCCGGTGTGTCTGCTGGCGCTGATCGGCGGCATGGCCACGGGTACGACCGCGCTGTACGGGACCGGGCTGGACTTCTCCTCGGTGTTCCCGCGGCTGTCGCGGGTTCAGGCGACGCTGCTGGTCGGCGCGTTGTCGATCGCGTTCATCTTCGTCGGGCGGTTCGGGCTGAACCTGGTCCAGTCGATCTCGACCTTCGCCACGATGATCATCACCTGCACGACTCCGTGGATGGTCGTGATGATGCTGGGCTACTGGACCCGGCGCGGCTGGTACGACCCCGACGCCCTGCAGGTCTTCAACCGCCGTCAGCGCGGCGGCCGTTACTGGTTCGCGCACGGCTGGAACTGGCGAGGCATGACGGCCTGGTGGGTGGCGGCGCTGATCGGCGTGCTGTTCACCAACATCCCGGGGCAGTTCGTCGGCCCGCTGGGCGGTCTGGCGAACGGGGTGGACATCAGCCTGCCGTTGTCGCTGGTCGTGGCCGCGGTGCTGTTCCTGGCGCTGTTGCGGCTGTTCCCCGAACCCCGGGCGGTGTACGGGCCTCAGGGTGCGCGGCTGGCGCGCACGGTCGAGGTGCCGGTGCCGCCGATCAGCGGGCCGGGGGCGTTGTCAGTGCCGTCGGTTAGCTTGCCCTCATGACTGAATTCGTTCTGGTGGCAGGTGCGAAGCTGGGCGCGTGGGCGTGGGACGAGGTGGTGCCCGACTTGCGGGCGGCCGGACACGGCGTACATGCGCTGACCTTGTCCGGGCTGGCCGAGAAGCGGGGCACACCGGCCGGGCAGCAGACCCATGTGCGGGACATCGTCGAGGAGGTGGAGCGGCTCGACCTGCGGGACGTGGTGCTGGTCGGGCACAGCTACTCGGGCATACCGGTGGGGCAGGCCGCCGAGCGCATCGGTGACCGGCTGGCGCGGGTGGTGTACGTCGACGCGAGCGTCCCGGCCGACGGGAAGTCGTTCCTGTGGGGTTGGCCGAGCGACGGGGTGCGGGCGGCGATCGAGGCGAACGACGGCTACTGGCCGTCCTTCTCGGCGGAGGACCTGGCGGACCAGGACCTCACGGATGAGCAGATCGCCCGGATCGTGCGCGACTCGACGCCGCACCCCGGCGCCTCGCTGACCGAACCGGCCGTGGTGACCCGCCCGCTCGCCGAGTTGCCGTCGACCTACGTCAAGTGTCTGCTGGACTGGCCCGAGCCGAGCGACGACGTGGCCGAACTCCTCAAGAGCGACCGCTGGCAGCTGGTGACCATGAACACCGGCCACTGGCCGATGTTCTCCCAGCCGCACGAACTGGCCCGCATCCTGCACGAATCCGTGACCGCCCCCTGATCCACTCCCCCGCCTACCGGTCGGTATGGTCGGCGTACAGCGCGTTCTCACTGACGAGAGGCGGGGCCTACGCATGGGCAAGCACTGGGCGGACTTCCAGTACGAGATCTATCTGAACGGCATGACGGGCGCCGTGCCCCGGCTGCCCACCGATCTGACCCGGCTGGAGGAGCTGACCGAGCAGCGCCTCGGCCCCGGCCCCGTCGGCTATGTGGCGGGCAGCGCGGGCGACGGCAGCACCGCCCGCGCCAACCGGGCGGCGCTGCGGCGCCGCCGGATCGTGCCGCGCATGCTGCGGGACGTGCACGAACGGGACCTGTCCGTCGAGGTGCTGGGCCGCTCCCTGCCCGCCCCGCTGGCCCTCGCGCCCGTCGGCGTGCTGTCGATCATGCATCCGGACGCGGAGTGCGCGGCCGCCAGGGCCGCTGCCGCGCAGGGCGTGCCGTTCATCCTCTCCTCGGCGTCCAGCACCCCGCTGGAGCAGGTCGCCGAGGCGATGGGGGACGCCGAGCGCTGGTTCCAGCTGTACTGGCCGAAGGACCCGGAGGTGGCCCGCAGTTTCCTCGGCCGGGCGAAGGCGGCCGGATTCACCGCGCTCGTCGTCACGCTGGACACACCGATGCTGGCGTGGCGGCCCCGCGACCTCGACCAGGCGTATCTGCCGTTCCTGCACGGCGTGGGCACCGCCAACTACTTCTCCGACCCGGCTTTCCAGGCCGGGCTTGCCAAGCCGGTCCACGAGGATCCGAACGCGGCCGTGATGCACTTCGTCGGCATGTTCTCGGACCCCGCCAAGACCTGGCCCGACCTGGCCTTCCTGCGGGAGAACTGGGACGGCCCGATCGTCCTGAAGGGCATCCTGCACCCGGACGACGCCCGCGCGGCCGCCGACGCCGGGATGGACGGCGTCGTCGTCTCCAACCACGGCGGCCGCCAGGTGGCCGGCTCCATCGGCGCGGCGGACGCCCTGCCCCGGGTCGTGGAGGCGGTCGGCGACCGGGTGGCCGTCCTCTTCGACAGCGGCGTCCGCACCGGCGACGACGTCTTCAAGGCCCTCGCTCTCGGCGCGCGGGCGGTGCTCGTCGGACGGCCGTACGCGTACGGGCTCGGCCTCGACGGCCAGGCCGGCGTCGAGCACGTCATCCGCTGTCTGCTCGCCGAACTCGACCTCACCCTCGCCCTGTCCGGGCACGCCACCCCCGCCACGATCGGCCCCGCCGACCTCGTCGAGGAATCCGCATGACCGCCACGAAGAACGTCCTCGCCGTCATCTCGCCGCACGTGGGCGGCCGTGGCATCGGTGCCGGGCTCGCCACCCTGTTCCCCGAGAGTGCGAACGTCACCGTCGTCGAGACGGCCGACGAGGACCCGGCCGCGCTGCGCGCCGCGCACGCCGTCATCACCGCGCTCGCCCCGGTGACCGCCGAACACCTCGCCGCCGCACCGGAGTTGGAGCTGGTGCAGTGCGCGAGTCACGGCTTCGACTACGTCGACGCGGCGGCGGCGCGCGAGCGCGGGGTGAGCGTGTGCAACATCGGTTCCAGCGGTGCCGAGGCGCAGAACGTGGCCGAGCAGACCTTCGCCCTGATGCTCGCCCTGGCCAAGCAGCTGGTCCCCGCCCACACCGCGCTGGTCGAGGCCGACTGGGCCCTCCCCCGGCTCCAGCACTCCCTGACCGAGCTGTCCGGCAAGACCCTCGGCATCGTGGGCCTGGGACAGATCGGGCGTGAAGTGGCCCGCCGCGCGGTCGCGTTCAACATGAGCGTCGTCTACGCCGGGCGGCGCCGACTGCCGGCTGAGACGGAGTCCGCCCTCGGCGGCGCCCGCCACCTCCCGCTCGACGACCTGCTGCGCACCGCCGACTACGTCTCCCTGCACGCCCCGCTCACCGACGAGACCCGGCACCTCCTGAACGCCGAGCGCCTCGCGCTCCTCAAGCCGACGGCGTTCGTCATCAACACCGCCCGCGGCGCCCTGATCGACCAGGACGCCCTCGCGGACGCGCTGGAGAAGGGCGCGCCGGGCGGTGCGGGCATCGACGTCTTCGACCCCGAACCCCCCACCCCGACCCTGCGCCTCCTGCGCGCCCCGAACGTGGTGCTCTCCCCGCACGCCGGCGGCGTCACCCGCGAGACCCTGGTCCGCATCGCCCTGGCGGCCGTCCAGAACGTGACGGCCTTCCTGTCGGACGAGGCGCCGCGGGACGTGGTGAACTAGGCCGGCGATCGCGAGGGCGGGCCCCTGAGGAGCCGCCCGAGCGACCGCCGCGCCTTCCGCTCACTCCCTAGGCGTTCTCCTCCCCCACGCGCACGGACCGCACCCCCGGCGATTCGACCTCCGCGCTCGAGAGCGACCCGGGGCTCGCCGACGTCGGCGGGGAGGTCAGCCAGCGCTGCGACTCCGAGTCGTCGCGGACCTTGACGACGATGTCGGCGGACTTGTCGGCGATGGTGGGGGCGAGGGCGAGGCGTTCGTCCCAGCGGGGCAGCAACTCGCCCCGCACGGTGAGGTCGTAGCGCACGTCGTCGGCCCGCTCGGAGTCGCCGTCGGCGCACTTGCCGAGGATCACCACACCGGCGTCCTTGTGGGAGTCGAGGCACAGGTCGGGGTCCGCCACGCTGCGCAGCAGGCCGTCCTTCTCGTACGACCACCGCTGGGTGTCGTCGTCCGAGCACTCCGCCAGCTCGGTCCCGGCGCCGGCCTTCGGCTCGCCCCGGATGTCGAGGCACAGGTCGGCCTCGGCGTTGCGGAAGCTGGTCCGGCGTGGCGCGTTGGGGAGTTGGGCGGTGCCCGGCGGGGAGGTGGACGCCGCGGGGGGCGCCTGGGAGGCGGTGTTGCCGCCGGTGGCGGAGGCGGCCGGGTCGACCCCGTCGTCGTCCGAGAGCAGGCCCGCGGCGAGCATGATGGCGATCAGTCCGGCCGAGGCCACGCCCACGCCCGTGAGCAGCGTCCGCGAGGAGCGCGCGGCGCCGGGTGCCCGGCGGATCTGCGCGGGGATCCGGGACATGAGGTGGCGTCGTGCGGCGCCGTGCCGGGCGGCGCCGCGGGCGCGGGGCTCGGAGGAGCGCGTACGGCCAGGTCTGGTGTCCAGATAGCGGCGCGCGCCCCAGCCGAGCACCGCCTCGGCGATGAGCACGCCCAGCCCGCCCTCGAAATGGCTCAGTTGTTCGGCGGCGTTACGGCAGTAGCGGCACTGCGTCAGATGCTGCTGGACGTCCGGCAGCAAGGCCCCGCCCCGCCGAATCGGAACGTCGAGGAGGCGGTTGTAGAACCGGCAATCCTTGGTCGGCGCGAGTTCCCGATGGGCATGTACACAACCTTCGCGGAATTTATCACGCGCTTGTTCGAGAGCGGCCGAGGCGGTGACGGTATCCATGCCCAACAGACCGGCGGGCACGCTTAGCGGCTCGGCCTCGACCTCGGTATGCCAGAGCAGACAGCGGGCAAGTCCCGGAAGCGACTGGAATGACCGATCGGCGAGCCTGCGATTTTCCGGTGTCATGGACTTCGCGGTCCGCATACCGCGACCGCCCGCGGGTTTCCCCAGCTCCGGCAGAACACCCGCTATTCGGTCGTCCGCCGACCACTGGCGGACCGCGTCCCGGACTGCCACGAGCAGCCGGGGACGCAGCGCCGCGGCCGGTTCGCCGAGCGCCAGGCGGTCGAGGACCTGATGGAAGGCGGCGGCGGTGACCATGTCGGCGGCCGGCTCCGGGGAGGCGAGGCAGATCTCCGCGTACGCGTGGACCGGTTGCCAGTGCCGCGCCATGAGCAGCGCGACGGACGGAGCGGCCTCGCCGTCCGGACGGCCCCGCAACCGGGCGGCGAGACCTTCGTCGGATTCCTCCGGTTCCCCGCCGGGCGGGGGGTAAGGAGGGCGAGGGGGGTGGGGGGTGGGCACTGAACGGATTCCTTCCCACGCTCAAGACACGGAAGTTCCCTTCGCCGAAAAGGACCGAGCGACTTGGTGTGTACCTCTTCGGCACGAGCGGGGGAGCAGGAATTCGCCCACGTCCATCCGCTCCGGTTCCTCACGGAACGCATGAGACCCGGCCTTTTTCCACCCCCCACGGGTAGTTCACCCTTGCACAGCACACGGATGGCCAACAAGACACTTGGGCAACATGGGCACCTTTGAAAGAAAGTCAGATTCGGCGGCAACTCGCCACACGCGCGCGAGCTTTCGACATTCCATGCGCCCCGTGTGAAACGCGCGCCCACGCCGCCGCACCACGCACGCTCCCCGGCGGGTACGCCCACGTGGTCCACTGGGAGCGGCCCTCTCGGAAGGCCCCGCGCAGGGACGGCGGCTCTCCTGCGCGCCATGGGCCGCCGACCCCGTTCCTCCCGCCCTCGGTCGGCGGCCCCAGGGCGGCGGGGACGGGGACCGGAACGGCGGCCGAGACAGCAGGGTGGCGGGGTTCGGGTCTGCTCAGATCCGCTCAGATCCGCTCAGATCTGCCAGGAGCGCAGCCGGTCGGCCGCGCCGTACACGTCGACCTTGCCGGAGATCAGGTCGCGCGCGAGGTCGACGAGGGCGCCGTAGGGCGGGTCGATGCCGACGCCGCTGACGAACATGTAGGCCACCGCGGACGCGCAGGCGAACCGGGCGTTGGCCGAGGGCAGCGGCTTGAGCAGGGCCAGGGTGTGCAGCAGCGCGGCGGCCCGCCAGGCCGGGTCGGAGTCGACGCCCAGACGGGGCGGATCCACGCGATGGCGGGCGACGGCGGCGACCAACGCGCTGAAGTCGTTGATCGTGGGCTGGTCCGGCAGGACCTCTTCGTGGCGCTGGAGCAGCCAGGGCACGTCGATATGGATGACGGGTGCCATCGGTCAGGCGGCCCGCCCCTCGCCCTTGGCGGTCGGTTCGTCGTCGGGGAAGGCCGCGGCGAACTCGTCGGCGTGCGACGCGAAGAACCGGCGGAACGCCTCGGCGCCCTCCTGCAGTGCCCGGTGCCGGGCTATGTCGGCCGCCGCGGCCTCGCGCACGAGCGCCTTCATCGACGTACCGCGTTCCTTGGCGATCTGCCGCAGGTCCTCGAGCTCGCGGTCGCTGAACTCCACGTTGAGAGCTGGCATGGCCTCACGGTACCGCTCGGGTACTCACGCGTAAATACGCGCAGGTCAAGTGTGATGCACGTCGGTACCAGTCGACCATGGACCACCCCGCGCCACACACCGTCGCTCAGGTGACGGTCCCGAGACGTGGGTCACATTCGCCTCCGGGATGTCACGTTCCGGCCCCCGCCGGACCTCGCAGTAGTGAGCGCGCACCGGGAGGCCACCCATGTCCGACACCCACCCACCCGTCACCAGCGCCGACGACGCGACCGGCGTCTTCGTCGAGCACCGAGAGCTGATGTTCGGCGTCGTCTACAACATCCTCGGCAGCGTCGCCGACAGCGAGGACGTCCTCCAGGAGACCTGGCTGTCCTGGACGGCGCGGGGCGGGGGCGCGCCGCTCGACGGGGTCGACAACCCGCGGGCGTATCTGGTGCGCATCGCCGTGAACCACGCGCTGACGCGGCGGGCCGCGATCAGCCGCCGCCGGGAGACCTACGTGGGCCCCTGGCTGCCCGAGCCGCTCGTCGCGGTCGACGAGGAGCGCGGCGCCGACGACCCGGCCCTGCGCACCGAGTCCGTGTCGCTGGCGATGCTGGTCGTCCTGGAGTCGCTGTCGCCGCTGGAACGCGCGGTGTTCGTGCTGCACGAGGTGTTCGGGTACGCGCACACGGAGATCGCGGAGATCATCGACCGCAGCCCGGCGGCCGTACGGCAGCTGGCGCGTCGCGCGCGAGGGCATGTGCACGCGCGGCGGCCGCTGTACGAGGCTCATCCGCGGGTCCGCCGGGAGGCGACCGAGCGGTTCGTGCGGGCCGCGGTGGGCGGGGACATCGCCGAACTCATGGAGGTCCTCGCGCCGGACGTCACGGTGTGGACGGACGCCGGCGGCAAGCGGAAGCCGGCGGCGCTGCGGCCCGTGCACGGCCGGGACAAGGCCCTGCGGTTCTTCGGGTCGTACGGGAGGAAGGGTGGGGCGGACAGCCTGGAGCTGCGCTACCGGCGGGTCAACGGTGACGAGGCGGTGGTGCTGTTCCAGGGCGGGGAGCCGTACGCCGTCCTGGTCCTGGATCTCACGCCGGACGGCGACCGGGTGTCCGGTGTCTACGTCGTGAGCAACCCCGACAAGCTGACGCATGTGCCCCGGGAGGCGGCGTGAGCGCCCGGGAGGTGCCGGCCGGGAGAGGCGAGCGGGTCGCGGACTGGTTCGACGGGCGGCTCGGCATCCACACCCTCGGCCGGAAGTACCTGCGCAAGGTCTTCCCGGACCACTGGTCCTTCCTGCTCGGCGAGATCTGCCTGTACAGCTTCGTCGTGCTGATCCTGACGGGCGTGTACCTCACCTTGTTCTTCCATCCGTCGATGAACGAGGTGACGTACCACGGCGGTTACCCGCCGCTCAACGGGGTGCGCATGTCCGAGGCGTACGCCTCCACGCTGGACATCAGCTTCGACGTGCGCGGCGGGCTGCTGATCCGGCAGCTGCACCACTGGGCGGCGCTCGTCTTCGTCGCCGGGATGCTCACGCACATGATGCGGCACTTCTTCACCGGGTCGTTCCGCAAGCCCCGGGAGGTCAACTGGCTGTTCGGCTGGTCCCTGCTGCTCCTCGGCCTGTTCGAGGGCCTCTTCGGCTACTCGTTGCCGGACGACCTGCTGTCGGGCACGGGCCTGCGGTTCGTGAATGGCGCGCTGCTGTCGGTGCCGATCGTCGGGACGTATCTGTCGATGTTCCTGTTCGGCGGGGAGTTCCCCGGCCATGACGTCGTGGCCCGCTTCTACTCCCTGCACGTCCTGGTGATCCCGGGCATCATGGCGGCGCTGGTCGTGGCGCACGTCCTGCTGGTCGTGTACCACAAGCACACCCAGTTCGCGGGGCCCGGCCGCACCGAACGCAATGTCGTCGGCGCCCCGTTCATGCCGGTCTACCTGGCGAAGGCGGGCGGGTTCTTCTTCCTGGTCTTCGGCGCGCTCACGTTCATGGCGGCGCTCGCCTCGATCAACCCGGTCTGGTCCTACGGCCCCTACCGCGCCGACCAGGTCTCCACCGGCGCCCAGCCCGACTGGTACCTGGGCTTCGCGGAGGGGCTGGTCCGGATCATGCCGGGCTGGGAGATCACCCTGTGGGGCCACACGTTCGTCCTCGGGGTGCTGATCCCGGTCGTGGTCTTCCCGCTGCTGCTGGTGTTCATCGGCGTGTACCCGTTCCTGGAGGCCAGGATCACGGGCGACAAGGACGAGCACCACCTCCTCGACCGCCCTCGCAACCGCCCTGTGCGCACGGGGATCGGTGCGGCCTGGATCAGCCTCTATCTGATCCTGCTGGCGGGCGGCGGCAACGACATCGTGGCGACCCGCCTGCATCTGTCGATCAACGCGGTGACGTGGACGATACGCATCGCGGCCCTGCTCGTCCCGGTGCTGGCCTTCGTCGTCACCCGCCGCGTCTGCCTGGGTCTGCAGCTCCGGGACCGGGAACGCGTGTTGCACGGCCGGGAGACCGGCGTGATCAAGCGGCTGCCGCACGGCGAGTACGTCGAGGTCCACCAGCCGCTCGACCAGGCCGCGCTGCACACCCTCACCGCCCACGAACGGCCGGGCCGACTCGTGGGGCACGAGCCGCGAAGCATCGAGTAGGCGACCTGCCACCCAACACCAGGTGCCCGGGCCGTGTATTCCTGGCGCGCCCTACAACCCCCGATGACGTCCCGGGTGTCACACCCCATGCCGGCACGCCACCCATCGCTCCCGGAACGACAACGGGCCTCATCACCAACGGAGTTCACGTGCGCATGCGCCTACTGGCCGCCCGGTCGACCGCGGCCGCCGCCCTCACCCTGCTCACCGGCGCCCTGGTCGCCCCGTCCGCCCACGCGGCGGACCGCGACTTCACCATGACCCTCACCAGCAGCACCGCCACCACCGACTTCGACCACCGCACGGTCGACCTGGCCGGCACGCTGACCCGGCCGGACGGCACGCCCGCCGCGGACACCCCGGTCCAGCTCGAACAGTCCGTCCTGTTCGACACCTGGAACCCCTGGGGCGACCCCATCGACCCGACCGAATGGGAGACCCGGAGCCTCGGCACCGTCCGCACGGACGCCGAGGGACGTTTCACACTCGACGACGTCCCGGCCGACCGCTGGGACGACCGGCCCAGCCCCTACCTGACCCCCCGCCATGAAGTGCTGTTCCGCGCCATGTACGACACGGACCCCACCGACGGACAGATGGCGTTCGCGGACGCCGCCGTGCGCGTCGAGCCTGTCGCGAGCTCTCTGTCCTACCGGGTCAGCAGGGTCGTGGTGCACCCCGGCGCCGGCCTCACCGTCACCGGCAAGGTCACCTGGCCCGCCGGGCACGGTCCGGTCGCCGGGACCCGGGTGTTCCTGCGGCAGTACTTCGAGAGCCAGTACAACGCGCAGACCACCACCGACGCCGACGGCGACTTCACCATCCACACCAGGATCCGGGCGTACGACCACGACTTCGTGCTGTTCTCGGCCCCCGACGACTACTACGTGACGGGCGCGAGCAAGGAGCTCCCGGTCAGGAACATCGGTCAGTAGCCACGACCGAGAGCTCCTGGTGAGCCCGCCGCCGCACTCCGCGACGGCGGGCCCACCTGCGCCTATTCCTGGTCGGCCACGAAGGAGGCCATCCGGGTCAGAGCGGAGTTCCAGTTGATCGTGTGCTCGTTGGTCGACCAGGACTGGATGTCGTCGATGTAGCAGAACTGACCGACGCAGCCCTGGAGTCTGCTCTGTGCGTAGGGGTCCTGAATGCTGGAGTTGGGCCCGCCCGCGAGCGTGCCGACCGGCGGATTCGGCTGGCTCGGGTCGAGTTGGTGGGCGTACCAACGGGCGTGCTGATTCCGGGAGTTGACCTCACCGTAGCCGGTCACGTACGAGATGTTCAGCGCGTTGCGCCCGAGGAGGTAGTCCATGCTCTGGAGCGCCCCGTCACGGTACTTCGCGGCACCGGAGATGTCGTACGCGGTGGCGATGACCACGGCGTTGTGCAGGATCTGGTGGTTGGAGCCCCAGTCGTAGAGGTTGCCCTCGGGGGCGTAAGGCATCCCGTACGGCTGTGCCTTCAGCGTGGCCAGGTAGCGGTCCGCGCCCTTGATCACGGACTGGCGCACCTTGTCCCGGCCGGGCAGCCTGCTCGGCACGGTCGCGAGGTCGAGGCGGGCGGCCGCCGCGGTCCTGGCCCAGTCGTAGCCGACCGGGACGAACACGTCGGCCGTGTGGACCGGGGAGGAGAGGACGTGGTCCGCGAACTCCTTCTCACCGGTGCTGAGATACAGCTCGGCCGCCGCCCAGTAGAACTCGTCGGTGACGTTGTTGTCGGCGTACGTGCCGCCGCCGACGCCGTCGCTCTCGGAGGCGTACCGGTCGGGGTGCGCGAGGGCCGCCGCCCACGCCGTGCGGGCGGCGCGCAGCGTCTTCGCCGCGAACTCCTTGTCGTACGGCCTGTACAGGCGGGCCGCCTGTGCGGCGGTCGCCGCCAGGTTGAGGGTCGCCGCGGTGGACGGCGGATGCAGTTCGCGCTTCTGCGGGTCGTCGCTCGGCAGCAGCGGCAGGCCCGTCCACTGCTCGTCATGGATCTTGTGATGCGCCATGCCCGCCAGCGGCTGCCCGGCGGGCACCTGCATCTTCAGCAGGAACTCCAGCTCCCAGCGGACCTCGTCGAGGATGTCCGGCACGCCGTTGCCGCTCTCCGGGATGGCGAGCGTGCCGTCGCCGAGCTTCTTGGGCTCTCCGGTGCGGGCGAGCAGTTCGCGTTCGTACGTGCTCAGCAGCTCCCACACGGAGATGCCGCCGTTGACGACGTACTTGCCGTGGTCGCCCGCGTCGTACCAGCCCCCGGTCACGTCGAGGCTGTAGTCGCAGACGCCGGGCTGGCAGGGCACGTCGCCGTCGCCCTGGTTGGGCGCGACGTCGACATGCCCGGCAGGTCGGGCGTAACCCGGGCGCAGGTCGTCGCGGATCGCGATGCCGCTGCGCTGGGTGTAGTAGTACTTCACGGCGTCCAGGCGCAGCTTCTCGTAGGCGCCCGTCCCGATGTCGAAGGGCCGGCTCGCCTCCCCGTCGGCGACCAGGGTCAGACCCTCGCCCTGCTTGCGGTAGGCGCCGAAGTCGATGGAGTGGACGTTCTGCGCGGAGGAGGCATCGGTGCCGCGCGGCACGGTCCAGCCGCGGGCGACGACCGTCCCGGACGCGTTCTTCAGCTGCCAGGGCAGCTTCCCGGTGGCGTCGGTGACCAGCGTGGCGTTCTTCGGCCCGGCCGGGAGGTAGGCGACCTGGTTCACGCGGACCCGCGGGCCGGTGTCGGGCTCGTACACCTCGGGTGGGACCCCGCCCAGCAGCGAGACGTCGTCCATGCAGAAGCGCCACGCGTCGTCGCCGCCCCCGAGTTGGAAGGCGACCTGGCCCTGCGCGGTGTCGACGGGCGAGGTGAAGGTGTACGCGTAGGAGTTCCCGGAGACGCTCAGCTGCGGCGTCACCTCGAAGTAGGTGTCGTACGGGGCCGCGGACAGGCCGACGATCGCCCGCACGGCGTGTCCCTCGGGCGCGCCGTTCGCGGTGAAGGAGAAGCGGTACGACTCCCCCTTCACCAGGGTGATGTCGTTCTGGCCGACCGCCGCGTCCCAGGGGTTGGCGGTGCCGCCGGGCACGTCGGCGCAGAGCCGGCCTTCGGACAGGCCGGCGGTGACGGTGCTGCTCGCCCACCAGGGGGCGGTGGTGGTGTCGAAGGTGCCGTTCTTGAGCTGCTCGACCTCTTCGGCGGCGGCCGGGTCGGTCGGCAGGGCGGTGAGGCCTGCGGCCAGCAGGGCCGTCAGGGTCAGCAAGGTGGTTCTGCGGCGTTTCACGTCTGGGCTCCTCAAGGTGAGGTGCGGGTGACGCTCCCGTGGGAGCGCTCCCAGATGCGGTCGCAGTTATGTTTGTTGGCGACATGACAGTCCGTCAACGGTCCGGACGGGCGGCTTTTCGGCTGCGGCGCCGTCGTGGCTGGTCGCGCAGTTCCCCGCACCCCTCGAAGGCGTGGGCGAACCGCGCGCCCAACCGTGATGTGGGTCAGGTGGCCGGCACCTCCAGCTTGCTGATGCGTGTCGCCCCTCGGGCCTCCCCCGGGTGGGCGCTGGTCAACGTGAGACGTACTCGGGAGCCTCGTACCTCGTCGAAGGTGATGGCACTGGGCGCGTCCGAGGCCGTGGCCCACTCCACGGCCGCCCCCGTCACCGGCACAAATCTCCGGCCGTCCCATACCTCCACCGCGACCGACACCGGCCGCGTGTGCGTCGCGTCCACCGTGAACGAGACCTCCACCCGGTCGAAGGTTCGCGTCCGCCCGAAGTCCATGGACACCCAGTCCTCCGCCCGGGCCCCGTCGAAGGCCGGCAGCAGGGCCGTCGCCGACTTGAGGAAGCCGTTGGACCAGCCGGTGGCCGGGTCGCCGTCGAGCATGGCGGCGGGGAGGGTGTCGGAGCGGCCGGAGTAACTGGCGTCCGCATACGGGTAGTTCACGGGTGCCGGGTGGTCGGGCTCGAACTCCGGGGCCGGGGTGAGCGCGGCGGACCGGGCGTGGGTCGTCCGCGCGGTCACGCTGCCCGTCCGCAGGCCTTCGGCCCGTGCGGTCACCTTCAGGGCGCCCGCCCGCGTGCCGGACCGTACGATCGCCAGCGCCTTGCCGTGGAAGGCCGTACGCGTGGTCGCCTGGTAGCGCTCGGCGCTCTCCTCGCGTCCGTTGTCCAGTCCGGCGAGCGAGCCGCCCCGTACGTCGAAGGTGATCAGGTCCTCGGCGCCGGGCACCACCACGCCCCGGGCGTCGACCACCTCGGCGGTCACGAAGAGCAGTGAACGGCCGTCGGCGGCAAGGGACTCGCGGTCGGCGGTGAGCCGTACGGCCTTCGGTGCGCCGGCCGTGCGCAGGACATCGGTGGCGACCGTCCTGCCGCCCCGGCGGGCCACCGCCTTCAGCTCGCCCGGCTCGTACGGCACCTTCCAGATGAGGTGGAGTCTGCCCGCGCTGCCGTTCGGGCTGGTGTAGCTGCCGGGGTAGGGGCCGTCGGTGAAGGTCTTGTCGTCGCCGGTCGCCTCGGTGGTCTCCAGGTAGGTCCGGCCGTCGACGGTCCTCTTGGTGTCGAAGGCGCGAGTGCCCAGGGACCTGCCGTTGAGGAACAGCTCGACGGTGTCGACGTTGGAGTACGCCCACACCTCGACCGTGTCGCCCGCCCGGTGGTTCCAGGTCATCGGCAGCAGATGGACCATCGGCTCGTCGACCCACTGGCTCCGGAACAGGTGGTACATGTCCTTCGGGAAGCCGGCCGTGTCGACGGCGCCGAAGAAGGAGGCCTTGACCGGGAAGACCTCGTACGGCGTGGGCTCGCCGATGTAGTCGATGCCCGACCACAGGAACTGCCCCGCGAACCACCTGCGGTCCCGGTCCTTCTTGTGCCCGTACTCGCCGCTCATCGTCCAGGAGGCGAGGTTGTTGTCGTAGGAGGAGGTCGCGCGCCTGCCGGGGGTGTGGTTCTCGCCGGTGTTGAGGCGCTCGGGCTCCTGGTAGGCGCCTCGGGTCGAGGTCTCGGAGGAGGACTCGGACTCGAAGAGGAACAGGTGGGGGTAGCGGGCGTGCAGGGCGTCCACCGACTTGGCGGTGTTGTAGTTGAGGCCGAGGCCGTCGAGCTTGGTCAGGATCAGGTCGCCGGGTGAGCCCGGGGCGGGCACGCTGCGGTGGCGGTGGGAGCCGATGACGACCGGGCGGGTGTCGTCGGCGGCCTTGAGGGCGGCGATGAGCCGGTCGGCCATGGCGAGGCCGGAGGTCGAGGTGAACTCGGTGATCTCGTTGCCGATCGACCAGGCGAGGACGGCGGGCGAGTTGCGGGCGGCCAGCACCATCTCGGTGATGTCCTTGTCGGCCCACTCGTCGAAGAAGCGGCCGTAGTCGTAGCGCGTCTTGGGCGAGCGCCAGCAGTCGAAGGCCTCCACCAGCATCACGATGCCCATCTCCTCGCAGACCTGGATCATCTCCGGGGAGGGCGGGTTGTGGGAGGTGCGGAAGGCGTTGACGCCCATCGACTTCATGATGGTCATCTGCCGTCGGATCGCGTCGATGCTGACGGCCGCGCCGAGGGCGCCCAGGTCGTGGTGGAGGTCGACGCCCTTGATCTTGCTGTGGACGCCGTTGAGGTGGAAGCCCTCATCGGGGTCGAAGCGGAAGGTGCGAAAGCCGAAGGGCGTGCGGTGGGTGTCGGTCGTCCTGCCGCCGACGCGCAGGTCGGTCCTCAGGGTGTAGCGGTGGTGCGGGGTCTCGAAGTCCCACAGCTCGGGCCTGGGGACCGTGAGCTCGTGGGTGGCGGTCGCCCGGTCGGTGACGGGGACCGTGGAGGACGTCCGGGCGACCGTGCGGCCGTCGGGATCGACGATCCGCGAGACGACCTCGACGTCCGTACCGCCGGCGGAGGCGTTCACCACCGAGGTCCGGACGTGGACGACGCCCCGCTCCTCGGTGATCTCCGGCGTCGTGACGTGCGTGCCCCAGCGCTCCACGTGCACCGCTTCGGTGACGACGAGGCGGGCCTCGCGGTAGATGCCGCTGCCGGAGTACCAGCGGCTGCTGGGCAGACGGTTCTGCACCTTCACGGCAAGGACGTTCTCGGTGGCGCCATCGGTGTGCACCAGGCCGGTGAGGTCGAGGGCGAAGCCGGTGTAGCCGTAGGGGTGGCGGCCGATCTCCCTGCCGTTGCAGTAGACGTAGGAGTCCATGTAGACGCCGTCGAACTCCACCGATATCCGCTTGCCGGCGAGGCCGGGCGGCAGGGTGAACGCGAGGCGGTACCAGCCGAGGCCGCCGGGGAAGAAGCCGGTGCCGCTGGTGGTGCCGTGCTCCGTGGTCGGGGCGAACTCGATGCTCCAGTCGTGCGGCACCGCGACCTGGCGCCAGCCGGAGTCGTCGTGGCCGGGCTCGGCGGCGTCGGCGTAGGCCCCGGTGGGGTCGGTGATGCCGCCCGGGTTCACCAGGGCGAAGCGCCAGCCGTCACGCAACGGGACCGTGCGGCGGCCGGACGCGGCACCGGCCGTGCCGGCGAGCTCCGCGGCCCGTGCCGTCGGGGTGCCCAGCAGCGCTCCGGCCGCCGGGGTGGCCGTGGAGGCGAGAAGTAACGATCTTCGAGTGACTGTCATGGCGGCTCTCCCTCATCAGGGCCCAGAAGTACTCACAACTGATCGTGAACAAACAGATTCTGACGGGGAGATACGCGGAGGAGTCAAGAGTGCGCCAGGGAGCCGGTACGGACCGGTCGCCGACGCACTAGGCTGGAGCGCGAGTGTCACGCTTGATCACCGTGAGTGTGCGCGTTGGAGTGGCGAGCATGAGCCCGGAGTATCCGTTCGACGAGGCCGCGACGGCCCGGGCGGTCATCGACGAAAGCGGCGTGCTCGTCGAGTGGAACGCCGGCGCCGAGCGGCTGCTGGGCCACCGCGCCGCCGAGGTCGTCGGACGCCCGGCCGCCGATTTGCTGGCCGACGAGCGGGGACGCGACGCCCCGGAGGGCGACCGCTGGGACGGCGTCCTCACCCTGCGCCACCGCGACGGCGGCACGCTCTCCGTGTGGCTGCTCGCCCACCGGCTGCGCCTCCAGGGCGAGGACACCCACCGCTGGCTCGTGGTCACCCCGCTGGAGGGGGACGGTCCCCGGCTGCCCGACGATCCGCTGGACCAGGTCGGGCTCCTCGCCTCGCCCTGCGCCATCGCGATCTATGACGAGCGGCTGCGGCTGCGCAGGATCAACGGCGTCATGGCGGAGGTCCTCCATCTCGCCGAGGAGCATGTGCGGGGCCTGCGGGCGCCCGAACTGACGGGGCGTGCGCAGAGCCACGACATCGAGCGGCAGCTCCTGCGCGTGCTCACCACGGGCCGGGGCACCGACGTACGGACGTACGTGCCGGTCGGCGGGGACAGAACGCACGCCTGGCTGGCCCGGATGGCCCCGATCACCGACGGCAGGGGGCGGGTGCGCGGCGTGTCCGTCGCCGCGCACGACTTCACCGAGCAGTACGTGGCCCAGGAGCGGCTCCAGCTGGTGAACGAGGCCAGCGTCCGGATCGGCACCACCCTCGACGTCACGCGCACCGCCCAGGAACTGGCGGACATCTGTGTGCCCGCGCTCGCCGACTTCGTGAGCGTGGACCTGCTGGACCCGCCGGAGCACGGCGGCGAGGCACGCACCGGCCGGCCGACGGCCCCGATCGTCCTGCGCCGGACCGCCCACCGGTCCGTGAACGCCGGCAGCCCGGAAGCCGTGGTGAAACCGGGGCACCTGGACGTGTATCCGACGCCGTCGCCGCAGGCGGACGCGCTGCTGGCGGGCCACACGCTCGTGGCCTCGACCGCGACCGACGACCTCGCGCAGTGGCTCTCCTGGGACCCGACCCGCGCGGAACGGATCCAGGAGTACGGCATCCACACCACGATGTCGGTACCGATCCAGGCCCGCGGCACCACCCTCGGAGTCGCCGTGCTCACCCGGTTCAAGAACCCCGAGTCGTTCACGCCCGACGACGTCCTGCTGGCCGAGGAGATCACGGCCCGCGCGGCCGTCTGCATCGACAACGCCCGCCGCTACTCCCGCGAACGCGAGACCGCCCTCGCCCTCCAGCGCAGCCTGCTGCCCCGTACGCTGCCGCGCACCGCGGCGCTCGAAGCGGCCTCGCGCTATCTCCCGGCGGCACGCTCCGGCGTGGGCGGTGACTGGTTCGACGTGATCCCGCTGTCCGGGATGCGGGTGGCGATGGTCGTCGGGGACGTCGTCGGCCACGGCATCCAGGCCTCGGCCACGATGGGCAGGCTGCGGACGGCGGTGCGCACCCTGGCCGACATCGACCTCGCGCCCGACGAACTGCTCACCCACCTCGACGACCTGGTCGTCCGGCTGTCCGAGGAGGCGGGCACCGACGGTGTCTCCGGGGAGGTCGGCGCGACCTGTCTGTACGCGGTGTACGACCCGGTCTCCCGGTGCTGCACGATGGCCCGGGCCGGGCACCCCTCCCCCGTCATGGTGCCGCCCGGCGGCGCGCCCCGCGAGATCGAGCTGCCGGCCGGGCCGCCGCTGGGCCTGGGCGGGCTGCCGTTCGAATCGGCCGAGGTCGAGCTGCGCGAGGGCACGGTGCTCGCGCTCTACACCGACGGGCTGATCGAGACGCGGGAGCGCGACGTCGACGCCAGCCACGCGCTGCTGTGCGAGGCACTGTCGGCGTTCTCCGACTCACTCGACGAGACCTGCGACCGTGTGCTGCACGCCCTGCTCCCACCGGGCGGCGCCGCGGACGACGTGGCCCTGCTGCTGGCCCGCACCCAGGGGCTGCCGTCGTCCAGGGTCGCCACCTGGGACATCCCGGCGGACCCGGCGCTCGTGGCACCCATCCGCAAGCAGGTCCTGGAGCAGCTCGGCGTGTGGAGCCTGACCGAGGCGTCGTTCACGGCCGAGCTGGTGGTCAGCGAGTTGGTCACGAACGCCATCCGCTACGGCATCCGTCCCATCCGGCTCCGGCTGATCCACGACGCGCGGACGCTGATCTGCGAGGTGTCCGACACCAGCCACACGGCACCGCACCTGCGCCGCGCCAAGACCTTCGACGAGGGCGGCCGCGGGCTGCTGCTGGTCGCTCAGCTGACCCAGCGCTGGGGCAGCCGGCACACGGCGGACGGCAAGACGATCTGGGCCGAGATCGGACTCCTCGACGAGGAGTGAGTGCGCGCGGTGAGTAGGCCGCGGGAAAACGGGGAGTCGTGACAGACATGGGACGTGCACGGACGCTCCACTCCTTACACCGGGCGACGCACCGGGTGACCCCCCTCGTGACCGCCGTGGCGCTGCTGGGCCTGCTGACCGCGTGTGCCGACGGCGCCGACACCACGGGCGCCGCTCGGACACCGGCCGGCACGGGCAGCCGTACGACCGGACCGGCCACGACCGACGCCGGGAGCCCCACCACCAAGCCGGGCACGCCCTCACCGGGCACCCCGGGCACCGAGAGCCCGGTGACCCAGTCGGGCGGCGCCGCCCCGCGCTGCCACACCTCCGAGCTGCGCGCGTCGATCGGACGCCCGAGCCCCGGGGCCGGGCAGCGCAACTTCCCGATCGTGCTGACCAACAAGGCCGACCGCACCTGCACGGTCCGCGGCTACCCGGGCGCCGCCTTCGTCGACGCGTCCGGCAGGCAACTCGGACCCGACCCGAAGCGCTCCCCCGACACACCCACGGCCGTCACCCTGACCCCGGGCCGCAGCGCCTGGGCCGGGCTGTCCTTCGCCAGTCCCGAGATCAGCGGGGCCCGTACGGCCCTGCCCGCGGCGCTGCTCGTGACGCCGCCCGACGAGCGGGATCCGCTGAAGGTGACGTGGACGGCCGGTGAGGTGCCGGTGGCCGGGAACGAGTCCTCGGTGCGGCTGACCGTGTTCCAGCCCGGCACCGGAGGCTGAACCGCCCGGTCAGGTCAGCGGCGACCGCCGCCGTAACCGCCATAGCCACCGCCGTAGCCGCCGTACCCGTACCCTCCGCCGGACCAGCCGTTCTGGCCGCCCCAGGAGCAGGAGTACGGGTTGGCGTAGCACGAGGCGTCGGTCGGGGTCGGGCTGGTGGTCGTCGGCTGCGACGGCTTCGGGGTCGTGGACGGTTTCGGCGAGGGCGTCGGCGTCCTGGACGGCTCGGGGGTGGGGGTCGGGGTCGGCGTCTTCGCCTTCTTCGCCTCCGTGTCCCAGTTGACCACCTCCAGCTGGGGCTCGGTCCTCGAGGTGTCGATCACCCAGTGCTGGGCGTTGTCGTCGTCATCGCGGCTCTTGAGGACGAGGGCGCCCGAGCCGTCCGTGGCGGCGGGGCTCAGGGCCAGGTCCTGGTTGAAGCGGGGGACGAGGGTGCCCTGGAGCGTGAAGTCGTAGCGGACGTTCTTGGTCTCGGAGTCGGTGGCGTTCGCGCACGGGGCCAGCCGGACCGAGTAGCCGAGGTGGGAGTCGAGGCAGAGATCGGGGTTCGCGGCGCTGCGGGCCAGTCCGTCGGTCTCGTACGACCACTGCTGGCCGGGCGCCGAGGAGCACTTGGTGAGTTCGGTCTCCGCGTCCTTGACGGCCTTCTCGTCGACGATGCCGACGCAGAGTCCGGATCCGATGTTGTGCAGCCGGCCCCGCAGTTCGCCTTTCGCGGCCTCGGCGGCGCCCGCCCAGGACGGGTTGCTGGTGGCGGAGCCCGCGTCGGCGTCCGGTGTCCCGGTGGGGCGGTCCGTCGCGGCCGGAGCGGGCGTGTCGTCGGATCCGCCGGCCGACCAGAGGACGAGCGGGAGCACGACGAGGGCGCTGACGGTCGCCACGGCAGCGGTCAGGTTGCGTCGCCGGGCGGCACGGCGGGCGGCCTTGAGAGCCACCCGGCCGGTGCAGGTGCGAGGGTCGCCGGCCTGCGGGGCGGTGGTGGGGTCGCTGCGACGGGCGGTACGACGGCCGGCGCGGCGTGCTGCGCGGGGGCCGGTCGGCGAGGAGGCCGAGGCGGCGGTGGCGGCGGGGAAGGGCTCGCCGGCGGCGGCGAAGGGGTCTGCCGCGGGGGCTGCTGTCGCTCCGGCGGTGGCGAGCGCCTCGCCGCCGAGGGCGGGGGCGTGCGCCGGAGGGGCGGGGATCTCCGTCGAGGAATCGAGGTCGGCGCTGTCAGCGGTGTCGGCGAAGAACGACTCCCCCGCGATCGGCGCCATCGGCTGCGGTTCCGCAGCCGCACGGGTCTTGGCTTCGGCGGGCTCCGCGGCCTGGCGTGCTCTCGCCTCCAGGTACGGTCTCGCGCCCCATCCGAGGACCGCCTCGGCAAGGGCGACGCCGAGCCCGTCGTTGAAGAAGAGGAGTTGGGCGGCGGTGTCGGCGCAGTGCCCGCAGCGGTTGAGGTGCTCGCGCAGGTCCGGGTCGACGTCGACGCCGCCGCGGCGGTAGGTGACGTCCAGCATCCGCAGGTACTGCCGGCACTCGTGCTCGGGGGCGAGTTCACGGTGGACCTGGAGGCTCTCCTCGCGCAACCGCTCGCAGGCGCGGCCCAGTTCGATGCGAGCGGACTCCTCGTCGAGGCCGAGGAGTCCGGCCGGTACGGCCAGCGGTTCGGCCTCGACCTCGGTGTGCCACAGCAGACAGCGGGCCGCCTGGGGAAGCCGCTGGAAGGCCCCGGACAGCAGCCGTCGGTCGGCGGGCGGCAGCAGTCGGGCCGCGACGCGCTCCGCGCCCTCCGTCTCGGACCGCAGCTCGGGGTGGAGCAGTTCGCGACTGCGGTCGGTGTCCCATTCCGCGGCTATCCGGCGCACGGTGACGAGAAGTTGGGGACGCCAGGCCGCTGTCGGTCCGGTCTGTCGCAGCGTTTCACCGAAAAGCCGGGTGAAAGCCGCGGTGGTGAGCATTCCCGCGGACCGGGCGTCGGCGGTACACAGCCGTGCGTAGGCGAGGCCCGCTTCCCAGTGCCGATCGAGGAGTTCACCGACGGGGTGCAGCGCGGGCGACACCCCCGTCCACTTCTTCAGTTCGGCGCTCAGTTGAGCGTCCGTCACATCGAAGAGTCGGTCGTCGTCAGGCGAATTCGACAGGCCTGCGTCAGGCACGACGGCATTCCTCCGGAGGGCTTTCGGCATTGAAGGTCCATACCAACGAGTATGCTCCGGGCGCGACTCTTGTGAAGCCTGGGCACTGGGGAGCGAGGCACACCTTTGCACAGGTCAGGGACAGAGAACAAGCGATTCCAGTTTTTGTGCATTGCGTGCGCGACGATCACAGTTTGACGACTGGTCAATAAGCCTTCGAGACGATTACGGCACTCCGGCAAGACAATTGGAAACGGTATTCACTCAGCCGCCTTCGTCTGCGGGCGCAAACCATTGAACGACCGATCTCCGACTTTCATGCCTGGTCATACGGACGTACGGACCTTCACCGCGCCTTCACAAGTCATCCGCCAACCATTGGGCCGCTCCCCCGGTACGCACCCGGCGGCCTCCCGTACCGTTCACGGAACACCCGGTTGAAGTGAAAGGGACTGGCGAACCCCGAGGCGGCCGCCACGCGTTCCACGGACAGGTCGGTGGACTCCAGCAGTCGGGCGGCGTGCCGCAGCCGGGCCTCGCGCAGCGCGCGCATCGGTGCCTGCCCGGTCTGCCGGGTGAAGAGGTGGGCGAACCGCGAGGGCGAGAGCGCGACCTGCTCGGCGAGGGAGCGCACGGTGTGCGGTGCCGCCGGGTCGGCCGCGATCAGCGCCTCCGCCCGGCGCACCCGGGCATCGATGCCGGGCCGGGGCGGCTGGGCCCGCGCGGTGCCGGCGGTCAGCAGGACGACCTCCTCCAGGGAGCACAGGGCGAGTTCGCGGGCGGCCGCGCCGTGGGCCACGGCGACCGAATCGTCCCCGGGCGCGTCACCCGGCGCGGTCGGGGGCGGCGCCTCCGTGCCGGTCCAGCGGGCGTCGGCGAGCATCCGGCGGAACGACGCCTCGACGCGGCCGCGCACCATGTCCGGCGTCGGCGTGACGACGTACATCCCCTCACCGGCGTCGTACGGACGCAGCCAGGACCGCCAGGCGGGACGGGCCTGGCAGTGCGCCCACCAGAACCGCCAGTGCCGGGCGCCCGGCTCGACCCCGTAGCCGTGCGGAACACCCGGCGCGAGCACCACGAGGTCCCCCGCCCCGGCCCGCGCCTCGGCGCTCCCGTGCCGCAGTCGGCCCCGGCCGCCGGTCGTCCACGTGAACAGCCAGCTGTCCGCACCGCGCGGCCGGTTGATCCCGTACGTCGGCGGCTGGTCGAAGTACCCGACGACCACCAGGCCGGGCGGCGGGGCGGGAACACCGGCCGCAGCAGCCTCGGGCAATCCGTCAGCGCTCACAGTCATCCTCCAGGGACGTGCGTCGGCCTAGCGTGGTCGGGCGAGGACACCTGACCGAGGAGCGGACACATGACCACCGACACGACAGCCACGGACATGGCGAACGCCGCCGCACCCATCCTGCCCGAGCGCGGGCTGCGCCAGTTCCAGGAGGAGGGGTTCACGGTCGTACGCGGGCTGTTCGGGTACGACGAGATCGAGCGGTTGTGCGACCGGTTCGCGGCGCTGCACGCGGCCGGGCCCGTGCCCGGCCACTTCGAGCCGCGCCCGGCGGACGGCGACCCGCTGCGCGCGTACCCGAGGGTGATGCAGCCGCACGAGATCGACGAGCTGGCGCTGCGGGTGCTGCTGGACGCGCGGCTGCGTGGTGTGCTGGAGGTGCTGTTCGGGGAGGAGGTGCTGGCCGCGCAGAGCATGTTCTACTTCAAGCCGCCGGGGGCTCGGGGGCAGGCGTTGCACCAGGACAACTTCTATCTGCGGGTCGAGCCGGGGACGTGTGTGGCGGCGTGGATCGCCTGCGATGTGATCGACCGGGACAACGGAGGGCTGGAGGTGGTTCCCGGTACGCATGCGATGGAGTTGTTCTGTCCGGAGTTGGCGGACGCGGAGGTGTCTTTCGCCCGGGAGTATGTGGCGCCGCCGGCCGGGTTGGAGGCGGTGCCTGTCGATATGGCGCCGGGGGATGTTCTGTTCTTCAACGGGAGCCTTGTGCATGGCTCGCAGCCGAACCGTACGGAGAGTCGGTTCCGGCGGTCGTTCATCGGGCACTACGTGGGGCGTTCTGCTGAGCGGATCGGGGCGTACTACCGGACGTTGTCGATGAGTGGGGACCGGGTGGCGTTGGGGGAGAGTGAAGGGGCGGGGCCGTGCGGTAGCGAGTTCGCGCCGCACGGCCCCACTAGCACGTCGACCGCGGGTGCGTCGTGGTTGATCGCGCCCACGCGGCGGAGCCGCAAATCAATACAGCCCCGCACCCCTGAAAGGCTTCAGTGGCCGATGATGGGATGTGGAGCGTACGACTGCTCCAGCTCCTCCAACTCCTTCTCCGTCAGCTCCAGTTCCACCGCCGCCACCGCGTCCTCGATGTGTCGCGGCTTGGACGCGCCGATGATCGGGGCCGTCACCGTGGGCTGGTGGAGAAGCCAGGCGAGGGCGATCTGGGCGCGGGGGACGCCGCGATCGTCGGCGACGCGGGTGACGGCATCGACCACGACGCGGTCGCTGTCGGCGTAGAGGCCGCTGCCGAAGTCGTCGGTGGCGCTGCGGTCGGTGACCGTGCCCCAGTCGCGGGTGAGGCGGCCGCGGGCGAGCGGGCTCCAGGGCAGGACGCCGACGCCCTGGTCCGCGCAGAGCGGGAGCATCTCGCGCTCCTCCTCGCGGTAGAGGAGGTTGTAATGGTTCTGCATCGAGACGAACTTGGTCCAGCCGTGCCGCTCGGCGGTGTACTGCATCTTGGAGAACTGCCAGGCGTACATCGAACTGGCCCCGATGTAGCGCACCTTGCCCGCCTTGACCAGGTCGTGCAGGGCCTCCATCGTCTCCTCGACCGGGGTGTGCGGGTCGAAGCGGTGGATCTGGTAGAGGTCGACGTAGTCGGTGCCGAGGCGGGTGAGGCTGTGGTCGATCTCCGTCATGACGGCCTTGCGGGAGAGGCCGGCGCCGTTGGGGCCGGGCCGCATGCGGCCGTTCAGTTTGGTCGCGAGGACGATGTCGTCGCGGCGGGCGAAGTCGCGCAGCGCCTTGCCGACGATCTCCTCGCTGGTGCCGTCGGAGTAGACGTTGGCGGTGTCGAAGAAGTTGATCCCGGCATCCAGCGCCTGGCGGATCAGCGGTCGTGAGGCCTCCTCGTCGAGGGTCCACTCGTGCGTGCCGCGGTCGGGGAGGCCGTAGGTCATGCAACCCAGACAGATCCGCGACACGTCCAGGCCCGTCGAACCGAGCTTCACGTACTGCATCGTTGCTGCTCCTGCCTTCCGAGTGGGGTGCCAGGGGAGCGTACGTCGTCGGGTGCGGGGGGCGCCCGGCCGGTCATCGGTCCAGCAGGTCCAGCAGGTCCAGGGCACGCTCCCAGCCGAAGTCCGGCCGTCCGCCGTCCTCCCCCGCCTCGCCCGTGTACGGCGCCCCGAAACGCACGCCCATGCCCCGCAGGCGTATCAGGCTGTCCTGGTAGGCGGGATGGGCGGCCAACGCGTCGGCGACGCAGGGCAGGACGGCGATGGGGACGCCGAGGCCGTACGCCTCGCACAGGGTGCCCAGGGCGAGGGTGTCGGCGATGCCGGCCGCCCACTTGTTGACCGTGTTGAAGGTGGCCGGGGCCGCGACCACGGCGTCCGGCGGCGGGAAGGGGCGCGGGTCGGCGGGCGTGCGCCAGGCCGAGCGGATCGGGCGGCCGGTGAGGGCCTCGACGGCGGCGGTGTCGAAGAAGCCGTTCATGGCGACCGGGGTCGCGATGACCCCGACCTCCCAGTCCCGCTCCTGTGCGGCGGTGATCAGCTTGCTGACGTCCGCGGCGATGCCGGCGGCGCAGACGACGACGTAGAGGAAGCGGTTCCGGGCCTGTCCGGGCACGGCCTGTGCGGTCATCCGGGAACCCTACTCAAACGGTCTACCGCAGCGGGAAGGACAGCCCGCGCTCGTTCTCCGGGCGCGGCCCGAAGACGCGGCGCTCCTTCTCCTCGATCGGCACGTCGTTGATGCTGGCCTCGCGGCGGGTCATCAGGCCGTGCTCGTCGAACTCCCACAACTCGTTGCCGTAGGAGCGGTACCACTGGCCGTCGGCGTCGTGGCACTCGTACTGGAAGCGGACGGCGATGCGGTTGCCGTCGAAGGCCCACAGGTCCTTGCGCAGGGCGTAGTCGAGCTCGCGCTCCCACTTGGCGGTCAGGAACTCGACGATCTGGGCGCGCCCGGTGACGAAGATGTCGCGATTGCGCCAGACCGAGTCCTCGGAGTAGGCGAGCGCCACCTTGTGCGGGTCGCGGGTGTTCCAGGCGTCCTCGGCGGCCTGCACCTTCCGGGCGGCGGTCTCGCGGGTGAACGGCGGCAGGGGCGGGCGGTCGGTCATCTCATCCTCCGGGGCCGAACGGGGTACAGACAGCGGTCTGGCAGCGGAGAACGTGCGTTCTCCGGCCTGGCTGCTACCGTAGGAGAACGCTCGTTCTCACGTCAAGGAGAGGTCGTACATGGACAGCGCAACCGCCCGGGAGCAGGCGCTGGACGCCGCGGAGAAGCTGTTCTACGGGCGCGGCATCCAGTCCGTCGGCATGGACGACATCCGGGGCACGTCAGGGGTCTCGCTCAAGCGGCTCTACCAGCTCTTCCCGGCGAAGGAGCAGCTGATCGAGGCGTATCTGGAGCGGCGCGACGTGCGCTGGCGCGGGCGGCTCGCCGCCCACGTGGAGCGGCACGCGGACCCCGAGCGACGAATCCTCGCCGTGTTCGACTGGCTGGAGGAGTGGTTCGGCGAGGACGGCTTCCGCGGATGCGCCTGGATCAACTCGTACGGCGAGCTGGGCGCCCGCTCCGAGCGCGTGGCCGACCAGGTCCGGTCCCACAAACAGGCGTTCCGTGACTACCTCGCCTCGCTGGTGACGGCGGCGGGGCTGCCCGACGCGCTGACCGGGCCGCTGTATCTGCTGGCCGAGGGCGCGATGGTGACGGCGGGGATAACGAGCGGTACGCGACCGGCGGCGGAGGCGCGGGAGGCGGCGCGGTCGCTGATGGCGGCGGGCTGATGACGGCGCACTGAGACCGGCGGGCGGGCCCGGCAGCCGGTGCCGGGCCCGTCCGCCGCCGTGGGCGCCGGATGGCGTACGTACCCGGCGTCAACTCCCCGTTTCCGACACGGTGATGGCGCTGACCGGGCAGGCCCGGGCGGCCTCGCGGACCATGGGGTCGCCGCCGCCGTTCTCACGGCCGGGGAGCAGGACGCTGAAGCCGTCGTCGTCCTGGGTGAAGACGGCGGGGGCGGCGAGGGCGCACTGGCCGGCGCCGATACAGAGGGCGTGGTCGATGTCGATGTGCAGGTTGTCTGATTCGTGCGTTTCGTTGTCCATGACCGGAGCCTCTTACCAGGTCACGGGGAGTTCCAGCATCCCCTGGATCGTGTCGCCGGGTTTGAACGGGATTTCCTCCGCAGGGACGGCAAGGCGCAGGGTCGGCAGGCGGTCGAAGAGGGTGCGCAGGGCGATCTCCATTTCGGCGCGGGCCAGGTTCTGTCCGAGGCACTGGTGGATGCCGAAGCCGAAGCCGACGTGGTGGCGGGCCGAGCGGTGCCAGTCGAGGGTGTCGGGGTCGGGGTAGACGGACTCGTCGCGGTTGATGACGGAGGTGGAGAAGACCACGCCCTCGCCCGCCCGGATCGTGCCGCTGTCCGTCTCGATGTCCTCGACGGCGACCCGCAGCATGCCGTCGGCGATCGACAGCATCCGCATCAGCTCCTCGACCGCGGCGGGCAGCAGCGTCGGGTCGGCCCTCAACTCGGCCAGCTGATCGGGGTGTTGCAGGAGGGTGAAGGTGCCCAGGGAGATCATGTTGGCGGTGGTCTCGTGGCCGGCGACCAGCAGGATGGTCGCGAAGGCGATGACCTCCTCCTGGTCCAGCTCGCCCGCGCGCAGCTGCTGGTGGACGAGTTCGTCCAGGACGCCGTCACCGGGCTCCGGCTGTTTCTGTTTCCGGTCGATCAGCTCCGCGAAGTACGCCTCCAGCCGGTCGCGGGCGGCCATGGTGTCGGCGGCCGTGGGGCCGCGCAGGAGGCGTCGCGACTGCTCCTCGAAGAAGTCGTGGTCGGCGTAGGGGACGCCCAGCAGGGCGCAGATGACCATGGAGGGCACGGGCAGGGCGAAGGCGCTCACCAGCTCGGCGGGCGACCCCTGGGCGATCATCGTGTCCAGGCGTTCGTCCACGATCCGCTGGATCTCGGGGCGCAGCTCGGCGGCCCGGCGCAGCGTGAAGCTGGGGACCATCATCCGCCGCTGGACCCGGTGTTCGGGGTCGTCGACGCCCAGCAGCGCGCCCTTGCGGTTGCGGAGCCCCGCGAACCGTTCGGTGGGCGCGGGGAAGTCGGACCGGGTGCGGTCGGAGGAGAGCCGGGGGTCGGCGAGCAGGGTGCGGGCGAGCGCGTGTCCGGTGACCAGCCAGACCCGGCGGCCGTCGTAGAGGCTGATCCGGGCCAGCGGGCGGGTCTGGCGCAGGGGGTCGTAGGCCGTGGGCGGGTGGTAGGGACAGGTCCGGCTCTGGGGGAAGGTGACGGTGTGCGGTTCCGTCATGTCCGTCATGGAAGACCTCGCAGACGAAGAGTGCCTCGTGCCGATCTTCATTAGATGCCTCAGGCACCTAGCGGACGACGCCAAGTTCGGCCAGATCAGCCGCCCGGACAATCTGGCCGGGGATCGTCGCACACAGCTTCGGCCACGGCACCGCCCGGCCCGTCCCACCGCTTCTCGTGGCGCCCGTCGCCGGAAAACCGCTTGTCGGCGGGTGGCCGACGGCCACAGAATCCGGCCATGCCTACGACCCACGCCTTTCTGCCGCCGACCGCCGCCGTCCCTCCGGTGGCGCTCCAGCAGCAGTCCGGCCGTCCCTGGAGGCCCACGCTTCCCACGTCGTGACCGGCGCGCTCGTCGCGGGGCTGATCGCGGGCTACGGCATCGCCGTCCCGGTCGGCGCGGTCGCGACCTACCTCGTCTCCCTCACGGCCCGTACCTCCCTGCAGACCGGGGTCTGCGCGGCGCTGGGCGTCGCGACGGCCGACGGGCTCTACGCGCTCGTGGCCACCCTCGGCGGCTCCGCGCTGGCCGGCGCGCTGCGTCCGGTACTGGACCCGCTGCGCTGGGCCTCCGCCCTGGTGCTGGCGGCCCTCGCGGTACGGGGCGCCGTCATCGCCGTACGCCACTACCGCGACCGCCCCCTGGCCACCCGCTCCGCTCCCCCGTCTCCCCCGAGCCCGGCGCGCGCTTATCTGGCGCTGCTCGGCATCACGCTCCTGAACCCGACCACCGTGGTCTACTTCGCGGCCCTCGTCCTCGGCACGCGCACGACGGACGCGGCGGCACCCCTGGAGCAGGGCGTCTTCGTCCTGGCCGCGTTCGTCGCGTCGGCGAGCTGGCAGGTGCTGCTCGCCGGGGGCGGGGCGCTGTTGGGGCGGGTGCTGACGGGGCGTCGGGGGCGGTTGGTGACGGCGCTGGTGTCGAGCGGCGTGATCCTGGCGTTGGCGGTGGGGATGGTGGCGTAGGCGCGGCAGGATGATTTCCGGCCGTGCCCTTGTTGAAGGTGGGGTCAGTCGGCTTCAGGACACGACGATGGGACCGAAGCATGCCTCTCGACGGTGAGTACGAGCCCAGCCCGACCAAGTGGGTCCGCGACCAGGTGGAGTTGTACGAGAGCTCCGGTGGCACCCGGGGGACGACCCTGCAGAACACGGGGATGCCGGTGATCGTGCTCACGACCCGGGGTGTCAAGAGCGGCAAGATCCGCAAGACGCCGCTGATGCGCGTGGAGCACGAGGGGCGTTATGCCGTGGTGGCCTCGCAGGGCGGGGCGCCCAGGCACCCGGTCTGGTACCACAACATCAAGGGTGATCCTCATGTGGAGCTCCAGGACGGGCCGGTCAAGCAGGACATGAGGGCCCGCGAGATCACCGGCGCGGAGAAGGACGACTGGTGGGAGCGGGCCGTGGCGGCGTATCCGCCGTACGCCGACTACCAGGAGAAGACGGACCGGGTGATCCCCGTCTTCGTGCTGGAGCCGCTCGACGAGGGCTGAACGGACCTCCGGAAACTTTTTCTCCGCACGGACGCATGAACCGCCCTTCGCCGGGCACACGTGCGTCAGGCCCCGCCGCGCTCCCCCGTCGCGGCGGGGCTTCCCTGTGCCTCGCGCGCGGAGCGTTCGGTCACGTCGAGGAAGATCTGGTCGGCCTCCGCCACGGTCCGGGCGATGGACCGCTTGATGCGGACGGCGACCTCCTCGACGTCCTCGCTGTCGAGGCCGGGCACCAGATCGACCCGGGCCGCCACCAGGGCCGTTTCGAGGCCGGTCTTCATGGTGAACAGGGCCTCCACGCTGTCGATCTCCGGCTGGGCCGCCAGCAGCGCCCGGATCCGGCCGGCCGCCTCGGGGTCGGCGGCCTCCCCGATCAGATGGTCGCGGGCGTCGCGTCCCAGCCGGTAGGCGACGTAGACGAGGAGCACGCCGATCGCGAGCGACGCGGACGCCTCCCAGACGACCTGCCCGGTGACCATGTGCAGTGCCATGCCCGCGAGGGCGAGGGTCACACCGAGCACCGCCGTGGCGTCCTCGGCGACGACCGTGCGCAGGGCCGGGTCGCGCAGCCCGTTCGCCACGCCGCCCTGCCCGCGTACCTGGTACAGCGCCCGCACCAGCGACAGCCCCTCGGCGAGGAAGGCGACGCCGAGCACGACCATGCCCGCCACATAGCCGCTGAACTTCTCCTCGGAGCCCCCGCGCAGCGCCTCGACGCCCTGGAAGAAGGAGAAGCACCCGCCCATCACGAAGATCCCGACGGCCGCGAGCAGTGACCAGAAGAAGCGTTCCTTGCCGTAGCCGAAGGGATGGCGGGCGTCGGCGGGGCGGCGGCTGCGGCGCAGGGCGGCCAGCAGGAAGATCTCGTTCATGCTGTCCGCCACGGAGTGCGCGGCCTCCGACAGCAGTGCGGGCGAATGGGCGAGGACCCCGCCGACGGCCTTGGCGACGGCGATGACGAGATTGGCCGCGAGAGCCACCAGGACGGTGACCCGGGTCCTGCGGTCCGCCTTCGGTGTCTCGGGCGTGCTGTTGGGCGTGCTGCTCATTTTCCACCGACTGCCCCGGTCGATCCGGCTCACACCGTGCCGTCGGCGGAAATCGGGGGACTCGGTGGGACCAGGAGCCCCGGCACGGGGCGGGGACGTACGGCAGAGAGGAGCCGGGCATGAGCGGCGGGGGCAACACCGCCTACGGGAGGAAGTCGTTCCAGCGGTCGAAGGCCCACTTCGCCGACCGGATCACGGCGGACGGCCGGGAGGGCTGGCCGGTGGAGGCCGGCCGCTACCGTCTGGTGGCCAGCCGTGCCTGTCCGTGGGCGAGCCGGGCGGTGGTCTCCCGGAGGCTGCTGGGCCTGGAGGAGGCCCTGTCCCTCGCGATCACCGACCCGATCCAGGACGACCGCAGCTGGCGTTTCACCCTGGACCCCGGCGACCGCGACCCGGTGCTCGGCATCCGCTTCCTCAGCGAGGCCTACGACCGGCGGGAGACGGACTACCCGGGCGGCGTCAGCGTGCCCGCGATCGTGGACGTGCCCAGCGGCAGGCTCGTCACCAACGACTACCAGTCGATCACGCTCGACCTCGCCACCGAGTGGACGGCCCTGCACCGAGCCGGGGCGCCCGATCTCTATCCCGAGCCGCTGCGGGACGAGATCGACGCCGTGATGGCGGAGGTCTTCGAGGACGTCAACAACGGGGTGTACCGGGCGGGGTTCGCCACCGGCCAGCAGGAGTACGAGGAGGCGTGCGCGCGGCTGTTCCGGCGGCTGGAGCTGCTGGGCGAGCGGCTGGCCGGGCAGCGCTATCTGGTCGGCGACACGATCACCGAGGCGGATATCCGGCTGTTCACCACGCTGGTCCGTTTCGACGCCGTCTATCACGGTCACTTCAAGTGCAACCGCTGGAAGTTGACGGAACATCAGGTCCTGTGGGCGTACGCCCGCGACCTCTACCAGACGCCCGGATTCGGTGACACCGTCGACTTCGACCACATCAAGCGGCACTACTACCAGGTGCACAGCGGCATCAACCCGACCGGCATCGTGCCCCTCGGGCCGGACCTGTCGGGCTGGCTGACCCCGCACCACCGTCAGCAGCTGGGCGGCAGGCCGTTCGGCGACGGGACACCGCCCGGGCCTCCCGCGCAGGCCGAGCGGGTCCCGGCGCACGGACGACCCTGACCCTACGAAGGAGGCACAGGCACATGGCCAAGAAGCAGAAGAAGGCGAAGCTCCCCCTCGCCTACAAGCCGCTGGGATTCGCCCTCGGCTGGGCGAGCGGCGCGCTGGCCGGGCTCGCCTTCCGCAAGACATGGATGGCGATACGGCACGAGGAGGACGCCCCCGACGCGCTGGACCGGGAGCGAGGCTGGGGCGAGATCCTGCTGGCGGCCGCGGTCCAGGGCGCCCTGTTCGCGATGGCGCGCAGCCTGGCCGACCGCACGGGCGCCAAGGCCATCGAGCGGTCGACCGGCGTGTGGCCGGTCAGCGAGAAGGGCGGGCGGGACTGAGCGGCCGCCCCGGCGAAGGCACCGGTACCCAGGGCGTGTTGCGACAGTCCCGTCGTCCGCCCGAAGGGCGTGCCGGGCGGAAGCCCTCGTACTGGGTGTACGTGGGGCTTTCGCCCGGTGCGGCGAGTGGGTGTACCCCCTTTGAGGGAGCGAGCGTGCCAGGCGTCGCCCGGCAGGCGGGACTTTCGCGATACGCCCTAGGGGGTGTTTCGAAAGTCCCGTGCGGTGCCCGCGCCCGCCGCGGCAGCGGCTGGTGTCGCAGCCGGTGCGTGCCCTCGGCGCGCCGGCCGAAGGCCCTCGTACTGGACGTACTCGGGCCTTCGGCCGGTGCGGCGAGGGTGCGTGCCGGGCGCCGTGGGTGGTGTGCGGGACTTTCGAAACACCCCCTGGGCGGTCAGCCCTGCTTCGGTGCCGTGGGGGCCGTACGGCGCAGGGTGAAGGAGTGGCCGGCCGGGTCGGAGAAGCCGCGTTCCTCGTAGGGGCCGGCCGCGTCCTTCGCCTCCAACGGCCGGCCGCCGAGCCCGACGATCCTGCGCTCCGCCTCGTCCAGGTCCTCCACCACGAAGTCCAGGTGGGCCTGGAGGGAGTTCTCGGGACGCGGCCAGCTCGGCGGGGTCGCGTTCATGTCGCGGCGGAACGCGAGCCGGGTGCCGTCGGCGCCCCTGATCTCCACGCGGTTGGCGGTCGCCTCCGTCTGTTCGCCGTCGAGCAGTTCCTTGTAGAACACGGCGAGCTTCTCCGGCTCGGCACAGTCGAGCACCACGAAACCCGCTGTCACCAGTGGCATGACTCCTCCGAAGGGTCCGGGGCGCGGAACCGGCCTGTCCCGCCGCCCTGCCCCCGTCGGGTGTCCAGGTCGGGCGGTTTCAGTCCGCGACCAGCCATTTCCCGTCCCGCATCAGCTCCCGCCCGGCCAGTTCGTTGGCCTCGCGCCAGGCCTGTACCCGGGTCGGCAGGACTCGGAAGTACAGGTAGGGCGTGCTGAGCCGGCGCGGGTCGAAGCCGGTCCTCGCGGCGAAGCGGTCGCCCTCCTCCTCGGACAGCCCGGCCGGCTCGATCGTCTCGACCGTGCCCTCGATCATGACGACGTCGCGGGTCGGGCCGAGACCGAGGCGCGTCCTGCCGGTCGCCTGGAGGTTCCGGCCCGTGGGGCTGGTCGCGGGTGTCGCCAGCAGCAGGGTCGAGCCGTCCCAGAGGAAGGAGAGCGGCACGAGGAACGGCACTCCCCCGCCGGCGTCGGCGGTGGCGACCCAGACGTCCTCGTCGTGTTCCAGACGGTGCAGGGTGTCCTTCCAGCGCTGCTCGGCGGGGCGGGCGGGCGACGGGGTCATCGGCGAACCCTCTTCTCACGGAACGGCTTTGACGGACGGGTCCAGTGTGGCCGTGGGCTGTCCGGACCGGGAGCGGATGTCCGCCAGTCGGCCCGCCGCCGCGCCGAGGAGCAGGTCCAGGGCCGCCGGATAGGAGCTGCGTGCCATGTCGGCCACGAGGTGGCGGGCGGTGGCGGCGATGTGCGGGTGGGTGTCGGCGGGCAGGCGCGCGTAGGTCGCCCGCCAGACGGCCGCCTCGGCCTCCCGCGCGGCCTTCGGCATGGCCGCGCTCGCCGAGTCGAGGGCGCCGTGGGCGAGGGCCTGGTCGACGAACACGTGGTAGATCCGCACCGCCTCGGCGTCCGGGAAGCCGGCGCCGCGCAGCACGCCGAGGACGGTCTCCACGGCCTGGATCTCGTATATCCGCCCGGTCACCCGGTACGAGCTGAGCACGGCGGCGCGGGGGTGGGCGAGGGCCCCGGCGTGCATGCGCAGGCCGAGGTCGCGTAGGTCGGCGCGCCAGTCGCCGGTGGGGCGCCAGGTGCGCAGCGTACGGCCGATGAGTTCGTCGGCGATGGCGAGCATCAGGTCGTCGGTGTGCCGGAAGTAGCGGTAGAGCGAGCTGGGGTCGGCGCCGAGGGCGCGGCCGAGGCGGCGGACCGAGAGGGCGTCGGCGCCGTGTTCCTCGATGAGGCGCAGGGCCGTGTCGACGATGAGCGCCTCGGACAGGACGACGCCCTGCTTGGTAGGGCGCCTGCGCTGCCGGGCGGCGGGCGGGACGACGCGCTCGCTCATGGACTGCCTCCCATGGAGGGCCTCCTCGGGCCGGGTGCCCCGCACCTTATGACAACACTGTTGACCTGTTAACCCCCCGGACAGTTTCATGTCCGCTCATCGGGGCCGTCCAGGCCCCCGGTGCGAGCGGAGACCGGCCATGCCCGACGAGCAGTCCCACAGCGTCGATCCTCCAGCGCGGCCCGAGCTGCGCAAGTCCCTGGGTGTCCTGGACGGGGTCGCCATCGCCGCGTCCAGCACGGCCGCGACCACCAGCATCGGCATCGGCCTCGGCGTCACGGCGGGCGTGGTCGGCCTGCATCTGCCGGCGATCATGCTGCTGGCGTTCCTGCCGGTCCTGGGTATCGCGGGCGCCTACTCGCGGCTCAACAAGGTCGAGCCGAACGCGGGCAACGGCTATGTGTGGGTGGGCCGTTCGCTCACGCCCTGGCTGGGTTTCATGGTCGGCTGGGTGAACATCGTGGCCGTGGTCGCGTTCCTCGCGTACACCACGGCGGTGACCGGCTCCGCCCTGCTCCAGCTCGCCGGGGACGCGGGGCTGCACCGCATCGGCGGTCTCGCGCTGGACCCGGGTTCGACCGCGCAGACGACGGCGCTCGGCATCCTGGTCCTGGTGGCGGTCACGCTGACCGCCGTGACCGGCATCCGCACCGCCGCCCGGCTCCAGGCGGGGCTGCTGGTCTTCGAGTACGTCGTGCTGCTGGGCTTCTGCGGCTACGGCATCGTCACCGGCCCGCACGACTTCAGCCTGAGCTGGTTCGACCCGTTCGCGATCCCGTCGGCGACGGCTCTCGCGCAGGGCATGCTGCTGTCGGTGTTCTGCTACTGGGGCTTCGAGTCGGCGTTCAGCGTCAACGAGGAGGTTCGTGACCCCCGCGACGCCTCAAGGGCCGGGATCACCACTCTGTTCACCATGCTGGCGCTGTTCCTGCTCGGCTCGGTCGCCTTCCAACGGGTGCTGTCCGAGAAGGAGTTGGCGGGGCACGGCGCGGAGGGGCTGGCCTTCTTCGGCGACCGGCTGGCGTCCCAGCCGTGGGCGGCGCTGCCCCTGGTCGCGCTGATGTTCTCGGCGGTCGCCTCGCTGCAGGCCGGGGTGATCCCTACGGCCCGGGCGATGTTCGCGATGAGCCGGGACCGTACGCTCGGGCCGGTGTGGTCCAAGGTCAGCCCCCGGTACGGGACTCCGGCCACCGGCACGGTGCTGATCGGCGCGCTGGCGGCCGGCGTCGCGGGTCTGGCGCTGGTCATTCCCCGACTGGCCGACATGATCATGGCGACGGTGAGCGCGGTGGGCATCGTGGTCGCCCTGTCGTACGCGCTCACCGCGCTCGCGGCAGCCGTCCGGTTCCGGGCGCTGCTGCGCGAGGACTGGCGGCAGGGGGTGCGCGCGGTGGTCCTGCCCACGTTGAGCGCGGCCGTGCTGCTCGGCCTCGGCGGCTATCTCGGCTGGTCCTTCTACACCTCCGCCGACCACTTCGAGGTCAGCGCGGACAACGGCTGGTTCCTGCTGGTCACCCCGCTGGCGATGATCGCGTCCGGCTTCGTGGCCGCCGCGTGGGCCAGGTGGGTGCGCAGATCCCCGTACTTCCGCACCGGCAAGGGCACGGACGCCGACGCGCCGCGGCTCCTGGCCACCTCCCGATAACCGACCAGGAAACGGATCATGCACGCAGATCTCCTCTTCACCGGCGGCCCCGTCCTCACCTCCGAGGGCCGCACCGCGACCGCAGTGGCCGTCACCGGCGACCGTGTCACGGCCGTAGGACGGCAGGAGGTGCACGATCTCGCCGGACCGCGGACCGAGGTGGTGGACCTCGCCGGGCGGCTGCTGCTGCCCGGGTTCCAGGACGCGCACGTGCATCCGGTGCCGGCCGGGCTGGAACTGTCCCAGTGCGACCTGACCGGGGCGCGGACGGCCGAGGAGACCCTGGCCGCGGTGCGCGCGTACGCCGACGCGCACCCGGAGCGGGAGTGGATCACGGGCGGCGGCTGGTCGATGGAGGCCTTCGCGGGCGGTACGCCGACGAAGGAGCTGCTGGACGCGGCGGTGCCCGACCGGCCGGTGTACCTGCCCAACCGCGACCATCACGGGGCCTGGGTCAACAGCCGTGCCCTCGCGCTCGCCGGCGTCACGCGGGACACACCCGACCCGGCCGACGGGCGGATCGACCGGAACGCCTCGGGTGAGCCGAGCGGGACCTTGCAGGAGGGGGCGATGCAGCTCGTGGGGCGGCTCACGCCGCCGGCCACGCCGGCCGACCGGCTGGCGGCGCTGCTGCACGCCCAACGGCATCTGCACGCCCTCGGCATCACGGCCTGGCAGGACGCGCTGGTGGGGGACTTCCTCGGCATGGACGACCCGGCGGACGCGTATCTGGCGGCCGCGCGGGACGGCTCGCTGACCGCCCGTGTCGTCGGCGCGCTGTGGTGGGACCGGGAGCGGGGCGCCGAGCAGATTCCCGAACTGGTCGAGCGGCGGGCGGCGTTGAGCCACGGGCGGTTCAGCGCGGGCAGCGTCAAGCTGATGCTGGACGGCGTCGCCGAGACCGGAACGGCGGCGCTGCTCGACCCCTACCTCGACAGGTGCGGCTGCGTCACCGCCAACCGGGGCACCAGCTTCATCGACGCCGAACAACTGCCCAAGTACGTCACCGAGTTGGACGCGCTCGGCTTCCAGTGCCACTTCCACGCCCTCGGCGACCGGGCCGTACGCGACGCGCTGGACGCGATCGAGGCGGCGCGCGCGGCGAACGGGCCGAGCGACACGCGGCCCCACCTGGCCCATCTCCAGGTCGTCCAGCCCACCGACGTGCCGCGGTTCGCCCGGCTCGGGGCCACCGCGAACATCCAGCCGCTGTGGGCCGCCCACGAACCGCAGATGGACGAGCTGACGATTCCGTTCCTGGGACCCGAACGGGCCGCCCGGCAGTACCCGTTCGGCGCGCTGCTGCGCTCCGGCGCCCGGCTCGCGGCGGGCAGCGACTGGCCGGTGAGCAGCCCCGACCCGCTCCACGGGATCCACGTGGCGGTCAACCGCGTGACCCCCGACACCGACGACACGCCGGTGTTCCTGCCCGGGGAACGCATCGGCCTCACCGAGGCGTTGACCGCCTACACCGCGGGCTCGGCCTATGTGAACCACCTCGACGACACCGGCGAGGTGCGGCCCGGCGCCCTCGCGGACCTCGTCGTCCTGGACCGCGACCCGTTCGCCGGGCCGACGGAGGCCATCGCGCAGACGCGGGTCGCGCTGACCTACGTGGGGGGTGAGCGGGTGTACGCGGCTGGGGAGGCGTGAGCGGCTGCCCCTAGCGGTCGGACGTCGCCTGGAACGTGCGGCGGTACGCCTGGGGTGACACGCCGATCGCGGCGTGCAGGTGCTGGCGCAGGGAGGCGCCCGTGGCGAAGCCGACCTGGCCGGCGATCCGGTCGACCGAGAGGTCGCTGGACTCCAGCAGGTGCCGGGCGCGGGCGACGCGCTGCTGGATCAGCCAGCGGCCGGGGCTGAGGCCGACCTCGTCGTGGAAGCGGCGGGCGAAGGTGCGCAGGCTCATCCGGGCGTGGGCGGCGAGGTCGGTGAGGGTGAGGGGTTCGCCGAGGTTCTCCAGGGCCCAGGCGCGGGTCGCGGCGGTGTCGGCGGCGCCGCTCTCCGGGACGGGCTGCTCGATGTACTGGGCCTGGCCGCCGTCCCGGAAGGGCGGCACGACGCAACGCCGGGCGACGGCGTTGGCCAGCTCGTGGCCGTGGTCGACCCGGACGATGTGCAGACAGACGTCGACGCCGGAGGCCGCGCCGGCCGAGGTGAGGATCCTGCCGTCGTGGACGAAGAGGACGTCGGGGTCCAGGTCGACCTGCGGATACCGGCGTCGGAACGCCTCGGTCACCTGCCAGTGCGTGGTGGCCCTGCGGCCGTCCAGCAGGCCCGCCGCCGCGAGGACGAAGGCGGCGGTGCAGATCGACACGATGCGCGCGTCCGGGCGGATCAGCGCGAGGGCGCCGGAGACCTCGGCGGTCAGCTCCGTGGGGATGTACGGGGTCGCCATGGAGGCGACCACGACGGTGTCGGCCGTGGCGAGGACCTCCGGGCCGTACTGGACGCCGATCGTGAAGTCCGCGTTGCTGCGCACCGGCTGTCCGTCGACGCTGCAGGTCAGCACCTCGTACCGGCCGTCGGCCGCGCCGAAGATCCGGCTCGGGATGCCGAGCTCGAAGGGGTAGACGCCGTCCAGGGCCAGCACCACGACCCGCTCGGCCCGTTCCACCTGTCGTTCACCACGCACCTGTCGTTCACCCCGCATGGCACGATTCTATCGAAGGTTGGCAATCGTGCCATTTCCCGGCGCGGCGGCTCCGGGCAGGCTGTTTCACCATGAGCACTGTGAACACGATGCGAGCCATCAGCCAGGACGTCCTCGGCGGTCCCGAGGTCCTGAAGGAAGTGGAGCTGGAGCGCCCGAGGCCGCGCCCGAACGAGCTGCTGGTGCGGGTCCGCGCCGCCGGCGTCAACCCGACCGACTGGAAGCACCGCGCGAACGGCGGTTTCCTCGGCGAGCCGCCGTTCGTCCTGGGCTGGGACGTCTCCGGCGTGGTCGAGGAGGTCGGCATCGGCGTCGCCCGCTTCCAGCCCGGCGACGAGGTCTTCGGCATGCTGTCCTACCCGTTCGGCCACGGCTCGCACGCCGAGTACGTCACCGCGCCGGCCCGTACCTTCGCGCCCAAGCCGGCCTCGATCGACCACACGCAGGCGGGCGCGCTGCCGCTGGTCTCGCTGACCGCGTGGCAGGCACTGGTCGAGTACGCCGATGTACGGCCGGGGCAGCGGGTGCTGGTCCACGCGGCGGCCGGCGGGGTCGGGCACGTCGCCGTGCAGATCGCGAAGGCGCGGGGGGCGTATGTGATCGGCACGGCGAGCGCGGGCAAGCACGAGTTCCTGCGGGGCCTCGGGGCGGACGAGTTGATCGACTACCGGGAGACGGACTTCGCCGAGGCGGTGAAGGACGTGGACGTGGTGCTGGACACGCTGGGCGCCGAGACCTCGGTGCGCTCGCTGAAGGTGCTGCGCCCGGGCGGCGTCGTCGTGTCGATCCTGCCGGTCGGGTCGGACGAGTTCCACGAGGAGGCCGAGCGGCTCGGCGTACGCGCCGTGCGGATGCTCGTGGACGCCGACCGCGCCGACCTGCGGGCGATCACGGACCTGGTCGAGAAGGGGCAGTTGCGCGTCGAGATCGCCGGTACCTTCCCGCTGGCCGATGCCGCCGAGGCACACGCGCTCGGCGACACCGGCCGCACCACGGGGAAGCTGGTCCTGACGGTCGACTGAGTCAGAACGTGAGCACGGGCTTGATCGCCTTGCCCGCGCCCATGTCCCGCACCGCCTGGTCGATCTCCGCGAAGGGGTACGTGCTGATCAGGCGGTGCAGCGGGAGCCGCCCTTCCTTCACGAGCCGGACCAGGGCGGGGATGAAGGCCTGGGTCTCGGCGTCGCCGAGGGTGAGGCCCACGACCTGCTTGCCGCCGAGCAGCCCGTTGACGTCCAGGGCGACCTCGGTGCCGAACGGCGGGGCGCCGACGACGACCAGGGTGCCGCGGGCGGCGAGCGCGTCGACGCCCTGGCGCAGGACGCCGACGTTGCCGGTGGTCTCGACGACGCCGTCGGCGCCCTGACCGCCGGTGATCCCGGCGAGGGCTTCGCCGAGGTCGGCCTCGGCCGCGTCGACCGTGTGGGTGGCACCCAACTCCCTTGCCAGCGAGAGGCGTTCGGCGACCCGGTCCACGGCGACGATGTTGGTGGCGGGAGTGAGAGCGGCGGCCATGACGGCGGACAGGCCGACGGCTCCGGCGCCGAGGACGACGACCGTGCTGCCGGTGACCGGCTTCAGCACGTTCCAGACGGCGCCGACTCCGGTCTGCACGCCGCAGCCCAGCGGGGCGATCGAGGTGAGCGGCACCTCCGGGTCGACCTTGACCAGGCTGCGTTCGTCCACCAGGGCCCGCTCGGCGAACGAGGACTGTCCGAAGAAGTGGCCGCCGAGTTCCTCACCGTCCCGGCTGATCGTGCCGGTGCCGTCGGCCCGGCGGCCGCCGATGAGGTTCAGCGGCAGCCAGGTCGCGCAGTACGCCGGGTGCCCGCCGCGGCAGTTGCGGCAGTCCCCGCAGGAGGTGAAGGACAGTACGACATGGTCGCCGGGCGCGACCCCGGTCACGGCGGGGCCGACGGCCTCGACGACGCCCGCGCCCTCGTGGCCGAGGACGCCGGGCAGCGGGAAGGGCAGTCCGCCGCTCGCCACGCCGAGGTCGGTGTGACACAGGCCGGTCGCCACCATGCGGACGACGGCCTCGTGCGGTCCGGGGTCGGCGAGCTCGACGTCGCAGAGGGTGAAGGGCGCTCCGCCGGACTCGACGACGGCGGCGCGGGTGGGGATGGACATCGCGGGAACTCCTAGGCAGGGGCGCTCAGTCGAGCGAGACGACGACGGACTTGGTCGTGGTGTAGGCGTCGAGCGCCTCGGGCCCGTACTCGCGGCCGAAGCCGGAGTCCTTGACGCCGCCGAAGGGGACCGCGGGGTCGAGCATCGCCCAGTCGTTGACCCAGACGATCCCGGCCTGGAGGCGATCGGCGACCCGGTGGGCGCGGGCCAGGTTGCCGGTCTGGATGCCCGAGGCCAGCCCGTACGGCGTGGAGTTGGCGAGCTCGACCGCCTCGTCCTCGGAATCGAAGGGCTGGACGGTGAGGACAGGGCCGAAGATCTCCTCCTGGATCACCCGGGAGTCGTTCGGCAGGTCGGCGATCACGGTGGGCTTGTAGTAGAAGCCGCCGTCGAGGTCGAGCCGCTCACCGCCGCAGACGATGCGGCCGCCTTCCTTGCGGGCCAGTTCGACGTACTCCTCGACCTTGCGCAGATGCCGCTCCCCCGCCATCGGGCCGACGACGGTCTCGGGCCGGCGCGGGTCGCCGAGCGGTACGCCGGGCACGGCGTCGGCGAGGATGCCGACCAGGGTGCTGTAGACCTGGCGGGCCACCAGGAGCCGCGGTCCGCCCATGCAGAACTGACCGGTGTTGAAGACGAACCCCTTGATGACCGCGCCGACGGCCTTCTCCAGATCGGCGTCCTCGAAGACGACGTGGGCCGCGTTGCCGCCGAGTTCCATGGTGACCGGCTTGAGCGACTCACCGGCGATGGCGGCGACCTTCCTTCCGACCCCCGTCGAGCCGGTGAAGGCGGCCTTGTCGACGCCGGCGTGCCGCAGCAGCGCCTCGCCGGCCGCGGGGCCGCCGGTGACGACGTTGACGACGCCGTCGGGGACGCCGGCCCGCTTGAGGAGGTCGGCCATGTACAGCGCGCTGAGCGGGGTCTCCTCGGCCGGCTTGTGCACCACCGTGTTGCCCGCAGCGAGGGCCGGGGCGATCTTGGAACCGGCCAGGATCAGCGGGAAGTTGTACGGGGTGATCGCCGCGACCACGCCGAGCGGCCGGCGCCGGACGTAGGCGAGGGCGTTCATGGGGGTGTCGCGGACGGCGCCGTCGAGGGAGTGGGCGAGGGCGGCGAAGTGCTCGTAGTCGTTGGCCGCGTTGGTCACGTCGACGGCGTGCGCGAGGGTGATCGGCTTGCCGACGTCGCGGCTCTCCAACTCGGCGATCGTGTCCGCGTTCTCCCGGATCAGCTCGGCGACCCGGTGCAGCACCCGGCCCCGTTCGCGGCCACTCAGTCCGGACCAGGCGCCGTCGTCGAAGGCGTCACGCGCGGCGCGTACGGCCGCGTCCACATCGGCGGCGCCGGCGTCCGCGACCGTGGCGAGGACCGTACCGCGGGACGGGTCGACCACCTCGGTGCGCGCTCCGTCGGCGGCCTCGCGCCACCGGCCCCCGATGAACAGCCGACCGGGTTCGATCTCGAAGGTGGTCATCGCCACTCCTCAGCTCCATCGCCAAGATTTCAACCAACAGGATTCCTGTTGGTTCGCAGTCTCTTTACAGACAGGTTTCCTGTCAATGCTCTAGGCTGAACTCATGCTCGACGCCCAGGTGACCAAGGCAGCTCCGTCGCTTCTCTACATGGTGAAGCAGGTGGAGCTGGTCGTGCGCTCGCACCTCGACGAGCTGGTCAGGCCGTCCGGGATCACCGCCCTGCAGTACACGGCGCTCACCGTCCTGGAGCGGCACGACGGACTGTCGGCCGCACAGCTGGCCCGGGACTCCTTCGTCACGGCCCAGTCGATCGCCGATCTCGTACGGTCACTGGAGAGCCGTGGGCTGGTCCGGCGGGAGCGCAATCCCCGCAATCGCCGGGAGCTGCTGATCCTGCTGACCGACGCCGGCCGTGAGCTGCTGGCGCGTCACGCGGGGCCGGTGCGGGAGCTGGAGGAGCGGATGGTGCGGGACCTCACGGCCCACCAGGCCGAGCAGTTCCGCCAGGCCCTCAGCAAGTCCTGGCACGCGTTGTCGTAGTCACCGCCCGCCCATCTCCCGTGCACCGAAAGGCAGTTGGCGAAGCGACTGTCGCAATTCGAAGACATATGTCAATCGAACATGCTCAAATTCGGTCGTTCGAGGGTAACTTGCAGTGCGGGGACTGGATGTGAGCAGCCCGCCCGCAAGTGAGCAGGTTGGAGGCGATGTCGTCGTGCAGCAGGATCCTGCGCCGTTCAGCCGGCATCTGCGCGTCCATCGGCACCGGGGGCACACGGTGCTGGAGTTCCACGGCGAGATCGACATCGCGGCCGCCGTCGAAATCGCGCCATACCTGGACCGGGTGACGGCACACCCCGACGCCAGGCTCGTGATCGACCTGCGCGGGATCGAGTTCTTCGACTGCTCCGGGCTGCGCCTGCTCTACCGGGCCCGCGGCCGGGCGCTCGACCACGGCGGGCAGCTGCACCTGGTCTGCACCCACCCGCTCACCCTGCGCGTCCTGAGGATCACCGGCCTGTCCCGGCTGCTCCCCCCGCACCCGACGCTGGACGCGGCGCTGAACCAGCCGGAGGCCACGTCCGGCACGTTATGAGCGCTGTTCGGTTCCCGGCGCGTCGAACAGGGCGCTTACGGACTCCCCGTTGTGAATGCGGCGCACGGCCTCGGCGAGCGCCGGGGCGATGGACAGGACGCGCAGCTTCTCGGTGCGCTCCTGCGCGGGGATCGGCACGGTGTTGGTGCAGACGATCTCCAGTACGTCGGGCTGCTCGCCGATCCGCTTCAGCGCGCCGGCCGCGAACAGGCCGTGCGTACAGGCGACGCGGATCGAGCGCGGCCCCAGCTCCCGCAGTCGGTCGAGGAGTTCGAGGACGGTGCTGCCCTTGGCGATCTCGTCGTCCAGGACGATCACGTCCCGGCCGGTGACCTCGCCGATGACGGAGCTGATGCTGACCCGGTCGTCCGCGAACCGCTGCTTGGCGCCCGCGGCCACCTGGGCGCCGATCAGCCGGGCGAACGCCGCGGCCTCCTTGGCGTTGCCGAGGTCCGGCGAGACGACGGTCGTGCGGGAGAGGTCGTACTGCCGGAAGTGCGCGGCGAGTTCACGCAGCGCGTGCAGGTGGTCGACCGGCACCGTGAAGAAGCCGTGTACCTGGGGCGCGTGCAGGGTCATGGCGAGCACCCGGCCGGCGCCGGCCGCCACCATCAGGTCGGCGACGAGCCGGCCGCCGAGCGAGATGCGGGGCGCGTCCTTCTTGTCGGAGCGGGCGTAGGAGTAGTGCGGCATGACGACGGTGATCCGGCGCGCGGACGCCCCGCGTGCGGCGTCGCACATCAGCAGCAGCTCGACGAGGTGTTCCTGGACGGGCCGGACCAACGGCTGGATCAGATAGACGTCCCGCTCCCGGCAGTTGGCCTGGAGCTGCACCTCGAGGCAGTCGTTGGCGAACCGGCTGACCCGGGTGGGACTGAGCGGCACCCCCAGATGGGCGCAGACCTCCGCCGCAAGCTCGGGGTGGGCACTGCCGCTGAACACGGCGATCTCTCGCACATTCGGCTCCTCGCATAACCGTTTCTGCTCCCAGGATCATGCTACGGGGACCCGAAATTCGCTTGCCGGGCGCCGGTGGGACCGCGCCATGATGGCCACGTCCGCGTTCCCTCACGTCAGGATCCCTCGCATGCGCCGACTCCTCGACAGCACCCAGCGCCCCTGCCGGCCCACGGTCATCGAGGACTCGACCCCGCATGCACACCCCGAACACCCCGAACATCCTGAACATCGGCATCCTGGCCCACGTCGACGCCGGTAAGACCAGCCTCACCGAGCGGCTGCTCTTCGACCACGGCGCGATTCCCCGGCTCGGCAGCGTCGACGGCGGCGACACGCGCACGGACGACGGCGCCATCGAGCGGCAGCGCGGCATCACCATCCGCTCCGCCGTCGCCGCGTTCACCGTCGGCGACACCCACGTCAACCTGATCGACACCCCGGGGCACTCCGATTTCATCGCCGAGGTCGAGCGCGCCCTGGAGGTCCTCGACGGCGCGGTCCTGCTGTTGTCCGCCGTGGAGGGCGTGCAGGCGCAGACGCGGGTGCTGATGCGCACCCTGCGACGGCTGCGGCTGCCCACAGTCGTGTTCGTCAACAAGATCGACCGGGCGGGCGCCCGCTCGGACGACCTGCTCGCCGACGTCCGCCGCAGGCTGACGCCCCACGTCGCACCCCTGAACTCGGTGACCGGACTCGGCACCGCCGACGCCCGCGTGCGGCCGCATTCGCCGGCCGATCCCCGGGCCCGCGCCGACCTGGCGGAGGCGCTCGCGGAGGTGGACGCCGACATCCTGGCAGGGGTCGTGGACGGCCCCGAACCGACCGCGGACGAGCTGGCCAGGTCGCTCGCCGCCCGGACGGCCGACGGCTCCTTCCATCCGGTCTTCTTCGGCTCGGCGCTCGGCGGCCAGGGCGTGCCGGACCTCGTCGAGGGCCTCACCCGGCTCATCCCTGCCGCCCCGGCGTCCGGGACCGGACCACCGCGCGGCACGGTGTTCGCCGTACGGCCCGGCCCGGGCGGGGAGCGGACGGCGTATCTACGGCTGTACGAGGGTGAGGTGGTCCGGCGCCGGCGGCTGACGTTCCGGCGCCGCGAGGCCGACGGCCGGAGCACCGAGGTCACCGGCCGGGCCACGCACCTCGACGTGATCGGCGGCGCCGAGACCCTCACCGCGGGGAACATCGCCGCGCTGACCGGCGTTCCGGGCATCCGCGTCGGCGACCGGCTCGGCGAGCTCGACGACCGGGCCGCGCAGTTCGCGCCGCCGACGCTTCAGACCCTGGTCCGGGCCCGCAACCCCGCCCAGGCGGCCCCGCTCCGCACAGCGCTGCTGACCCTGGCGGACCAGGACCCGCTGCTCCACGCCCGCCCCACGCCCACCGGCGCCACCGCGCTGCTGCTGTACGGCGAGGTCCAGATGGAGGTGCTCGCGGCGACCCTCGCGCAGGACTTCGGCGTGGAGGCCGACTTCGAGCCGGGTCGGGTGCGCTTGCTGGAGCGGCCGCGGGGCGTCGGTGAGGCCTGCGCGGAGATGCCGTGGCACGACCACACCAGGTACTGGGCGACGATCGGGCTGCGGGTCGAACCGGGGCCGCGTGGCTCAGGCGGGGTGTTCACCTACGAGACGGAACTCGGCGCGCTCCCGCGCGCCTTCCACCAGGCCATCGAGGACACGGTCCACACGACGCTGGAGACGGGGCCGTCCGGCGCGCCGGTGACCGACTACCGGGTGACGCTGACCCGGTCCGGCTACAGCGCGCCGATCAGCACCGCCGCCGACTTCCGCGGGCTCACCCCGCTTGTGCTGCGCCGCGCGCTGGAGCGTGCCGGGACACGGCTGTACGAGCCGTACCACGCCTTCGAGACGGAGGTCCCGCTGGACGCCCTGGCACCGGTGTCCGCCCAACTCGCCTCGTGCGGAGCCGAGTTCACGGGCACGACGGGCGGGTCGACGGCGTGGCTGATCACCGGAGAGCTGCCGGCCCGCCGGGTACGGGAGGTCGAGCTGCGGCTGCCGGGGCTCACGCACGGTGAAGGGGTGTGGTGGTCGCGGGTGTCCGGGGACCGGGAGCTGAAGGGGGGGGCCAACGGACAGGTCCGGCAAGGGATTTGGGGGTACTTGGTTGAAGAGGGAAGGAGAAACGTCGCCATGACGACTCCCATCAAGCGCATCGACAAGCGCGTGCCCGGCTGGGCGAAGGTGGTCAGTGCCCTGGTGCTGGTGCTCGTCGTCCTCTTCGCCGGGATCCGGCTGAGCGTGATCCCCGGCCTGAAGGACCTGTTCGGCACCGAGACCAACGACCGTTCGGGTCCCGCGCTGCTCCAGTCCATCCAGGACATGAGCCGCTACGACGCCGCCTCCGGCAACTTCCAGATCGTCGTGGATCTGGAGAAGGACGCCAAGTTCCTGCCCGACGCGATCCGCGGCACCCGCACGCTGTACGTCGGCGCGGGGACCGTGGACGCCTATGTAGACCTCGGAAAGGTCGGCGAGGACGACGTCACGGTCGACGGCGACCGTACGTCCGCCACGCTCCGGCTGCCGCACGCCGCCCTCGGCAAGCCTGCCCTTGACCCCGACCGCTCCTACGCCGTCTCCAAGGAGCGCGGTCTCCTCGACCGTCTCGGCGATCTCTTCTCTGACAACCCGAACGGCGAACAGGCCGTGCAGAAACTGGCGGTGAAGCACATCGGCGACGCGGCGAAGGAGAGCGGCCTGACCGCACGCGCCGAGACCAACACCACCGGCATGCTCGAAGGCCTGCTCCACTCGCTGGGCTTCAAGGAGGTGAAGGTGACCTACGGGACGTGAGCCCCGCGCCCGCGGCCAGGGGGTGCGTGCCGGGCGCCGTGGGTGCTGTGCGGGACGTTCGAAACACCCCCTAGGACAGCAGTCCCGGCAGGGCCAGCGCGCCGAGCAGTGTGGCGCCCACCAGCACCCAGGCCACGTAGTCCCCGACGTGCCCGGACTGCAGGCGGCGCAGCGGGCGTGCGCGGTCCGGGGCGGCGAGGAGCGTCGGGCGGGTGACGGCGAGGGCCGCGAGGGCGAGGGACAGTGCGGTGGACGCGAGGTCCAGGAGTACGCCGGCCGGGCTCCAGTGCGGTGCGGGGACCACCGCACCGCCGGACCCGGCCTCGTTGACGGCGTGCGCCACGATCTCCCCGAAGCCGGGGGCCACGCCGACGGCGAGCGCCCCGGCGAGGAGCACCGCGGGGACGGCGGTCATGGTGTCGGGGACGCGGCTGAGCCGGTGCCGGGTCTCGGGGCGCTCCCCGGCACCGGTCGTCTCGTGCTCCGGGTCGTCCTCGGGTGTCGGGCCGAGCCCCAGGAACACCCGTGCCGCGACCCGCAGTACGGCCCCGGCGGTGACCGCGCTCACGGCGACGTACAGGGCGACGAGCGGGCCGCCGACGGCCTCCTCCGTGACGGCCTTGCCGAACGCCGTGCCGAACGGCGGGAGCCCGGCCAGTGCCAGTCCGGCCACGGCGAACAGCACGGCGACGCCCCGCAGTTCCCGAGCCCGGCCGTGCAGGGCGTGCTCGTCGACGCTGCCGTACCGGTCGAGAAGGATGCCCGTGCAGGCGAACAGGGCGGCCTTCACACCGGCGTGTCCGAGGACGTACAGCGCGACCCCGTCGTCGGCCTCGGGTGTGAGGGCGCCGATGCCGACGAGGAACAGCCCGGTGTGCGCGACCGTGGAGTACGCCAGCAGTCGCTTGACGTGCCGCTGGTACCAGCACATGACCGCGCCGAGCAGCGCCGTCACCGAGCCCAGCACGAGAAGCACCCGTTCCAGGTCGGCGGCCGGGATGCCGCCGGGTCCCGCGAAGACGGTGCCGTACACCCGCCAGACGCCGTACACGCCGAGTTCGACCATGACGCCCGACAGCAGCATGCACACGGGCGTGGGCGCGACGGCGTGGGCGTCCGGGAGCCAGAAGTGGAAGGGGACGGCGGCCGCCTTCACCAGCAGGCCGGTCAGGACGAGGACGAAGGCCGCGAGGACCAGGGCGTCCGGCGGCCCGTGCGCGTCGAGGCCGCGGCCGATCTGCGTCATGGCGAGCTCGCCGGTGCGGGCGTAGAGCAGCCCGATGCCCATGAGCATCGCGTACGCGCCGAGCGAGGTGACGACGCCGAAGGTGAGCGCGCCCTGGACGGCCTTGGCCTCCTCGACGCGGGTGCCGGTCAGCGCGTAGGCGACGACGCTCATCAGCTCGAACCACACGAACGCGTTGAACAGGTCGCCGGCGATCGAGAACCCGCACATCCCGGCCTGGAAGAGCAGCATCAGCGCGGGGAAGGAGCCGGCGTGGCGGCGTGGGGGTTCCTCGAAGTAGTGCCAGGAGTACGCCAGCGCCGCGAGAGTCAGCAGGGAGGCCAGGGCCGCCATGCCGAGCCCCGCCCCGTCGCCGACCAGGACGATGCCGACGCTGCGGCCGTCGACGGGCGTCCAGCCGCCGACCCACTCGGTCATCGGCGGCGAGGAGTTCAGCAGCAGCACGAGCGCGAGTCCGGCGGTGCCCCCCGAGACGGCACAGCCCACGGACTCGGCGAGGACGCGGGGCACCCGGCGTCCGCCCGCGACCAGGAGGGCCGCCCCGAGGAGCGGTACGGCGACGAGCAGCGGCAGCAGGCCGTTCATCAGCCGCGCAGCTCGGAGAGTTCGTCGGGGTCGACGGTGCCGTGCCGTTTGGCGACCTGAATGACGAGGGCGAGCAGGAGCGCGGTGACGGTGGCGCCGACGACGACGTCGGTCAGGGCGAGGGCCTGCACGACGGGGTCGACGACGGGACGGGAGCCGGGCTCGATGTCGGAGAAGACGGGCGCTGTGGCGTCGTCGCGGTAGCCGACGGCCAGCAGCAGGACGTAGGTGCCGGACTGGCACACGGACAGACAGCCGACGGCGTGGATCAGATTGCGACTGGTGGCCAGGCCGTAGCAGCCGGCCAGGAAGATCCACACGGCGACGAGGTACGGCAGGACGTCCATCGCGGCTCTCACTTCCCGTCCTCCTCCTCGATCTCGACGGCCTGGTCCAGGAAGCGGGCGAGCAGCACGACGACCGCGCAGGCGACCTCCATGCCGATGGCCGCGTTCAGCAGCGACACGGTGCCACCGGAGGACAGGGTGTTGAACGTGCCGTACGGCAGCAGGGTGTTGGCGAGGAACGCGGTGCCGCCGACGAGGCCCGCGAGCCCGGTGACGACGTACGCCGAGGCCGACACGGCGTCGCCGACCTCGTACAGGCCGACCGGGCGGACGCGTTCCAGGGCGCGGTAGTCGGCGCCGAGGTAGAGCAGGTGCAGGGAGGTCGCGGCGACGACGCCGCCCTGGAAGCCGCCGCCGGGACTGAGCTGACCGTGCGCGATGACGTACAGGCCGGTGACCAGGGCGATCGGCAGGACGATCAGGGCGTATCGGCGCACCGGCGGGGCCACGTCGGCGGGTTCGGGGCGGGCGCGGTGCTCGTCGCGGGTCTGGCGCAGCAGGACGACACAGCCGACGACGGCGGCGAACAGGATGGTCATCTCGCCGAGGGTGTCGAAGGCGCGCTGGTCGAAGTTGACGGCGGCGATGGTGTTGGCGGTGTGCCGGGCGAGGGATGCGCGGACCGCGCGGTCGCCGTAGGGGTGGCTGTCGCCGCCGAAGTCGGGCAGCCGCAGACAGGCGGCGACGAGGAGCACGGCGAGGCCGATGCCGCCGAAGGCGACGAGCCCGAGCCGGGTGCGCGGGTTCATCGGTCACGCCCCTTGCGCCGCTTGACCTTGCGGACCGCGAGAAGCAGCAACAGCGGGGTGAGGGCAGCGCCGACGGCGAGCTGCGACAGGGCGACGTCCGGTGCCTGCACGGCGGTGAAGAGCACGGCGAGGACGACGCCGAGGACGGCCAGGACAAGGGCCTGACGCACGGGATCGCGGACCAGTACGGCCACCGTCGCGGAGCCGGCGACCAGCAGCAGCGCCACGACGACGACCGCGTCAGCCACCGCGCACCCCCGCGATCCCGCCGGACAGCGCGCGCGAGGCGACGAGGTTCCCGCCGATCAGCAGCGCGCCGACGAGGAGGAGTTTGGCCATCGCCCGGCTCGGTCCGACGGCCGCGCACAGCGCCGCGACCACGCCCGCGGCGAACCCGGCCGCGGCCCAGGTCACACCCCAGGCGCGGGGCGGGTCGTCGGCGAGTTCGTCGGTCAGCAGACGGGCGAAGACGAGGGTGCCGACGGGGCCGAGCAGGGCGAGGACCAGGGCGAGATCGACGTAGGCGGGACGGTCGTAGCCCTGGGCGAGCAGGAGCAGTGCGGGGCAGGCCAGCGCGGTGGACAGGTTCTGCGCCACGACCCGGCGGCTGAGCGGTCCGGTGGTGACGCCCCAGAGGGTGGCGCCCACTCCCCCGCCGAATACGACGGTCGCCGCGAGGAGCCAGCCGTTCATCGTCCGGTCACCGCCCAGCGCGCGGCGACGGCGGCGAGCGCGGCCAGGGCGGCGGCGCCCGCGCCGACGGCGAGTTCCAGGGTGTCCACGGCGCTGACGAGGATCAGCCACAGCGCGGCGAGCGCGGCCCACCAGGCCAGGAACTCGGCCGTGGCGACGAGCGTCGTACGCCGGTCCATGCTGGGGCACCTCCGCGGGCCAGATGTCCGTTACTTCCGTTCCGCGTCATCCAAACACCGCCTCGGGTGACAGAGGTGGCGGCGCGCGCGGGTCTCCGCCCGGAGTGCCCCGACAGCGTGAAGGGAAACCGCGGGCGAAACGGGACCGGGAGCCGCACGGTGGGCATCGTGTCGCCGGTCCGGGGTAATCCCCCTACTACAAAAGGGAAGTTGAAGACTGGAGGACCGCATGGCCCGTGGAACCCCACGTTCGCGTGCCGCGTTGCACCCCGGCACTCCCAAGTCCGCAGGCGCCGCCGCGTCCGGGCGCACCGCCAAATCCGGGCGCGCTCGAAGTTCCGGGCGCACTCCCAAATCCGGGGGCGCATCCGGGCGCGCTTCCACATCCGCCAAGCCCGAGCCGTCCCCGCGATCCGAGCGGCACCCCTTGCGCCTGCTCGCCCGGCTGCTGGCCATGGTGTGCGCGTTCGCGTTCATGGTCGCCTTCGCCGTCGTCCTGGCGAAGCTCACCTTGCAGCCGTCCCCCGCGTCGGAGGCCCTGACGCACACCAACCTGCGGCCGGGGCGTTCGCTGCGGGCCTATCTGGACCAGCCCGAACTGCGCGACGCCGTCCGGCAGATCGGGGGGAATCTGCTGCTGGGCGTGCCGTTCGGCGTCCTGGTCCCGGTCGTCGCCCCGAGGACGCGCGGTGTGCTGCGGGTGCTCCTGCTGACGGCGACGGTCATGCTCCTCGTCGAGTTCGCCCAGGGCGCCCTGGTCACCGGGCGCGCCTTCGACATCGACGACGTCATCCTCAACACCACCGGGGCTCTGATCGGCTACCTGCTGCTGGGGCGGCGACTGAGCCGCGCCGTGCACGCGCGCGGGTCACGGTCGGGGAAGACCCAAAGCAAGGCCGCCTAGAACCGCAGGACCAGCTGGACGATGGCCACCGTGCCGACGACCACGATGAACGTGCGCAGAACGGCGGGACGCAGGCGGCGGCCGAGGGTGGCTCCGAGATGGCCGCCGACCGCGGACCCGACGGCGAGGAGGGCCACGGCCGTCCAGTCGAAGTCGGCGACGACGAGGAAGAAGAGCGCGGCGACGGAGTTCACCACGGCGACGAGCACGTTCTTGACGGCGGTGAGGCGTTGCAGGCCGTCGTCGAGGAGCATGCCCATCAGGGCGACGTAGATGATGCCCTGGGCTGCGGAGAAATAGCCGCCGTAGACGCTGGCCAGGGTCAGGCCGACGAGCAGCAGGGGGCCGCCGTCGGGGCGCCCGGGGCGTTCCTCGCGCGCCCGGCGGGCGCTCAGCCGCCTGCTGATCAGCGGCTGGAGGGCGACCAGCGCGAGGGCGAGCCCCACCAGGACCGGCACGATCCGTTCGAACGCCGAGACGGGCAGGGCGAGCAGCAGCGCGGCCCCGGTGAGCCCGCCGAGTAGGGCGCCGGCGCTCCACTTCAGGATGCGGCGGCGCTGGCCGCGCAGTTCGGCGCGGTATCCGACGGCTCCGCTGATCGACCCCGGGATCAGTCCGAGCGCGTTGGAGACCGTGGCGGTGACCGGCGGCAGGCCGGTGGCGAGCAGGACCGGGAACGAGATCAGCGTCCCCGACCCGACGGCGGCGTTGACGGCTCCGGCTGCCGTGCCCGCGCCCAGGATCGCGAGCAGCTCACCGATGTGTGCGGCGTTCATGGCGAGAAGCCTAGGAACACGACACTTCGGCGGCGGACGAAGGATGGGGAAAACTCTGGTCCGTACCAAGGTATTGACGACCTCTTATCTCACTCCTTAAATCAAGTGGCGACACCTTCACCCCCCACCTCGGTCGGCGCCCCGCCCCGCGGGCCGTCGCACGGAAGGGAGCACGATGGCCTCCCCACGCCTGCTCCGCACCGCTCTGCTCACCGCCCTGTCGGCCGTCCTGGTCGCGTCCGCCGCGATCGGCCCGGCTCAGGCCGAACAACCGGACGTCTCGGCGGCGGCGGTGGCGTTCTCCGACACCTTCGACGGGCCCGCGGGCGCCTCGGTCGACTCGTCGAAGTGGCAGATCGAGACCGGCGACAACGTCAACAACCACGAGCGGCAGTACTACACCTCGGGCAACAAGAACGCGGCCCTGGACGGCCAGGGCCATCTGGTGATCACGGCCCGGCGCGAGAACCCGGCCAACTACCAGTGCTGGTACGGCACTTGCCAGTTCACCTCGGCCCGGCTGAACACCGCGGGGAAGTTCACCGCGCAGTACGGGCACGTCGAGGCGCGGCTGAAGGTCCCGCGGGGGCAGGGCATGTGGCCCGCGTTCTGGATGCTGGGCACGCCCGTCAACTGGCCGGACTCCGGCGAGATCGACGTCATGGAGAACGTCGGCTTCGAGCCCTCGACCGTGCACGGCACGATCCACGGCCCCGGCTACTCCGGTTCGGGCGGCATAGGCGCCGCCTACTCGCTGCCGGGCGGGCAGGCCTTCGCCGACGCCTTCCACACCTTCGCCGTCGACTGGGCGCCCGACTCGATCACCTGGTCCGTCGACGGGAACGTCTACCAGCGCCGCACACCCGCCGACCTGGGTGGCCGGCAATGGGTCTTCAACAAGCCGTTCTTCCTGATCCTGAACCTCGCGGTGGGCGGCTACTGGCCCGGCGACCCGGACGGCTCCACGGTCTTTCCGCAGCAACTGGTGGTGGACCACGTCTCGGTGACCACCGGCGACAGCCCGACCGGCGGCGTCGCGATCCGTGGACTGGCCGGAAAGTGCGTGGACGTGGCCGGGGCGAACGCCGCCAACGGCACACCCGTCCAGCTCCACGACTGCAACAGCACCGCCGCCCAGCGCTGGACCGTGGGCTCGGACGGCACGCTCCGCGCACTCGGCAAGTGCCTGGACGCCACCGGCAACGGCACCGCGGACGGCACGACCGTCCAGCTGTGGGACTGCACCGGCGGCCCCAACCAGAGATGGACCGTCACCGGGGCACGCGACATCGTCAACCCACAGGCCGACAAGTGCCTCGACGTGACCGGCGCCGACACGGCCAACGGCACCCGGCTGCAGCTGTGGACCTGCACGGGCGCCGGGAACCAGAAGTGGACGGTCGGGTGACCCGGACAGCACATCTAGGCCCTGTCGCCGCGCGGCAGGCGGGAATTTGACGACAGGGCCTAGCGGTGGTGCCAGGTGAACTTGTCCCCGCCGACCCAGCGGACCACGTCCGGGTCGTCCAGGTCGTGGACCGTGATGCCGAACGCGGCGGCATACTGCAGGACGTCGGTGATGGTCCTCGCCTGACCGACGACCATGCCGTCGATCTCCATGATGCGGAACGGAGGCGTACCCGGCTGAACCCCGAGCACCATGATCCGCGGGTGTGACATGTGCGGGCTCATGCTTTCGGTCATGCATAGAGCGTAAAGCGCCACTCGCTTCGGCGGGTCCTCGAGACGTCGACGGTTCCTTCGGCCGGCGCCCGGCGGCCCCCGCCGACCGTCCGGGGTGCGGCTCCGGGGAGCCTGGGGAACTCTGGAGGAGGAGGTGGCGATGGACCCCGTCGAGGCCCTGGAGCGGATCGCCTTCCTGCTGGAGCGGGCCCTGGCGCCGACCTACCGCGTCCGTGCGTTCCGGACGGCGGCCCGCGTGCTCGCCGCGTTGCCCGAGGACGAGGTGCGCGAGCGGGCGGAGGCCGGGTCGTTGGAGTCGCTCAAGGGCGTCGGCCCGAAGACGGCCCAGGTGGTCCGCGAGGCACTGGCGGGTGGGACGCCGGGCTATCTGGAGAAGCTGGAGGGCGAGGCCGAGGAGTCCGCCGCCGCCGACAGCAGGGCCGGCGGGCGGCTGCGGGCGCTGCTCCGCGGGGACTGCCATTTGCACTCCGACTGGTCCGACGGCGGCAGCCCGATCGAGGAGATGGGCCGGACCGCGGCCGAGCTCGGCCATGAGTGGGCGGCGCTCACCGACCACTCGCCTCGGCTGACCGTGGCCCGCGGCCTGTCCCCCGAGCGGCTGCGGCGGCAGCTGGACGTGGTGGCGGAGCTGAACGACACCTGGGCGCCGTTCCGGCTGCTCACCGGCATCGAGTGCGACATCCTGGAGGACGGCTCGCTGGACCAGGAGCCGGAGCTGCTGGACCGGCTGGACGTCGTCGTGGTGTCGGTGCACTCCAAGCTGCGCATGGACGCCCGCTCGATGACCCGGCGGATGGTGACCGCCGTACGCGATCCGCACGCCGACGTGCTGGGGCACTGCACGGGCAGGCTGGTGACCGGGCGGGGGCGGCCCGAGTCGGAGTTCGACGCGGACGAGGTGTTCACGGCGTGTGCCGAGTCGGGTACGGCGGTGGAGATCAACAGCCGGCCCGAGCGGCTGGACCCGCCGCGCCGACTGCTGCGCCGGGCCGCCGACGCGGGCGTGCTGTTCTCCATCGACACCGACGCGCACGCGCCCGGCCAGCTGGACTGGCAGATCCTCGGGTGCGCCCGCGCGGCGGAGTGCGAGATTCCGGCGGAGCGCGTGGTGACCACCTGGAGCCTGGAGGAACTGCTGGCCTGGACCCATGAGGGCCGGACACCGGCCCGAGTGGCGGGCGTCTGACGTGGTACTCGACCGGCGAGAGAAACGATTCGCGCCAGGAAGGGGCAGTCCATGGAACGGGCGGCGGTGTTCGACGTCGACGGCACCCTTGTCGACACCAATCACCTCCACGTGACGACCTGGTGGGAGGCCTTCCGCCAGGCCGGCCACCGGGTGCCCATGCACGCCGTCCACCGGGCCGTCGGGCTCGGCTCGACCGATCTGATCGCCCACCTCCTCGGCGACGACCGGGACAAGGACCGGGACGCCGAGCTGAGCGCCGCGCACAAGGCCCTGTACGGCCAGTACTTCGACCGGCTGCCCCCGCTGCGGGACGCGGACCGGCTGCTGCGACGGCTCGCCCGGGAGGGCTGGCGCATCGTCCTCGCCACCTCGGCGGGCGGCGCGGAGCTGTCCGCGCTGCGCCGGGCGATCTCCGCGGACGACGCGATCGACGCCACCGCGAGCGCCGACGACGTCGAGGAGGGCAAGCCCGCTCCGGAGCCCGTCGAGCACGCCCTGGAACTGGCCGGGGTGGCCGCCGAGCGGGCGGTCTTCGTCGGCGACACCGTGTGGGACATGCGGGCCGGCACCCGCGCCGGGGTGCGCTGTGTGGGCGTGCTGTGCGGCGGCATCCCCCGCGCCGACCTGCTGGACGCGGGCGCGCAGGCGGTCTACGACGATCCGGCCCATCTGCTCGCGACGCTGGCGGACAGCCCCCTGGCCGACGTGCCGGGCGGCCCGGACACGCAGCCGCACACGCACGCCTGATGACGCGTGCGACGGACGGGGTGCCTCGGCCCGCGCGCCGGGTCACCGGGCGGCGGAATCCGTACGCCGGCGGACCGACGGGGGCGCCCGGGTGATCAACGCGCTACGGCGGGAGGCGGACTCCGTCGGCAAGGCCGCCCGGGCCGCCTGGGCCGGGCCCGGCCGGGAGCGGGACCTGGTCGTGCAGTCGCTCAAGGCGGCGGCCGCGGCGCTGCTGGCCTGGCTGGTGGGGAGCGTCTGGCTCGGCGATCCGATGGCCCTGATGGCGTCCTGGGTCGCGCTGATCCTGGTGCAGGCCACCGTGTACAGCTCGCTGCTCCAGGCCGCGCGACAGTTCACGGCGATCTGTGCCGGTACCGTGCTCGCCTCGGCCGCGCTGGCGCTCACCGGGAGCACTCTGGGCGCGCTGGCCCTGTCGATCCCCCTGCTGATGCTGCTGGCCAACTGGCGGCGCTTCGGCGACCAGGGCGTCTTCGGCGCGACGACCGCGCTGTTCACCCTGGCCACGGGCGCGGCCGGGGCGGCCGCCGTCGGACACCGGGTGGGGCAGGCCGCCCTCGGCGCGGTGATCGGGGTCGCCGTCAACGCGCTGGTGCTGCCGCCGATCCATCTGCGGGACGTACGGGAGAACCTCGCGGCGCTGGCCCGGGAGTCCGGGGACCTGTTGCACACCGTGGCCGCCGATCTGCGGGACACCGAGTGGAACGCGCAGAGCGCGGCCGGCTGGTCGAGTGCCTCGGCGCGGCTGGAGCGCCGGCTGGAGACGTTGCGGTCGGCGCGGGGCTGGAGCCGGGAGAGCCTCAGGCTGAGAGCGGGACCGCTGCGGGTGCGGCGCGCTTCGCGGCCGGCGCCACCGGAGGAGGAGGACGAGCGCTGGAGCCGCGTCACCGGGCACATCAGGGCCCTCACCCGGACACTGTCCGTCGCGGCCGACGAGGAGCGCACTCCCCTGCCGCCCGACGGGCCCGCGCTGCACGCGTACGCCGGGCTGCTGGACCTGATCGGCGACGCGTGCCAGCTGGAGAGCAGGCGTCTGCTGGAGGTCGGAGAGGACGAGAGGGCGGGTCCGGACGACCGGGCCGAGGCCACGATGCTGCGGCTGCGACGGGAGCTCCAGGAGTGGCTGCGGGAGCACGCCGGGCAGGGCGCGGCTCGGGCGACGGTGCTCGGCACCCTGCTGCTGCAGGCCGAGAACGTGTGGAGCGAGACCGTTTCGACAGGCCCGCGCGGGTGACGCAGATCACCTGTCATCGGCCTCCGCGCTGGAACACCCAAGGGTGGTTGCCCGTTGAACAACTCGTGGGTGCGGATGGGACAGTGTCCCCGGGCCTCACCTTTTGCCCACAGGGACGATCGTTCGGCTGAAGCCCTGTGGAGCCTTTCGCCGAGAGGCGACCGCCATCCGCGCCCACCCCAGACCGCCCCGACCGTGGTTCCCCCGCCCCGGCCGGGGCTTGCTTCTTTGCCGGCGCAGCCCGCCCCGGCCCGGTCGGCTTGACTTCGAGAGCACTCCAATTCGTAGCGTTCCGGACATGAGCACTGCACAGCACAAGATCGGCTCGGGGTTCGGCGCCCACAGCACCGCCGACGACGTCCTGCACGGCATCGATCTCTCCGGCAAGCTCGCGATCGTCACCGGCGGCTACTCGGGGCTCGGCCTGGAGACCACGCGTGCCCTCACCGGGGCGGGCGCCCGGGTCGTCGTACCGGCACGTCGGCCTGACACCGCGCGGGAGGCGCTCGACGGCGTGGACGGTGTCGAGGTGGACACGCTCGACCTCGGGGACCTGCAGAGCGTGCGCTCCTTCGCCGAGCGGTTCCTGGACTCGGCGCGCACGATCGACATCGTGATCGACAACGCCGGGATCATGGCCTGCCCTCAGACCCGGGTGGGGCCCGGCTGGGAAGCCCAGTTCGCGACCAACCACCTCGGTCACTTCGCCCTGGTCAACCGGCTGTGGCCGGCGATCGAGCCCGGCGGCGCCCGGGTGGTGTCCGTGTCCTCGCGCGGTCACCACTTCTCCGGCATCCGCTGGGACGACGTGCACTGGCGGCAGGGCTACGACAAGTGGCAGGCCTACGGCCAGGCGAAGACCGCGAACGTCCTGTTCGCCGTCCAGCTCGACCGGCTCGCCGCGGACCGGGGCGTACGGGCCTTCGCGCTGCACCCCGGCGGCATCCTCACCCCTCTGCAGCGGCATCTGCCGAAGGAGGAGATGGTGGCCCACGGCTGGATCGACGAGGAGGGCAACCCGATCCCGCAGGACGGCTTCAAGTCGCCCGAGCAGGGCGCCGCGACCCAGGTGTGGGCCGCGACCTCACCCCAGCTGACCGGCATGGGCGGCGTCTACCTGGAGGACTGCGACATCGCCGAGCCCGCCCCGGCCGACGGTGAGCGGGCCGGCGTGAAGGACTGGGCGGTGGACCCGGAGCAGGCGGCGCGACTGTGGACGCTGTCCGCGGAGCTCACCGGGGTGGACGCGTTCGCCTCGTAGTGCGGGGTCCGGAGCGTGCGAGCGCCTCGTAGGGGGTACTCGGACGCTCCACGTCCCCACTCTTCGGGAGGAGCCGCAGGTGAGCAGCGAAGCGGCCCGCAGGATCGTGGTCACCGGTGCCACGGGCAATGTCGGTACGAGTGTGGTGCGGCTGCTCTCGGAGGATCCGGAGGTCGGCTCCGTGCTGGGGCTGGCCCGCCGGATCCCCGACTGGTCGCCGCCGAAGACGGACTGGGCGGCGGTCGACCTGGGCTCCGAGCAGGCCGACCTGGCGGGCGTCTTCGCGGGCGCCGACGCCGTCGTCCACCTGGCCTGGGCGTTCCAGCCGACGCACGACCCCGCGCGGACCTGGCGGACGAACGTGCTGGGCGGCATCCGGGTCTTCGAGGCGGTGGCCGCGGCCAAGGTGCCGACGCTGGTGCACGCGTCGTCGGTCGGCGCGTACTCGCCGGGGCCGAAGGACCACGCCGTGGACGAGTCCTGGCCGACACACGGCTGGCCCGACGCCGCCTATTGCCGGGAGAAGGCCTATCTGGAGCGGACGCTGGACACCTTCGACCGGGCCCATCCCCGGGTGCGGGTGGTGCGGATGCGGCCGGCGTTCCTGTTCAAGCGGGAGTCGGCGAGCGAGCAGCGCCGTATCTTCGGGGGCCGGTTCCTGCCGGGTCCGCTGGCCCGGCCCGAGCTGCTGCCGGTCCTGCCGGACATTCCGGGACTGCGGGTCCAGGCCCTGCACACGGACGACGCGGCGACGGCGTATCGGCTCGCCGTGAAGTCCGACGTCCGGGGCGCGTTCAACCTGGCGGCCGAGCCACCGGTCGACGCGGGGCTGCTGGGCGAGATGCTCGGTGCCCGTCCGGTCCGGCTGCCGCGGCCGGCGGCCCGGTCGGCGATCGCCGCCGCGTGGGGGCTCCACCTGCTGCCCGCCTCCCCGCACCTCTTCGACGCGGTGCTGCGGCTGCCGCTGATGGACTGCACACGGGCCCGTACGGAACTGGGCTGGCGGCCGGAGCGTACGGCGACCGAGGTGCTGGAGGAGTTCCTCCAGGGCCTCCAGCGCGGTGAGGGCGCGCCCACGGAACCGATGCGGGGGCGCAAGGTCGGCTGACCCCGGCTCAGCCGGGCGGCTCCTCGGGTGCCGGATGTTCCGGATGGACCGCGCCCGACGGGGACGCGCCCTGCCGGCTGGTGCCCGCCTCGTCCGTGTCGGGGACGTCGTCGTCCTCGCCCGCGTCGTCGGTGGGCTCGACCGGCACCTCCCAGGGGTCCTCCCCCTCGTTCGCCTGCTGGTCCGGCAGATCTCGCGGTACCGGCCCGTCGTTCTGCTCCGGCGCCTCGCGACGGTCGTCGGCCATGGTGCACCTCCTGCGCGTCGTCCAAGGGCACCGCGAGTACCGCTCCCGCGTGGGGCGAAACCTCAGTGCGGCACCTGCTCCGAGGGAGCGGTCAGCCAGGGCCCCGGCGCCTGTGACGCCGGTTCGGCGCGTCGGCCGCCCCGTGCGAAGAAGTCGGCGAGCGGCAGGATCGCGGCGCCCACGGTGACCGCGTCCGGACCGAGCCGGCCCAGGTCGACGGTGACCTTCTGGGCCGGGTGCCGCAGGGCGTACGAGGCCGCGTACCGGCGCACGGCGGGCAGGAAGCGGGCGCCGAGCTGGAGGCCCGCCCAGCCGCCGATCAGGATGCGCTCGGGCTGGAAGAGGTTGATCAGGTCGGACAGGCCGGCGCCCACGTACTCGGCCGTCTCCTCCAGCACGGCGAGCGCCACCGGGTCGGCCGGCCGGCCCTCGGGTGGATACGCGCCGGCCAGCATCGCCGCCAGCGCGGTCTCCTCGTCGGCGCCCTCCGGCACGCTCCCGCCCTTCTCGTGCCAGCGCGCGAGCAGCGACTCGGCGCCCGCGTAGGCCTCCAGGCAGCCGAGGGCACCGCAGCGGCAGCGGCGCCCCCGGACCCGTACCGTCAGATGCCCCCACTCCACGGCCCGCCCGTGCTCCACCTCGGGGGTGACCAGACAGGCGCCGACGCCGGAGCCGAAGAGCACGACGAGCGCGTTGCGGGCGCCGCGTCCGCCGCCGAACCACATCTCGGCCTGGCCTAGGGTCCGGGCGCCGTTGTCGATGAAGTACGGGACGCTGTCCGGGAGCGGGGAGCGGGCACGCAGGAGCTGTTCCAGCGGTACGGCGTCCCAGCCGATGGTCTGTCCGTGCACGACGGCGCCGGGGCCCGGAGTGTGTTCGACGATCCCGGGGACGCCGATGCCGACGCCGAGGAGCCGGTCGGGTCCGGTGCCGGCGTCCGAGAGCACCTCGGCGATGCCGTCGCGCACATGGCCGACGATGCCCTCGACCTCGTACCGCGCCGGTGTCAACGGCCGTTCCGCGCGGGCGAGTTCGGTGAGGGTGAGGTCGAAGAGCCCGATCCGTACCCGGGTCTCCCCCACGTCGACACCGATCATGTGGCCGCTGCTGGGGGCGACGCGCAGCAGGATGCGGGGGCGGCCGCCGTCGGAGTCGACGCTGCCGGCCTCCTCGACCAGTCCGTCGGCGATCAGCTCGGCGACGACGTTGCTGATGGAACCGGAGCTCAGTCCGGTCGCCGGACCGAGTTCGAACCGGCTGAGGGGGCCGTCGAAGTAGAGGCGCTGCAGTACGGCCGTACGGTTGCCCCGTCTGAGGTCCCGTACCGTGCGCCCGTTCCGCCCCGCCATGCGGCTCCCTCCCGACCAGCCCTGTTCCCCACCTGCCCGAACGCTCCCATTGTGGACCACGACCCGGGCTACGAGGTGAGGTCCTCGATCTCGGCCAGTGCGGCCACCAGCTCCGGGCCGACCGTGTCCTGGACCCAGCGGTGCTGTGCGGCGTCGGCCGCCCGGGGGACGGTCTCCGTGAGCATGATCAGGTAGAGGTAGGAGCGGTAGAGGGCCAGGCGGACGCGGGCCGGGGCGTCGAAGTGGGCCCGGCCCCCGGCCTCCCGGTATCCGGCGAGGAAGGCGTCGTCCTGCTTGATGTCGCCGAGCAGTGCCAGGGAGACGAAGTCGGCGAGCGGGTCGCCCCAGAACATGCGCTCGCCGTCGATGAGCCCGCCGATCCGGGCCTCCCCCGCCGCCCGGTCCACCAGGATGTTGCCCGGCCACAGGTCGAAGTGGACCAGGCACGGGCCGGTGACCTCGTCGAGCGCGTCGTAGCCGGCCCGGAGGGTGTCCGCGACGGCGTCGGCGGGGCGGGGCAGCACGGCCCGGTAGTGCCGGGCGTCGTCGAGGACCGCGTCGAGCATCCCGGTGAAGGCGGTGCGCCAGTCGGGGGCGAGCGGGCCGAGGGCGCCGGAGGGGTAGCCGAAGGCCGGTCCGGTCACCCGGTGCAGCCGGGCGACCTGGTGGCCCAACTCCGTGCGCAGGGTGGAGCTTTCGGTGTCGGTGAGCTCGTCGTTCCAGGGGTCGCCGGGGCAGGCGGTCATGAGCAGCAGGTCCCCGTCGGCCACCACACGTGGCGCGGCCACGTCCGCCTCGGCGGCGCGCCGGTAGAACTCGACCTCGGACACCAGCAGCCGGTTCTCGTGGCTCAGTCCCGGGACGGTGGGCGGGGGCGGCACCTTCAGCACGTACCGGCGGCCGTCGGTGAGGAGGAGTTCCTCGACCGTGTTGTAGGTGCCGCCGGTCAGCGGGCGGACGTGGGCGAGGTGGTCCGGCGGTATGCCCGCCGTGTCCAGAACCTGCCGGGCCCGTTCCCAGGAGTCCACCACCGTGCGCCCACCCCGCCCCTTCGGTCGCCGTCGATCAGCCGGCCGCGTACACGTCCTCGACGTACCGGCCGTCCGCGATCAGTGTGTCGAGCCACCGCCCGGCCGCCGTGTCGTCGGCGCCGGGCGTGCGCTCCCGGTACAGCGTACGGAACGCCTCGCGCACCCCCGGCGCCATCCGCGAACCGTCCCCGCACACGTACACCCGGGCGCCCGCCCCGAGCAGTTCCCAGACCTCGTCGGCCTCGGCGACGATGCGGTGCTGGACAAAGGTCACTCCGTCCTGCGGGGCGGCGCTGAAGGCGGGGCGCAGCGAGACGGCGCCGGCGGCCTCGGCGGCGCGCAGTTCGTCGGCGTGCAGGAAGTCGGCGTCGGGGGCGTCGCAGCCGAAGTAGCACAGGGCGGGGGCGAGTTCGGCGCCGGTCGCGAGGGCGGCCGTACGGTCGGCGATCGCGCCCCGGAAGGGGGCGAGCCCGGTGCCCGCGGCGACCATGACGACGGGCGTGCCGGCGTCGATCCGGAAGGCCTCCCGACAGGGCTGGACCCTGGCGTACACGGTGTCGCCGGGCTCGATGCCGGTGAGGTGGCCGGATCCGGTGCCCCGGTAGCGGCCCTTGCCCGAGCGGGCGGGGGCCTCCAGCAGGGAGACCATCAGGTCCGCGTGGCCGGGGTCGACGGCCGGCGAGGAGGAGATGGAGTAGTGGCGGGGGCGCAGCGGGGTGAGGATCTCCAGCAGTCGCGGCCAGTCCAGGGCGCCGCGCAGAGCCGGGAAGTCCTCGATCACCTCGACCAGGGTGCGGGGGTCGTCGGTCAGGTTCGCGAGGGCCGTGCGCTCCGGCGGGCACGGGTTGGCGGCGGCGAGGGCGGCGAGCTGGGCGACGCTGGGGCACTCCTGCAATTCGACGTGGAGGGTGAGGAGTTGGCGTACGGTCACCGGCCGGTCGACGGCGAGGCCGTCCCGGCGGGGGCGGGTGGCGCGGATGTCCAGGAGTGTGTCGAGGTCGACGCCGAGCGCGGCGGCGGCCCGCTCGACCAGGGCGGGGGCGTTGGCGGGCAGGACGGTGAGGTGGTCGGCGGTGCGGTAGGTGACGCCGTCCGGCAGGGCGACGCGGACGAAGCGCTTGCGGCGGGCGTAGCCCGAGGCGGTGAGGTCGCGGGCCTCGGTGACCGTCATCGGGACGAGTCCGTGCCGTTCCGCGAGGGCGTCCAGCGGGCCTCCGGTCAGCGTGCGGACCTCGTACGCCGTGGTCGGCTCGGCGGGGGCGGTGGCGTCCGGGTCGCCGTACCGCTCCAGCAGGGCCGTGCGGAGCCGGGCCGTGAAGTCCCGTACCGCGCCGGAGAGATCACCGGAGGCGTCGGCGGCCGTGCGGTCGACGAGGCGGGTGGCGCCGAGGTCGGCGAGGCGTGCGTCGAAGCGGGTGGGGACGTGCTGGTAGGTGGCGGCCCAGTTGCGGTCGCCGACGCCGAGGACGGCGTAGGTGACGTCCGTGGCGTCGGGGGCCTCGTCCAGCCAGGCGGCGAAGGCGGTGGCGTCGTCGGTGGGGCGGCCGTTGTAGGAGGCCGCGGTGATCACCACCGGGCGGTCCGTGGGCAGGCCGCCGGCGTAGTCGTCGAGGGAGGCCACCTGCGTCGCGCAGCCGATCGCGGCGGCCTCGTCGGCGAGTCGGGCGGCGAAGTCGCGGCAGGTGCCGTAGTTGCTGCCGTGCAGGAACAGGACGCTGGTGGCGGCGCGGACGCGGGCGGGAAGCCCGGCCGTGTCGGACTCGGCCCGCGCGGTGGCGGGGGCGGCGCCCGGCAGCGGGGTGTGTGCGCGGTCGGCGGTGGTGCGCGGGGTCAGGGTGAGGGTGAAGCCCTCGGGCTTGAGGGTGAGGGTCTCCTTGACCGTGAGGTGGTAGTCGGCGTGGTCGCGCAGCCGGTAGCGGTGGACGAGCATCGCGAGCAGCATGGTCGCCTCGTGCAGCGCGAACTGCCGCCCGATGCAGGCCCGTTCACCGGTTCCGAAGGGCTTGAAGGCGTGCACGGACCGGGTTTCCTCCGCCTCCGGCGTGAAGCGCGAGGGGTCGAACAGCTCGGGGTTGTCGCCCCAGACCGGCTGCCGGTGCAGCATCGGCGTGAGCACCAGGGCGCCCTGTCCAGCGCGCAGCGGGATGTGGCCGCCGAGCAGGGTGTCCTCGCGGGCCTGCCGGGAGAACACGGCTGCCGTGGGCCACAGCCTGAGCGCCTCGTTGAGGACCTGGCGGGTGTACGCCAGCTTCCCGACCTCGTCGTACGTCGGCTCGGGGTCGGCCTGGTCGCCCCACAGCTCGTCGACCTCGCGCCGCACGAGCTGGAGCGCGGTCGGGTGCTTGGCCAGGTAGTACAGGGCGAAGGACATCGCGCCGGAGGTGGTCTCGTGGCCGGCGATCAGGAAGGTGATGACCTGGTTGCGGATGTTGGCGGTGTCGAGGGTGGTGCCGTCGGCGGGATGCCCGGCGGTGAGCATCAGGCCGAGGAGGTCCTCGGCGGCGCTCTGGTCGGTGCCGGTGCGGGCGGCGATGACGTCGTCGACCACCTGGGCGAGGTAGGCGGCGTCGGTGCGGAAGGCGGCGTCGGCTGCCGAGTAGTCCCGGCCGGGCACCCGGGCGAGCCGGGTCATGCTCCACTCCAGGCAGCGGACCATCGACTCGACGAAGGGGTGCGGCTCGGGCCGCTCGAAGGAGCCGAAGTCGTAGCCGAACCCGGCGAGCCCGATGGTGTCCAGGGTCATCCGGGTCATGTCGTCGGGGACGTTCACCGGCCGTCCGGCGCGGGCGTCGCGGTCCCAGGACTCGATGAGCCGACGGGCCACCTTCAGCATCACCGGGTGGTAGGTGCGCATCGAGCCGAGCGCGAAGGCGGGCATCAGGATGTCGTGCGCCTTGGCCCAGTTGGGCTCGTCGTTGTACGCGGTGAACAGTCCGTCGGCGGCGAACTCGCGGACGTTCTCCAGGCCGGGCCCGATGTGCTTGGCGAACCGCTGCTCGTCGGCGAGCTCGGCCACCAGGTCCAGATCGCCCACGAACAGCGTGTCCCGCCCGTACAGCCGCCGCACGAACACCGGCCCGTGCTCCCGCATCAGCGCCATGGCCTGCTGGATCGGGGTGCCGCCGGGGCCGACGGAGGTGATGTCGACGACGGGGACGCCGGGAAGGGTGTCCGTGGTCTGCGGGTGTGACGCGGTGGGGGGCATGGCGCGACAACTGCCTTTCGCGGTACGGGGTTCCTGCGATCAAGCGTGATCGACGGCCGCCGGCCGTCCGCGCCCCTGCACTACATGATTGTGTAGTGCCCGGACATACGTCGCTCTTGCCCCGAGAAGGAGGAGGTGCTCGTGGACTGGCTGCACCCGGAGGCCGTGGTGTGGCGCAACCGCGCTCTGATGGTCTTCGACCGCGTCTCGGTGCCGATCGCGGTCTGTGATGTGTACGGCGCCGTGCTGCTGACCAATCCGGCGATGGCGGCGGAGTGCGGTACGACGCCGGGGCGACTGCGCGGCCTGGACGTGCTGGAGCTGTTCCGGCCGCAGGAGGCGACCCAGGTGGAGCGGATCGCCGAGGCGTTGCGGTTGCGGCACCGCTCGCGGTACCAGGTGTCGGTGCGCTGGCAGGCGCCCGGCGGTGCGGAGCGGTACGGCGAACTCACGGCGGACCCGGTGAGCGACACGGTGGAGGAGACTCCGACGCTGCTGGTGATGCTGCGCGTCCTCGGCGAACGCAAGGCACCCGAGGCACCCGAGGACAGGCCCGCGAAGGTGGCGCCGATCGAGGCCCGCGTGCTGGCCCTCCTCGCCGGGGGCGCCACGACGGCGCGGGCCGCGCGGGAGACAGGGCTGACGGTGGACGGCGTGAACTACCACCTGCGGCGCCTGTCGGCTCGGTGGGGCGCGGCGAACCGTACGGAGTTGGTGGCCCGGGCCTATGCGAAGGGCGTGCTCGCACCCGGGGCGTGGCCGCCGGAGCCGGCGGCGCCGTAATTCACTGGCGCACGTTCCTCGCTCCTGCCATCCTTCCTGACCCAGCCATGAACCTAGATGCTCTAGGTTTGCCGGATCGACACATTCAGGAGCCCACCCATGAGGCCGCTCACCGACAAGGACATCCGCGACTCCTTCATCAACTGCTCCAAGGGCGAGGCCAAGCGGCTCTCCCTCCCCCGTGACCTCGGCGAACGCCCGTGGGACGACCTCGACTTCCTGGGCTGGCGGGATCCGGGAGCGCCCGATCGCAGCTATCTGGTGACGGAGCGGGAGGGGCGCGCGGTGGGCGTCACCCTGCGCTTCCCGTCCTCGCAGCGCGGCTTCCTGCACCGCAGTATGTGCTCCCTGTGTCTGACGACCCATCGGGGCGGCGGCGTCTCCCTGATGACCGCGCGCAAGGCGGGCCCCGCCGGGCGTGAGGGCAATTCGGTCGGCCTGTACATGTGCACCGACCTCGCGTGCTCCCTCTACCTGCGCGGCAGGAAGGTCCCGGACTCCGGGGCCCGCTTCGAGGAGAGTCTGACGCTGGAGGAGCAGATCGCCCGCGCGACGGGCAATCTGTCCGCCTTCCTCGACAGGCTGTACGTCTGACGGGCGCCTACCGGTCCCGCAGCCGCGCCGCCCGCACCTGGTGCAGATGGATCAGTACGTCGTAGCTGCGGGCGAGCGCGATGTCGTGCGGTCCGTCCGGGTAGGCGGTGCCGATACTGCGCGTCGGCCGGGCGCGGCGGAGCCACTCGCGGGCCGGTGCGCCGATGGACCGCAGGTCGAGTACGTAGTCGCGGTGGCGGACCCGGTCCAGGGTCCGCTCGTTGCCGTCCGGGCCCGCGGGGCCCAGCGTCCAGCGGCGGACGACGTCGTCGTCCGGTCCTGTGGCGTTGAACGAGCCCCGGCCGAAGGTCAGGCCGACGGCGACATAGTCCGCGCCGAGGCTGTCGCGCAGGAACGCGCCCTGGACCTCGGGGTTCTCGGCGGGTTCCGCCGGGACGTAGCCGACGTGGTTGTTGTGCGCCGACAGCAGCACCCTGGTGCCGGTGTGCCGCTGCCACCACACCACGTTGGCCGCCATGGTCTCGTCGCGGTATCGCATGGCCGCGGCGATCCCGGCGGGGTCCTCCAGGTCGAAGGCGTACTGCCGGGCGGTCTGGTCGATCACCGTCGCCTGCCGGATGGCCCAGGCGTGCGCCGCGCGGTCGCCGCCGGGCGCCGTCCGCCGGAGCAGCCGCAGCGCCTCGCCCGTGCGCGCCGCGCGCTCCCTGCGTTCGGCGTACGGCAGCTTCAGGTACTCCTCGATGTACGTGCCGGTCGGCACGGTGGCCCTCCAGACCGCGGTAGAGCTCGGTGAGCCGGGCGCTCAGCCCGGGGTGGGCGTCTGCCACGTGGTCCTCGACCGCGTCGTACAGCTCGGGGCCGCTCCAGGCGATGTCGTCGCCCAGGAGGCGGACGGGGTCGTCGGGGTGGCGGACGTTGTACGCGCGCATCCACTCGACGAGCCGCAGATAGTCCGTGTTGTTCCACCACAGGAAGTCCCGTTGGAACTCCTCGCGCATGATGCGCCGGGGGTCGCCCGCACCGTGGAGCACATAGGCGTCCAGCCGCAGACCGGTGCTCCAGGGGGCCTCCAGGGCGAAGGTGCGGAAGCCCTTCTCCGCGACGAGATGCCGGAAGACGCGGGCCTTGAGCGCGAAGAACTCGTGCGAACTGTGCGTGGCCTCCCCCAGGCCGACGACCCGCGCGTCGCCGATCATCCGGTCCACGGGGCGCAGGTCGGCGGTGTCGCCGCCCGGTTCGACGGTTCGCAGCGGGTGGGCGGCGCGGTCGAGTGCCTCGACGACCGTGGGTGCGGGCGGTGCCGCCGTGGCCGGGATGCCGGTCGTCAGGGCGGCGAGGATGATGAACAGGGTCAGCACTGATCCGGTGAGATGCCGATTCATGATCCAAGGCTTGCGTCCCGGGCGGGCGGGGACCATCCGGTGGTCCTCCGCATCCGGGTGCGGACAACCACGGGGTGGCCGCGGGGGTTTTCCTCAGCCCCGGCCCTGGTCGGGCGCCCGGCCCGGCGTCGCGCGGGTGTCGACGATCACCAGCCCGGCCCCTTGCCGTACCACGGCCGCTGCGATCACTCTGGGGGTCCTTGCGGACCGTCACGTTCCGCAAGCGGGGTGTGGGAAGCATCTGTGGATGGAAGGGGAACAGGCCGAGGATGCGAGAGGCACGTGAGGGGACGCCGCTCCGGGAGCGGCTGGCGAAGCTGCGCCGGGATCCCGTGGTGGTCCAGACGCTGCGTTCGGCGGCGGCGGCGACGATCGCCTACGTCATCGCGCTGCGCCTGAGCCCCGAGGCCGCGCCGCTGACCGCGCCCCTGACCGCGCTGCTGGTCGTCCAGGTCACCTTCTACGCCACGCTCACCAACGGCATCCGCCGCGTGAACTCCGTGGTGGCCGGCGTCCTGGTGGCCATCGCCTTCAGCCTCCTGGTCGGTCTGACCTGGTGGAGCCTCGCCCTGCTGATCGTGGCCTCGCTGGCGGTCGGTCATCTGGTGCGGGTGAACGAGTACGTGCCCGAAGTGGCGATCAGCGCCATGCTGGTCCTCGGGGTCACGACCGTCGGGGACACCGCCTGGGCGCGGGTCGTGGAGACGCTGATCGGCGCGGTGGTCGGGCTCGGCTTCAATCTGCTGCTCGCGCCGCCGGTGTGGGTGGAGGAGGCCGGTGAGTCGCTGGAGGGACTGGCCCGCCGGGTGCGGCAGTTGATGCTGCGCATCGGCGAGGAGGCCGCCGGTCGCACCGCGTTCGAGCAGGCCGCGGCCCGGCTGCACGAGGCGCGCCGGCTGGACCACGACATCGTCGAGGTGGACGCGGCGCTCCGCCAGGCCGAGGACAGCCTCCGGCTCAACCCGCGCGTGCGCGACAGCCTGCTGCACCGGGTGGTGCTGCGCACCGGGCTGGACACGCTGGAGATCTGCACGGTCGTCCTGCGGGTGCTCGCGCGCACCCTGACCGACCTCGCGAAGGAACGTGAACCCGAGCCGCTGTTCGCGAAGGAGACGGGCGCGGTCCTGGAGCAGTTGCTGTCCGAGATCGCCGACGCGGTGGTCAGCTTCTCGGTGCTGGTCACCACGCACGTCAGCAGCAACGCCGACGCGGCCGAGTCCCGGCTCGCCGCCGAGTTGCGCACGGCGGGGGGCACCCGCGACAAGCTCGCCCTGCTGCTGCGCGAGGAGGCCGAGCGCGAGGAGGGGCACTGGCAGCTGCTCGGCGCCGTGCTCACGGAGGTCAACCGCATCCTCGACGAGATGGACACCGAGCACCGTTCGCGCCGGCTCCTGGAGGAACTGGACCGCGTCTCGCAGGAACAGCGGGCCCGGATGCCGCGCCTGACCCGGCTGCGCGAGCGCATGGGTGTTCAGGAGCAGCTGTGGAACCGTACGGGGATCGGTGGACGTTCTTCGTGAGGGAGCGCCGGGACGGGGCCGGCGCCGGGAGCGAGGAGCGGGCCGATGGCTGAGTCCACCGTGCGGATCGACGGAAACACACTGCGGCTGCCGGGCGGTGTGGCGGTGCGGTTCATCCGCACGCTGCGGCTGCCGGAGAAGGGCACGCATCCGCTGCCGCCGGGGCTCGGCGAGTTCCCGGTCCGGAGGGTGGCGGACTACGCGGACACGGTTCCCGAGGCGTGGCGGGCGCGCGGCGGTGTGATGCTGCCGGTCTACCTGCGCGAGGCGATGTGGCTGAGCTTCGGGGGCACGACCGAGCCGGCCGCCCTGCAGGTCGGCGTGGGCAAGGTGTGCGCGGTGTCGGGGAAGCCGTGGAGCGACCGGCTCGCCCGCAAGCCGCAGAACTACGTCGTGTTGCCCCGCCAGCCTTGGCTGGACGGCATCAACTCCGGGAAGGGCACGGTTCGCCAGTTCGTCGCGGTGCCGCTCGGGCTGGGCGCGACCGTGGAGGGCCAGGTCACCGGCGAGGAGGTCTGGGGCGGCGTACAGCTGCAGTCCTTCGCGCTGCGCGAGCCGCTGCTGGAGCGGTGGCGCGAGGAGGAGCGGCGCCGGGCGGAGCAGGCGCGGGCGATGCCGCAGTTCGGCGGCTACGGCGCCGCGATGCCCATGGCCGCGCCGCCCGCGCCGGGCGCGGTCCCGGCCCCCGCCGCCGCTCCGGCGCGCCGGGCGGCCGCGGCGATGGGCCTGGGCGTGGGCGGTTCGATGCGCCAGGAGGTCTACGAGGACGACCGGCCGCTGTCGGACTGGGCCGACGCCCCCGCCGGACGGGTCTTCGTCCATCTGGTGACGCCCCCGGAGTGGCGCCGTATCACCGGTGAGGCTCCCCCGCCGTCGCCGGTGGACCGGGCCGCGTACACCCGGGCGGGGCTGCCCTGGTTCGACTACTACGACCAGGACGCGGAGGATCTCGCCCCGACGGACACGCTGGAGGCGGTGAAGCCGGTCGGTGACTGGCTCGGCGATGATCACGAGCCGTGGCAGGCACCGACGCCGGGCCAGGTGAAGCCGCTGAAGGACCCGCCGGGCAAGCCGGTTCAGGACGGGGACTGGTAGGCGGCACGAGAGGCTCGGTTCGCCGTACGGAGCGCCGCTTGGCGCTCCCCTTGGAGTCCCCGTCATATTGCACTGTGCGCAACGTGCGTTGCTCTTCTTGCGTTCGGCGGGTGATCCACGCCAAGGTTGCTGTCGCGACCACGACGACCGACGACCTGAGGTGTGGACATGGGCAGTGGTGGGCTGAGCAGGCGCCGTTTCGTCGGCACCCTGGCGGGATCGGCCGCGGGTGTGACCCTCCCCGCGGCCACGGGGTGCGACGACGCGCCCGCGCCGCAGGACACCGCCGACACGGCGGCCCCCGAGGCGACGACGCCCGGGACCCGTCCGAGCGCGCAGTCCGAGAGCCGTGCCCCGTCCGGCCCGCGCCGGCTCTACCTCGGCACGTACACCTCGGCCGAGGGCGGCGGCAAGGGCATCGGGCTCGCCACGTACGAACCGGACACGGGGCGCGTCACCGGCACCGGCACGATCACGGACGTCCCCGACCCGTCGTATCTGGCCCTGCACCCGGACGGCCGGACGCTGTACGCGGTCGACGAGCGGGAGGACGGCGCCGTGACCGCCGTGCGGCTCGCCGACCGCGAGATTCTGGGGAGCCGGAGCACCGGCGGGGCGGCGCCCTGCCATCTGTCGGTGCATCCGGGCGGACGCTGGCTGCTGAGCGCCAACTACGGCACGGGCAGCGTGGCGGTGCACCCGATCGACGCCTCGGGCGCGCTCGGCGAGCGCACCGACCTGGTCACGCACTCCAGTCCGGCGCCCGGCCCCGGCCAGGACGGCCCGCACGCCCACCAGATCATCACCAGCCCCGACGGCGGCCATGTCATCGCCGTCGACCTGGGCACGGACACGGTGTACACCTACCGCCTCGACCAGAAGGCCGGCACGCTCACCGAGGTCGCGCGGGCGCGGACGAAGCCGGGCGCGGGCCCGCGTCATCTCACCTTCCACCCGGGCGGCCGGTACGCGTACCTGGCCAACGAGGTCGACAACACCGTCGCGGTCTGCGGGTACGACCCCGACACGGGCCGGGTGACCATCGGCGAGGAGCAGGAGACGGGCACGGGTCCCGGCACCAGCTACCCGGCGCAGATCGTGGTGACGCCGAACGGCAGGTTCGCCTATCTCGCCAACCGGGGCCACAACAGCCTCGCGCGCTACGCGGTGGAGGCGAAGGGCGGCCGGCTCAGGCTGCTCGACACGGTGCCGGTTTCCGGGGACTTCCCCCGGCAGATCACCCTCTCGCCGGACGGCGCGCTGCTGTTCGCCGCGAACCAGCGGTCGAGCACCGTGAGCGTCTTCCTCGTCGACGACAAGAGCGGTGAACTGCGGCTAGCGGGCGAGCCGTTCGCGTCACCCGTCGCCGTCTGTGCGCTGCCGCTGTAGGGCCCGCGGGCACGAGGCGGCGCTGGCCTGGGCGAGCAGGACGTGCATGCGTTCGGTGAGCTGCGCGACGTCGTCGGCGGGCCGGTGGAACGGCAGTCGCACGTCGCCGTCGGAGCGGGCGCGCTCGATGCGCAGGGTCAGTCCGTGCCGGTCGACGGCGAGGGGCTGGACGCGGACGGCGCCGTGCAGGCTGTCGGAGTCGACGAGGCGGGTGAGGCGCTCGACGGCGTCCGGGTGGCAGTCGGCGAGGTGGGTGAGCAGCCGGGCCTCGGCGGTGGCCAGCGGGTCGGGCGCGGCGGCGGCGAACTCGTCGAGGCCGACGACCACGGCTCCGGACGGCTGCCGCAGCACCACGCGGGTCGCCCGGAAGGCGAGTTTGCCGTCCTCGGGGGTGAACCAGCCGGACATCCAGAGCCGGGTGCGGATCCGCCTGCGCACGGGCACGGGGGCGACGTCGGCGAACTCCAGGACGGCGGACGGCTCTCCGCGGGGCGCGCAGATCGCCGCCGTGACGAGCGCGCTGCCCTCCGGCACCTCCAGCAGGACGGCGCCGCCCTCGGTCACCGTGTGCGCGCCGACGAGTTCCTCCCGGCAGCTCTCCGCGGTCACCCCGCAGGACCACGCACCGGCGAGCACCGACCGGGCGCGTTCCGCCGCGGAAGGTGCTGCCGCCCAGGCCTGGCTGTCACCCATCCCATTCCTCCTTAGGTAAGCCTTGCCTAACCTATCGAAGATCGAGCCGCACGCCAACCAGCCACGCCCTTCCCGTACGAGGTCTTTCCCGGCGCCCGGCGCTCAGGGCGTGATGACACCCAGCAGGGCGCGGGCGCACAGATCGCGCACCTGCTCCCGGGAGAGGTCCGAGCCGCGCAGCCACTCCAGGCAGACGGCGGTGGTGAACGCCAGCCAGCCCCGTACCGCGAGCCGGACGTCGGACCGCCCCTCGAAGACCGGGCCGAACTCGGGGTCCGCCGCCATCGCCGCGAGGATCTGCTTCTCCTGTCGCGCCAGGGCCTGTTGGTAGACCTTGCGCACGGCCTGGTCGCCGGCCGCGTCGGCGCGATGGAAGGCGCGGTAGCCGTGGGCGTGGGCCTCGACGTACTCCAGGTAGGTGTCGAGCCCCGCCGCGAGCTGCTCGCGGACCGGGACGCCGGGCACGGCGGCCGTCATCCGCAGCATGCGCTCGCTCTCGCGCTCGACGACGGCCGCGAAGAAGTCGCGCTTCGTCGGGAAGTAGTGGTAGAGCAGCCCGCGTGAGACGCCGGCGATCTCGGCGACCTGCTCGATCCACACCTCGTCGTACGGGCGCTCCGAGAACAGCCGCGCCCCGACGGCGAGGAGCTGCTCACGGCGCTCCTCGGTGCTGAGCCGGCGACGTGTGCGCTCACCCTGGTCCGCGGCCATGCCCGCACTTTACTTGACGTGGATTCAACAGCGGGACCAGACTGAAACGCGTTATTGAACCCACGTACAACGAGCTCAACGTGTCGCTGGATCAAGGGAGATCGCGTCATGGCGGAGGCAACGACCGGATCCGGACTCCCGAAGGGATTCCGCGGCGCCGAGCAGGGCTGGCCCGAACTGTCCCGCATCCCGCATCCCCCGCACCGGGTCCCGCTGCTCGGCGATGTGCTCGGCGCCGGCAGACGTACGCCGCTCCAGGACTCCCTGCGGTACGCCCGGCAGTTGGGGCCGATCTTCCGGCGCAAGGCCTTCAACCGGGAGTTCGTGTTCGTGTGGGGCGCCGAGCTCGCCGCCGACATGGCGGACGAGGCACGGTTCGCCAAGCACGTGGGGCTCGGCATAGCCAATCTGCGGCCGGTGGTCGGGGACGGGCTGTTCACGGCGTACAACCACGAGCCCAACTGGCAGTTGGCGCACGACGTCCTGGCGCCGGGGTTCAGCCGGGAGGCCATGGCGGGCTACCACCCGATGATGCTGGCCGTGGCCGACCGGCTCATGGACCACTGGGACCGCGCGGTCGTGTCGGGCCGGGACGTGGACGTACCCGGCGACATGACCAAACTGACCCTGGAGACCATCGCGCGCACCGGGTTCGGCCATGACTTCGGCTCCTTCGAACGATCGCGTCCGCACCCCTTCGTGACGGCGATGATCGGCACGCTCACCTACGCCCAGCGCCTCAACACCGTGCCGACGCCGCTCCTGCTCCGGCGCGCCGCGCGGCGCAACCAGGACGACATCGCCCATCTCAACCGGACGGTCGACGACCTGGTCCGCGCCCGTACGGCGAGCGGCGGCGGGGGCGGTGACCTGCTGGACCGGATGCTGGAGACGGCCCACCCCGAGACCGGGGAGCGCCTGTCCCCCGAGAACGTCCGCCGGCAGGTGATCACCTTCCTGGTGGCCGGCCACGAGACCACCTCGGGCGCGCTCTCCTTCGCCCTGCACTACCTCTCCCGGCACCCCGAGGTCGCCGAGCGCGCCCGCGCCGAGGTCGACCGTGTCTGGGGCGCCACGGCGACGCCCGGCTACGACCAGGTGGCGCGGCTGCGATATGTGCGCCGGATCCTCGACGAGTCGCTGCGGCTGTGGCCGACCGCGCCGGCCTTCGCCCGGGAAGCCCGCGAGGACACCGAACTCGGCGGCGTCCATCCGATGCGGCGCGGCGCCTGGGCGCTCGTGCTCACGGCGATGCTGCACCGTGATCCCGGGGTGTGGGGCGCGGACGCCGAGCGGTTCGATCCGGACCGATTCGAACCGCAGGCCGTACGGACGCGTCCGCCGCACACCTTCAAGCCGTTCGGGACGGGGGCGCGGGCCTGCATCGGGCGCCAGTTCGCGCTGCACGAGGCCACGCTGGTGCTGGGTCTGCTGCTGCGCCGGTACGAGTTCGGGAGCGACCCGGGCTATCGGCTGCGGGTGACGGAGCGGCTGACGCTGATGCCGGAGGGACTGCGGCTGCGTCTGGAGCGGCGGGCGCCCGGCGCGGCCCCTGCGGCGCCTGTCCCGACCGGCACGGCCGACGGCGCGGCGTCAGACGTCCGCTGTCCAGTGCACCGGTCGGCCGACTGAGCGGGGCAGCCGGGTGCCCGCGCTGCCGCGGGCCGCGTTCAGCTGGGGCTGGGTCAGGAAGAAGGCGCCCGTCAGGTCGGCGTCCGTGAGGTCGGTGTCGCGCAGGTCGGCGCCGATGAGGTCCGCCCCGCGCAGGTCGGCGCCGGTGAGGTCGGCGGCGATGAGGTAGGCACCGCGCAGGTTCGCGCCGCGCAGGTCGGCACGCCTCAGCCGGGCACCCATCAGGTCGGCGCCCCGGCGGTTCCTCTTGCGGCCGCCGAATCCGGCCCGGGCCAGTTCGCTGGCCTTGAGCAGGAGGACGTTGACGTCCTGGCGGTGCGCGGCGACGTCCAGCGCCGCGAGCTCCTCCGGGGTCTGCCGCGTGAGTTCCTCGGTCCGGTCCAGGATCCGGCGCAGGTCGGCGTGGAGGGGGCGGGCGGCGGGCAGGGTGAGGGCCTCGGTGAGGTACCAGAGCAGTTCGTGCAGCTGGCGGACGACCGGGAAGACGTCGAACATCCGCCGGGCGTGCTCCCGGGAGCCCGTGCGCCAGTCCTGGCCGCCGAAGGTGACCTGCGCGACCTTCTGGCCGGCGCCGAAGCAGTCGTAGACGGTGCAGCCGGTGAAACCGGTCTGCCGGAGCCGGTCGTGGATGCCGCACCGGTGGTCGTCGCGCAGGTTGTGGCAGGGCTTCCCGGCCGCCTTGTCGACCGCGAAGTCGGCGGAGGCGGCGAAGGGCAGGGCCACACAGCACAGTCCGAAGCAGCTGGCGCAGTCGCCGCGCAGGTCGGCCCGGTCGAACATCTGATCTTGCATACCGTTCAGCATACGGAACAGATGAGACACCGAAGGCGGTCCTGCGCGGCGACCGCCCCTCCCTCTGCCTGACTCACCCGGCGTGCTCCGGCAGATCAAGGGTGGCGAGGCGCTCGGGGTCGGCCAGGACGCACGTCACCGTCGCTCACCGGCTGAACAGTTCGAACGCCACGGCCGGCTTCCCGCCGAACCGCTCCCCCGTCGCCGCGGCGTTCCCGGTGAGGAAGTTTCGGGCGTACGTCTCCGGATCCTCGTCGGTCAACACCTCGATGTAGGTGCGGTGTTCGAGCAGCGAGCGCACCCCGCGCTCCAGACCCGCCGTCGCCTCCACCGCGTGCGTGGGCGTGCTGGAGCCGGCCACCGCGACCCAGCGGACGCCGTTCCACGGTTCCAGGCCCTGGTCGGCCAGCTCCGGGAAGATCCAGCGGTTGCCCGCGTCGCCGGCCGCGTCCAGCGTGGCTCGGCCGACGGCCACATGGTCCGGGGTGTTCCAAGCGACGCCGCCCCAGGTGTCCCGGTGGTTGAGCGTGATCACCAGCTCGGGCCGGTGCCGGCGGATCGCGGCGGCGATGTCGCGGCGCAGCGCGAGGCCGTACTCGATCACGCCGTCCTTGTGATCGAGGAACTCCACCGCCGACACCCCGACCACGGCGGCGCTGGCCCGCTGCTCGCGTTCCCGCAGCGGGCCGCACTGCGCGGGTTCCAGCGTGTCTATCCCGGCCTCTCCGCGGGTCGCCAGGACATAGGTGACCTCGCGGCCCGCGTCGGTCCAGGCGGCGATCGCCGCCGAGCAGCCGTACTCGAGGTCGTCCGGGTGCGCGACGACGGCGAGGGCGCGCCGCCAGTCCTCGGGCATGGGCTGGAGTTGAGTGATCGTCGGCTCCGTCATGGACGTCAGCCTAGGCCGCGCCTCCTGTCAAGACACGAATGTTCGAGACATGACGTGCGGACCTTCGATCATGCCTAGTGGATCCCGGCACCGCACGACAACACGGACGGAGATCAGCGACAATGAACTCAGGGCACCGTTTCGACGGAATCTCCATGGCCCGCGTCGTCACAGAACATGTTCGGCAGATCGGGAAGCATTTCCTGTCGGAGCGCATACTGACCGAGTTGAGCGACATTCGAAGCCGACATGCCATGCATTGCTCCTTTCTCGACGCATTTCTGGACTGCCTGCTGGACAAACACGAGGGGCGCTATTGGAACCGGACCTACCTCGCGCTGCCGCTCCTGGAACTCCTCTTGGACGACCAGCACTCCGAGGTGAGTCCCGACCGGTTGTCCACTTTGCTCGTGTCCGACGCCATACGATTCGAGACGGAGACGGCGGGCGGGTCGTCCGAGCCCCCTTGCCGGGGTCGTCCGGATCCGGCGACGCTGCGCAAGCGGCTGCGTCATGCCCTGCGGTTCGTGGCCGACGACCTCGGCGGACCGGACGCCGCCGACCCGCAGGACCTCGTCGACCGGTTGCCCAGGCCACCCGCGACGGACGCCGGTCGGTGGTTCGACGTCACCGTCCAACCCGTGTACGTGCTGCACGACGAATACTTCTTCATCCGCGTCCTGCAGACCCACGAAATGCTCTTCACCGAAATCGCCAGGGACATACGGAAAGCAGTCGGAGCACTGCGTGACGGGAAATTGACAGCGAGTGTGGAGCTCGTCGATCACGCGACCGCAATTTTCGAGCGTGCGGCGGCACTGTTCCGGATCACCGCCACGATGCGGGCCGAGCAATTCTCCGTCTTCCGGCAATTCACCCAGGGGGCCAGCGCCATTCAGTCCGAGCAGTACAAGAAGTTCGAGATTCTGTGCGGTGTTCCGCCCGCCCCTCGCTTGCACTCGGCCGCCTTCACGAATGTGCCGGCCGTGCGGGACGAGGCGGAGAGCGCAGCCCATGACACTGTCACTCAGGCTTATCTCGACCTCCGCCGCGCGGGCGCGTTCGGCCAGGCCGAGTGGAATCTGCTCGACTCGGCGCTCGGCAGGCTGGAAGCCCGGCACCAGCGCTGGAAGTCGACCCACCGCAGCCTTGCCGTGCGCATGCTCGGCGATGCGCACGGCTCCGGTCACACCGACGGCGTTCCGTATCTGACGAAATGTGTAGAGAATCGGCTGTTCTGGCAGCTCAGCGAGGAATGAGCCCGGACCGCGCCCTGACGGCCCCGCCGTCTCGCTCCCGTCAGGCCTCGTCGCGCGTCAGCGCCAGCAACCGGTCCAGGACGCGGGGGCCGCCGGCCCGTACGCCGTCGTGCTCGAACTCGTCGGTGACCCAGGTGCGCAACCCGCGGATCGCGCGGGCGGTGGTGAGGGAGTGGGCGGTGTCGACGTACATGTCGTCGTGGTAGACGGCCGCCGCGACCGGCACCTCGTTGGCGGCCAGGCGCGCCGGGTCGTACAGGGGGGTCCAGTCGGTGCGGGCGGCGAGGAGTTCGGCCGTATCGCGCAGCGGACGCAGCGCCGGGTCGCAGTCGAACATCCAGGGGTGGATCGTCTCGCCGGTGAAGAGCAACGGCCCGTCGCCGGCGAGGGTCTTGGCCGCGTCGAACTGCGGGAACTCGGCCCGTACGCGCTCGGCGGACCAGGCGGTGGGGCGGGCGTCCTGGCCGTAGATGGCCTCGTGGACGAGGGCGTACAGCGGGTGGCCCGCGTACGAGAGCAGGCCCTGCACCTCCTCCTGGAAGGCGTCCGAGAGGGTCAGGCCCTGCGGGGTGCGGACGAAGGCGTCCTCCAGCAGGTAGTGCAGACGGTGGCTGCCCTCGCTGCCGCCGAGGAGGATGCCGAGGGACTGGAAGGCCTCGGCGGTGAGGCGGTAGCCGTTCGGCAGGACCACGTCGTGCGCGAGGAGGTGGTCGGCGATACGGCGGGCCCGCTCGACGTCCTGCGGGTAGCGGGCGTAGTGGGCGGCGACCTTGCGCTCGATGCGCGGGTAGGCCGCGCGGTAGACGTCGTCGGCGTGGGCGTCGAGGGAGGGCAGGCCACCGGTGACGACGGCGGCGGTCAGGCCCTCGGGGGCGGTGGAGAGGTAGTTGACGGTGCAGAAGCCGCCGAAGCTCTGGCCGAGGACGGTCCAGGGGGCGCCGCCGGTCACGTCCCGGCGGATCGCCTCGCAGTCGCGGACGATCGAGTCGGCGCGGAAGTGCGTGAGGTAGTCGGCCTGTTCGGCGGGGCCGCCGCGCAGCGGGAGCGTCTGGCGGTTGGCGGGCGTGGAGTGGCCGGTGCCGCGCTGGTCGAGCAGCAGGACGCGGTACTCCTTCAGCGCGCGGCCGAGCCAGGCGCCCTTGCCGACGAAGCGGTTCGCGCCGAAACCGGGGCCGCCCTGGAGGTAGACCAGCCACGGCAGGTCCTGGTGCGCCTTGTCGGTGGCGACGACCTCACGGGCGTAGAGCTCGATCGTCTCGCCCTCGGGGGCGGCGTGGTCGAGGGGCACGGTGAAGTGGCGGTCGGTGAGGACGACGCCGGGCTGGCGGTAGCTGACGGTCAACAGGGCTCCCGGGACGGATGGTTTTTCGGGCCGCGTCCCAGTTCAGCACATGTTCGTCCGTCGACCGACCCCCAGGATCATGAAATCGTACTGAACGGCGGATCAGCGGGCGGCGAGGCTGGACCGTCGTACCACGAGCTCCGGCTGGAGGACGACCCTGCGGTGCTCGTGCTTCCTCGTGCCGGTCTCCTCCTCCGTCTCCTCCAGCAGCATCTCGGCCGCCAGGGTGCCCATGGTGACGGCGGGCTGCCGTACGGAGGTCAGGGGGACGGCCGCGGCGGCCGCGAACTCGATGTCGTCGTAGCCGACGATCGCGAGGTCGTCGGGGACCTTGATGCCGGCCGCGTACATGGCCTGCAGGACGCCGAGGGCGAGGAGGTCGTTGGCGCAGAAGACGGCGGTGGGACGGTCGGCGAGGCCGAGGAGGCGGGCTCCGGCGTCCCGGCCGGCGGCGACGTCGAGCCGTTCGGTGGGCAGTTCACGCAGGTGCTCGGGGCCCAGGCCGGCCTCCTCCAGCGCGGTCAGGGCGCCGGTGCGGCGGTCGCGGACCTGGTTGAGGCCGGGCGGGCCGCTGACGTAGGCGATGGAGCGGTGCCCGGCGTCGACGAGGTGGCGCACGGCGAGCGCGCCACCCGCGACGTCGTCGACGGAGACCGAGCACTCGGTGGTGCCCTCGGCGACGCGGTCGACGAGGACGAAGGGGATGTTGTGCCGCCGGAACGTGTCGATGTTGCGGCCTGTTGCGTCGGCCGGGGTCAGCAGCACGCCCCGCACCCGCTGCTCGGCGAAGAGCGACAGGTACTCGGCCTCCTCACCGGCGCTCTGTGCGCTGTTGCAGACCATCACGCCGAGCCCGGCGTCGCGCGCGGTGCGTTCGGCGCCGCGCGCCACGTCGACGAAGAAGGGGTTGCCCATGTCGAGGACGAGCAGCCCCATGATCCGGCTGCGGCCCGCGCGCAGCTGGCGCGCGGACTCGCTGCGGACGTAGCCCAGCCGGTCTATCGCGGACTGCACGCGCGCCCGGGTCTCGGCCGCGACCGCGTCCGGGCGGTTGATGACGTTCGAGACCGTGCCGACGGAGACTCCGGCGGCACGGGCGACGTCCTTGATACCCACCGACTGGGTCATCGGGCAGGGACCTCCAGGGAGACGAGGGGCGGCGGGAAGGCACATTACCGTCATGCCGCCCACAACGGCTGTGGTCAGGCGGGCAGGCGGAAGTCGAGGGTGCGCAGCGCCGAGGGCGTCGTACCGCTGGACTTCTCCTGGTACATGATCGACAGGAAGTTGTCCTGTGCGACGCGGGTCTCGTCGATCACGACCTCGCCGAAGGCGTTGAGCCCGGCGGTGACGCCGTCGTACAGCACCGTCCAGTCCGTGTATCCGGAGGCCTTGGAGGCACCGGCGATCCGGCAGAACGGGAAGACCGCGTACGCGTTGTCGTATTTGTCCAGGATCAGTTTGGTGCGCTGGCTGGAGTTCAGCGGGACCGGGATCTCGGTCTTCTGCCAGGTGCCGGAGGAGTTCTTGCGGACGTGGAAGGCGCGGCCGTTGGCGATGCGGTCGGCGACGTAGTTCGTGGTGCACTGGCCGAAGCGGCCGGGGACGTAGCTGATGATCGCGTGCGGCAGGCCGGCGGAGTCCGTGAACTGGCTCTCCTGGTTCATCAGGGAGTGGTCCGCGTTGATCGCGTCGATCACCAGGCCGCTGTCGGTGACGGCGACCTTGTCGGAGCCACCGGTCGTGCCGACGACGACGCCGGCGTTGTTGCGCCAGGTGCGGCCACGGTCGTCGGAGTAGACGTAGCCGGTGTCGTGGTTGCTGATGCCGCCGCCGTTGCACATCACGGCGCCGTTCTGCTCACGCCAGGTGAAGAAGGAGTGCAGTCGGCCGTTCTTGTCGTAGTCGATGCCGTGCAGGTACATGTTGCGGGCGGTCGAGGAGCCGTGCTCGCTGGTGTACGTGCCGGTGGAGCTGCTCCACTCCCCCAGGTTGGTCCAGGCCGAACCGTCGTACTCGGCGAGGGCGTTGCGGCCGTTGCCGGAGATGGCGACCCGGTAGCTGAGCTGGAGCTTGCCGTCGGGGGTGGAGACGAACTGCGGGTAGGTGAACTGCGAGGTGAGCGCGAGGCCGTCCAGGGTGGACTGGGGTGCGCCGAAGCGGCTCGCGATCCAGCTCAGGCCCGCCGGGTTGTCCACGAGGCCTGCGACCGACTTGACGTAGGTGAACCCGTCGCTGTGCGAGTCCATGTTGAGGTGGAGACGCCCGTCGATCTTCGAGATGCCCATCGAGATGACGTTGTGGGAGTCGTTGTAGCGCAGGGTGTGGCCGACCTTGACCGTGGACCAGGCGGTGGAGCCGAGGGCGCGGCGGCCGACGACGGCGCCCCGGTCGGCGGTGTACCAGACGGCGTACTGGTAGCCCTTGTAGGTCAGCAGGCCGTTCTTCTGGAAGGCGTTGTTGTTGACCAGACCGTCGTACGAGACGAAGAAGATGGCCTGGGTGTCGAGCGTGGTGGTGCCGGTCAGGGTGACCGAGGGCCCTGGGTCGGCGGCACGGGCGGTGCCTGAGGCGAGGGCGGGGGTCATCACGGCTCCAGCGAGGGCGGCGCCCAGCAGCGTACGTCTCTTCATCTCGGGGGACTCCATTGTCGGCGAGGTAGGGGGCGGATCAGGCGAGGTGGAACACTTCCGTCAGGGGTTTCATGGCCTCGTCGGGCCGGGCTCCGTCCAGCGATTCGAAGAACGGCGCCATCTCCTTCTGCCAGCGGGCGTTGACCTCGGCGGCCTCCATCCCGGCCTGGGCGGCGGCGAAGTCCTCGGTCTCCAGGTAGCCGACCAGGAGGCCGTCCTCCCGCAGGAAGAGCGAGTAGTTGTGCCAGCCGGTGGCGGAGAGCGCTTCGAGCATCTCCGGCCACACGGCGGCGTGCCGCTCGCGGTACTCGTCCAAGCGGTCCTGACGGACCTTCAGCAGGAAGCACACGCGCTGCATCAACGACCCTCCGGGGTCTAGAAGTTGAACTGGTCGATGTTCTTGGCGTCGAAGACGGTCGGCTTGCCGAGGCTGATCACGCCGTCCTTGCCGATGGTGTACTCGCCCATGGAACCGGCCTTGAAGGTCTCGCCCTCCTTGCCGGTGATCTGCCCGGAGGACAACGCGACGGCGGTGCGGGCGGCCAGCTCGCCGAGCTTCGCCGGGTCCCACAGCTCGAACGCCTCGACGGTGCCGTTCTTGACGTACTTGCGCATGTCGTTGGGGGTGCCGAGGCCGGTCAGCTTGACCTTGCCCTTGTACTTGGAGCCCGACAGGTACTGGGCGGCGGCCTTGATGCCGACGGTGGTCGGGGAGATGATCCCCTTCAGGTTCGGGTACTCCTGGAGCAGGCCCTGGGTCTGCTGGAAGGACTTCTGGGCGTCGTCGTCACCGTAGGCGACCTTGACCAGCTTGATGTCCTTGTACTTGGGGTCCTTCAGCTCCTGCTTCATGAAGTCGATCCAGATGTTCTGGTTCGTCGCCGTCTGCGCGGCGGACAGGATCGCGATCTCGCCCTTGTAGTCGATCTGCTCGGCGAGCAGCTGCACCTCGGTGCGGCCGAGGTCCTCGGCGGAGGCCTGCGAGACGAAGGCGTTGCGGCAGTCGGCGGTGGTGTCGGAGTCGTAGGTGACGACCTTGATGCCGTTCTTCATGGCCTGCTTCAGCGCGGTGCACAGCGCGCCCGGGTCCTGCGCGGAGACCGCCATCGCGTCGACCTGCTGCTGGGTGAGCGTGTTGACGTAGGAGACCTGGCCGGCCGTGTCGGTGGCGCTGGACGGGCCGACCTCCTTGTAGCTGGACCCCAGCTCCTTCAGGGCCGCCTCGCCGCCCTTGTCGGCGGACGTGAAGTACGGGTTGTTGACCTGCTTGGGCAGGAAGCCGACGGTCAGCCCCTTCTTCAGCTCGGCGTTCGGGTCGGCCTTGCCCCCGGTGGCGGCGGAGGCGCCCTCGTTCTTGACGTCCTCCTTGGTGGTGCCGCCGCAGGCGGTGAGGGCGAGAGCGAGGGAGGTGACGGCGGCGAGGGCCGCGCAGGAACGGCGGATGGATGCCTTACGCATGCTGGGTTCCTTCTTACGAGGTGAGGTGGAGCGCTTCTGAAAGGGACGCGGGGCTGTTTCGATATGCGGCTGCCGCCGCGTGGGCGCGACCAGCCACATACGGCCGGAAGATCGAAGACGGTCTCGCTAACGCAGCGCTTGCGCTCTGCGCCCGGCCCTTGCGACAGAGATCTGGCGTACGACCCGGGGGCCGAGCACGGAGAGGACGAGCAGGACGCCGGTGACGACGATCTGCGACTGCGCGGAGACGTCCTGGAGACTCATGACGTTCTGCAACGCACCGAGCAGGAAGACACCGGCGATCGCACCACCGAGCGTCCCCTTCCCACCGTCGAAGTCGATTCCGCCGAGCAACACGGCGGCCACGACCGACAGTTCAAGCCCGGTGGCGTTGTCGTAGCGAGCGCTCGCGTAGTGCAGCGCCCAGAAGATCCCGGTGAGGGAGGCCATCAGCCCCGTCACCGTGAACAGGATCAGCTTCTGCCGCTTGACCCGGATCCCGGCGAACCGCGCGGCCTCCTCGCTCGCACCGGTCGCGAAGACCGACCGACCGAACGGCGTGGCGTGCAGGACGATCACGGCGATCGCGAGGAGCACCAGGAAGGGCAGGAAGGCGTACGGGATGAACGTGTCGCCGATGCGCCCGGCCGCGAAGTCCAGGTACTGCGTCGGGAAGTCGGTCACCGCGTCGGAGCCGAGCACGATCTGGGCGATGCCGCGATAGGCGGCGAGGGTGCCGATGGTGACGGCGAGGGACGGCAGCCCCAGCCTGGTCACCAGCAGACCGTTGATCAGTCCGCACACCACACCGAGCACCAGGCAGATCGGAATGATCGTCTCGATCGTCATGCCCTGGTTCCACAGGGCGCCCATCACGGCGCCGGAGAGACCGGCGGTGGAGGCGACCGAGAGATCGATCTCGCCCGAGACGACCAGGAGCGTCATCGGCAGGGCGATCATCGCGATCGGAAGGGTGTTTCCGATCAGGAACGACAGGTTGAGCGCGTTTCCGAAGCCGTCGACCGTGGTGAAGGACAGCAGGAGCACGACGATCAGGAGAGCGCCGACGACCGTGTCCCAGCGGACGGCGCGCGCGAGCGACGAGTCAGCCATGGCGGGCGTTCCTCTTCTTCAGGGCGTTGGCCACGCGCAGTGCGACGATCCGGTCGACCGCGATGGCGAGGATGAGCAGGATGCCGTTGATGGCGAGGACCCAGACGGAGCTGACGCCGAGGGCCGGCAGCACGCTGTTGATGGAGGTCAGCAGCAGCGCGCCGAGCGCGGCGCCGTAGACGCTGCCGGAGCCGCCGGTGAAGACGACGCCACCGACCACGACCGCGCTGACGACGGTGAGTTCGTAGCCGTTGCCGGTGCCGGAGTCGACGTTGCCGAACCGGGCCAGGTACATGGCGCCCGCGAGTCCGGCGAGGGCCCCGCAGAAGGTGTAGGCGGCGAGGATCCGCTTGCGGACGGGGATGCCGGCGAGGCGGGCGGCCTCGGGGTTGGAGCCGAGGGCGTACAGCTCGCGGCCGCTGCCGTAGTGCTTGAGGTAGTACGCCGTGGCCACCAGGACGACGACGGCGATCAGGGCCAGCCAGGGCACCGCGGAGATGCCGCCGGAGCCGAAGTCGACGAAGCCGTCCGGGAGGTCGGCCGCGGTGATCTGGCGGGAGCCGACCCAGATCGAGTCGATACCGCGGATGATGTAGAGCGTGCCGAGGGTGACGACGAGCGCGGGCACCTGGCCGAGGCTGACGAGCAGGCCGTTCAGCAGGCCGAAGGCGACGCCCATGAGGATCGCCAGCAGCACGGCGACCACCGGGTTGCCGCCGCCCTGGAGATAGGTGCCGGCGGCGAAGGCGCTGATGCCGAGGGTGGAGCCGACGGAGAGGTCGACGTTCCTGGTGATCACCACCAGGGACTGGCCCGTGGCGACCAGGACCAGGATCGTCGCGTTCAGCAGCAGGTCCTTGATGCCCTGTTCGGTGAGGAACTGGCTGTTGCCGATCTGGGTGACGACGATCATCACCACGAAGACGGCCAGGATGGCGAGTTCGCGCATCTTGAAGACGCGGTCGACGAGGCGGGTGCCGCTGGACTTGGGCACGTCGGTGACAGGGGCCTCGTGGGGAGTGGTCACCGTCATGCGGCGGCCCTCCCGGTGGCTGCGGCCATCACGGTTTCCTCGGTGGCTTCGGAGCGGGGGATCTCGGCGGTCAGGCGGCCCTCGTGCATCACGAGCACGCGGTCGGCCATGCCGAGGATCTCGGGCAGGTCGGAGGAGATCATCAGGACGGCCACACCGTCCGCGGCGAGTTCGCTGAGCAGCCGGTGCACCTCGGCCTTGGTGCCGACGTCGATGCCGCGGGTGGGCTCGTCGACGATCAGGACCCTGGGGCCGGTGGCGAGCCACTTGGCGAGGACGACCTTCTGCTGGTTGCCGCCGGACAGGGTGTTCACGGTGTCGGCGATCCGCGCGTACTTGACCTGGAGCTTGACGGCCCAGTCGAGGGAGCGGCTGCGTTCGGCGGCACGGTCCATCAGGCCGGCCCTGACGGTCGTACGCAGGCCGGTGAGGCCGATGTTGCGCTCGATGGACATGTCCATCACCAGGCCCTGGGCGCGCCGGTCCTCGGGGACCAGGGCGAGCCCGGCGGCCATGGCGGTGGACGGGGCGCCGTTGGCGAGCCTGCGGCCGTCCACCTCGACCTCGCCGGCGTCCCAGCGGTCGATGCCGAACACGGCCCGCGCGACCTCGGTGCGGCCGGCGCCGACCAGTCCGGCGAGGCCGACGATCTCGCCGCGCCGTACGTCGAAGGAGACGTCGGTGAAGACACCCTCGCGGGTCAGCCGGCGCACGCTCAGGGCGACCTCGCCCGCCCGCACCTCCTGCTTGGGGTAGAGCTCGTCGAGGTCACGGCCGACCATCCGGCGTACGAGGTCGTCCTCGGTCATGCCGGCCAGCGGCTCGCTGGCGATCCAGGCGCCGTCCCGCAGGGTGGTGACCCGCTTGCAGATCTGGAAGATCTCCTCCAGCCGGTGCGAGATGAACAGGACGGCGGCCCCCTGCTCGCGCAGGGTGCGGACGACTCCGAAGAGGCGGGCGACCTCGCTGCCGGTGAGGGCGGCGGTCGGCTCGTCCATGATGAGGACGCGGGCGTCGAAGGAGAGCGCCTTGGCGATCTCGACGATCTGCTGGTCGGCGATGGACAGGCCGCGCGCGGGGCGGTCGGGGTCGAGTTCGACGCCGAGGCGCTGCATCAGGGCCAGGGTCGCCTGGTGGGTGGCCTTGTGGTCGATCCGGCCGAGGGCGCGCCGGGGGCGGCGGCTCATGAAGATGTTCTCGGCGATCGACAGGTCGGGGAAGAGAGTCGGCTCCTGGTAGATGACGGCGATGCCGGCGTCGCGGGCGTCGCCGGGGCCGTGGAAGACGACCGGCTCACCGTCGAGCAGCACCTGGCCGGTGTCCGGCCGATGCACTCCGGCGAGGGTCTTGATGAGGGTCGACTTGCCCGCGCCGTTCTCTCCGGCGAGGGCGTGCACCTCCCCGGGAAACAGCTCCAGGGAGACGTCCCGCAGGGCGCGGACCGCGCCGAAGGACTTCGAGATGTCCCTGAGCGCCAGAACCGGGGCCGGACCCGTGGTGGACGGGTGGGTCATGAGGGCTCCTCGACGACACCGGGCGGGACGGCCCTCTCGGCGTCGTGAAAGGTTTCAACTTGGTTGCCGGGACGTTAGGCGTGGACGACATGTCACGTCAATGGGTTCGTGTCGAAAATATTTCGATGAACGAAGGTCACGGCCGAGTCACGGCAAACGGCCTGGGCCGCAGGGGTTGACACTCCTTCGGGCGACTCATACGTTCCCGTCTTGAATCGTTTCACAGTGAAGTGGTTCGGACGCTCGCCGTCCGACCGCCTTCCGACTTCCGTCCCGACGTCACAGGAGCCCTCAGTGACCGAGCTCGCCGCGGTGAAGGCCGCACTCAAGACCCAGGCAGTCGAAACGCCGTCGTGGGCGTACGGGAACTCGGGGACGCGGTTCAAGGTGTTCGCCCAGCAGGGCGTGCCACGGACACCGCGGGAGAAGCTGGAGGACGCGGCGCAGGTGCACGCGTTCACGGGGGTCGCGCCGACCGTCGCCCTGCACATCCCCTGGGACAAGGTCGACGACTACGCGGCGCTGGCCAAGTTCGCCGAAGAGCGTGGCGTGAAGCTGGGCGCGATCAACTCCAACACCTTCCAGGACGACGACTACAAGCTGGGCAGCATCTGCCATCCGGATGCGGCGGTGCGGCGCAAGGCCGTCGATCATCTGCTGGAGTGCGTCGACATCATGGACGCGACGGGCTCCTCCGATCTGAAACTGTGGTTCGCGGACGGCACGAACTATCCCGGGCAGGACGACCTCCGGGCGCGGCAGGACCGGCTGGCCGAAGGGCTGGCCGAGGTGTACGAGCGGCTCGGGGACGGGCAGCGGATGCTGCTGGAGTACAAGTTCTTCGAGCCGGCCTTCTACTCGACGGACGTCCCGGACTGGGGGACGGCGTACGCGCACTGTCTGAAGCTCGGGCCGAAGGCGCAGGTCGTCGTGGACACCGGGCACCATGCGCCGGGGACCAACATCGAGTTCATCGTCGCCACGTTGCTGCGGGAGGGGAAGCTCGGGGGGTTCGACTTCAACTCGCGGTTCTATGCGGACGACGACCTGATGGTGGGGGCGGCCGATCCGTTCCAGTTGTTCCGGATCATGTACGAGGTCGTGCGTGGGGGTGGGTTCTCGCCCGAGGTCGCGTTCATGCTCGACCAGTGCCACAACATCGAGGCGAAGATTCCGGCGATCATCCGGTCGGTGATGAATGTGCAGGAGGCCACGGCGAAGGCGCTGCTGGTCGACCGGGTGGCGCTGGGTGAGGCGCAGGCCTCGGGGGATGTGCTGGAGGCGAACGCCGTGCTGATGGACGCGTACAACACGGATGTGCGGCCGTTGCTTGCCGAGGTACGGGGCGAGATGGGGCTTGATGCGGATCCCATCGGTGCGTACCGGCGGTCCGGGTGGGCCGAGAAGATCGTGGCTGAGCGGGTTGGTGGGGAGCAGGCCGGGTGGGGGGCGTGAGCTTCTGCCGAGTTCTGTCGTCTGCGGGCTGCGGGCCGTGTGTGGCTGGTCGCGCAGGTCCCCGCGCCCCTGAAAGCAGCTCCCTCCCCCTCTTCTAGATAGGACTGAACGTTCATGGCAACCCATCCCGAAGCTGCCGCTCTCCTCGCTCGTTCCCATCGGCTTGGCTCCGATCCCCGTAACACCAACTACGCCGGCGGGAACGCGTCCGCCAAGGGCACCGACACCGATCCCGTCACCGGGGGTGATGTGGAGCTGATGTGGGTCAAGGGGTCGGGAGGTGACCTCGGGACGCTCACCGAGGCCGGGCTCGCCGTGTTGCGGCTGGACCGGATGCGGGCGCTCGTCGATGTCTATCCGGGGGTCGAGCGTGAGGACGAGATGGTCGCCGCGTTCGACTACTGCCTGCATGGGAAGGGTGGGGCGGCGCCGTCCATCGACACCGCCATGCACGGGCTGGTCGGGGCGGCGCATGTCGATCATCTGCATCCCGACTCCGGGATCGCGCTCGCCTGTGCCGCCGACGGGGAGAAGCTGACCGCCGAGTGCTTCGGCGACACGGTCGCATGGGTGCCCTGGCGGCGACCCGGATTCCAGCTGGGGCTGGACATCGCCGCCATCAAGGAAGCCAACCCGCAGGCGATCGGCGTCATCCTCGGTGGGCACGGCATCACCGCGTGGGGCGACACCGCCGAGGAGTGCGAGCGGAACTCGCTGCACATCATCCGGACCGCCGAGACGTTCCTGGCGGAGAAGGGGAAGGCCGAGCCCTTCGGGGACGTCATCGAGGGATACGAGGCGCTGGCCGAGGACGAGCGGCGGGAGCGTGCCGCGGCACTGGCGCCGTATGTGCGTGCGATCGCCTCGCAGGACAAGGCGCAGGTCGGGCACTTCAACGACTCCGACGCGGTGCTGGAGTTCCTGGCCCGGGCCGAACACCCCCGGCTGGCCGCGCTGGGCACCTCCTGCCCCGACCACTTCCTGCGGACCAAGGTGCGGCCGCTGGTGCTGGATCTGCCGCCGACCGCTCCGCTCGACGAGGTCGTCGCCCGGCTCAAGGAGCTGCACGCGGAGTACCGCGAGGAGTACGCCGCCTACTACCAGCGGCACGCCCTGCCCGACTCCCCCGCCATGCGGGGTGCCGACCCGGCGATCGTGCTGGTCCCGGGCGTCGGCATGTTCAGCTTCGGCAAGGACAAGCAGACCGCGCGGGTCGCGGGCGAGTTCTATGTGAACGCCATCAACGTGATGCGCGGCGCCGAGGCCGTCTCCGCGTACGCGCCCATCGAGGAGTCCGAGAAGTTCCGGATCGAGTACTGGGCGCTGGAGGAGGCCAAGCTTCAGCGGATGCCGAAGCCCAAGCCGCTCGCGACGCGGGTCGCGCTGGTGACCGGGGCCGGCAGCGGGATCGGGAAGGCGATCGCGCAGCGGCTGGTGGCCGAGGGCGCGTGTGTGATCGTCGCCGATCTGAACACCGACAACGCCCGGGCCGTCGCCGAGGAGCTGGGCGGACCGGACAAGGCCGTCGCGGTGGCCGTGGACGTCACCTCGGAGGAGCAGATCGCCGACGCGTTCAAGGCCGCCGTGCTCGCCTTCGGCGGTGTGGACCTGGTCGTCAACAACGCCGGAATCTCCATCTCCAAGCCGCTGCTGGAGACCTCGGCGAAGGACTGGGACCTCCAGCACGACATCATGGCGCGCGGTTCGTTCCTGGTGTCCAGGGAAGCGGCGCGCGTGATGATCGCCCAGGAGCTGGGCGGCGACATCGTCTACATCGCCTCCAAGAACGCCGTCTTCGCCGGGCCGAACAACATCGCCTACTCGGCCACCAAGGCCGACCAGGCCCACCAGGTGCGGCTGCTGGCCGCCGAGCTGGGTGAGCACGGCATCCGCGTCAACGGGATCAACCCGGACGGTGTCGTGCGCGGGTCGGGCATCTTCGCCGGTGGCTGGGGTGCCAAGCGGGCCGCCGTGTACGGGGTCGAGGAGGAGAAGCTGGGTGAGTTCTACGCCCAGCGCACCATCCTCAAGCGCGAGGTGCTCCCGGACCATGTCGCAGGTGCCGTCTTCGCCCTGACCGGCGGCGACCTGACGCACACCACCGGGCTGCACATCCCGGTCGACGCCGGCGTCGCGGCCGCCTTCCTGCGGTGAGCGCGGACCTGAAGTCGTACGCCGCGGTCGACCTCGGCGCGTCCAGCGGGCGTGTCATGGTCGGCCGCGTCGGCCCGGACTCGCTGGAGCTGAGCGAGGCCCACCGCTTCCCGAACCGGCCGGTGCGGGTGCCGGAGGGGCTGCGCTGGGACGTGCTCGGGCTGTACGCGGGGGTGCTGGACGGGCTGCGGGCGGCCGGCGCCCACTGCGGTGGACGACTCGACTCCGTCGGCATCGACAGCTGGGCCGTGGACTACGGCCTGCTGGACGCCGACGGGGCGCTGCTCGGCAACCCCGTGCACTACCGCGACTCCCGCACGGAGGGGGTCGCGGAGAAGGTGTGGGCGACCGTGCCGGCGGCGGAGCTGTACGCCGCCACCGGATTGCAGTACGCGCCCTTCAACACGCTGTACCAGCTGGCCGCGGCCCGGGATTCCGCTCAACTCTCCTTCGCCAAACGGCTGTTGCTCGTCCCGGACCTGTTGACGTACTGGCTCACCGGCGAGCAGGGCACCGAGCTGACCAACGCCTCCACCACCCAGCTGATCGATCCGCGGACCCGGGACTGGTCGTACGACGTGGCCTCGCGGCTGGGTGTCGACCTGGGCCTGTTCGCGCCGCTGCGGCAGCCCGGCGACTTCGCGGGGGTGCTGCGCGGTGAGGTGCTGGAGGAGACCGGGCTGAGCGGACCGGTGCCGGTGACGGCGGTCGGGTCGCACGACACCGCGTCGGCGGTGGCCGCCGTCCCGGCCGAGGCCGAGCGGTTCGCGTACATCTGCACCGGCACCTGGTCGCTGGCGGGCCTGGAGCTGGGCGCGCCCATACTCACCGAGGAGAGCCGGGCCGCCAACTTCACCAATGAGCTGGGGCTGGACGGCACGGTCCGGTATCTGCGCAACATCATGGGGCTGTGGCTTCTCCAGGAGTGCGTACGGGCCTGGGGCGAGCCGGATCTGGGCGCGCTGCTGCTCGACGCGTCCAAGGTGCCGGCGCTGCGGTCGGTCGTGGACGCGGGGGACGCGGCGTTCCTGGCGCCGGGGCGGATGCCGGAGCGGATCGCCGAGGCGTGCCGTGCCTCGGGGCAGCCGGTGCCGGCCTCGCCCGCCGAGATCACGCGCTGCATCCTGGACTCGCTCGCCCTCGCCCACCGCAGGGCGATCGCCGACGCCCAGCGGCTGGCCGACCATCCCGTCGACGTCGTGCATGTCGTCGGGGGCGGCACCCGCAACGCCCTGCTGTGCCAGCTGACCGCCGACGCGTGCGGACTGCCGGTGGTGGCGGGACCGACGGAGGCCGCGGCGCTCGGGAACGTCCTGGTGCAGGCACGGACCCACGGGCTGGTCGGCGACCTGGCCGACGGGCGGCGGCTGCTCACCCGTACGCAGCCGTTGACCCGGTACGAGCCGCGGGGGGACGCGGCACGCTGGAGCGAGGCGGAGGCCCGGCTCACCCGAGGGTGAATCCCACCCGGCGGTGAGCGGGGTCTCCCCCCGGCCGCGTGCCCGCACTACCCTGCACTCATCCGATGATCGATCACAAGGAGCCGCGATGCGTGTCGCCCTGTTCCTGACCTGTGTCAACGACACGCTCTATCCGGACACCGGGCGCGCCGTGGTGAAACTGCTGACCAGGCTGGGCGTCGAGGTCGACTTCCCGATGGCCCAGACCTGCTGCGGACAGGCCCACTACAACACCGGCTACCGCCATGAGGCCGAGCCGCTCGCCCGGCATTTCTCCGATGTCTTCGGGGAGTACGAGGCGATCGTCACCCCGTCCGGATCGTGCGGGGCGATGGTGCGCGAGCTGTATCCCCGGATGGGTGAGCGGGCCCGGGCCGAGGGGCGCGGGGACGCCCTCGCGGCGACCCTGGCACCGGTGGTGCCGAAGACGTACGAGCTGACGGAGTTCCTGGTGGACGTGCTGGGGGTGACGGACGTGGGCGCCTACTACCCGCACAAGGTGACGTACCACCCGACCTGTCACGGTCTGCGCGGGCTGGGCCTGGCCGACCGGCCCCGGCGGCTCCTCCAGGCCGTCAAGGGGCTGGAGTTGGCGGAGCTGCCGGGGGCCGAGGAGTGCTGCGGGTTCGGCGGCACCTTCGCGCTGAAGAACTCCGATGTCTCGGCGGCGATGGGCACGGACAAGGTGCGCAACGCCGAGTCGACCGGCGCCGATGTGCTGTGCGCGGCGGACAACTCCTGTCTGATGCACATCGGCGGGACCATGGCGCGGCTGCGGACGGGCATGCGGCCGGTGCACATCGCGGAGATCCTGGCGAGCACGGAGGAGGAGCCGGCCGTATGAGCGGGACGTTCGTAGGAATGCCGGCCTTTCCGAAGGCCGCGCACGAGGCCGTGCACGACACGACCCTGCGCGGCAATCTCCGCCACGCCACGCACACCATCCGCGGCAAGCGGGCCAAGGCCGTGGCCGAGGTGTCCGACTGGGCGGAGCTGCGGGAGGCCGGGAAGCGGATCAAGGACCATACGCTGCGTCATCTCGACCGGTATCTCGTCCAGTTGGAGGAGTCGGTCACGGCGGCGGGCGGCATCGTCCACTGGGCCGCGGACGCCGACGAGGCCAACCGGATCGTGGCGGACCTGGTGAAGGCGACCGGTGAGTCGGAGGTCGTCAAGGTCAAGTCGATGGCCACGCAGGAGATCGGGCTGAACGAGGCCCTGGAGGCGGAGGGCATCCGCGCCTACGAGACCGATCTCGCCGAGCTGATCGTGCAGTTGGGCAAGGACCGGCCGTCGCACATCCTCGTCCCGGCGATCCACCGCAACCGCGGCGAGATCCGGGACATCTTCCGCAAGGAGATGAGCGAGTGGGGCCGCCCGGCCCCCGAGGGCCTCACGGACACGCCCGCCGAACTCGCCGAGGCGGCCCGCCTGCACCTGCGCGAGAAGTTCCTGCGGGCCAAGGTCGGCGTCTCCGGCGCCAACTTCATGGTCGCCGAGACCGGCACGCTGGTCGTCGTCGAGTCCGAGGGCAACGGACGGATGTGCCTGACACTGCCCGAGACGCTGATCTCGGTCGTCGGCATCGAGAAGATCGTGCCGACCTGGCAGGACCTGGAGGTGTTCCTCCAGACCCTCCCCCGCTCCTCCACCGCCGAGCGCATGAACCCGTACACCTCCACGTGGACCGGCACGACGGACAGTGACGGGCCGAGGACCTTCCATCTGGTCCTGCTCGACAACGGCCGCACCGACACCCTCGCCGACGAGGTCGGCCGCCAGGCGCTGCGCTGCATCCGCTGCTCGGCCTGCCTCAACGTCTGCCCGGTGTACGAGCGGGCGGGCGGACACGCCTACGGCTCGGTCTACCCGGGCCCGATCGGCGCCATCCTCAGCCCTCAACTCCGGGGCGTGACAAGCGAGATCGACGCCTCGCTGCCGTACGCGTCGTCGCTGTGCGGCGCCTGCTACGAGGTGTGTCCCGTCGCCATCGACATCCCCGAGGTGCTGGTGCATCTGCGGGAGCGGGTCGTCGAGGGCGGCCAGGTGACCGCGAACGGCAACAAGGTGGTGCTGAAGCCCGCCAAGGGGCATGCCGCCGAGCGGGCCGCGATGCGGGCGGCACGCTGGGCGTTCAGTCACCCGGGCGCCCTGCGGACCGGGCAGCGGCTCGCCTCGCGCACCCGCCGTCTGCATCCGCGCACGCTCCCCGGGCCGGGCCGGGCGTGGAGCGGGACGCGGGACCTGCCGGCGGTGCCCGCGGAGCCGTTCCGGGACTGGTGGCAGCGGACGCAGGGTGGAAAGGGCGGTGCCAAGTGAGCAGCAGGGAACGGATCCTGGGGCGGGTGCGGCGGGCGCTGGCCGACGTACCGGCGACGGAACGCGACGACACCTCGTACGAGCGGGCCGTGCCGCGGGACTATCTGCGGGAGCACGGGTCGCGGAGTGTCGCGGAGACAGTCGAGCTGCTGGCGGAGAACCTGGCGGACTACCGGGCGATCGTGCACCGCTGTACCCCCGCCGATCTCGCGGCCACGATCTCCGGGATGCTGGCGGCGCGGGGGGCGAAGACGGTGCTGGTGCCGTCGGGGCTGGACTCCGAGTGGCTCGCGGCGGCCGACGCCGAACGGATCGCGGACCGGGCGGAGAGCACCCCGGACGAGTTGGACCGGGTCGACAGCGTGGTCACGGCATGTGCGCTGGCCGTCGCCGAGACCGGCACCATCGTCCTGGACGGCTCCCCCGACCAGGGCCGTCGCCGCATCACGCTGGTCCCCGACCACCACATCTGTGTCGTACGGGTCCCCGAGCAGGTCGTGTCGTCCGTTCCGCAGGCCCTCGAACGCCTCGATCCGACCCGCCCGTTGACCTGGATCTCCGGCCCGTCGGCGACCAGCGACATCGAGCTGGACCGGGTCGAGGGAGTGCACGGCCCGCGCACGCTGGAGGTCGTCCTGGTCGGCGACTAGGGGTGTTTCGAAAGTCCCGTGCGGTGCCGATGGGGGTCCCCCGCGCGAGGTTGTTCGAGCGTGGGGGAGGAGCTACTTGGGCCTCTGGCCGGTGCGGCGAGGGTGCGTGCCGGGCGCCGCGGGTGCTGTGCGGGACTTTCGAAACACCCCCCAGCGCGCCGGCTCAGATGTCGCGCCGCTCCAACGGCCGTACGGCGGGGCCCTGGACGACCCGGCCGTCGGGGTCGAAGCGGGAGCCGTGGCACGGGCACTCCCAGGCCCGCTCGGCGCGGTTGAAGGCGACCAGGCAGCCCAGGTGGGTGCACTTCGCGGAGACGGCGTGCACGGTGCCGTCCTCGTCGCGGTGGACGGCGCAGCGTTTGCCGGCCACGTGGACGATGGCGCCGTCGCCGGGTGCGATGTCGTCCACCGAGCCGGCCGAGGGGCCCGGCAGGTGCTGGAGCCGGTCGCCGACGAAGTGGCGTGCCACGTCGGCCTGGTGCTTGACGAAGTCCTTGCCCTCGCGGACGACGGGCATCACCCGGCGGGGGTCGTACAGCTCGCTCCACGGGTTCTCCCGGCCGGTGATCAGGTCGCAGAGCAGCCTGCCCGCCATGATGCCGCTGCTGAGTCCCCAGCCGCCGAAGCCGGTGGCCACGTAGCAGTGCCGGCCGGCGGGGTGCAGGGGGCCGACGAGCGGTACGGAGTCGGTGGAGTCGTTGTCCTGGGTGGCCCAGCGGTGGGTGAAGGTGAGCTCGCCGAAGCGGTCCGTCGCCCAGTCGGACAGGTCCTTGAAGCGTGCCTCGACATCGCCGCCGGTGCCCGGGGTGAAGTGCTCGCCGGTGACGATGAGCAGGCGTTCACCGTTCGCGTAGGGTGCCGTGCGCACCGAGCGGGTGTTCTGCTCGGGGGTGATGTACATGCCGTCCGGTGCGGCGGCCGCGTCGATGGGGGCGGCGACCACCAGTTCCCGCCGTGCGGAGAGGCGGGTGAACAGCAGGGCTCGGTCGAAGACCGGGTAGTGCGTGGCGACCACGACGGTCTCGGCCCTGACCTTCACGCCGTCCTCGGTCGTGAGCACACAGGGCTCGCCCTCGGAGAGGCCGACCACGCGGGTCTGCTCGTGCACCTGCCCGCCGAGGCGTTTCAGGTCGGCGACCAGCGCCAGCAGGTACTTGCGGGGGTGGAACTGCGCCTGCCCCGCGACGCGCACCGCGCCCGCCACCGGATACGGCAGGTCCGTGTCGGTGACGTACTCGGCGGCCAGGCCCGCCTCCCGGGCCGCGTCGGCCTCCGCCCGCAGTGCGTCGGTACGGTCACGGTCCTCGGCGTAGGTGTAGGCGGCCGCCTCCTCCCAGTCGCAGTCGATGCCGAGCTCGTCCACGACCTCGGCGGCGTGCCGGATCGCGTCCGTCTGGGAGGTCGCGTACAGGTGGGCGCCGTCCTTGCCGCGGGTGCGCCGGAGCCGGTCGTAGATCAGGGTGTGCTGGGCGGTGAGCTTCGCGGTGGTGTGCCCGGTGACGCCGGCGGCGACCCGGTCCGCCTCCAGCAGGGCGACGCCGTGCCCCCGCCGGGCCAGTTCCCAGGCGGTGGCGATCCCGGCGATGCCCGCACCCACGACGGCGACGTCGACCGTGAGGTCGCCGTGCGGCGGGGGTGCGAGGTCGCCGGGCGGTGCCGTCTGGATCCAGTACGACGGGTGGGTGCGGGTCGGCTCGTCCATGGCGGCCGAGTTCCCCGCACCGGCTCCGTCACACGAGGGACCGCAGGTCAGCCCAGAGCGCAGGTCACCTGGTAGCGGCCGGACGGCAGCCGGTAGCTGGCCGTCCCGTCCGCGAAGCCCAGGTCGTCGACGCCGGGCACCCTGGACAGGGGGGTGCGGCCCTCACGCACCGTGTCCGGGTCGGCCGTGGGGATGCCCAGGGTCGCCGTACTGTTGGCGGGGACCACGGCCCGGTAGGTCAGTTTCCGGCCGTCCGTGTGCCACTCGCTGACGATCTCGCCGTACGGCGAGAGATGTGAGCCGGCGACGCGGGTGACCCGTCCGCTCGGGTCGAGGTGCGGGCGCAGGAAGAAGTGCCGGAAGCCCGGATGGGCCGGGTCCTTGGCGATGCCGGCCATGCTCTCGTACATCCACTCCATGATCGCGCCGTAGGAGTAGTGGTTGAACGAGTTCATGTCGACCGGGCCGAAGCCGTCCTCCTTGGAGTAGGAGTTCCAGCGCTCCCAGATGGTGGTGGCGCCGCCCCGCACCGAGTACAGCCAGGACGGCATCGCGTCCTGGTGCAGCAGCTTGTACGCGAGGTCGACGCGGCCCTCGTCGGTGAGGACGGGGGCGAGGACGTTCACGCCGAGGAAGCCGACGGAGAGGGTGTTCTCGGCGTACCTCACACGGGTGCTGTCGGGGTGGGCCTCCTTGTAGGCCTCGTCGTTGCCGATGTTCGCGGCGAGCAGCTCGACGAGCCGGCGGCGCTGGGCGTCGGTGTCGTAGAGGCGGAGCTTGAGGACCCAGAGCAGCGCGGTCTGGCTGTTGTCCTCGGGTTTGCCGCCGAGCCACGGCGGGGCCTCGCCCAGGCTGGAGCGGACGGTGACCCGGCCCGTGGCGGGGTCGGTGACGAGGTACTTGGCGATGAACGCCCGTTTGATCCGGGCGAACAGGTCCTCGTACGTCCGTGTCTCGGCGGTGCGGCCGGTGGCGCGGGCCATGTCGGCCATCAGGCGGGCGCTGTAGCCGTAGTAGACGTCGCTGATGAGCTGCGTGCTGGTGTCCTGGAAGGCCAGCCAGTCACCGAAGATCGCGCCCTGGCCGGCGTAGGTGTCGCCGGTGCGCTGCCGGATCCAGTCCAGGTACTTGGTCATCGCGGCCCAGCTGCGGTCGATGACCGTGGTGTCGCCGGACATCTGCCACACCGTCCAGGGCACGACCACCCCGCAGTCGGCCCAGCCGCTGGCCGGGATGGGCTGGTTGTAGCGGGCGCCGGGTGCGATCCAGGTGAACTGGGCGCCGTCCGCGCCGTAGGTGCGCTGCGAGTCGATGAGGGTGTCCTGGAAGTGGCTGAGGAAGTTCACCGCGTCGGCGTTGTAGAGGCCGGTGTTCGAGAACAGCTGGGTGTCACCGGTCCAACCGCAGCGTTCGTCGCGTTGCGGGCAGTCGGTGGGGACCCACAGGTAGTTGCCGCGCTGGCCCCAACGGACGTTGCTGATCAGCTGGTTGACGTCCGCGTCGTCGGTGATGACGGTGCCGATGTCGTGGAGGGCGGAGGTGGCGACGCGGCCGGTGAAGCGGGTGAGGGTGACGGTCTCGGTCGCGGTGACGGAGACGTAGCGGAAGCCGTAGAAGGTCAGCGAGTCCTCGTGGGTCTCGCCGTCGGGGTCGCCCTTGAGGGTGTAGGTGCTGGTGGCCTTGGCGGAGCGGAGGTTGGCGCGGTAGACCGAGCCGACGGGGCCGTCGGCGCCCGCGCTGTCGTCGTTGAGCATCTCGCCCGGCTTGAAGTCGACTTGGGCGCCTGCCGGGCCGCGCAGGGTGTAGCGGGGTACGCCGACCACGTTCTGCCCGAGGTCGATCACGGCGGTGTCGCCGGGGTGCAGGGTCACGGCGGCGGTGGCCGCGGTGTCCGGGTCGGTGACGGTGCGGGCGGGGTCGACGACGATACGGCCCTTGCCGTTCGGGCTGCCCTCCTGACCCGTCACGCCCGTGTAGACGGTGAGGGAGGACGGCCGGCGGTCCCACTCGGGCATCAGACGGGCGCTTTCGCCGGGGTAGGCGACCAGCTTGGCGTCGGGGAACCTGGAGCCGAAGTCGTGCTCGGTCACGTCCGCCCAGCCGGAGGTGTCGAAGCCGGCCGACGTCCAGCCCGGGAGCTCCCTGCGGGCGTCGTAGGTCTGGCCGTCGTAGATGTCGTCGGCGCGGTGGGGGCCGGTGTCGGTGGCCTGCCAGTCGTCGCCGGGTGCGGTGACGATCGTCTGCTCGGATCCGTCGGCGTACCGGACGAGGAGCTTGGCCTTGAGGGCCAGGGGGTTGCCGTCGGCCGAGTAGTAGGCGCTGTTCTCGGAGATCCGGCTGTTGTACCAGCCGTTGCCGAGCACAGCGGCGAGGGTGACCTGCCCTTCGTGCCGGTCCCCCGCCACCAGGTCCGTGACGTCGTAGGTGAAGTAGTTGACGGTGGTGTCGTAGTTGGTCCAGCCGGGGGCCAGGAGCTCGTGGGTGGTGCCGTCGCCCTGGGGTACGGCGACGCGGTGGCCGTTGACGTGGGCCTCGTACACGCCGAGGGCGGAGATGTAGAGCCGTGCGTCCCGCACTCGACGTCCTGTCAGACGGGCTTGGCGGCGCAGCAGCGGGGCGCCGGCGGTGTGGGGCCGCTTGCCCGCCATGGTGATCCAGCGGGCGCCGTCCCAGCCGGCCGTGCCGTCGGTGCCGAGCAGGCCGGTCTCGAAGTGGGCGGTGGGCGCGGCGGGGACGGTACGGCCGGTCTCGTCCCAGACGGTCACCGTCCAGTGGTAACGGGTGGAGGCGCGCAGGGCGGGGCCCGCGTAGCGCACGGCGACCGAGTCGGGTGAGGTGACGCGGCCGCTGTTCCACACGTCCGCCCGGCCGGGGGTCAGGCGGTCGGGCGCGGTCGCGACCAGGATCCGGTACGCGGACTGGCGGCGACCGCGCACCGGGGACGCCGTGCGCCAGCCGAAGCGCGGGTGGGTGGCGTCCACGCCGAGGGGGTTCGTTCTGTGCTCGACCGTCAGGCCCTCTACCGCGGTGCGGCGCGGGGTCGGTGCGGCCGACGCGGGGGTGCCGCCGACGACTCCGCCCGCGAGGGCCAGGGGTGCGGCGCCCAGGGCCGTGGTGAGCACCGTCCTTCGGCGCACCCGGCGGCCCTGCGTGCTGTCGACTCCGTCATTCATGCCGTGGTCCCTTCGGCTTGCTCGGAGTTGGAACGATTCAGCCGGAACGTCGGTTGAAGCTAGTGGCAGAAGTGACGGGAGTCCATGGCGCATGCAGGACAAATTCTGTGCAGATTCCAACAGATACGCTCAGTCGACGAGCTAGGGATTGAAACCGTTCAAAACGCGATGACGGTTCGCGGCGCCGCGACGGGGGCCTCCCCGGCGGCGGGGGTGTCGCCAAGTACACCTGGCGTTACGGGGCCTGCGCCCCATGTGGTCGAGCCGTCCGCTCCGTAGCTTCTTCGGCAGGGCACAGGGTGTGCCGGACGGGGAGTGATGACGATGGTGCGCGCGGGCTCGCGACTAACGCACGACAGGGGGCCGGCCGCCGAGGCGCTCCGGCTGGTCAAGGTCAGCAGGACCTATGGGGCGCGGGACAGTGCCGTGACCGCTCTGGACGGGGTCACCCTCGGGCTGGGGCGGGGCACGTTCACCGCGGTGATGGGGCCTTCGGGTTCCGGCAAGACCACGCTGTTGCACTGTGCGGCCGGTCTGGACCGGCCCGACAGCGGCATCGTGTGCGTGGACGGCACCGAGCTGACCGGGGGTGGTGAGGCCGAGTTGACGAAGTTCCGGCGTGGCCGGATCGGGTTCGTGTTCCAGCAGTACAACCTGCTGGAGACGCTCACCGTCGCGCAGAACACGGTGCTGCCGCTGAAGCTCGCCGGGCGGCGCGTCGACCGCGGCCGCGTCAGGGAGGTGCTGGCCTCGGTGGGCCTCGGCGACCGGCTCGGGCACCGCCCCGGCCAGCTGTCCGGCGGTCAGCGGCAGCGCGTGGCCATCGCCCGCGCGCTGGTGACCGAACCCCGGGTGATCTTCGCGGACGAGCCGACGGGCGCCCTGGACACCCGTAGCGCGCGTGAGGTTTTGCTGCTGCTGCAGCGGGCGGTGCGGGTGCACGGCCGGACCGTGGTGATGGTGACCCACGACCCGGTGGCCGCCTCCTACGCGGACTCGGTGCTGTTCCTGGCGGACGGCCGGCTGGCGGGCCGGATGGACGCGCCGACGGCGGACGCGGTGGCCGAACGCCTCGCGCACCTGGGCGACAGCGTCACGACGGGGGTGTGAGCGATGTTCCTGCTGGCCATGCGGTCGATCCGGCACCGTCCGGGGCGGTTCCTCGCGACGCTGCTGTCCGCGTTCCTGGGCGCGGCGATCATCATGACGTTCAACTCGATGCACGACACGGCGGCCCAGGACGGCGTGGACCCGACCAGTGCGGAGACCCTGTCCACCGCGGCGGGCGTCGTCGGCGGCTACGGCACCCTGCTGGTCTTCTTCGCCGTCGCCTCCGCGCTGACGGTCAACGTCCGACAGCGCACGGCCGAGTTGGAGCTGCTGCGCCGCTCGGGGGCGACTCCCGCGCAGCTCAAGCGGATGGTGGTCGGCGAGGCGGTGGTCGTGGCCCTGGTGGGCGCGGCGCTGGCGATCGGCCCGGCGGTGCTGGGCGGCCGGGCCCTGCTGGCGGTGTTCCAGGACAGCGGCCAGGTCGCCGGGTCCGTGGACCCCTCCTTCGGCCCGATCGCGCTCCTCACGGGCATCGACATCACACTGCTCGCGTCGGCGGGCGCCGCCTTCCTCGCCGTACGGCGCGCGACGCGCGGGCAGGAACGGCGGGGCGGGGCACGGAAGTTCCTCGCGTACGCCGCGCTGCTCGCCGGGGCCGCGTCGGCCTGCTCCACCTTCGTGTTCTCGGCCACGGACGCGGCCCTGATGGCACCGCCCGCCTACGGGGCGATCCTGCTGTCGGTGGGCTTCGCGCTGATGGCGCCGCGGCTGCTGGAGGCCGTGCTGGACCGGCTGCCGCTGAACGGCGCGAGCGGCTGGCTCGCCGTCCGCAACCTGCGGGAGCGGGCCGGGCATCTGGCCGGGATCCTGATGTCGCTGATCCTGTTCACGGCGGTCGCCACGGCCACGCTCACCATGCAGGCGGTGGAGAGCGACGCCATGGCCGCCTCGGGTCCGACGAAGTCGATCGACGCCAAGAACCTGGAGACGCTCAACTTCACGGTCGTCGGCATCATCGTGGTCTTCGTCTGCGTGATGCTCGTCAACTCGCTGTACGCGGCGACCAGTTACCGGGCACGGGAGTTCGGGCAACAGCGCCTGGCGGGCGCCACCCCGGCTCAGGTGCTTCGCACGGTGGGCGCCGAGACCCTGATCCTGACCGTCACCGGAGTCCTGTTCGGGATGGTGGCCGCACTGGCCGGGATCGTCCCGTTCACCGTGGTGCGCACGGACGGGGTGCTGCCGGGTGAGGCCTACGGGGTCGCGGTCGCGGTGATCGCGGTCGCGGCGTCGGTGACGCTGGGGACGGCCCTGGCCACGGCGCGGCGGATGCTGCGGACGCCGGCGGTGGGGGCGGTCGCGGTGGCGGGCTAGCACGACCGGTACGGCCTGGGCGGCTGCCGCGGCGGCTTCCGCTCCACGGAACCTCCGTGACATCATCGGTGAACAAGCGCTTAGAAACGCAGGCCCGCACCCCCCGACCGTAGCCACCGAGCTGGAGGCCCCCGTTGTTCACTTCCGTCGACGACGTCTCCGCGCGTCTGGCCGAGACCGGCTATCTCGCCTCGCCCGCCGTCGCCACGACCGTCTTCCTCGCCGACCGCCTCGGCAAGCCGCTCCTGGTGGAGGGCCCGGCCGGGGTCGGCAAGACGGAGCTCGCCAAGGCCGTGGCCGAGGTCGCGGAAGCACAGCTGGTACGGCTGCAGTGCTACGAGGGGGTCGACGAGTCCCGGGCGCTGTACGAGTGGAACCACGCCAAGCAGCTGCTGCGGATCAGCGCGGGCCGCGACGAGACGTGGGACGAGACGCGCACGGACATCTTCAGCGAGGAGTTCCTGCTCACCCGCCCGCTGCTCACGGCCATCCGGGGCGACGACCCCAAGGTGCTGCTGATCGACGAGACCGACAAGGCGGACGTCGAGGTGGAGGGCCTGCTCCTGGAGGTGCTCAGCGACTTCCAGGTCACCGTCCCGGAGCTGGGCACGATCACCGCGACGCGCCGCCCGTTCGTCGTCCTCACCTCCAACGCGAGCCGGGAGCTGTCCGAGGCGCTGCGCCGCCGCTGTCTGTTCCTGCACATCGGGTTCCCGGACGAGGAGTTGGAGCGGCGGATCGTACGGCTGAAGGTGCCGGGCCTCGACGAGACGCTGGCCCGCTCGGTCGTCCGGGTCGTGGGCGCGCTGCGGGCGATGGACCTGCGCAAGGTGCCGTCGATCGCCGAGACCATCGACTGGGCGCGCACCCTGCTCGCGCTCGGCGCCGACGCCCTGGACGAGACCGTCGTACGGGACACGCTCGGCGTCCTCCTCAAGCACCAGGACGACGTCCTCAAGGCCTCCGCCAAGCTCGACCTGGACGCCCTGTGACCACGCCGGCGGAGGCGGGGGTCGCCGAGCGCCTGACGTCGTTCGTCGCGGCCCTGCGTGCGCACGGCGTCCGGATCGGCACCGGCGAGACGGTGGACGCGGCACGGGCGGTCGAGGCGCTCGGCCTCGCGGACCGGGAGCTGCTGCGCGAGGGGCTGGCGGCGACGCTGTTGCACGGGCCCGGACAGCGGCCGGTGTTCGACCCGGTCTTCGACCTCTACTTCCCGCGCGGCGTCGGCGGCCCGGAGCAGCGGACAGCCGGTCGGGAGGATCTTCGCGACCGGCTGGCAAAGGCTTTGACCGCCGACGACCGGGCGATGCTGGCGCGGCTGGCGGTCGAGGCGGTCGACGGTTTCGGGGGGTACGGCTCCTCGCCGGGGTCGGACGGCTGGTCGTCGTACCAGACGCTCGAACGGCTGCGCCCGCAGACCCTGTTCGCCCGCGTCCGCGACAACGTCCGTGGGCAGGGCGGGAGTTCGGGGTTCACGGACCGGCTGCTGGAGGACGAGATCCGCCGGCGTATCGAGGCGTTCCGGGCGCTGGTGGCGGCGGAGGCGCGGCGGCGGGTGGCCGAGCGGCGGGGCCGGGACGAGATCGCCCGGCGGGCGGTGGCTCCGACCGCCGACCGGCTGGACTTCCTGTTCGCGGGGAAGGCCCAACTGGCCGAGCTGCGCCGGACCGTGTCACCGCTCGCCCGCAAGTTGGCGACCCGGCTGGCGGCCCGTCGCCGCCGTGCCTCCCGGGGCTCGATCGATCTGCGGCGGACGCTGCGCGGCTCGCTGTCGACGGGCGGGGTGCCGATGAAGCCGGTACTGCGCCGGCGCCGTCCGGTCCGGCCCGAACTGGTGCTGCTGTGCGATGTGTCGGGCTCGGTGTCCGGGTTCTCGGACTTCACGATGCTGCTGGTGCAGGCGCTGCACGACCACTTCAGCAAGGTGCGGGTGTTCGCGTTCGTCAACCGGATCGACGAGGTGACCGGACTCCTCGAACACGGCACCGCCGACCCGGAGGGGCTCGGCGCCCGCATCGAGGCGGAGGCCACGCTCACGGGCTATCACGGCAGCAGCGACTACGGCATGGCGCTGGGCGAGTTCGCCGAGCGCTACGGCGACGCGGTCGGCCCGCGCACGACCGTGTTCGTCCTCGGTGACGCCCGTACGAACATGAGCGACCCGAACCTGCCGGCCGTGCGGCAGATCGCCGAACAGGCGCGCCGGGTCTACTGGTTGAACCCCGAGCAGCGCTCCCGCTGGGGCACGGGCGACTCCGCCGCCCCCGACTACGCCGAGCTGGTCGAGATGCACGAGTGCCGCACGGCCCGGCAGCTCAGTGCGCTGGTGGCGCGGCTTCTGCCGGTGTGACGGGGTGACGGTGCGCCGCCGCCACTGCACAAGGGGAGGGCCGGACCCCGGCGAAAATCAGGGTTCGTCGCCGATGCCGGCACGAGGTGGATCTCCTACGCTCGGCGAGAGTGGAGGGGGGATCCCATGAAGGCAGTGATCCAGGATCGGTACGGCTCGGCGGACGTCCTGGAGTTCAGGGACGTCGACCGGCCGGTGCCGGCGGCCGACGAGGTGCTGGTGCGGGTGCACGCCGCGTCGGTCAACGCGTACGACTGGCACCTCATGCACGGCGACCCGGTGATCGGGCGCGCCATGATGGGGTTGCGCAGGCCCAAGGCGCCCGTGCGGGGGCGGGATTTCGCAGGCGTGGTGGAGTCGGTGGGCTCCGGGGTCACGGGGATCGGGCCCGGGGACGAGGTGTACGGCGAGGCCGACGGCGCGTTCGCCGAGTACGTGTGCGCCAAGGACGGCATGGTGGGCCCGAAGCCGGCCAACCTGACCTTCGAGCAGGCGGCCGCGATACCCCTGGCGGGGAACACCGCACTCATCGGCCTGCGGGACGTGGCCGGGGTGCGCGGCGGCCAGACGGTCCTGGTCAACGGCGCGTCGGGCGGCGTGGGCACGTTCGCCGTGCAACTCGGGAAGGCCTTCGGCGCCGAGGTCACGGCGGTGTGCAGCACACGGAACGTGGAGCTGGTCCGCTCCCTCGGCGCGGACCATGTCATCGACTACAGGCAGGAGGACTTCACCCGCGCCGGCCGACGGTACGACGTCGTGCTGGATCTGGTGGGCAACCACTCACTGGCCGGGTTCCGCCGCGCGCTCACCCCCACCGGCACGCTCGTGCTGTCCGGTGGCGGTGTGTACGAGGGCGGCAGCGTCGTCGGACCGATGGGACTCTTCTTCCGCAGGCGGCTGGCCGCGCCCTTCGCCCGCCAACGACTGCTCGAACTCCCGGCCCGGCAGAGCAGGGCGAACCTCGCGGTGCTGCGCGAACTCGCCGAGGCCGGGAAGATCGCCCCGGTCGTCGAGCGGACGTATCCCCTGAGCGAGGCGGCCGAGGCGATCCGGTACGTGGAGGTGGAGCACGCGCGCGCGAAGGTCGTCGTCACCGTGTGAGGTGCGGGCTCCGGCCCGCTCGGCACTACTCCTGCTTCGCGTACTCCCTCGCCGTCTGTCCCTGGAAGTCGTAGACCACTGCCTGCTCGTCGCCCACGACCCAGGCGTCGTGTCCGGGCGAGCAGACGAAGACGTCACCGGGGCCGACCTCTTGTTCACCGCCGTCGTCCATGCGGATGTGCATACGGCCTTGGGCGACGTAGCAGTTGTGGTGCATCTGGCAGCTCTCGGTGCCCGCGATCGGGCTCACGGACTCCGACCAGCGCCACCCCGGCTCGAAGGTCGCCACGGCGAAGTCGAGATCCGTCATGTGGACGGCTTCGAGGTGGCCGCGGGGAAAATCACGGCGCTCGTCCGGCTTGTCGATCGGCTTCACTTCCAACACCATGACGCGCTCCCTTCCCGGCCACGGGTTCACCGCGGCCTGGGCCGTCTCCCCGGCGGCCTGGGCATCGCCGTCGGCGGTCGGCCCCCTACCACTCCATCGTCCGCCCGTCCATCCGGGGCCGCCATTCGGGGAGCGCCCGCTCAGCCGGCGGTCCCGCAGAGCTCGGCGAAGCGCTCGGCGTCCACGTTCCCGCCGGAGACGATCACGCCGACCCTGCGGGGCAACGCGCCCGCCCTGCCGGTGAGCAGGGCTGCCAGCGGGGTGGCGCCGCTCGGCTCCACGACGATCTTCAGGCGTTCGAAGGCGAACCGCATCGCGTCCCGGATCTCGTCGTCACTGACCAGCGCGATCTCGTCGACGAGCCGCCGGTTGACGGAGAAGGTCAGCTCGCCGGGGGTGTGCAGGGCCTGGCCGTCGGCGATGGTGTGCGGCACCGGGATGCTGACGCGCCGGCCCGCCTCCAGGGACCGCTTGGTGTCGTCCCCGGCCTCCGGTTCGACGCCGATCACCCGGATGCCCGGATACAGCCCCTTGGCCACCGTGGAGGTCCCGGCGATGAGCCCGCCCCCGCCCACGGGTGCCAGCACCGCACCCAACTCCCCCACTTCTTCGAGGAGTTCGAGGGCGGCCGTGCCCTGTCCGGCCATGATGTGCGGGTGCTCGTAGGGCGGGATGACGGTGAGGCCCCGCTCCGCGGCGAGGGCCTCGGCGATGGCGACACGGTCGCCGGTGTAGCGGTCGTAGGTGACGATCTCGGCGCCGTAGCCATAGGTGGCGGCGCGCTTCGACGGCGGGGCGTCCTCCGGCATGACGATCACCGCGGTGGTGCCCAGTTCACGGGCGGCCAGGGCGACGGCCTGGGCGTGGTTCCCGGACGAGTAGGCGGCGATTCCGCGTGCGAGCTGTTCCGGGGTGAGGCGGGAGGCCGCGTTGTAGGCGCCGCGGAACTTGAAGGCGCCCACGCGCTGGAAGTTCTCGCACTTGAGGTGGACCTCGGCACCGACGAGGGCGTCGAGCGTGCGCGAGCGCAGCACCGGAGTGCGGTGGGCGACGCCCTTGAGCCGTGCGGCGGCGTCGCGGACGTCGTCGAGGGTGACCGGTGGGGTGGTGGTCGTCACGCGTGTCCTCCAGGGGGTGTCGTGTCGGTCGTGGCCTTGTCCTTCGCCGTTCCGGTACCGGCGCGCGCCTGGGAGAGGTAGCTGTAGGCGGACGCGCGGGAGATGCCGAGCCGCGCCGCGACCTGCTCGATCGCGCGGCGCACGGCGAACACTCCCCGGTCGTCCAGCCCGCGGAACAGCTCCAGGCGCTGGGCGCGGTCGAGGGCGGCCCAACTCCCGTTCTGCCGGAGTTGGTGGGCGTCGAGGATGGCGTCGACGACGGAGTCGATGTCGTTGCCGAAGGCGGTGACCGGTACGTCGGCACTGGCGCCGCTTCCGGGGACGGCGACGCCGGCGAGGGCGCCGAGCAGGGCGTGTGCGTCGTTCACGGCGGTGACGTCCAGGTTGACGCACAGGGCGCCGAACACGGTGCCCGTGGAGTCCCGCAGCACCATGGTGGACGCCTTGACCAGGCGGCCGTCGCGGGTTCGGGTGACGTAGTTCAGCTCGTCGCCGGCGTCGTCGCCGCGCGCGACGATCCGCATGCCGATCTCGCTCATCGCCCCGCCGGCGGTCCGGCCGGTCACCGTGCCGGCGACGGCGACCACGGAGTGGTCGGGGTGGCGGTAGTCGTGCAGGACCACCTCGCACATCGGGCCGAACGTGGCCGCGAGGCCGTCGACGACCGGTCTGAGGGCGGTGACGATCGCGTCCCGCTCGGCTTGCAGGGTGTGCTCGGCCGTCATCGCGTGCTCCCTCTCTCCGGACTACGCGCTTCCTAGACTACATGTCCAGATTCTGTACTGAGAGTCCAATGTCTTGGGAGTGCCGGTCGGGGTCAGGCTGCGGGTCGTCGGGGGCTGGTCGCGCAGTTCCCCGCGTCCCTCGGGTGGGCAGGGGTGCCGTGTCTGCAGCAGCGGGGCGGCGATCATCGCCTGGAACAGCGCGACCCGGATCTTGACGCGGCGCGTGATGTTACCGGTAACATCACGACCATGACAGTGACGTCGGCACCCCCGCACCCCCGGGTCTTCAGCCCCGTCGCAGTGGTCGCCTCCTGTGTGGGCTTCGTGCTGATGGGTGCCCTTCAGGCCCTGTACGGCCCGGCGATCCCGGCCCTCCGTGAGGAGTTCGGACTGTCGCCGTCGGCTGCCGGTCTCGGGCTGAGTGCGCACTTCGTCGGTGGGGTGGGCGGTGTACTGCTCTTCGACCGGCTCTACGGCCGGGTCCGCAACCGGCGCAACCTCGGTGCCTCGTATCTGCTGATGGCGGTCGGCGCGGCCGGCTTCGCGCTGGCGCCGAACTGGCCGACCGCGCTGGCCATGGCCCTGTTGGCCGGGCTCGGCTTCGGCGGGATCGACTACGGCCTCAACCAGCTGTTCGCCGTCGGTTTCGGGCAGCGCTCGACAGCCATGCTGAACATCCTCCATGCCCACTTCGGCATCGGCGCGATCCTCGGCCCGGCCCTGATCGGCGTCGTCGGTTCCGCCCACTACCCAGCGGTGTTCCTCGGTTTCGCGCTGGCCAACCTGCCGCTGCTGCTGTGTCTGCGCGGCGTGCGCGACCGGGCGCCGCAGCCGGCCGACGCGGCCGGTGAGTCCTACGACGGGCAGGTCCTCGCCCGCAGTCTCGGCTCCGTACTCGCCGTGTTCGTCGCCCTGTACGTACTGCACGTCGGTATCGAGGCCGGCGTCGGCGGCTGGGAGCCGACACATCTGGAGACCGTCGGCTACGGCGCCGGATTCGCGGCCGCGGCGACGTCCGTGTACTGGCTGATGATGACCGTCGGTCGCTTCCTGGTCGCCCCGATCGCGCTGCGTTTCTCGGCCCAGGCCATCATCACGGTCTCGTGCGCGGGCATGACGGTCTGTCTGCTGCTCGCCTCGGTCCCGGCGCTCGCCCCGTACGCGTACGCCGGTGTGGGTCTGTTCATCGCCCCGATCTTCCCGACCGGGCTGCCCTGGCTCAACCGGGCGGCCCCTCGGGCGCGCAGAGCGGGAGCGGTGGTCATCGCCGCGTCCATGGCCGGCGGCGTGGTGGCCGGTCCGGCACTGGGCAGGGCCATCGAGTGGTCCGGGATCCGCGCGGTCCCGCTTCTGTTGTCCGGGGTCTCGGCGCTGTGCCTGGCCGCCACCCTCTGGCTGATCCGCAGCACCCGCACGCGTTGAATCCGCCGCCCAGCCTCCTGGTGAAGGGAAGTTTCCGCATGTCCGCTCTGACGACGTCACCCGACGGTTTCCTGCTGCACGGCGAGCCGTTCCGGATCATCTCCGGTGCGATGCACTACTTCCGGATCCATCCCGACCAGTGGGCGGACCGGCTGCGCAAGGCCCGGCTGATGGGCCTCAACACGGTGGAGACGTACGTGCCGTGGAACCTGCACCAGCCCGACCCCGACGGCCCGCTCGTCCTCGACGGGTTCCTCGACCTGCCCCGCTATCTGAGCCTCGCGCGTGACGAGGGACTGCGTGTCCTGCTGCGCCCGGGCCCGTTCATCTGCGCCGAGTGGGACGACGGGGGTCTGCCCGCGTGGCTGATCTCGGACCACGACATCCGGCTGCGCACCAGCGACCCCCGCTTCACCGGAGCGGTCGACCGCTATCTCGACGCGCTGCTGCCGCCGCTGCTGCCGCACATGGCCGCGGCGGGCGGCCCGGTGATCGCCGTGCAGGTGGAGAACGAGTACGGGGCCTACGGCGACGACTCCGCCTACCTCAAGCACCTCGAACAGGCCTTCCGCTCCCGGGGCATCGAGGAGTTGCTCTTCACCTGCGACCAGGCCGACCCCGAGCACCTGGCGGCCGGTTCCCTGCCCGGTGTCCTGGCCACGGCGACCTTCGGCAGCCGGGTCGAGCAGAACCTGGCGGAGCTGCGCCGGCACCAGCCCGAGGGGCCCTTGATGTGCGCGGAGTTCTGGATCGGCTGGTTCGACCACTGGGGCGGCCCCCACCATGTGCGGGACGCCGCCGACGCCGCCGCCGACCTGGACCGGCTGCTGTCGAGCGGTGCCTCCGTCAACCTCTACATGTTCCACGGCGGCACCAACTTCGGCTTCACCAACGGCGCCAACCACAAGCACGCCTACGAGCCCACGGTCACGTCCTACGACTACGACGCCGCGCTCACGGAGTGCGGCGACCCCGGCCCCAAGTACCACGCCTTCCGCGAGGTCATCGCCCGGCACGCCCCGGTCCCCGACGAGCCCGCCCCCGCGCCGGCGCCCAAACTGCCGGTCACCCCGGTCGAGTTGGACCGTCGGGCCCCGCTCCTCCCCCACGCGCCCACCCTCGCCCAGCCGGTCCGCACCGAGGACCCGGCGACGATGAACGACCTGGACCTGCGATCCGGTTACGTCCTGTACCGCACGACCGTCGAGACGACGGGTGACGGCCTGCTGCACTTCGCGGGCGGTGTCGGCGACCGCGCCCAGGTCTTCGTCGACGGCGCCCCCGTGGGCGTACTGGAGCGCGAGCGCCACGACGAGACCCTGCCCGCCCGCATCCCGCGTGCCGGTGCCACGCTGGACGTCCTCGTCGAGAACATGGGCGGCGTCAACTACGGCCCCCGGATCGGCGCTCCCAAGGGCCTCCTCGGCCCCGTCACCTTCAACGGCGCCCCGTTGCACGGCTGGGACTGCCACCCGCTGCCCCTCGACACCCTGGACGCGGTGCCGTTCCAGCCGTCCGACGCGACCACGGCCGCCGGTCCCGCCTTCCACCAGGGCACCTTCGAGGTGGCCACCCCCGCGGACACCTTCCTCGCCCTGCCCGGCTGGACCAAGGGCCAGGCCTGGATCAACGGCTTCCACCTCGGCCGCTACTGGAACCGCGGCCCGCAGCACACGCTGTACGTCCCCGCGCCGATCCTCCGCCCCGGCACCAACCGGCTCGTCGTGCTGGAACTGCACGCCACCACCAGCACCCGCGCCCACCTCACCGACACCGCCGACCTCGGACCGGAGAACACCTGGTGACCCGCTCGCACCGCCTGCGCGTCCCCGCGCCCGCCGCACCCCCGCTGACGGGCCACCTCCCCTTCACCGACGCGCCGAACGCACCCGACCCCATCGGGGTGACCAGCCGCTGGCTCACCCGCGGCGGCCGCCCCTGGTTCCCGGTCTCCGGCGAGTTCCACTACTCCCGCTACCCGGCCGCGGAGTGGGAGGAGGAACTGCTGAAGATGAAGGCGGGCGGTGTGAGCGCCGTCGCCTCCTACGTCATCTGGATCCACCACGAGGAGATCGAGGGCCGCGTCCGCTTCGACGGCGACCGCGACCTACGCCGCTTCGCCCAGCTGTGCGCCCGCCACGGCCTGGACTTCGTCCCCCGCATCGGGCCGTGGTCCCACGCCGAGGTGCGGGGCGGCGGGCTGCCCGACTGGCTCCTGGCCCGCGACTGCACACCGCGCACCGACGACCCCGCCTACCTGGAGCTCGTACGCGGCTGGTTCGCGGCCGTCGCCGAGCAGCTGCGCGGTCTCGACCGCGCCCGGGGCGGCCCGGTCATCGCGATCCAGATCGAGAACGAGCTCTACGACCAGCCCGGCCATCTGCTGACGTTGAAGCGGACGGCCCGGGAGGCCGGACTGAGCGCGCCGCTGTGGACGTCGACCGCGTGGGGCGGCGTCCAGCTCCCGGGCGACGAACTGTTCCCGCTGTACGGCGGCTACCCCGAGGCGTTCTGGACCGAGGCCGACGCCGGCTGGCCCGACACCTGTCGCAAGCACTTCTTCTTCACCCATCAGCGCGACGACGAGGGCATCGGCGCCGACCTGCGCCCGACCACCGTCCGCGGCGGTGCCCCGGACGCCCTCGCGGACCGATTCCCCTGGGCCACCTGCGAGCTGGGCGGCGGCATGGCGGTGGCCTACCACCGGCGACCCCGCCTCGACGCCGCGGACATCGGCGCGCTCGGGCTCACCAAGATCGGCTGCGGCTCGGTGTGGCAGGGCTACTACATGTTCCACGGCGGTACGAATCCGCCCGGCGAGCTGTCCACGCTCCAGGAGTCCCACGCCACGGGCTACCCCAACGACCTGCCCGTCCTGACGTACGACTTCCAGGCCCCGCTCGGCGAGTACGGCCAGTACCGGCCCTCGTACGACGAACTCCGCCTCCAGCACCTGATGCTGGCGGACTTCGGGCATCTGATCGCGCCGATGGAGTCCGTGCTGCCGGAGGGGCGGCCGCAGGGTCAGCACGACCGGGACAGCCTGCGGTGGGCGGTGCGCACGGACGGTTCCTCGGGGTTCCTCTTCGTCAACAACCACCAGCCGCACGAGCCGCTGCCCAAGCGTCCGGACACCTCCTTCACGGTCGAGTTCCCGGGTGGGGGCGGCGAGTTGACCTTGCCGAGTTCCCCGGTGACGGTGCCCGCCGGGGCCTACTTCTGCTGGCCGCTGCGGCTCGACGTCGCCGGCGTGCGGCTGGAGTGGGCGACCGCTCAGCCGGTGTGCACGGTCGCCCTGGACGGCCGTACGGTCCTGGTGCTCGCCGCCACCGACGGCATCGCGCCCGAAGTCGCCCTGGACGCGGGCACGGTGCGGTCCGTCAGCGCGCCGTCCGGGGATGTCACCGACATCGACGGCCGGATCCTGCTGACGGGCCTGCGGCCCGGGACCGACGCGCTGGTCGAGGTGGAGACGGCGGACGGCGGACGGGTCGGCCTGCTGGTGCTGGACGCGGCGACGGCTCGTACCGTCTACCGGGGCGAGGCGTGGGGCGCCGAGCGGCTGGTGCTGTGCGCGGACGGCGTCGTGTTCGACGGCGGCGACGAGGTGCGGGTGCACGGCACGGCCGGGCAGTCGTCGTTCGCCGTACTGCCCGCGCCGGAGCGGGCGTTGGTGGTGGACGGGGAGACGTTGACCGGTGAGGCCGACGGGGCCTTCACCCGCTACGACATCGTGACCGACGCCGATGAGGCTCCGGCGGCACCGCCGCTCACCCTCCTCCGACCCGCCGGTCCGGCGCCCGAGCCCTCGACCGGGGTGCTGGAGCGGGCGAGCGTGCCCGCGGACAAGTACTTCGACACGGTGGCCGCCGAGTACCGCGTGGACGTACCGGAGGACCTCCCCGCCGGGGCCGTGCTGCGGCTGCGCTGGACCGGGGACGTCGGGCGGGCCTATGTGGGGGACGCGCTGGTCGCCGACCAGTTCTTCTCGGGACGGGCCTGGGACATCGGGCGGCTGCCGGCGGGAGCATCGCTGCGCGTGCGGGTGCTGCCGCTGCACGCGCGGGCCCGGGTCCATGTGCCGGACGGGGCGGGTGAGGCGGCGCGGACGGCCGCGGTGACGCGGGCCGAGTGGGTCGTCGGCCGTACCTGGGCGGTCCGGTCGGGATGAGGCGCCGGTCTCGGGGGTTCCCGCTCCGTGGCCCTGCCTATGCTGGGGTTCCGGGGCGGGACACCACCGCCGTGACGACGTCGAGGAATCAGCCACCATGACCCCAAGCGCCACCGACGGCTCCGCTCCGAGAGGGCGCAGCAGACGGAACTTCGCGGGCGCGCGTCCGGTGATGGACGACGTGGCCCGGCTGGCCGGGGTCTCCAAGCAGACCGTCTCCCGTGTCCTCAACGACCATCCGTCGGTGCGGGCCGAGACCCGGGAGACGGTGCTGACCGCCATGCGGACGCTGGGCTACCGGCCGAGCCGCAGTGCCCGGTCGCTGGCCAGCGGCAGAACCCGGATGGTCGGTGTGATCTCGTTCGACGCCGCCCGCTACGGGCCTGCCGCCATCCTGACCGCGATCAACACGGCGGCGCAGGAGGCCGGTTATCTGCTGAGCTCGATCGCGTTGGACACGGCCGAGCCGGACACGGTCGTGGAGGCGGTGAACCGGCTGTCCGCCGAGGGCGCGGACGGCGTGATCGCCATCGCCCCGCAGCTGTGGGTGGGCAAGGCGCTGGCGGACACCCGCCTCGACACCCCGCTGGTCGTCCTGGAGAACGGCCTCGACGCCGACACCCAGCAGGTCACCGGCGACTCCCGGACCGGTGCCCGCAAGGCCACCGAGCATCTGCTGGGGCTGGGCCACCGCACCGTGTGGCACATCGCCGGCCCGACCGGCTGGACCTCCGCCGACCACCGCCTGGGCGGCTGGCAGGCCACTCTGGAGGCGGCGGGCGTCGAGGTCCCGACCCCGCTGATCGGCGACTGGAGCGCCGACTCGGGCTACGACCTCGGCCGGGAGCTGGCCCGGCGCGCGGACGTCACGGCCGTGTTCGCCGCCAACGACCAGATGGCCCTCGGCGTGCTCCACGCGCTGCACGAGGCAGGCCGCCGCGTCCCCGACGAGGTGAGTGTCGTGGGGTACGACGACATCCCCGAGGCCGCGCACTTCCTCCCTCCGCTGACCACCGTCCGCACGGACTTCGCGGAGATCGGCACCCGTTCGCTGCGGCTGCTCCTGGACCGCCTCGACGGCGCCACCGAGCCGCCCGTGGTCGAGCCCCTGATCCCGGTCGACCTGGTGCTGCGCCGCAGCAGCGGCCCGGCGCCCGGGCGCTGACGCCCCGTCACCTGAAAGGCGAACCATCGGCGTCACCGCTTGTACGACACTCCCAGCTCGATGTGGTAGCGCTTGGTGACCCGGCCGCCGTACCGACGGTCGATCAGGTCGCCGATGGCCCCCAGCAGTCCGTCCCTGGCGGCGTCCGGAAGGGCTCGGTGGCCGGAGTAGGTCCGCAACAGCTCCAGGTACTGCGGTGGACGCGGCACACCTCCTCCACACGCCCTGGTCGACCACCCGGCGGCCAGTCCGTCCCGTCCGCCTCCGCACGCTCCCACGCCGCGTCCCGCAGCAGCCGCAGCCCGTTCAGGCCGACGAGGACCGTGGAGCCCTCGTGGCCCGCCACGCCCAGCGGCAGGGGCAGGGTGCCGGCGAGGTCCCAGACGACGAGGCCGGTGATGAACGCGCCGGCGATGACGAGGTTCTGCACGACCAGTTTCCGGGCGCGGCGGGAGAGGGCGACCGTGGTGGGGACGGCGGCGAGTTCGTCGCGGACGACCACCGCGTCGGCGGTCTCCAGGGCGAGGTCGGAGCCCGCCCGGCCCATGGCGACGCCGATGTGGGCGGCGGCCAGGGCGGGCGCGTCGTTGACGCCGTCCCCGACGACCATCACCTTGCGGCCCGCCGACTCCAGCTCCTGGACCGCGGCCAGCTTGTCCTGCGGCAGCAGCCCGGCGCGTACGTCCTCGATGCCGGCCTCGGCGGCCAGGTGGGCGGCGGCCCGCGGGTTGTCTCCGGTGAGCAGCGTCGGGGCGGTGCCGGTGAGAGTGGTGAGGGCGGCGACGGTGGCCGCGGCGTCGGGGCGCGGACGGTCCGCGATGCCGAGCAGTCCGACGGGGGTGCCCTCGACGACCACGACGACGGCGGTACGGCCGGACTCCTCGAGTTCCTCGGCGAGGGCCACGACCTCGCCGTCAGGGGCGTCGAGCAGGCGGGCCGGGGCGCCGACCTCGACCATGCGGCCGTCGACCACGGCCTTCACGCCGACACCGGGGGCGGAGCTGAAGTCCTGTGCGGTGGGCAGGTCGAGGCGCCGGTCCCGTGCGGCGTCCACCACCGCTCGGGCCAGCGGATGCTCACTGGCGTGCTCGGCGGCCGCGGCGAGCCTCAGCAACTCGTCCTCGCCGAGGCCGGAGCCGGGCAGCGGCCGTACGGCCACCACCCGTGGCGTGCCCTCGGTGAGGGTGCCGGTCTTGTCCAGGGCGACTGCGTCGACCTGGCCGAGGCGTTCCATCACCACGGCCGACTTCACCAGCACGCCGTGCCGGCCGGCGTCGGCGATGGCCGACAGCAGGGGCGGCATGGTGGCCAGGACGACCGCGCAGGGCGAGGCCACGATCATGAAGGTCATGGCGCGCAGCAGCGCCGCGGAGAACTCCTCGCCGAGGGCGAGCGGGACGCCGAAGACGGCGAGCGTGGCGGCCACCATGCCCAGCGAGTAGCGCTGTTCGACCTTCTCGATGAACAGCTGGGTGGGCGCCTTGGTCTCGGACGCCTCCTCCACCATCCGTACGATCCGGGCGATCACGGAGTCGGAGGCGTCTCGTTCGACCCGGACGCGCAGGGCCCCGGTGCCGTTCAGGGTGCCCGCGAAGACCTCGTCGCCCGGCTCCTTCGCGGCGGGGAGCGGTTCGCCGGTGATGCTCGCCTGGTCCACCTCACTGGCGCCGTCCAGCACCCGGCCGTCGGCGCCGACACGCTCGCCGGGCCGTACGAGGACGGTGTCGCCGATCGTCAACTCCTCGACGGGGACGGTCTGTTCGGTGCCGTCGGCGGCGATCCGGGTGGCCGTCGCGGGGGCCAGGTCGAGCAGGCCGCGTACGGAGTCGGCGGTGCGGGCGGTGGCGAGGGCCTCCAGGGCGCCCGAGGTCGCGAAGATGACGATCAGCAGGGCGCCGTCCATCACCTGGCCGATGGAGGCGGCGCCGAGTGCGGCGACGACCATGAGCAGGTCGACGTCGAGCGCCCTGTCCCGGAGCGCCTTGAGCCCTTCCCAGCCTGGTTCCCAGCCGCCCGTGGCGTAGGCCAGCGCGTACAGCGGGCCCCATGTCCACGCGGGTGCTCCGGCGAGTTGCAGGGGCAGCGCGAGCAGGAACAGCGCGGTGGCCGCGACGGCCCAGCGGACCTCCGGGAGCGTGAGCAGCCGGGTGCGCCGCCGGGGCGCGGCCGGGGCCCGCGTGGACGCGGCGGCGTCGGCCGACGGTGGGGTGAGCGTGGAAGTCATGCCTCCACGATAAAGGAAAGAATGAAGACTCATTCATGTCTTCATGTCAGGCGGTCGCTCGTACGGCTCCCCACTTCCGCGCCCGACGGGTACCGAGCGCCCTGCACACCAGGTAGATCGCGAACGAGATCGTCGTGACGTACGGGCTGATGGGGATGCTGCTGCCCAGGGCCAGCAGGATCCCGCCCTCGATGGACGCGACCGCGAACACCACGCTCAGCAGGGGCAGGAGCACCGGTGAGGCCGTGATCCGGGCCGCGGCCGCGGCCGGGGTGACGACGAGGGTGAGGACCAGCAGCGCGCCGACGATCTGCACGGACAGCGCGACCGCGAGACCCAGCACGATCATGAAGGCGAAGGACAGCGCGCGCACCGGCACGCCTCGCGCCTCGGCCACCTCCGGGTCGGCGCTGGCGAAGGCGAGCGGCCGCCACATGACCGCCAGTGCCACGAGCACCACGGCCGACGTGCCGAGCAGCCAGGACATCTGCGGGGTGTCGACGGCGACGATCTGCCCGGTGAGGATGCCGAACTTGTTCGCCGCCCGGCCCTTGTAGAGGGCGAGGAACAGCACGCCGAGGCCGAGGCCGAACGGCATGATGGTGCCGATCACCGAGTTGCGGTCCCGAGCGCGGGAGCCGAGCAGCCCGATCGTCCCGGCCGCGAGGATCGAGCCGACGATGGAGCCGGCCACGATGTTCACGCCCAGCAGCAGCGCGGCCGAGGCACCGGCGAACGACAGCTCGCTGATCCCGTGCACCGCGAACGGCAGGTCACGCATGATCACGAATACTCCGACGAGGCCGCCGACCAGGCCGAGGGCGGCGCCGGCGACGAGGGAGTTGCGGACCAGGGCGAGCAGTTCGCCGTAGTGGTCGAAGGTGAAGATCTGCTGCCAGATCCCGTCGGCGAGGGTCATGGCCGTACTCCGTGGGGCGGTTCGGGGTGGTGCGGCTCCTGCGCCGCCTCGTCGGGGACGGCGACGACCGTGACGCGGTCCCGGACCCGGACGACGTCGACCTGGGTGCCGTAGAGCTGCGACAGGGCCTCGGAGGTCAGCACTTCGTCGGGGGTGCCGACGCGGTAGCCGCCGCGGGCGAGGTACAGCACGCGGTCCACCAGTCCCAGCACCGGGTTGATCTCGTGGGTCACGAACACCACCGCGGTGCCGTGGGAGCGGCGCCGGGCGTCGACCAGTTCCGTGACGGCCCGTTGGTGGTGCAGGTCGAGGGAGAGCAGTGGTTCGTCGCAGAGCAGGATGCGCGGGTCGGTCACGAGGGCCTGGCCGATGCGTACGCGCTGTCGTTCGCCGCCGGAGAGCAGTCCGACGGGGACGTCCGCGTAGGCGGTGGCCCCGACCGAGGCGAGGACCTCGTCGACGCGACGGCGTACGGCGCCGGTGCGTGGCCGGGGGCCGAAGCGGTGCCCGTCGATGCCGAAGCGGACCAGGTCGCGGGCGCGCAGCATCGCCTGCGCGGACAGAGTGGCCTGCTGCGGGACGTAGCCGATGTGCCGGCTGCCCTTGTGGGGCGGGCGGCCGAGGACCGTCAACGTGCCCGTGGACAGCTGCCGTTGACCCAGCAGGGCCCGTACGAAGCTGGTCTTGCCCGCCCCGTTGGGGCCGAGCACGGCCAGGAACTCGCCCGGCCGCACATCGAGGTCGAGGCCTTGCCACAGCACGCGTTCGCCGTAGGACAGGGCCGCTCCGCGCAGGCTGATCAGCGCGGCGCCGTCGGCCCCGGTGGCCGGGCTCACTTGGCCAGCGCGCTCGCGAGCGCGTCGACGTTGGCGGTCATCCAGCCGAGGTAGTCCTTGCCGTGGGGCAGGGTCTCGGTCACGGGGACCACGGGGATCCCGGCGGCCTTGGCCGCCTGTTCGGCCTTCTCGGTCTGCGGGCCGGAGGTCTGCTCGTTGTAGACCAGCGCCTTGACCTTCTTGCCGGTGAACAGGGCCAGCGTCTGCTGGAGGGTCCGGGCGGAGACGTCGTCGCCCTCCTCGATGGCCTCGCTGAACTCCTCGGGCGTCGCGTTCTCCAGCCCCGCGGCCTGGAGCATGTACAGCGGCACGGGCTCGGTGATGGCCACCTGCTCGCCGCCGTGGTCGGCCTTGATCCGGGCTTCCTTCTGCTCCAGGGGCTTGAGCTTGTCCTCGAAGGCCTTGGCGTTCCGGGTGAAGGTGGCGGCGTCGGCCGGGTCGGCCTCGGCCAGGGCGGTGGCGATGCGGTCGGCGAGCCTGGCGACCGTGGGGAAGTCGTACCAGACGTGCTCGTTGAGCTCGCCGCCCGCCGGGGCGGTCTTCCCGGAGACCTTGACGGCGTTGATCACCTCGGCGGAGGAGTCGCCGCTCTTCAGCATGCGGTCGATGAAGTCGTCGTAGCCGCCGCCGTTCTCGATGACGACCTTGGCCTTGGAGAGCGCCAACTGGTTCCGCGTGTTGGCCTCGTAGGAGTGCGGGTCCTGGTCGGGGTCGCTGATGACGGAGGTGACCTGGACCTTGTCGCCGCCGATCCGCTCGGCCATGTCGCCGTAGACGTTCGTCGAGGCGACGACCGGGACGACGGACCCCACGGCGGGGCTCTGCGCGGCATCGCTGTCATCGCCTCCGGAGCCGGACGAACCGCCGCAGCCGGTGAGGAGGACGAGGCAGGTGCCGGCTATCAGCGGGGCGAGGAGTCGGGGCGAGGGCGCGGGCATGGGGTTCCTCCGGGCAGGGGAAAGGGAAGGGGCCGCCGGTCCGTTCGGGGCGGCGTCGCGCCCACGCTAGATGAAAACGGATGTCAAAAGCGTCTTTCGAGCCGTCCCCACGGGCAACCCTTACCGAGAACTCACCTTCGGCCAGGTCAGGGGGCGGGCACCTCGTCCAGCAGCTGGGGGCCGTTGTTGCGGACGCTGTTCACGGCCGGGGAGACCGGGCGAGCGTCCAGGTGGCCGTCGGCCGGCTGGGTGAGCAGGGCGCGCAGGTCGTCGGTGGAGCGGTGGTCGGGGTCGAGCCAGGCGTCGTAGTGCTCGGGGGTGAGGGCGAGCGGCATACGGGGGTGGATGCGGCCGGCCGCGTCGGTGGCCTCGGTGGTGATGATGGTGCAGGTCAGCAACCAGGCGGCGGGGTCGTCGGCGTCCTTGACCCCCGGATCGCGCCAGAACTCGTACAGCCCGGCCAGGGCCAGGACCCGCCCGTCCTCCGGGTGGATGAAGTACGGCTGCTTGCGGGCCTTGCCCGACGTGCGGTCCTTGACCTCGTCCCACTCGTAGAAGCCGTCGGCCGGCAGCAGGCAGCGGCGTTTGACGAAGGCCTGGCGGAAGGCGGGCTTCTCGTGCACGGTCTCCACCCGGGCGTTGATCAGACGTGCGCCGATCTTGGCGTCCTTCGCCCATGAGGGCACCAGCCCCCAGCGCAGCGGCCGCAACCGGCGCCTGGCCGGTTCGTCCTCGTCGGCGCCGCGCGGGGTGCGCTCCAGTACGGCCCACACCTCGTCGGTCGGCGCCACGTTCCAGCTCGGCGCCAGGGTCTCCTCCGGATGCCACTCGGCAACCTGGAACAGCTGGGCGAGGTCCTGGGGGCTGCGGGTGGAGGCGTAGCGGCCGCACATAGGGCCACTGTGCCACGGCGGGGTCCGCCGGTCCTCACAGGTTCTCCGTCACGTCGACGGCGAAGTCCGACGACGTCAGATGGGCGCCCAGGCCGATCGGCTGCATCCCGTCGGTGACCAGCGCGTTGTTGCGAACGCCGCGGCACGCTCTCCTGATCGCCCTCGCGCGTAGCATCCGCTCACGTCCGGTCTCTGTGGCGTGGAGGCGACGGGCCGACGGAGCGCGTGGCGGGAGGCACCCACTCGGGTCACGTGGGAGAAGGCGGTCCACGGGTACTCGGTGGCCGCACGGCGGTGAGCGGCACCGCCCCATTCCACGGAGGGACGTTCCCATGACTCAGCATGTCCGCGATGTCATGACGACCGACCCGATGACCGTCGAACCGCTGACCTCGGTGCAGACGGTGGCGCGCATGATGCGCGACGAGGACATCGGTGCCGTACTGGTCACCGAGGGCGAGCATCTGCGCGGTCTGGTCAGCGACCGTGACCTGGTGGTCCGTGCCATGGCCGAGGGCGGGGACCCGGACCGCACGACCGTCGCCGAGGCGTGCAGCGAGGACCTGGTCACGGTGAAGCCCGACGACGACCTGGGGCTCGCGGTGCGGGTGATGCGCGAGCACTCCGTTCGCCGGGTACCGGTCGTCGACCAGGGAGACCACGCGGTGGGCATCGTCTCCATCGGTGACCTGGCCATCGAACGCGACCCCGGCTCCGCGCTCGGCGACATCAGTGCCGCGCGCCCCAACAGGTGAGCCGCGGCAACCCGTCCGGAGAGGAGGGTGCGCCATGACGAACCCCGATCCCGAGCCGACCCGAGCCCCGGGTCTCGAACCTGGCGGCGGCGTACCACCTGGTGAGACCCCGCCCGCCGAGTCGGACAGCACGGCCGGTATCTCCTATCCGCAGAACGAGTTGCGCAGGGGCTGGGCAGCCGCGCCGCTCGCCCTGATCATGCTGGTCGTGGTGCTGGTGGCGGTCGGGCTGATCGCCATGGTGGTGGCTCTGTAGCGGCACCCGGGCAGACGAAACGCACCGCGCCCTTGGCCGTCAGGGGCGCGATGCGTGCTGGAGTACGAGCAGGGCGATGTCGTCGGTGCGCTGCCCGGTGGTGGCTGCCTTGCCCAGCAGGGTGTCGATGAACAGGTCCAGGTCCCGGTCGTCGGCGGCGGCGACGCGGTCGGCGATCTGGGCGATGGAGTCGTCGAGGTCGGTGCCCGGGCTTTCGACGAGGCCGTCGGTGTAGAGGACGAGCAGCGTCCCGGTGGTGAGCGGGATCTCGGTCACGGGGAACACGGCGTCGGGGTCGATGCCCAGCAGCGGGCCGGGCGGGACGGCGACGGGCCGGGCGGCCCCGTCGGGGAGGCGCAGAACGGGCGGGCGGGTGGCCGGCGCTGGCGAGGGTCGCGCGGCCGCGGGCGAAGTCGAGGTGGGCGTAGAGGCAGCTGGTGAACAGGTCGGGGCCGAGGTCGGTGAGGAGCCGGTTGGTGCGGTGCAGGACCTGGTCGGGGGGTGTGCCCAGGGTGGCGTGGGCGTGGACCCCGGTGCGCACCTGGCCCATGAGGGCGGCGGCCGCGACGTTGTGGCCCTGGACGTCGCCGATGACGGCCGCGGCGGCGGTGTCGCCGAGCCGGATCAGGTCGTAGAAGTCGCCGCCGATCTCCATGCCCCGGGTGGCGGGCAGATAGCGGGCGGCGACCCGCAGTCCGGCGATCGGGGGCAGACCGCGGGGCAGGAGTGCCTGCTGGAGGCCGTGGGCGAGGGCGTGTTTGGTGTCGTAGAGGCGGGCGCGGTCGAAGGCCTGGGCGATGAGTCCGGCGAGGGAGGTCATGACGGCGCGTTCCTCGGCGGGGAACGCGTGGGGGCTGTCGTAGGACAGGATGCAGACGCCCACGGGCCGGCCGGAGATGATCAGGGGCAGGAACGCCCAGGCCTGCTTTCCGCTGATCACCGGCGCCTCGGGGTAGCTGCGCCGCATCTCCTCCGGGTCGGCGAAGAACGCGGGGATGCCGCTGCCGAGGGCCTGACCGGCCGGGGTGAAGGTCGTGTCGAAGGGCAGTCCGTCGAGGCGTCTGATGGTGTCCGAGGGGTAACCGCGGTGGCCGGTGATCCGCAGCCGGCCGGCGTCGGCCGTGGACAGCACCAGGCCCTGGGCGCCGAAAGCGGGCATGATCTGGTCGGCGGATCGCCCGTACCGCTCACGCCGCCCATACCAGGACGCTACGCCCCCGCAGAGGGCTTGGCACATCCCGGCGGCGCGGCCCGTCGGCCGGTCCGGGTTCACAGGTGGAGGTGCCGCTCCAGCCAGTCCGCGGCGGCCCGGCGGAACAGTCGCCGGTTCTCCGCGCGCAGGAAGTCGTGGCCCTCGTCGCGCAGGGTGAGCAGTTGGGCGTCGATGCCCCGCTCCCGGGCGGCGCGTACGAACTGCTGGGACTCCCCCGGCGGCACGTTGGTGTCGTGTTCGCCGTGGACGGCGAGCAGGGGGACGCGCAGCGCGTCGATGCGGCTCATCGGCGACAGGGCGTTCAGCAGCTCCCGGTCGCGTTCCGGGTGGCCGTACTTGTGCGCCGCCGATTCCGCGATCCAGGGCTCCGTACCGGCGAAGAAGGTGAGGAAGTCCGACATGCCGCAGACGGCGACCGCGGTGCGGAACAGCTCCGGGTGCCACACGACCGAGGCGAACGTCAGATAGCCGCCGTAGGAACGGCCCATCACCGCCAGCCGCGTGGGGTCGGCCGGGCCCGCCATGACGGCGTGGCCCGCGCAGTCGGCGACGTCGTCGAACGCCGCGAAGCGACCGGAGCCCAGGTCGGCGTCGACGAAGGAACGGCCGTGCCCGAGGGAGCCCCGCACGTCGGGGGCGAAGACGTCCAGGCCACGGCCGACCAGCTCGTGGTAGAGCGGGTGGAACACCGGGCGTTCCTGTTCCTCGGGTCCGCCGTGCAGGTGGATCACACAGGGGGCCGGTTCGTCGTAGCCGCGGCCGGGCGCCCTGTAGTACCAGCCGCTCAGGGGCAGCCCGTCCCTCGCCGTCAGCCGCAGCGGGACGGGGCGAACCGGCGGGCGGCCGGGCGGGACGGCGTCCTCGTCCCGGGAGGACCAGGGGGTGCGGAGCATGGACACGCCTTCGCGGGCCCACCAGATACCGGGGCGGCGTTGCGATCCGGACAGGGCGAGCATCAGGCGTCCGGTGCCGGCGGCGGTGATGCGGGTGACGACCTCGTGGGGCAGCGGGACGGGCCGGGCGGGGCCGGTGCGGTCGGGGGCTCGCCGGGTCGGAAAGGTCTCCAGGAGTTCCAGCTCGCTCGCTCCCTGGACGTTCCAGGACAGGGCGGCGGTGCGGCCGTCGTGGGCGAGGGCGAGGAGTTCGAGGTCGCTGCCCTGTCGTTCCGCGACGACCGACACGGCGCGTGCCTCGCCGTCGCCGTCCAGGCCGACCGCGAAGAGCGCCGCGTACTCCCGGGCGTTGTTGCTGCGCAGCCACAGGGTCCGCCCGTCCGGGGAGAACCGGCCGATCCACGGGTCGCCGTCGGCGACCGGCAGGGTGAAGGTGTTCTCCGCGTCGGCGATGCGCCTGACGACCGCCTCGCGTCGGCCGCGCGGGCCCCGGCGCAGCAGCGCGAGGCCGCCGTCGCGGCTGAGGTCGCACAGCCTCAGGGAGGCGGCGTGGGTCTCCGTGGTGAGCAGTACCGGGGAGGCCAGACCGGCGGGGTCGATCAGGTAGACCGACAGTCCTCCGTCGGGCCGGACCGCGGGTGCCGTGGGAGCCGCGACGTCGATGGCCGTGCCGACGGGCTCCCTGCCCGGTGCCGCGTCGTGGGCGGCCGGGCCGAGGAGCGTCGGATGACCGTCCCGGTCGGCCCAGTCGGCCGCGAAGCGGGTGCCGAGGGGGTGGCCGTCGGCGGGTTCGACGTCCGTGTCCGGCACGGCGTGCCCGGCGAGCACCTCGAACCGGGGGGCGGGCGGCGCCGCGAAGGTGACGGCGACGGCCGAGCTGTCGTGCGCCCAGCACCCGAGGTAGGCGGAGCTGGCCGGGTCGGAGCCGGCCAGGAGGCGCCGGCCGGAGCCGTCGGGCCGCACGCACAGCACGCGGGTGTGCTCGCCGCCGCCCGGCGCGGTGGTGTACGCGATCCAGCGGCCGTCCGGTGACCAGAGCACCTCCTTGACGGGGTCCGGCGAGGAGTCGAGGAGCCGTACGTCGTCACCGCCGACGGAGCCGGCCCACAGTTGCGGCACGCCGCCCCGGTCGCAGATGAAGGCCGTCTCGGTGCCGTCGGCGTTGGCCGAGGGATACCAGCAGCCGTGGGCGCGCAGCCGTGTCACGGCGTCGCGCGGGCCGCCCGCCTCGGGCAGCGGCACCGGTTCCGGGGCGGCCCGGGCAGTGTCGTGCAGGTCCCCCGGCCGGCTGTCCGGGGGCTGCGCGCGGTGCGGATCGAGGGCCCCGGGACGAGTGAGCACGTGCGCGGGGGCGGGTGCCGCCCAGGTCTGCCCGTCCTCGGTCACTTGATTCCGTGGGTCTGCAGCCATATCTCCAGCAAAGCAATCTGCCACAGGGCGTTGGCGCCGCGCCTGGTCCGGTGCTCGTCGGGTGCCGCGAGGAGTTCGGCGACGTACGACTCCTGGAACAGGCCGCGCCGTCTGGCCTCCGGTGCCTCGAGTGCCGTGCGCACGCGTTGCAGTACGGGGCCCGCCATGTGGCGGATCGCCGGGACCGGGAAGTAGCCCTTGGGCCGGTCGACGATCTCACGGGGCAGGAGCTTGCGGCCGGCCTCCTTCAGTACGCCCTTGCCGCCGTCGGCCAGCTTCAGTTCCGGCGGGCAGGCCGCCGCCAGCTCCACCAGTTCGTGGTCGAGGAAGGGCACCCGGGCCTCCAGGCCCCACGCCATGGTCATGTTGTCGACCCGTTTGACGGGGTCGTCGACGAGCATGACGTGGGTGTCGAGCCGAAGGGCGGCGTCCAGCGCGCTCTGCGCTCCGGGTACGGCCATGTGCCGGTCGACGAAGCGGCTCGAGACGTCCTCGCGGGGGATCATGTCCGGCCGCAGGACCCGGGAGAGGTCGGCGTGCGAGCGGTCGAAGTACGTCGCGGCGTAGCGCTCCGGTTCCTCCTCGCGGGAGACCTCGGCGAGCCGCGGGTACCAGTGGTAGCCGGCGAAGACCTCGTCGGCGCCCTGGCCGCACTGGACCACCTTCACCTCCTTGGACACCTGCTCGGACAGCAGGTAGAAGGCGACCACGTCGTGGCTGATCATCGGTTCGCTCATCGCGGCGACCGCCCCGTCCACGGCGGTCGACACCCGGTCGGAGGGCACCATCAGCTGCCGGTGGACGGTCCCGAACTCGCGGGCCACCAGGTCCGAGTACCGGAACTCGTCGCCCTTCTCCCCGCCCTCCGTCTCGAACCCGACGCTGAACGTCATCAGGTCACGCTGGCCCTCGTCGGCCAGCAGCGCGACGATCAGGCTGGAGTCGAGGCCGCCGGAGAGCAGGACCCCGACCTCCACGTCGGAGACCATCCTGCGGCGTACGGCGGTGCGCAGGGCGTCCAGTACGGCGTCCCGCCATTCGTCGGCGCCCATGTCGGCGCGGTCGGGCCGACGGGTGTAGGAGGGCTGCCAGTAGCAGTGGTCGCGGTGGGTGCCGTCCGGTTCGACGACCCGCACGGTGGCGGGCGGCAGCTTGCGTACGCCGTTGAGAACGGTGTGCGGCGCCGCGACCGTGGCGTGCCAGCTCAGGTACTGGTGGAGGGCCACCGGGTCGAGTGAGGTGTCGACGTCCCCGGCGGCGAGGAGTGCGGGGAGTGTCGAGGCGAACCGCAGACGGCCCGGTGTCCGCGCCAGGTACAGGGGCTTGATGCCGAGCCGGTCCCGGGCGAGGACGACGCGGCCGGTGCGGTGCTCGACGATCGCGAAGGCGAACATGCCGAGGAAGTGCTCCACACAGGCGGTGCCCCACTGCTGGTAGGCCTTGAGCACCACTTCGGTGTCGGAGGTCGACTCGAACCGGTACCCGAGGGCGCGCAGTTCCTCGCGCAGCTCCGGATGGTTGTACACGCAGCCGTTGAAGACGCCGGTGATCTCCGCGCGGGCGTCGGTCATGGGCTGGGCGCCGCGGTCCGAGAGGTCGATGATCTTCAGTCGCCGGTGGCCGAGCGCGACCGGGCCCTGTGCCCAGGTGCCCTGGCCGTCGGGTCCACGGTCGGCGAGCCGGTCGGTCATCCGGCCGACCGCCGCCCGGTCGGCTCGCCGACCGTCGAATCGGATCTCCCCAGTCAGACCGCACATGACGGCCCGCCTCCCTTCCACGCCTCTGCGTCGACGCATTGCCACGGGAGTGCCGGCCCGCGTCCGCCTGCCGGGATCGCGCGGATCCGGGCGGTGGTGCGGGACAGCACGAAGCCCCTTCCGGGTGCCCCGGTGATGTCCACCGGCACTTCAGCCTCCGATGCCGTCCGGCGAGGCCGGGTCGGCGGAGGCACGCGAACGGCGCGTGACGACGACCGGTGCGAGCACGCGGTCGTGGTTGCGGCGCCGTACCGGCCTGCGGTGTCCGCGTTCGCCGCGGGTCTCGGCGATCAGCATGTCGACACAGCCCAGCAGGTCCTCTTTCTGCGCGGCCCGGCGGATGCGCTGGGCGGCGCTGCCGTCCGCCAGGGCCGCCTCGGTCAGCTCCCGTACGGCGTCCCAGTCCCCGTGGGTCTCCAGCGCGGGCCGCAGCCGGCGGAGCAGCTCGCGCACGACCTGGTGGGCGGGCGTCTCCTGGTGGGTCTCGGGGTCCACCAGGGTGCCTTCGAGCCCGGAGCGGGCGGCTCGCCATGACGCGCCGCGCAGCCAGTCGTGCCGGCCCGCGCAGCCGGGGTAACCGGTCTCGCCCAGCCGCTCGCGGGCCTCGGTGACCAGGGCGCGGAAGAGTCCGGCGATCAGGACGACGGTCTCCGGCCGGGGGCAGGCGTCGCAGGTGCGCAGTTCCAGCGTCGGCAGATGGGCGGAGGGGCGGACGTCGTAGTAGATCATCCCGGCGTCGCTGATGACCCCGGCCCGTACGAGGTCGTCCACGGCCGCGTCGTACTCGGCCGCGTTCGGGTAGCAGCCGACCGGCCCGGCGGTGGGCCAGCGCTGCCACAGCAGGGTGCGCCAGCTCGCGTATCCCGTGTCGGCGCCCTGCCAGAAGGGGGAGCTGGCGGATATGGCGAGCAGCACGGGCAGCCAGGGCGAGACCTCGCACATGACGCGGACGGCGGTGTCGCGGTCGGGTACGTCCACATGGACCTGGGCGCCGCAGATGAGCTGTTCGTCGGCGACCTTGCGGTACTCGTCGGCCATGTGCCGGTAGCGGGCCCCGGCGGTCAGGTGTGCCAGGGCGGCGGGCGCCAAGGGGGCCGTACCGGCGGCCACCACGGCGAGGCCCAGCGAGGAGGCGGCCGCGTCGAGTTGCCTTCGGGTGCTGGTGAGGTCGGCGTACAGGTCGTGCAGGGATGCGTGCACCGCGCTGTTGGACTCCACCGTGCACTGATGCAGTTCGGTCGTGAAGGTGCGTCTGGGAAGCCGCCTCAGCACCGTGTCGGCACGCGGGACGAGCCTGCCGCTCTCCACCTCCAGGACGTGGAACTCCTCCTCCACTCCGATGCACACGGTCACGATCGCTCCTAGGGATCCGAGAGCCTGCCCGCGGGGTGGGGATCGCCCGGCCCCGGGGGAGATGCGGCGGCTTGTGGTGCTTTCTGAGTTCCCACCTTTCGGACAGGTAAGCTCCATTTGCGCATTTGAGCCGCTTGCCTCACAGATGAGCAGGACGGGTCGGCCGACCGCCGTGACCTCGGGGCCACGGCCCTGCTCGTGGACGATCGTCGCCTCCAGGATGAAGGAGAGACCGCGCAGCAGCCAGTCGACGCGCTCCGGATCAGCCCTGACGCGGCGGCAGCCCGGTCAGGTCGGCCGCCGTCCGGACGGGTTCCATCCGCGGGCCGATCCATTCACAGAGCAGGACGGTGGCATCGTCCTGGAGCCGGCCGTCGTGGTAGTCGAGAACGGCGTGGATGAGCCGGCGCAGCGTCTCGGGGACGGGCAGTCCGTCGGCGTGGTGCCGGATGAGGAAGTCGCAGAAGCGTTCCAGGCCGAACTCCCGGTCTCCGGGCCGGCGTGCCTCGGTGATGCCGTCGGTGTACAGGACGATCCGGTCGCCGGGCTGGAGGTGCTCCTGGCACACCGTGCCGGGCACGCCGAGGTCGAGGCCCATCGGATGGGCAGGCGGGCAGGCGAGGTGCGTGGTCCAGCGGTTGTCGCGCAGGACGATCGGCGGATGGTGACCGCGGTTGACCCATTCCAGGACGCCGGTGCGCGTGTCGAGTGTGGCGAGGACACCGGTGACATAGCGTCCGCCGGCGTACTGCTCGACCAGGGCGGCCTCCACCGCCTCGGCCTTGCCCAGGAGGTCGGCGCCCTGGCGGCGGGCGTTGCGGCAGGCTCCCAGCGCGAGGGCGCCGGACAGTCCGGCGGCCGTGTCGTGGCCCATCGCGTCGAAGATCGTCAGATGGACCAGGGGGCCGTCGACGGCGTACTCGAAGACGTCGCCGCTGATCTCGTAGGCGGGTTCCAGGGAGGCGGAGATCGCCACTCTCCCGTCGGCGTAGGTGCGCGGCGGCAGGAGGTTCCACTGCATCTCCGCGGCCACGCTCATGGGCTGCGCCCGCACCAGCTTGGCCAGCGTGTCGCTGGTGCCCCGTTTACTCACGATGATCAGCGAGATCAGCGCCGCCAGCGCCTCCATGTCCGTGCGGGTGTCGGCGTCGTCATGTGCGGCACTCACCCGCAGCACCCCGATGCGCTCGGTGCCGTCCAGCAGCGGCACCCACCAAGCGGACCCGGCGGCACCCGAGGGCGCGGCGGCCAGGACATGGCCGTACTGGTACGCCCGCCCCGCGACCGTCCCCTCGATGTGCAGCTCCCGCTCGTGCCCCTGGTCCGCCGCCTCGGCCCCGGGAAGGAGACGCAACGAAGTGCGCTGGAGGTCGGCCACGTAGATCCGCAGCTCGTCGAAGGCGGCGGCGCGCGCGTACTCGGCCGCCTTGGACGGAAGCAACTCGATCGGCATGAGGTGGCTGGCGTACAGCAGATCGGCGAGCATCCGTCGCCCGCCCTCGCCGCTCCGCTCCATCGCCGCCCACCTCCGTCCGCCGCCGGGACCGGCGCAGGACGCTCCTCCGCAGGCCGCTCCTCAGCACGCCACGGGTACCCGCTCAGCGTGGTCTCAGAAGGGTCCGCCCCGGCCGCGTCCTCCTCGCATCAGAGATCGGTGCCCGTCTCCGCGGCCAACGTCCGCAGCAGCCGGTCCTGGAACGCCTCGTCGTGGACCGCCCGGTGCGGCCGCGTCCGCTGCCGGTGGTACCAGTACCCGCCGGTGGTCAGGGCCTCGGGCTCGTCGCCGACGGCGAGCCACTCCTGGGTGCGATGGCCGAGTTCGAGGTCGTCCGGCGCATGGGGTCCGCCCATCCTGGTGGGCACCCAGCCCGGATCCACGGCATTGCTGAGCACCCCCGGCCGCAGCCGGGCGACGGCGGCCGCGAGGGCCGTGACGTACAGCTTGCTGTCGGCGTACGAGCCCGCGCGCTCACCCCGCCAGTCGACCCGGTCCAGCGAGGGCCGTCCGTCGAAGTGCGAGCCGCTGCTCAGGTACACCAGTCGGCGCGGCCCGCTCAGCAGGGCCGTGAGCAGGTACGGCGCGATGACGTTGACCGGCATCACCGCGGGCCCGCTCCACACTCCGGCGTTGTGGATGACCGCGTCGAGCGGCTCCGCGTCGTTCAGCTCGGCGGCGACACGCCGTACGGCGGCACGTTCGCCGAAGTCGCCCACGACGAGGTCCGCGCCCCGTTCGAGCAGCGGACGCAGCACCGCCGCCCGCTCCTGGTCCCGGGCATGCACCACCACACCATGGCCCGCGGACAGCAGCGCCTCCGCCGCGAACCGCCCCAGACCGTCCACGGAGCCGGTCACCAGAACGCGGCTCACGAGCGCACCGCCATGACTGCTCCTCCCATGGAAGCGTCTCCTTCCGATTGCCGGATGCCGGCTGCCTGTACGTCATCCGTCGTACCGCATGGGGACCGGTGACGCAGGTGCCGGACCGGCGCCTACGTCGCCGGAAGTACGGTTTCATCAGCGGGACCAGCTGTCGGCCGTGCACGAGACAGCCCTCGGAAGAACCGTCCGATGGCAGGAGGGCCGAGAAGAAGGCCTCCCGCTTCAGACGCTTCGCACGACGGTGCCGAGAGCTTCGAGTGCGGTGGTCTCGGCGGCGGGTGCGGCGGTGTCCGTGACGAGGGTGTGCGCAAGGGTGCAGGGGCCGACGTAGGCGTAGGCGGTGTGGCCGAACTTGCTGGCGTCGGCGGCGACGATCACGCGGCGGGCGGAGGCGATCCCCGCCTTTTTCACCGCGGCGTCGTCGAGGTCGTAGGCGGTCAGGCCGTCGGCCGCGTTCAGCCCGCAGCAGCCGATTACGGCGGTGTCGAAGCGTAGAGCCGCCAGGGACGCCAAGGTGAGGGGACCGGTGAGGGCTCCCTCGGCCGCGCGAGGCTGTCCACCGGGCACCATCAGCGTAGCCGGGCCCGGTGTCTCGCCCAGCAGGTGGATGGCTTGCAGGGACAGGGGCATCACGGTGACGGGCCGCTCGCGCAGCAGCCGGGCAACCTCCAGGCAGGTGGTGCCGCTGTCCAGCAGGACGCTTTCGCCGTCGGCGATGAGCGCGGAGACCCCAGCCGCGATCCGGAGCTTGGCGTCGACGGATTCATGGGCGCGCAGCGCGAAAGGAGGCTCCTCGCCTCTGAGGAGCAACGTGCGCGCCCCGCCGCGGACGCGTTCGAGTACGCCCTGCGCGGCCAGGATGTCGAGATCGCGTCGGATCGTCATCTCCGAGGCCCCCGTGAGCTCAGCGAGCTCCTGGACCGTGGCGCCGCCGGAGTCCCTGACGGTCTTCGTGATCAGCCCGTGCCGGTCTGTGTTGCTCATAGCGCGATTGAACACCACGAGGAAACGAACATGCCATCTGTTCGTTATAGCGACTTTCGAACACGCTGCATGTTCGTTACGGTGAGCCGCATGGAACGTTCACTTCGAGCCGCCCGTGTGGCGACCTATGTCTACTTCGTCCTGTGCGGCACCCTGATGGGCGCCTGGGTGGTGCACATCCCCGCCATCGAGGACCGCGTGGACATCAGCCACGCGACGCTGGGCGGCCTGCTGGTACTCCTGGGTGTCGGGGCCTTCACCGGCATGCAGGTGGCCGGGCGGTTGACCGACGGCCTCGGGGTGCGCGTCGTGGTATCCGCCAGCGGGGTGCTGTGCGGCGCGGCACTGGTACTGCCCGGCCTTGCCCGGGACCCGTGGACGCTGGCGGGCGCGCTGCTCGTCTTCGGCTTCTTCAACGGCTGCCTGGACGTGAGCATGAACGTCCACGCCGTGCACGTGGAGAAGGCGTACGGCCGCCCCGTCATGTCGGGCTTCCACGCGACGTTCTCCGTCGGCGGCGTCCTCGCCTCGCTCGCCGGAGCGGGCGCAGCGAGCGCCGGACTGAGTGCGGCCGCCGGCATGGCCGCCATGGGAGCCGTGGGCATGGTGATCGCCCTGGCCTCAGCAGGTGCCCTGCTGAGGGCCGCCCCCGCAGCAGCCGAAACCAACCCCGCGGAACAGGAACGGGAACAGGGGCGGGGGCGGGAGCGGGCGCGAACCGAGGCGTCACCGGCCGCCAAGCGTCGCGGCGCCACCGGGCGTGTCTGGCTCCTCGCCGTCCTCGCCCTGATGGTCATGTTGTGCGAGGGCGCCGCCAACGACTGGAGCGCCCTGCACCTCAAGGACGTCCTCGGAGCGTCCGCCGGCACGGCCGCTTTCGCCTACGGCACCTTCGCCGCGGCCATGACCGCCGGCCGACTGCTCGCCGACCGCCTCGCCGCCCGGTTCGGATCCATGGCGGTCCTGCGCCACGGCGCGGCCACGGCGGCTGTCGGCATCACGCTCGTGGCCGTCGGCCCGTGGATGTGGGCCGCGTTCACAGGCTGGGCCCTGTTCGGCCTGGGCCTGTCCGGCTGTGTCCCGCAGTTGTTCAGCGCCGCCGGGCACGCCGACCCCGCGGCCGCCGGCGCCAACGTCTCCCGCGTCGCCGGACTCGGCTACGTCGGCATGCTCGCCGGCCCCGCCGTCATCGGCTGGTCGACCCACCTCGTCCCCCTCAACCACGCCTTCGTCCTGCTGACCCTGCTGTGCGTGACCACAGCAGTCGCCAGCGGCGTCCTGCGCACGGGACAGGACCACACCCACGTGAGCGAATGGGCACCCAGCAACCACTGACCGCTCATCCGGCACGGGCCCCGGCTGCGGCTCACCGGCCTCGACGGCTCGCCCCGGGTCGACCACCGCATGGTCACGTCCGTGGACTCCCCGCGAGACAGCGCCGAGGTCGCCCCGCCGCCCGACAATGCGGGCCCAGTTCAGTACGGAGTCGAGCAGGCCAGCTGAGACCTGCGGGAGGACACCGGCGCGGGCTGGCGGGCTGGCCCCGGCCGGACTCGGTTTGGCAGCCGCCCCTAACCACGCGCCACCCTGCCGCGCCCGCCGCCCCCCATGACACCGGAGCCGGCCTCGGCCAACCAGACATGCCCAAATGGCCCAATCGAAGCGGGAAGGAATAGCCCACACGCTTGGGCTGCCTGGACCCTAAGGTCGAAAGTGACCACCGCGGCGCAAGCCGGCGTCCACCTCCCCCACCTCGAAGGAACCTCTCATGCAAGCCATCACCGTCCGGGACCGCGAGGCCGGTGCCAGCGGCCTGGCCCTCGCCGAGCTGCCGCACCCGCACGCCGCGGAGAACGACGTGATCGTGAATGTCCACGCCGCCGGCTTCACGCCCGGCGAGCTGGACTGGCCCGGCACCTGGACCGACCGGGCCGGACGCGACCGGACCCCGAGCGTGCCTGGCCACGAACTGTCCGGCGTCGTCACCGAACTCGGCTACGGCACCACCGGTCTGACCATCGGGCAGCGCGTGTACGGCCTCACCGACTGGGCCCGTAACGGCACCCTGGCGCAGTACACCGCGGTCGAGGCCCGCAACCTCGCCCCGCTCCCCGCCGACGTCGACCACGTCACGGCCGCCGCGCTGCCCATCTCCGGACTCACCGCCTGGCAGGCCCTGTTCGACCACGCCCACCTCCGGACCGGGCAGAGCGTCCTCGTCCACGGCGCCGCGGGCGGCGTCGGCTCGATCGCCGTGCAACTGGCCCGCGCGGCTGGCGCCCAGGTGATCAGCACAGGACGCGCCGCCGACCGCGACACCGCACTGGGTCTGGGCGCCCACGCCTTCGTCGACCTCCAGGCCGAGAAGTTGGAGGACATCGGCGACGTCGACGTGGTGCTCGACGTGATCGGCGGCGAGATCCTGGAACGTTCCACCGCTCTGGTCCGCCCCGGGGGCACTCTGGTCACCATCGCCGAGCCCGTCACCGTCCACCCCCGCGACGGACGCGCCGTCTTCTTCGTCGTCGAACCCGACCGCGTCCGCCTGAGCGACCTCGCCCAACGGGTCCGCGACGGACGCCTCAAGCCGATCATCGGTGACGTGCGACCCCTCACCGAAGCGGTCGCCGCGTTCACACCGGCCAAGCGGACTCACGGCAAGACGATCATCCGCGTCACCGAGGACTGAGCCGACCGGGTTCACAGCCCTGCCGAACGGTTCCCGCGATCGAGGTGCGGGTGGAGCGGGTGAGCGATGACCATTTACGCAGGTCAACGGACCCTTCCGCGCGGCTTCAGTGGCACTGGCGGCAGCTCGGGGGCAGGCAGGGGATCACCGTCGTAGCCCTTCACCTCACCGAACCGCGCCCCTTCCATCCAGTCCCGCCGTGCCTGCTCGATCTCCTCCTGGGTCCGTCCGATCCAGTTCCAGAACATAGCGAACCCTGTGCGTATTAGCGCAGGTCAGCGGCGTTCCGGACCTCTGACGGTGAGCAAACTGTCAGCATCGGTCCTGGAGGAGTCTGCAACCGTGAGTTCCACTGCCCTGGTTCGCGGGATGGGTTCGTTTTTCAAGGAGTGTGAGCATCCGCGGTCGCGGTGGTCGAGGTGTTCTCACCCGTACAAGATCCGGTATCGGTCGGCGGCGGGGAAGCAGGTGAAGGAGTCCGGGTTTTCGAACCAGGACAAGGCCATCGCGCGTTTGACGGACATCTACAACGAGAAGAAGGCTGCGCCGCGGGGTCAAGCGAAGACGGAGCGGGTCGCAAAGTACGGGGCGATGCGGTTCGGGGAGTACGCCGGCGAGTGGAAGGCAGGGCAGCGGGATTTGGGGCCGGCGTCGGTGGTGCACCTGGAGTCGCTGCTGAACATTCACCTGCTGCCGCTGCTGGGCAGCCGGCGGATGGACACCTTCGACCACAAGGTCGTCGAGGACTTCATCCGGACCCTGGAACGCAACGGTGTTGGCCTGGCCGCTCAGGCGAACGCGTTCGACAAGCTGAAGGCGATCCTGCTGGACGCGAACCGGCTGGGGCTGTTCGACGACAACCCGGTGGCCGGGGTGAAGCCGCCGCAGTACGACCCCAAGCGGGTGGTGATCCCATCGCCCGAGCAGCTGCGTCAGATACGCACCGCCGGAGATGACAGCTTCCTGTTGGTCGCCGATCTGATGAGCGGGTGCGGTATGCGTAACGGTGAGGCGTTCGCGGTCAACCTCAACAACATCGTCGCCGACGACGTCTACCGCATCACCGAACAGGTCAACCGGACCACCTGCCAGTACGAGCGGCTCAAGCACCGCAAGGCAGGCGAGTACCGGGACGTGCCCCTGCCGGCGCGGGTGAGGCAGACCATCGAATGGCACGCTGCCAAACACGGCACTGTCGACGGCTACCTACTGCGCCACCCCGGTGACCCAGCCCGCACATTCCCGCACTACCACATCGCCAACCAGTGGCAGCGGATCAAGAAGGCCGGCCAGGTCGACATCCCCGACGGGATGGTCGTCTACGGCATGCGGCACTTCTTCGCCTCCAACTGCCTCACCCACGGCATCCCCATCACCGACGTCGCCGAGTGGATGGGCCACAAAACCATCGAGATCACCTTCAAGATCTACCGCCACCTCATGCCCGGCTCCATCAGCAAAGCAGCCAAAACCCTCAACACGAACCTCGCAGCATGAGACTCATCCGCAGGAGACCAGAGGCAGTGAGCGCTCAGCGCAGCCGTTCTTAAGCTGCGGGCCCTTCCGGCACGAGCCACGCACATACTGGACATCGCCACTGGTAGAAATGGGCTCAGGCCGCGGCGACCTCGCTGCCTGTTCGGCCGCCCTTGCCCACCACTGCACCATTCCTACTCCCACAGGCCAATTGACATGGGACGCGCTGGGGGACTGTAAATCGTTCATTTGACAGACCCCATGTCCCGGGCATCCAGGTCGCGCCGAGCCCGAGCCCGAGCACGCCGGATGCGTACGGCACCGAGTTCGTGGTGAGAGCATCGGCGCTGGCCGCCGGTGTTCTCACCAGCCCGTGACACGCCCCCAGTAGGCCTGGATCACCGGCGTGCTGGTGGTATCCCGGCTGCTGTCGATGACGTGGTAGCCGTGATGCTGGGCGGCGGTGGCGCAGGCGTGGTTCGGCAGGACGCGCAGCCGGGTGCCGACGGGCAGCTCCGGAAGGGGGGATCCGTCTCGGGTGGAGAGGATGCCGTGTTCCTGGCTGGCACCGCTCATGAGCAACTGCGGGACGGGGTTTCCGTTCAGGTCGGTTACAAGCCCGTAGCCCTGGTCGACACGCTGGTTGGCGGTGCCTCGGTCGCGGGACATGGCCATCCAGCCGCCGTCGGTGAGGATCCAGCCGTGTTCGGGGCGGTGACCGATGACGGTGACCACGACGGACAGCGCGAGGTCGTCCACGTCGCACACGCCGAGGCCGGCCATGACGAGGTCGAAGAAGACGTAGTTGCCGGCGCGGACTTCGGTGACGCCGGTGAGGTCGGTTGCGGCGTGGGCGGTCGGGGTTGATCCGACGCTGACCGTGTCCACGCGTAGGCCGGCCTCGCGCAGCTGCTGTGCGGCGGCGACGGCGACGTCGCGTTCGTGGTCGGCGGCCTTGCGCTGTTCGGCGCGGCTGGTGGCGAAGTAGGACTCGCCCGCGTGGACGAGGACGCCTGCGAGGCTGTCGGACTCGGCGAGGATGCGGCCGATCTCGAGGAGCGTGGGGTCCTCGAGGGTCACGCCGCCGCGGTGGCCGTCGCAGTCGACCTCGATCAGGGCCGGGATGGGCGTGCGGGCGGCGGCGGAGGCGTCCCGCACGGCGCGGGCCTGTTCGGTGCTGTCCAGCAGAACGCTGAGGGTGATCCCGCGTTGCAGCAGGGCGATGACGCGCGGAAGTTTGTGCGGATCGATGCCGACGGCATAGAGAATGTCGGTATACCCGCCGTCGGCGAAGGCTTCCGCCTCGGCCAGGGTGGAGACGGTGATCGGTCCGGGGGTGTCGCCGTGGATCAGGGCGGCGACGGCGAGGGACTTGGCGGTCTTGAGGTGCGGTCGCAGGCTGACGCCCAGTGTCCTGACGTGGTCGGCCAGCCTGGCGATGTTGTGCGTGGCCTTGGCCGTGTCCAGCACCGCGAACGGGGTGTCCGGGTCGACCAGGCTGAGTGCGCCCACGGTGTCGGAGGTGGTCGGGGCGGGGTGCGGGGGCGGCGTGGTCATGGTGCGGTGTCCAGTCGGTCGAGGAGGGCCAGGCCCAGGTAGAGGTCCTGAAGGCCGATGCCCGAGCTGTCGAAAAGGGTGATGTCCTGGGGTGTGCGTCGGCCCGGCGCTCGCCCGGTGAGCACGTCTCCGAGTTGGGTGAGGGGCGCGTCAGCCGGGGCGTGCTGCAACTCACCGATCCTGCGGGACTGGCTGGTTATGTCGCAGAAAAGCTGTGCGCGGGACAGCAGTTCGCCGGGCAGCTCGCGTTTGCCGGGGGCGTCAGCGCCCATGGCTGACACATGAGTGCCGGGCCGGACCCAATCTGCTTGGAACAGGGCCGGGTCGGCGGTGGTGGAGGTGGTCGCGGTGATGATGATGTCGGCGCTGCTGACGGCTTCCTCGGCCGCTGTGGGCCGTGCGGGGATCCCGTCACTGGCGAGCGCGTCCGTGAACGCCCGGGTTCGGTCCGGGTCGCGTCCGACTGCCAGAACCACGTCGACGGGGCGGACCCGGGCGACGGCGCGTACGTCGTAGCCGGCCTGGTGGCCGGTGCCGAGGACGGCGAGTGTTCGTGCGTCCGGGCGGGCGAGCAGGTCGACGGCCAGGGCGTCGGCGGCAGCGGTGCGGTAGGCGTTGGCGGTGCCGGCCTCGAGCACGGCGGCAATGCGGCCGATGCTCTGGTCGAGGATCAGCAACGTGGAGTGGTGCCTGGGCAGTCCGTGGCGGTCGTTTGCGGGCCAGTAGGTGCCGATCTTCAGCCCTGCGTGGGCGGAGGAGGCGGCCGGTTTGACGGTGTATCGGTTCGTCGGGTCCGATCCGTGTACGTTCAGCGTGTCCAGCACCGCGCAGCCGACGGTGGCCTCGAAGGCTTCTTTGGCGGCCTGGAGTGCCAGTTCGTGGCTGATCACGGCTGCGGTCTGCTCCTCGGGAACGTAGCGCAGTCCGCTTCTCAGCTCGCCCGGGGCGGCCTGGGGCTCAGTCGAGGGCGGCAATTGCGTGCACCTCCACTGCGGAGCCGTAGTGCAGTTCCTTGGCACCGGCGACGGCCCGCGCGGGCCGGACCGGGCCGAGCCAGGCACGGTACAGCTGGTCGAAGAGAGGCCAGTTGGCGATGTCGGTCACGTGGACGGTGACCGAGATCAGCCGTTCCCGGCTGGAGCCGGCGGTGACCAGACAGGCGTCGAGGTTGTCCAGCACCTGCCGGGCCTGGACCTCGAACGGCTCGCCGGCCAGTCGGGTTCCGTCGGGCGCCAGGGGAAGCTGGCCGGAGATATAGGCCACGCCACGGTGGGTGGCGATGTGCGAGTAATGGCCCGCCGGCGGCACCAGCTGCGCGCTGTCGAACGTCGCTATCGAGGTATCCCCGCCCATACCTGATGTGGAGTTGTGGATGGTGTTCTCACGGGTGGTCATCGTCCTCTTTTCGTGTACGCGTAGACGCTGGCCCGGGAGATACCGAGGAGGTCGGCGATGGTCTGGGCCCCGTTGCGGGTGTCGAAGTAGCCGTCCTGGTGCAGGCGGCGTACGAGCTCCTTCTTGACGTCCTTGTGAAGGGCCCGGGGGGTGGTGGAGCGTTCGGCGGCGGCCGTCTCGATGACCTCACGCAGTTCCCGGCGGGAGCGGTCGCGCAGGGTCTCCAGCTCGATGTCGCGGTTCTCGGGGTCGGTCGCCACCAGGTTGGACAAGGACAGGGTGACCGGCGACAGCGTCGATACGTCCAGGTTCAGGCACAGGGCGGCGATGTACTCCCCGGCCGTGTTCTTGATCCCGATCGACGTGCTCTTGGCGGGCCGTCCGTCGGGGAACTGGTTGGCGTAGTTCTGGATGACGCTGGGGTAGTCGGGGTCCTTGATGCGGGCTAGGCCCAGCTCGGTGGCCGAGTCGCCGACCTGCCTACCGGACAGGTTGTTCTCGATGACGCGGATGGCGTGGGCCGGGTCGCGCAGGTCATGCAGGACCACCTCGCACAGGCCGGGGAACATGCGCCCCAGCGCGACGGCGATCTTCTCGGTCTCCGCGAGGAGATGCTCGTCCTCTGCCGCCACCGCCGCCGGCCCGCCCTGCAGCTGCGCATCGTCCTGGCCGCCGCGGTTTTCGCCCTTCACGGACATCGGTCGATCCCTTCCCTCGCTGTCGTTGCTGCCGCTCATCTTGCTCCCCACCACTACCCGCCTTGTGTTCTGCGGGCAGTCCGCCCTGAAGGCATGCGATGCACATGCCACGGGCCACGGGCCACGGGCCATCGAAATCAATCTAGATCTTTCATCCAGCTATGGACAGACATTCTATCCAGTTCTAGAGTTCCCGTCCAGTTCCAGGTTGTCGATCGACACCGTTCAACCACGATGGAGGCAGCGCGATGGCAGGCCGGTCACCGAAACAGCCAGCTGACGAGCCCGCGTCGACCGTGTCGACGCCACCACAGCCATCCAAGGGCCAGCGGGCTCCCCGCCCTCGCAGCCTCGACCAGGCCGACGCCGGGTACGCCAAGGCGCTGCGCCCCCGGCACATCCGGATGATCGCCATCGGCGGCTCCATCGGCACGGGTCTGTTCCTCGGGGCCGGCGGGCGCCTCGCGCAGGGCGGGCCGGCCCTGGCCCTCGTCTACGCCGTGTGCGGCGTGTTCACGTGGTTCATGATGCGAGCCCTGGGCGAGATGGCCGTCTACCGGCCGTCCTCGGGCGCATTCGTCTCCTACGCACGGGAGTTCATGGGCGAGAAGGGCGCCTACGTCACCGGCTGGCTGTTCTTCATCGACTGGTGCGCCAGCGTCATGGCCGAGACCACGGCCATCGCCCTGTACCTGCACTACTGGGACGCCTTCAAGCCGGTACCCCAGTGGCTCCTCGCCCTGATCTCCCTGGCGCTGGTCGTGGCGGTGAACATGCTCAGCGTCAAGATCTTCGGCGAGACCGAGTTCTGGTTCGCCATGATCAAGATCGTCGCGATCGTCGGCTTCATGGTCGTGGCGTCCACCGTCGTGCTCCTGCAGTTCCAGGTCGACGGACACAGTCCCGGGCCGGCCCTGATCACCGACAACGGCGGTTTGTTCCCCCGAGGTTGGTTGCCCGCCATCACCCTCGCCCTGGGCGTGGTCTTCGCTTTCGGCGGCACCGAGATGGTCGGCGTGGCCGCCGGTGAGAGCGACAAGGCCGAGGAAGTCATCCCCAAGGCCGTCAACTCCACGTTCTGGCGTATCGCGATCTTCTACGTCGGCGCCGTGCTCCTGTTCACCCTGGTGCTGCCCTGGACCGCATACGGCAAGTCCGAGTCACCCTTCGTCACGTTCTTCTCCGCGCTCGGGTTGCCGGGCATCGGCAGTGCCATGAACCTCGTCGTCATCACCGCGGCGATGTCCTCGATGAACTCCGGCCTCTACGCCACCGGCCGCACCCTGCGTTCCATGGCCATCGCGGGCAGCGGCCCCAGGATCGCCGGCCGCCTCAACCGCAACCAGGTGCCCTTCGCCGGTGTGCTGATCACCGCCGGACTCGGCGTGCTCGGCGTCGTCATCAACTATGTCCGTCCCTCACAGGCGTTCGACATCGTCATGAACCTCGCGGGCATCGGGATCGCCGGCACCTGGATCTCCATCATGGTCAGCCACTGGTTGTTCGTCCGGCGCGCCCGGCAGGGACTGCTGGTCCGGCCTGCGTTCCGGTTGCCCGGCGCGCCCTGGGTGAACCTGCTCACCGTGCTGTTCCTGACCATGGTCATCGTCGGCATGTGGTTCGCCGACGACATCGGCAAGCCCACCATCCTGCTGTTCCTCGGCATCTGCGTGCTCATGGTCATCGGCTGGTACCGCATCAGGAACCGCATCGCCACCACCACTCTGCCCCCTGCACACGGACCGCATTCCGCGCTCGGCACGGACGCCGCCCCCGACGGGACCGAGCCCGCCTGATCACCGGCCACGAGCCCCCGGCCGGCCCACCACACTAAGGAAAACTCCGCATGCGCACCACACGCCGCGTCCAGTTCCTCTACACCGGAGGCACCATTGGCATGGTCCCCTCACCCCGCGGATTCGAACCCGGCGGCGACATCCACGCACAGGTCCAGGGGGCTGTCCACGCCCAGGGCACTGACGCCTCCCTCGCCGACCTCGATCTCGGCTTCGCCCAGCTCAAAGAGGTCATCGACTCCTCCAACATCACCCCCGAGCACTGGCAGGAGATCATCGACCACCTCCACGCGCACTACGACGCCCATGACGGCTTCGTGGTTCTGCACGGCACCAACACTTTGGCCCACTCGGCGGCTGCGGTCGCTCTCGCGCTGTCGGACTTCGGCAAGCCCGTGGTGTTCACCGGTTCTCAGGTCCCCTTCGGCATGCCCGGCAGCGATGCCCCCGGCAACGTGATCGGCGCCCTCCTGGCCGCTGCCTCGGGCGGCAGCGGCGTCAGCCTGTACTTCGACGGCACCCTGCTGCCCGCCATGCGTGCCACCAAGGTCTCGGCGCTGGACCTGCACGGCTTCGTCAACCCGTACGACGGCACGCCCGACGCGCCACGCCACGGATGGGCCCATCCCGCCCCCTACCGGCGCCACGACGTAGCAGTCATCACCATGGCCCCCGGCATGACAGCCGCCCGCTTCCGGGCGATGACGACCCCCGCCCCGTCCGCCGTCATCCTGCGCGCATACGGCGCCGGGGAAGGCCCCTGCGACGAGCCGGGCCTGGAGCAGGCCATCCGCAACCTGGTCACGGGCGGTACCCCTGTCGTCGTCATGAGCCAGTGCCTGCACACCCGCATCAACCTGAACAAGTACGCAGCCGCCCAGTTCTTCACCCGAGCCGGGGCAATCGGCGCGGACGACATGTCCCTGGAAGCCCTGTACGCGAAGCTGCAGTTCCTTCTCAGCCAGGAGATACCTCCCGGCCGGCTCAGCACCTGGGTACGCACCAACATCGCCGGCGAACTTGCCGCCGATCTCCACGGCAGCATCTCCGAACCGGTCTCGTGAACCGCCGCGCCCGCGCGGCGCTGACGCCAGCCCCCCCAACACCTACTGAAGGAACGGCACGACAGATGTCCAAGCACTTCCCGCAGCTCACCGACCGCAGCGGACACCGGTACTCAGCGGACCAGCCGCGCTGGCGCGGCGACGACGGCTCCCCGCTCATGATGGAACCGCTGCCCGGTATCACCCGTAGGCAGATAGACACCAGCGTCAACACCCAGTGGCGCTACCGTGCCGCGCTCCCACTGGCCCAAGGCGAACCCGTCACCCTGGGCGAAGGACGCACCCCCCTGCTGCCGCGGACCCTGGCCGGACTCGACGTCGCTGTCAAGGTCGAATCCATGAACCCCACCGGCAGCTTCAAGGACCGCGGCAGCTCCGTGATGCTCACCGCGCTGCGCCACCAAGGCGTCGGTCGCCTCCTGGAGGACTCCAGCGGCAACGGAGGTGCATCCATCGCCGCCTACAGCGCCGCAGCAGGCATCGACGCGCAGATCATCGCCCCCGCATCCACCTCTCCCTCCAAGATCGTGCAGAGCCGTCTGCACGGAGCAAGCGTGGACCTCGTCCCCGGCAGCCGCCAGGACGTCGCCGACGAAGCCGTCCGCCGCGCCGACACCCGCTTCTACGCCAGCCACAACTGGCACCCCCAGTTCCTCCAGGGCATCAAGCTGATCGCCTACGAGATCTGGGAGGACCTGGGCTTCAGCGCCCCGTCGGCCGTCCTCGTCCCGGCCGGCGCCGGCAGTCTCGTCCTGGGCTGCGCCATGGGCTTCGCCGAACTCCAGCGCGCGGGCGAGATCGACCAGGTGCCCCGCGTCCTGGTCAGCCAGCCCGAACAGTGCTGCCCCCTCGTCCAGGCCCTCGACAGTGGCGCCTCCACCGTCGACGCCCGCACCTGGCCCCGGACACTCGCCGAAGGAACCGCCATCGCACGGCCCGTGCGCGACCGGGAAGTCCTCCAGGCCATCCAAGACAGCGGCGGCGTCGCCACGGCCGTGGCCGAAGAAGAACTCCTGCCCGCAGTCGGCGAACTCGCACGCACCGGCGTATTCGTCGAGCCGACCAGCGCTCAGGTCCTGCCCGCGCTGCGCCAGTTCCACTCCGACGGCCACATCAGCCGTGACGACACCGTCGTCCTCGTCCTGACTGGCTCTGGCCTCAAGGCCAGCCAGTCCCTCAGCCAGCTGATCACCGACATTCCCGCCTGACACTGACCCGCCTCTCCTCAGGCAGCGGCAGATCAGACCGCCGTGGCCCCGGACACCAGCGGGTTCATCCGGTGCCCCCACGGCACGCCCCGCTCTGGAACAGCGCCCACGCGGCGAGCCGGAGCGGGGCTCCAGCACCGCCTCACGGACAGACCGCACATGGGTCCAGCACACCTCAACTATCCCCGGAGACACCTGTGAACGCACCCCATGCCCCTGCCGCAGCCGCAATCACTCCTCAAGCGAGGGGACTCAGGTGTTCAGCGCAGAGGGCTGGAGCAAGCCGGATGCCGTCAGTGCCACGGATGCGCACGCTGCGGGACTGCTCGATAGGAACACACGGCCCTCGGGTCGCCACCCCTTGACGAGCATGGACACCACCGACTGATGGCAGTGACCCAGCAGGAGATCGAAAACCGGATGTGGGACGCCGCCGACGAGCTGCACGTGGCAATGCCCGAAGCGCGCTCGCCACGAACCGCATGAGGCCGCCGTCGATGAGTTCGCGCAGGAGGACCCGCACGCTGCGACTTCCGGCACGTCCACTGGAAGGCCACCCACCCTGCCCGGACACTGAATTCCTCACGGTCTCACCGCGGAGGCGGTTGTGAAGCCGCAGGACTACCGCCACAGCTCCATGCCAGAACTGGTACTTACCCGGCAAACCGGGAGTTACGGCGGTGGTTTACCCTTTCGACCGGCCACTCGGTCTCACAGGCGGTGACAGGTTCTCGAACTGCCGGGAAACATGGCTGAAAATGGTGTGCTGCTGTGTGACAGGTGATGCTTGGTACTGATGTTACGGATGCGGCGCTTGGTTGTGCCGATCCGGGACTGAACCTGGTCGGCAGTGCATATCTGAGAGGGCGGCGGGGCGTGGAGTTGCTGGACGGGTCGGATCCGGAGGCTGTTGGTGGCTATCCACTACTGGCGCGGCTCGGCGAGGGTGGCATGGGGCGGGTCTACCTGTCCCGGACGGTGTCGGGGCGTCCGCTGGCGCTCAAGACGGTGCGCGCCGAGTTCGGACGGGAGCCGGGGTTCGAGGAGCGGTTCGCACGAGAAATCCGTAACAGCGACCGGGTACGCTCCCCTTGGACGCCTGCGGTGGTGGACTACAGCCCGATGGGGCAGCGCCCTCCGTGGCTCGCCACCGAGTACGTGCCGGCGCCGTCCCTGGCGGAGTGGGTGCGACGGTACGGCCCACTGCCGGAGCAGTGCCTCGTAGCACTGGCGGCCGAACTTTTCGGGGCGCTGGGAGCGGTACACGGGGCGGGACTGGCCCACCGGGATGTCAAGCCGTCCAATGTGCTGTTGGGCCGCCGTAGTCCTCTGCTCATCGATTTCGGGATCGCGCGCGCGAGGGAGGACACACGTCACACGAGGACGGGCGGTGTGATCGGTTCTCCCGGCTATCTGGCGCCGGAGCAGGTGAGTGCCGGGGAATCGGGTGCACCGGGCGACGTCTTCTCGCTGGCTGCGGTAGTGGTGTACGCGGCGACGGGACGGAGCCCGTTTTCCAACCCGAAGGACGAGTTCTCCCCTGCGGTGCTGATCTACCGCATCGTGCATCAGGAGCCGAACCTCGACGGCGTTCCGGCGGCCCTGGTCCCGCTCCTGCGGTCCTGTCTGGCCAAGGACCCCGAGCAGCGGGCCACACTCGACACCGTCAGCATGCTGTTGGAACGCATGGGCGGCCGGTGCGGTACCTGGCCGCAGTTGCTGCCCGAAGGGCTGGAGAAGGATCTCGCCGTGCGGGAGGAGGAGGCGCACGCGTTGATCTCCGCAACAGTGCAACCGCCGTCTGTGGCGGCTGTGCCACGTGAGCCCGAAGAAGGCCCGGCTTCCGCCGACGCACAGACCGCCGTCCTGCCGCGTGTCGACGCCGTGCGACGGTGGGTGTCCGGCCGTACCGGCCGGACGGTCGCCGGAACCATGGCCGTGGCCTTGACGGCCGCGGCGGGCACGTTTCTCGTGCGGCATTTCTCCGACGACGCCTCCGCCGGGACGCCTTCGCCGTCATCCACTGCCACATCGCTTCCCGAGGCCTGGGCAGGTACATGGGTCGGCACCGGGCCGGGCAATCCCACCCCTGACGGCTTCAATGAGCCCCGCACCGACCGGTTCAGCGTCACTTTGACTCTCCACCCGGCACAACGAGGTGAGCCGGCGGGCAAGCAGGTCAGCAGAGTGACCGAAGTGGACACCAAACGTGAGCTGGGATGCACCGAGACCCTGCGACTGCAGGAGATACGCAAGGACTCGCTGGTCCTCAAGGCAACCACCAGCTACCCCACCGAACAGAGGGCCGAGGTCGCCTGCCCCAGCGGCAGTACCCACGTCGTCACGATGACCGGCCGAGACACCCTGAGCCTGAGTGACAAACGTGACCAGTCCGCCGGGGCGCCGTCCACCCTCACCCGGCGCTGACGGCTGCGCCCGCCGACAGGCGACGCCGAGCTGGTCTCATACAGTGCCGGCTTCGCTGAGGGCCGTCGCACTCTGGCGCCCCCGCGTCCGGTACGAACGTACAGTTGCGCCCTCTGAAGGGCGTGCGCCGCGTCGAGCCCTGACGGACAACCAGGATGGCCGGTAGACAGCCCGAAGCACGACGTCCAGGAGAGTATCCGGGCGACGCGGGAGCGTGGGGCGCACAGGAACACCAGGGCGCTGAGCCCGCGCCCCCGCCGCCTCGCACTGGCGCGCGCCGCTCAGTCGGAAGCAGGCCGGGCCCCGGGGCCCGGCCTCGCGCTGACCTGTCCAGGTGCGGTGATCTCGTGTCCTGAGGCGCAGGTCACCACCGTGCGGACCGGGCTGCCGCACTCGTGGTGGAGCAGGGAGATCGTGCCGTCGCCGTCCGGGACGATCCAGCGCTCGGCCCAGTCGTTGAGGGCGATCAGGATGGGCAGAAGACTGCGGCCCTTGTCGGTAAGGCGGTACTCGTCGCGTCCGCGCGCACCGGGAGCCCGGTAGCGGGTCTTCTCCAGGATGCCGTCGGCGACGAGGTCCCTCAGCCGGGCGGACAGCACGCTCGGGCTGATGCCGCAATGGCGCTCGAAGTCGTCGAAGCGGCGCGTGCCGTAGAAGGCCTCCCTGATGATCACACCCGTGGTCCGCGGGCTCAGGGACCGCAGGGCGAGATTGATCGAGTCGGGTTCGATGTCCCACGCGTCCCGCTGCCACCGCTCCAGGTGGCCCCCAGGTGCTGCTTCGGCTGCGTCGCTCACGTCTCCCTCTCCCTGTGTGTTGCTCGATTCTATCCACCGACGTACGCTGACTACTGTTTTGCGAAGCCAGATGAACCAGATGGAGGAGTCACCGCGTGAGCATCGGTGAGAGCTACCACCGCAGTACGGCCGACCAGGCATGGGACGCGATCGTCATCGGATCGGGGATCGGCGGTCTGACCACAGCCGCCTTCCTGGCCCGGACCGGGCAACGGGTCCTCGTGCTGGAGAAGCACTCGACGGCGGGCGGCGCCACCCAGACGTTCCGGCGCGCCGGATACGAATGGGACGCCGGGCTGCACTACATGGGCGACGTCCACCGGCCCTCCAGCGGCCTGCGCCGGATCTTCGACCACATCAGCGGCGGCAAGCTGGAGTGGGCCCCCATGCCGGACGTGTACAACCGGGTCTTCATCGGCGACCGGGAGTACGAGTACCGGTCCGGGGTGCAAAGGTTCAAGGACCGGATGAAGGAGTACTTCCCCCACGAGTCCGGGGCCATCGACCAGTACGTCGACATGGTGCACACGGCGAACCGCGCGGCTCGCCCCTACCTCGCCCACCGCAGCCTGCCGCACTCCGTCGCGGACACCCTCTACGACGACATGGCCGCGCCCTTCCGCTCGTACGCGGACCGGACGGTCACCGAAGTCCTCACCGACCTCACCGACGACGCAGAGCTGCGCGCGGTGCTCAGCGGCCACTACGGCGACTACTCCCTCGCCCCCGGCCGCGCCTCGTTCGGCATGCACGCCATGCTCATCCGGCACTACATCGACGGCGCGAACTTCCCCGTCGGAGGCTCCGCACGCCTCGCGGAGACGGCGACCGATGTCATCACCGGAGCCGGAGGGACCGTCCTGATCTCCGCGGAGGTCGAGAGGATCATGCTGGACGACAAGGGCTCGGCCTGCGGCGTCCTCATGACGGACGGGAAGAGTTTCCGGGCGCCGCTGGTGATCAGCGACGCCGGTGCGCTCAACACCCTGACCCGGCTGCTGCCGGAGCAGACTGCCGAAGCCGCCAGGCTCGCCGATTCCCTGCGTGCCGTCGGCCCTTCGCAGACGTACGTCATGCTCAACATCGGCATCCGGGAATCCGGCGACCGGCTCGATCTGGATCCGGCCAACATCTGGGCCCACGCCGGACCCGACATCGACGGCGACATCGCCGCGTTCGAGGCCGACCCCGAACACCGCGCCATGCCGACGTACTTCATCACCTTCCCGTCCGTGAAGGATCCGTCATGGGAGAGCCGCTACCCGGGACGCACCACCATCGACATCGCGGGGCTGACCAGCTGGTCGTTGTTCGAGCCGTACGCGGACAGCGCGTGGATGCGCCGGGGCGCCGACTACGAGCGCCTCAAGGCCAGGCTCACTGAGGAACTCCTGGGCCAGGTCTTCCGATTCTGCCCCCAGTTGGAAGGCCGCATCGACCACACCGAGCTGGCGACGCCGCTCAGCTTCAACCACTTCCTCGGCCGGGAGAAGGGCGACTTCATGTCCCTCGCCCACACCCCGCAACGCTTCGCCCTGCGAGACCTCGGCGCCCACACCCACATCCCCGGCCTCCTCCTCACCGGCCAGGACGTGGCGTCGGCCGGCGTCAGCGGCGCCATCATGGGCGGCGTCGTCGCCGCCTCCGCAGCCTTGGAGCGCGACGCCCTGGAAGATCTCGTGACCGGATGAACGGCGACGGTGAGGCGGAGAACGCGCCGTACGCACGCGCCCGGACCGGATCTCGGCAGCCGGGGACCGCTCCCGCGCCGCGCGGGACGGCAGGCACCACCACGACCCTGAGCGACACCGACTTCGCAACCCCGGTCGAGGACCGGTACTTCGAGGACTACGTGCCGGGTGCCGTGTACGTCTACGGCAGCATCACCATGACGAGGGAGGACATCCTTCGGTTCGCCGACGAGTTCGACCCGCAAAGCATCCACAACGATCCCCAGGCGGCCCGGCAGGGCCCGTTCAGCGGTCTCATCGCCAGCGGCTGGCACACCTGTTCCATCACGATGCGCATGTATGTCGACCACTACGTCAGCAAGGTGGCCGGCCTGGCCTCCCCCGGCATCGACGAACTGCGCTGGGTCCAGCCGGTCAGACCCGGCGACAGCCTGTCCCTGCGGGCAACGGTCCAGGATGCCCGAGTCTCGCGCTCCAAGCCGGATCGCGGACTCGTCACCACCGGCATCGAGGTCCTCGACCAGCACGGACAGACGGTGCTGACCATGAGCGCCATGAACCTCTTCCTGCGCCGCCAGGCCGTCAGCGGGCGAGGATGACGGTTCGCTGCCGCCACCATCCACGTCCACCGGTGTAGCGCACCTGGTCACTGCACTGCCCGGACGCTGTCGCCGGTGCGTGGGGCTCCCGGCGGGTGGAGCAGTCGCGGCGCTCCACCCGGCGGTTTCGCAGCCACCTCGAGGCGATCTTCTCCGACGAGGGTGACGGCGCCGTCGGACCCCTGCGGTCGCCGGGCTGGGAGGGCCGCGTCTCGCCGCAGGGACTCTCGGTGACCTTGATCGCCGACTACACCTTCCCCGGCAAGGGCGTGGTTGCCATCGGCCGCGATCGTGGCCCTGCTCGGTGAGTTCCGAGTGAGCGCGGGCGCCGCCCGTTACGACAAGCAGCAGACTGATGCGCCGAGGGGTGCTGGAGAACAGCCGGCACGGGCGGTACAGCTCCTACCGGCTGACACGAGAGGCCGCCGTCGACCTGTGGAGCGGCGCCAGCTCGATCGCCACCTTCACCACGAGCAGTTGTGGCCACGGCCAAGGAGTACGGGGCGGCCGTCATCTACCGGGACGACGGCACAACCGAACGGTACGGGTCCGGACTCTTCAACCGGCGCTCCCTCACGGTGACCCGGCAGGGCATCATCAACGCCATCATGAGCGGCATCGGCAGCCGTGTGGTCGGCTCGGCCCTTCCGTCCAGGCGCATGGCAGGACCGGAGACTCGGCGACGAGTGCGGAATCCGTGGGCGCGCAGTTCGGCCGGGTGAAGGCGATGCCACACTGTGTGCCATCTCGTCCAACTGCGCGCCGACCAAACCGAGAAGCTACGCTGCTTCACATCTGCGATCACGTTTGAAAAACGGAGGACAGTGATGTCTTCACATGCGGCGCCTGGTGAAAAGGTGATAGCCGGACTTGACCGGCGCGCCGAGCTCAGGGAGTTCCTGCGTTCTCGCAGGGCCCGGATCAAGCCCGAAGACATCGGCCTTCCCTCGTACGAGCGGCGGCGGGTGCCCGGCTTGCGACGCGAGGAGCTGGCGCAGCTGGCGGGCGTGTCCTACGCGTACTACGCGCGCCTGGAACAGGGTTACGGCGAAACCATGTCGGCCGAGGTGCTGGACGCCGTGGCCCGCGCCCTGCAGCTGACCGAGGAGGAACAGGACCATCTGATCCGGCTGGCCCAGCCCGACCGGAGCCGCACACCGCCTGCCGCGTCCCCGCCGCAGCGGCTTCGGCCCACTGTCCAAAGCCTCCTCGACACGCTCGGCGTACCCGCCTACGTCGTCAGCCGGCGCCTGGACATCCTCGGATGGAACCGGCTCGCCACTGCCGTCTTCGGGGACTGGTCCCAACTGCCCCGTAGGGAACGGAACATGGCCCGGTTGGTCTTCCTCTCGTCCGATGCGCGCGACCGGTTCGCCGAACCGGACCGCATGGCTGCGAGAGTCGCCGGCGTTCTGCGGAGGAACGCCGGCAAAAGTCCCGAGGACGCATATCTCTCGTCTTTGATCAGCGAGTTGTCGCAGCAGAGCGAGCAGTTCCGGCGGCTGTGGGCCCATCACGAGGTGAGCTGTTCCCCTGCCGGCGCGGTCGTGCGCATGCGGCACCCGCTGGTGGGGGAATTCGACCTCGTCCATGAGCCCATGGCGCTGCCGGGGGGCGCCCCCATGCGGCTGAACACCTATCACGCGGAGCCGGGCTCCCGGTCGGAAAACGCCCTGAGGACGCTGACCGGTCGGGAGATGGAGCCGCAAGACTGAGACATGGGTCCGGCCGGGGTGACGATGTGGCGGGCCGTCATGCCGGCATCGAGGCCGGTGACATCCGGGCCACCGGGACGGAACCGTGGATGGGGCCGGGAACGCGGGACAGAGGCAGGCCGGTGCCGTTGTTGGTGTGGGCGATGATCTCTGCGGTGATGGAGATCGCTGTCTCCTCCGGGGTGCGGGCGCCGAGGTCGAGTCCGATCGGCGAGTGCAGGAACGCCAAGTGTTCTTCGGGCACGCCGGCCTCGCGCAGACGCTCGAGGCGGTGTTCGTGGGTACGCCGAGAGCCCATCGCGCCGATATAGCCGACCGGGAGACCGAGGGCCAGGTGCAGCAGGGGGATGTCGAACTTGGCATCGTGGGTGAGGACGCAGATCGCGGTACGGGCGTCGGTTTCCGTGCGCTCCAGGTAGCGGTGGGGCCAGTCGACGACGACCTCGTCGGCATGGGGGAAGCGCTCGGGGGTGGCGAAGGCGGGGCGGGCGTCGCAAACGGTGATGCGGTAGCCGAGGAAGCGTCCCGCCTGGCTGAGCGCGGCGGCGAAATCGACGGCGCCGAAGATCAGCATGCGGGGCCGCGGCGCTTGGGTGTGGACCAGGAGCGTCACCCTCTCCGGGCAGGTGTCGGCGTCCCCGCCGATCTCGACGTGGGCGGTCCGTCCCGCTCGCAGCAACGCACGCACCTGTGTGGCCACCACACGGTCCCGCTTCCGGTCGCCCAGTGTCCCGTCGTAGGCGCTGCCATCGCCGAGAACGGACAGAGTACGGCCGAGCAGGCGCTGCGGACCGTCCACCACCTGTGCCACGGCCACGGGCAGGCCGGCCAGCACGTCCTCCAGGGCGGTGGTGAGGTGGGGCCGGCCGGCGGGGTCGATCCGCTGGACGAGGACCTTCAGTTCGCCACCGCAGGTCAGACCCACTGCGAAGGCGTCGTCGTCGGAGTAGCCAAAACGCGTGCACACCGGGGATTCGTCCGTCTCCAGCACCTGCCGGCACAGCTCGTAGACGGCGCCTTCCACGCATCCTCCGGAGATGCTCCCGACTGCCACGCCCGTGGAGTCCACGGCCAGAGCGGTGCCGGGTGGCAGGGGTGCGCTGCCGCTGACCTGGACGACGGTCGCGAGGGCGAAGGGGCGGTTCTCGCGGCACCAGCGGTACAGCGTGTCCGCGATGTTCAGCATGAGTGGCTCTCCTGTGGCAATCGGAAAGCCCGCCACCGTGCCGACCGGGGGATCAGGAGACACGGTGGCGGGCCGATCCGCGGGACGGCGTTCAGAGCCCGTCCGCGTGGGGTGAGGGGACGGGCCCTGCCGTCCGGGTTCAGAGCAGGGCTTCCGCGGTGATGGGCAGTTCGCGGACGCGGCGTCCGGTGGCGTGGAAGACCGCGTTGGCGATGGCCGGTGCCACACCGATCTGCACGAGTTCTCCGAGGCTCTTCACACCGATGGGGGCGGCCTTGTAGTCCTCCCCGTCGAGGTAGACGGCCTTGAGGTCGGGGACGTCGGCGTTGACGGGCACGAGGTAGTCGGCAAGGTTGGCGTTGACGATCCGGCCGTCGCGGTGGTCGGTGACCGTGTGCTCGAGCAGAGCCGAGCCGATGCCGCCCACCATGCCGCCGATGGCCTGGCTCTCGGCGAGCTTGGGGCTGATGATGCGCCCCGCGTCGTACACACCGAGCATCCGCCGCACCCGGACCAGGCCGAGCCGGGCGTCGACGGCGACCTCGGCGAACATCGCGGCGTACCCGTACATCGAGAACCGCCTCTCCTCCTCCGGCGTGTACGACCCGCGCGCCTCCAGGTGAGTGAGGTTGTTGCGGGCGAGGAGCTGCCGGTAGGTCTCCCCACGCGCGGCGTCGCCCTGGACGTGCAGCCGTCCGCCGCGGACCACGACGGTGCCGGCCTCGACGCCGTGCAGCGGTGAGCGCTCGTCCTCGATCGCGAGTTTGACGGCCTGCTGCCGCAGCTTGTCACAGGTGTCCTGAACGGCGGACCCCACACTGAGCATGGTCTGCGAGGCACCCTGGGGAGGGGCAGGCGGCATGGCGGAGTCGCCGAGCCGGAACTCGACGTTGCGTACGGCCAGGCCCAGGGCGTCGGCGGCGACCTGGGTCATGGAGGTGTACGTGCCGGTGCCCGTGTCGTGGGTCGCGGACTGGAGCACCGCCGTGCCGTCCGCATCGAGTCTGACGTGGGCCTGTGCCTGTCCGCGGAAGACGTCGTAGCAGCCGGTGGCCACACCCGTGCCGATCAGCCAGTCGCCGTCCCGTGTGGACCGAGGCCTGGGATTGCGCCGGTGCCAGTCGAATTCACGGGCGCCGACACGGAAGCACTCACGCAGTCGCCGGGTGGAGAAGGGCTGCTGCGTGGACGGGTCCTCGCCTGGTTCGTTGCGCAGCCGCAGCTCGATCGGATCGATGCCGAGCTTGTGGGCGAGTTCGTCCACGGCTGTCTCGATGACGAAGGCGGCACTGCCGTAACCGGGGCCGCGCATCCACTGGGGAGTGCTGACATCGAGCGGCACGATCCGGACGTTCTGGCTGACGTTGGGCACGGCGTAGAGCATCTGTCCGAGCGCCATGTTGGCCTCCCAGAACTGCTCGTAGCGGGAGGTCTCGTATTTCATCTCGTGGGTCATCGCGGTCAGCCGCCCGCGCCGGGTGCTGCCCAGGCTCAACTTGTACTCGTACGCGGGCCGGTAGCCCACCGTGAAGTACATCTGCCTGCGGGTCAGCGCGAGTTTCACCGGGCGGCCGGTCTCGCGGGCGGCGAGGGCCGCGATGGTGACGTGCGGCCAGGCCCGCAAGGCGTTGCCGAAGGCGCCGCCGATGAACGGCGAGAGGACGCGCACGTTCTCCTGCGGTATGCCGAACACGGCCGCTATTTCGTTCCGCGTGCCGATCACGTGCTGGGTCTTGTCCCACAGGGTGAGCTTGTCACCGTCCCAGCGGGCGATGGTGGCCTGCGTCTCCATCGGATTGTGGTGGTTGCGCGCGAGGCGGTACGTCATCTCCAGCCGGACGTCCGCGGAGCCCAGCGCTTCCGTCGCGTCGCCTCGCGCGTAAGGCCGCGCGAAGGGCGCGGGCCCGTCCAGGGCCGGGCTGCGGGTCAGGTCGGTCGACGGCTGCTCGACGTCGTAGGAGACCTCGACCAGGTCGGCGGCGTGCTGCGCTGCTTCCAGCGTGGTAGCCACCACGACGGCGACCGGCTGACCGAAGAACCGGACGGCGTCGTCCTGGAAGACGCGCAGCCGCCGGCCCGGAATGCGGTTTCCCGGGTTGTCGTGGTAGGGCAGCCTCGGTTTGTCGAAGTGGCTGATCACGCCGAGGACGCCATGCTGGGTGCCGGCGGCGCGGGTGTCGATGCCGGTGATACGGCCGCGCCCGATGGTGCTGTCGACGACGACGGCATGGACGATGCCGTCGATGTCGTGGTCGGCGGCGTACTTGGCCTGGCCGGTGACCTTCAGTCGTCCGTCGACCCGGGACAGCGGTGCTCCGACGGCTGACTGCGGCTGCTTGCTCACTTGCCACCTCCCACGATGCGCAGCTGGCGCTCGACGGTCCGTTTCAGCAACTCGACTTTGAAGCGGTTGTGCTGGAGGGGCCGGGCTCCGTCCGCGGCCCGTTCGGCGGCCTGGGTCCACAGGGCGTCGGACGGCCGCTTCCCCATGAGCTGCCGCTCGACGGCGGTGAGTTTCCACGGCACGGTGCCCACGCCTCCGGCGGCCACCTTCGCCTCCTGGATGACTCCGTGGCGGATGTGCAGGGCGACGGCCGCCGAGGTGAGCGCGAACTCGTAGGACTGCCGGTCACGCACCTTCAGGTAACCCGAGAGCAGCGGGCGAGGAAGGGACGGAAGCTCTACTCCGGTGATCAGCTCACCCTCGCCCAGAGCCTGTTCGCGCATCGGTGTGCTGCCGGGCTTGAGCAGGAAGTCGGCGAAGGGCACGGTCCGCTCACCTGCCGGCCCCTGCAGGTGCACGGTCGCTTCCAGGGCCGCGAAGGCCACCGCGACGTCGGACGGGTGGGTGGCCACGCAGTCGTCGGAGGTGCCGAGGATGGCGTGGGTGCGGTTGACTCCGTGCAGGGCCGCACAACCCGAGCCCGGTGTGCGCTTGTTGCACTCGGCGCTCACGTCGCGGAAGTACGTGCAGCGGGTGCGCTGCATGATGTTGCCGCCGATGGTCGCCATGTTGCGCAGCTGCGCCGACGCGCTCAGCTCCAGCGCCTGGGAGATCACCGGGTACAGGGCGCGAACTCCCCGGTGGGATGCGGCCTCGGACATGCGTACCAGGGCACCGATGTGCAGGCCCCCGCGCCGGGTGACCGTGATCTCGCGCAAGGGCAGGGCGCTGATGTCCACCAGCGTGCGGGGGCGTTCGACGGTCTCGCGCATCAGATCGACCAGTGTGGTGCCGCCGGCGATGTAGCGACCGCCGGCGCGGCCCGCGTCGACGGCCTGCCGCGTGTCGGCGGCCTTGGTGTAGGAGAAAGGATGCATCGAAACCGTGCCTCATTTCCGGTCGGCGGCGGTCTGCTCGACCGCGCGCACGATCTTCACGTAACAGCCGCAGCGGCAGATGTTGCCGCTCATGAACTCCCGGATCTCCTCCGGTGAGCCGGTGTGGCCCTCTTCGATGCAGCCGACACCGGACATGATCTGGCCGGAGGTGCAGTAGCCGCACTGGAAGGCGTCCTGGTCTATGAACGCCTGCTGCAGGGGGTGCAGTTGGTCTCCCTTGGCCAGGCCCTCGATCGTGGTGACCTCGGCGCCCTCCAGTCGGACCGTCAGGGTCAGGCAGGAGTTCACCCGACGGCCGTCGACCAGGACGGTGCAGGCGCCGCAGGCACCGGCGTTGCAGCCCTTCTTCGAGCCGGTCAGGTTCAGGTGCTCGCGCAGCAGGTCCAGCAGCGAGGTCCGGTTGTCGACCGTGACGGTGAGCCGCTTGCCGTTGACGGTCAGGGAGACGCGGCTGCCTGGTGGCGCCTCGACGGTATCCGCGGACTCGGCACCGAACACGGACGGTCCGGCTACCACGCCGCCCGCCATGACGGCACCGCCGACGGCGGTGGTGGTCGTGATGAACGTTCGCCGGGACGGAGCGGACGCGAATTCCCCGGTTGGCTGCTCGGGAGATCCCTCGGGGCGAGAGACAGTTGACTCGGGTGGCTGGGGGGACATGACCACTCTCTCGGTCGATGGGAGGCGGACGGCGGTACCGGCTGCCGTCATGTGGACGAATCGGCGTGCGGCGAGTCACCACGGTTCATGTGCGGGTGGGGGCGTGGTGTTTCCCCGAAGTCGGTCATGCGGCGGAATCCGTGGGGACTCCGGTCGTGTGCGACAGCCGCCCGGCAAGTGCTCTGACGGCGCGTCGTGGGTGCAGAACGTCTTCACGCGAGCCGGTGCCTCGGTGCCCGTCCCGGTCGGGCCGCGCGGGGTGCTGCGCATGCGCTCTGCTGTGCCGCAGGTCGTCGAAGCCGGGAAGCGGATGCCCGGGGAGTGACGTCCGCCGCTGCTCGTTGTCGGCGGGCAGCTGTGCCTCGGCCGGGGGCCCTGGCAACTCGGGCTTCCCGTTGCCGCGGGGGCTGCCGAGGACCGGGAGAAGGCGGCGCGACAATGGGGGATCTCCTTGCTCGGTGCCTGGACGACTGCTGCGGGTGAGCAGTCCCGCCGGGCGGCGTCGGGGTCCGTGTGTCCCGGCAGTGCCGGTCGAGCCGGCTCCGGGGACACGGTTCACGCCGCGGCGGAGGGGAACGCCCTCAGCCCCGGAGGGCAGCGGCGGCCTACGCTCATCACGCTCGGCATCCGCCTCACCAGGACTTCGATGGGGCGCAACATCCACTGTGCGGCACCCGGCGCGATGCAACGAGCAGACACTTTTGGGACGTCTCCGGTATGTATCACTGCCGTTGGTACGTCTGGCAGTAGCAGGCTGAGCGGTGCGGCGGCAGCGGTTCTCATCACTTCGTCGTGGTCGGCAGCCGGGCATGCCGGAACGGCGCCCGGCGTGCACGATGTTGGTGTCGTTGCCGACCGGGCGAGCGGCGCACCCACGACTACGTGCGCACGGGCCCGACCATCCTCTTCGCCGCTTTCGACGTCGCCAGGGCGAGGTCGTCGGTGTCGCCCACCTGGCCGCTGCGAGACCCTCGATGCACCGCCGGGGCCGGAGCCTGCCGTTGTGTCGAGTGCGCCGGATCCTACGGAACGGCGCTGTCCCTTTCCTGCGCAGGGAAGGCACCGACATGGGCGGAGTCCGTCAGCCGGACCGCGCCACCCGGCATGAGAGCGGCCAGACGGACACGTCGGCGCGGACCGAGGGACGTGCGCCGGTACTGTCTGGACACGCCGGGGGGAGCCTGGCGATCGAGGGGAGGTCGTGGGCGCCGCGAAAGTCGACCACGTCTGTCCACAGCTGCGTTGTCACAGGCGGGGAACTCCAGCTCGACCGGCAGGGGAAACAGTGCCACCGCCAACGCGCTCCGGAAGAGGGAGGAGCCGGCACGCGACGGCGTGCCGGCTCCTCCCTCTTCCGCAGTGCGCTGTCAGCGGACCACGACACGCGCCCTGCCGAGATTCTCCACCTGAGCGAAGGGGGTCGCCGTGTCGCCTTCTCGCTGTGACGTCGCCCTGAGCACGGGGAAGTACGTGCCCGGCTCGGTGTAGGTGAAGGTCTGCCGGATCTCGGCAGTGGGGCGAGGCGGTCCGAACGGCTTCGCCGCGAAGTCGCCTGTGCCTGCGAAGTCCCACTCGGTGTGCACGACGCGGCCCGCGCCGGGCGGGACCTCGATGCGGGCCTTGAAGGTGACGGGCGTGCCGGCCCGCACTTCGATCCGGTCGGTGCCGTCGACGGTGAGATCGACGACGGGCTGGATGCCGCGGCGGTTCGCGGCGTGCTCGGGCACCGAAATCTGGCTGCCGGTCACGTCGTACGACGTCGTGCGCGCGGGTTTCACGCCCTTCTCCACCCAGGCGCTCAGATCGCGCAGCGCCTGCTGCAGGATGCCGGTGAACTCGACGAGCCTGGCCGCGCGGGCGCCTGTGACCGGGCCTTCGAGGTGGTCGGCGTTGTCGTTGTACCAGAGGCGGAAGTCGTCCTCGTAACGCCCGCCGAGGGCTTCCTTCACCCGGGCGCGGTACCAGTCGCCGGGCCAGGGGTTGGCGTCGGTGTCGACGAGGTTGCCCACCATGATGACCTTGCCGGTGATCTTGCCGGTGTGGGTGCCGCCGCCGCTGGTGGACTTGGAGATGAGGGGGCCCACCTGAAGGGCACGCTGCGGGTACAACGGCTCTCCGTCGGGGCCCCGGTACTGGTCCCAGGCGTAGAAACCGGGGCGTGTCGGGACCTGGTAGCGGTGGTATGCACGGAAGGCGATGGTCCACTTGTTGTCGAGACGCAGCCCGACCCCGGTGTCGAGGGCAGCGAGTGTCTTGGTGTCATTGCCGCTCGCGAGGGTGACGACGCGCGTCGCCGGGTCGAGGGAAGCCTGCAGCGTCCCGATGACCGTCGTACCGTCGCCGCCGACCACGGTGAAGTCGAGTCCCGTCGTGTCCGGCTGCGCCGGGGCACTGGCGAGGACCAGGCTCGTGGGCGTGTTCTCGGCGTCCCGGTCGACCTTCTGGATCGTGGTCAGTAGGTCGATCCGGGCGCCCCGGACGATGTCGCCGAGAGCCGACTTCTCGGTGCCGAGGTAGCCCGGCTTGCTCCAGAAGTCGTCGGCGTAGGTCGGGTCCATGGCGCGCAGCACGTCCGTGAATCCGAGAAGCCCTTCCGGCGCCGACAGCCCGAGCACGTAGGCGGAGTCCTCCCACGCGCGCAGGGGAACGCCGAACTCCGCGGTCTCGCGCAGCATGGCCCGCTCCACGCTGTTGAGCCCCTCGAAGGGCTTGCCGCTGCCGCCGGGCCGCACCGCGTCGGCGATCCGGGGCGCCTTGTCCCGCAGCACGAGCCGTGCCAGGGCACGGACGGTGAAACTGCTCGGGACGGAGTACGGCGTGCCGGGGATGAAGGGCACCGCGCCGTCCCATACGCCCTTGGTGTTCTCGATGGCGCCGATGGTCTGGTAAGAGCCGCCGCTGCCGCCCCAGATGTAGCCGTGGATCTTTCTCGACGAGCCGTAGTACTTCGACGCGTACGTGCGGGAGAACTTGGCCGCGGCGGCGTCGACACGGTATCCGGTGCCGCCGTTGGTCTGCACGACGTAGGCGCCGCTGTCCGCGCCGAATGCGATGTCCTGGTCGGCGGCGTTCTCGTCCGTCAGCGGGTACACCTTGTGGAAGAAGCGGCCTTGCCACTGCCCCTTCGGCGGCAGATAGAGGTTGAACTTCTTGTCAGTACCGTCGAAGTGGCCCGAGATCTTGCGGTGCGGTACCGGTGAGGTCAGATCCCGCTCGCTGTCGATCACGGGGCGGTTGTACGTCGGGTCGTCGCAGTCGGGGGTGACCCACATCGGGCCGCCGCTGACGAGTGCCGCGCACTGCGGGCGGGACGCGGCCGACGCGCCGGGGACCGATATCGCCGAAGTTCCGAGGGCCACCACGGCACCGACCGCCGTGTTGCGGACGAAGCGGCGCCTCGTCAGCGTGTTGTCCTGGGCCGGCTCGGGCCTCTCGCCGGCGTTTGCTCCCTGTGTGTTCACGAGGTCCCCTTGAGGTCGGAAGGCTCCGCGGTGTCTGCCTGCAATCGCCTTGCGCGGCGCAGGCGCTGCTTCTTCGGATCCGCCACCGGCGCCGCCGTCTGGAGCTTGCGGGTGTACGGGTGCTGCGGGTCGGCCGCTACGTCGTGGGCCTTGCCGATCTCGACGATGCGGCCCTGGTTGAGGACGGCGATGCGGTCGCTCACCTCGTTCACGACGCCGAGGTCGTGGCTGATGAACAGGTAGGCCACGCCCGTCTCCCGCTGGATGTCCTTCAGGAGGGTGAGGACGCGGGCCTGGGTGGTGACGTCGAGGGCGCTGGTGGGTTCGTCGCAGATGATGACCGCCGGGTGAAGGGCGAGGGCGCGGGCGATGGCGACGCGCTGCCGCTGGCCGCCGGAGAACTCGCGGGGGTACCTGTCGCCGGAGTCGGCCGGGAGGCCCACGGCGTCCAGCAGATCCCGCACACGTGCCCGGCCGTCTGCCGCGCCGGCCGCGACAAGCGGTTCCACGAGGATGCTCTCGACCGTCATCGACGGGTTCAGCGAGGAGTACGGGTCCTGGAAGATGACCTGGATGTCGCGGGCGACTTTGCGCCGGCGCGCCCGGGGAATGTTGCTCACGGTCTCGCCGCGGAAGGTGACCCTGCCGGCCGTGACCGGCGCGAGCCCGAGGACCGCGCGGCCGATGGTCGTCTTGCCCGACCCCGACTCGCCGACCAGGCTCAGGGTCTCCCCGGGGCTCAGGTCGAAGGAGACGTCGTCGATCACCGTGGCTCCGGTGCCCCGTCGTCCGCCGTAACGAACGACGAGGTTGTCGACCGTCAGGACCGGTTCCGTCAGTACCGGCTCCGCCACTTCACACCTCCGCGATCTCGACACGGCGTGCCGAGGAGAGCAGTTCCCGCGTGTACGACTCCGCAGGGGACTCGAACAGCCCGTCCACGTCCTGGCGCTCCACGATGTGACCGTCCTGCATCACGCTGACCGTGTCGCAGATGTCCGCGACGACTCCCAGGTTGTGGGTCACCAGGACGACGGCCAGTCCCCGTTCGTCGCGCAGCTCACGCAGCAGGTCCAGGACATCGGCCTGCACGGTCACGTCCAGGGCGGTGGTCGGTTCGTCCGCCACGATCACGTCGGGGTCGGAGGCCACCGCGCCGCAGATGAGCACACGTTGCGCCATGCCGCCGGAGATCTCGTGCGGATACTGCCCGAAGACCCGGTCCGGGTTCTTGATGCCGACGCGCGCCAGCAGCTTCAGCAGTTCCTGTTCCGCTTCCCGTGCCGAGATCTTCTTGACCGCGCGCAGGCCGTGCGTGAGCTGCGCGCCGACGGTGAAGCAGGGGTCGAGGTTCGACATGGGTTCCTGCGGTACGTAGGCGATGCGCCGGCCCCGGGCCTTGCGCAGCCGCCGTTCGTCGGCCAGCAGGTCCTGCCCGTTCAGGAGGACGCTGCCGCCGAGGACGACCGCCTCACGGGGCAGGATGCCCAGGACCGAGAACGCGATCTGGGACTTGCCCGAGCCGGATTCGCCGACCAGGCCGTGGATCTCGCCGCGCCGTACGTCGAGGTCGACGCCGTGCACGACCTCGCGCACCCCGTCCTCGTCGTCCGGGTAGCCGATGCGCAGACCGCGGACCGAGAGCACCGCCTCGGCGGCGGGAGCGGCCGCCCCCCTGGAAGTCGCCTCCTCCACGGCCGCATACCCGCGCTCTTCCCGCGCCCGCCGGACGAGTTCGCGTCGCCGCCGCGGCGACAGCGTTCGGCTGTGCGCCGACGACTGAAGGATGTCGCGCAGGGCGTTGCCGAGCAGGACGAGCGCCAGAACGGTCAGGGTGATGAGGAGGGCGGGCCAGAGCACGCCGGGCCTGTTGTTGTAGATGTTGCCGAACGCCTCCTGGAGCACCCCGCCCCAGGACGCCTTGTCCGGGTCGCTCAGGCCGATGAAGCCCATACCGGCCTCGATGCTGATCGCGGAGGCAAGGACGAACGAGCTCTGGACGATGATCGGCGCGCGTACGGCCCACAGCACATGACGTCCGACGATCCGCAGGTCGGAGAGTCCGACCACCTTGGCCGCGTCCACGTAGAGTTCGCCGCGGACCCCTAGGACGACTGACCTGACCAGGCGGAAGTACGTGGGTGCGACGATGAGCCCGTAGGCGGCCATGGTGGCGACGATGTTCGACCCGGTGCGGGCGTACAGCGCGATGATCAGCACGATGCCGGGCATCGACATGACCACGTCGGAGAACCAGCTCGACACCGCGTCGGTCCTGCCCCGGTAGAAGCCTGCGGCGAGGCCGCTGGTCACGCCGATCACCAGAGACACGGCGAGCACCACCAGGCAGGCGATCATCGTCTGCCGGGTGCCGTACATCAGCCGCGACAGGATGTCCCGTCCCGTCGAGTCCGCTCCGAGGAGGTGACCGGAGGAGAACGGGGAGGCGTTCACCGCGCTGAGGTCGGTCGCGTTCTGCCCGTGAGGGGCCAGCCAGGAGCTGGACAGGCCCAGGAACACCACGAAGAGGAGGAAGGCGACGCAGAGGACGGCCTGCGGATTGGCCGGCAGCCGCCGCAGAAGTGAGCGTCCCTTGGCGGCCGGTTGCACCGGACCGGACGGCTCCAGGGTGGGAGTCGTGGTCATCGCGTCCTCGCTTTCGGGTTGACGGCCGCTGTCACCAGGTCACCCAGCAGGTTGACGACGAGCACGATCACGATCGTCACCAGCACGCACCCCATCACCATGGGAACGTCACCTCGCTGGGCGGAGCCGTTGCTCAGTTCGCCCAGGCCCGGCAGCGCGAACACCTGCTCGATGAAGACGGCGCCGCCGATGAGCCCGAGGGTCTGCAGGCTCAAGACGGTCAGACCGGGACCCGCGGCGTTGCGCAGCACGTGGCGGAAGACCACCTTGGACTCGGGGATCCCGCGCGCCCGCAGGGTGCGGACGAAGTCCTGGGAGAGGGTGTCGAGAATCGCTCCGCGGAACTGCGCGGCGGAGTTGGCGATGGCTCCCACGAGGAGGGCGAGCACCGGAAGGGTGACCGATCCGATCCATCCGGTGGGGCTCTGGTCCGGTGAGACGTACCCCGTGGCCGGGAACGCCCGGACGGAGACGGCGAAGGCGAAGACCAGACCGATCGCCACGATGAAGGGCGGTACGGCGGCTCCCGCCACCGACAGGAACTGCACCACCCGGTCGATCCACCCGCCGCGGACGGCGGCGGCGACGCCGACCAGGACGCTCACCACCGCCGTCAGCAGGATCGACAGGACGATCAGGGTGAGCGTCACCGGTACTCGGGAGGACAGGGCCGACGACACGGACTGCCCCGTGAAGAAGGACTCCCCGAAGTCGCCGGTGACGACTCCCCTGAGCCAGTCCCCGTACTGCGCGACGAGCGGTCTGTCGAGGCCGAGCCTGGCCACCTCGGCCCGGACTGTGGCGTCGGTGGCGTTCGTGCCCAGCACGGCCCGGGCGATGCCCGGACCGTTGCCATACATCAGTGTGAAGGTCGCGAAGCTGACCAGCAGCAGCACGGCCACCGCACGAACCAGCTTCCTCAGTACGGATGCCAACACCCGTCGCTCCAATCACTCAGGCCCGCAGCAACTACTGGAAGTCCCAGAGCTGCGGGTGCAGACCGGCCGGGTCGGTCGACTTGTTGATCTTGACCTTGGGGTTGGAGGCGTAGATCGTGCCCGTGTCCACCATCGGCACGAACCACGCCTGGTCGATGACGTACCGGTTGAGGGCCTGCTGGTCCTTGGCGGACTGCTCCGAGGTCTCGCCGGCGATCTTCTTCCAGAGCCTGTTCACCGTCGCGTCCCGCTGGTGCTCGACGTTCCAGATGCCGTCCTGCAGGACGTAGTCGGAGATGTCCTGCCGGGAGTCGGCGTAGTTTCCGAGCGCCCACATGGGCACCGGGTACTTGCCGCTCAGCAGCTCCCCGATGGCGTTCGGCCCGGACAGGGTCACCTGCTTGACCTTGATGTCGATCAGGCCCAGCTGCTGCTTGACCACCGGCATCAGCGCGTCCAGGCCCTGACCCTGGAGGTAGGGCATCTCCAGGGTGAATCCCTTGGCGTATCCCGCCTTCGCCATGAGCGCCTTGGCGGCCTTGACGTCATAGGGGTAGGGATCCTTGAGGTCACTGATACGGGCCTGCGTGCCGACGCGGAAGATCTGCGCGGTCGGGGAGGCCAGGCCGCGGTAGAGGTTCTTGGCGATGGCTTCCTTGTCGAAGACCATGTTCATCGCCCGGCGCACGTCCACCTTCCCCAGCGCCGGGACCTGCTTGCCCAGGTGGTCCGTGATCAGAAGACGGGTGACCTCGCTCTTCTGCCACTGCACCTTCAGCCCTGCCGCCTCGGCCTGACTGTAGGTCGCCTGGGTGATGAGCGAGCCGTCGATCTGCCCGGTCTTGAGCGCGTTGATCGCCGCAGTCTCGCTGGTGATCACCTTGATGACGAGCTTCTTGTACGGGAACCGCTTGGAATCCCAGTACGCGTCGTTCTTGGTGAGGGTGTACACCGACCCGGCGGTCGTCGCCGAGGTGTCCAGCGTGTACGGGCCCGAGCCGACGGGTGCCTTGTTCGTCTTGCCGCTCGCGAGGAACTCGGGGCTGCCCAGACGCACCTCGCACAACCGCGCGGTGAGCAGGGGGTTCGGCTTCGACAGGGTGATCTTCACGGTCGACTTGTCGGGCGTGGTGACCGTCATGTCAGCGAAGCGGGCGGCGCTGCCGCCGTGCTTTTTCGCGTACTCGAAGTTCGCCTTGACCGCGGCCGCGTCGACCGGGCTGCCGTCCGAGAACTTCATTCCCGACCGCAGACGGGCCGTGACGCCCATGTTGTTCGGCGCGAACGTCCACGACGTCGCCACGTCCGGTTCCGGCTGACCGTCCGCGCCACAGCGGATGAGGCCGTCGTACACGGCCGACGCCGCCCAGCCCTGGTAGGAGGGCTGGCTCGTCGGGTCCCAGCCCTGGATGTCCTGCGTCATGCCGAGAGTGAGCGTGGCCCTGTCCCCGCCGGAACTCCCGGTGGTGGTGCCCGCGCTGGTGCAGCCGGTGAGGGCTGCGAGACCGGCAAGGCTCATGGTCGTGGTCACTGCGAGAGCAGATCGAGTGGTGCGCCGCATCGGGACTCCTTGGGATCCGAAGGAAAGTGCGGCCCTGGCAGCTGCCGGCCGGAGGAGAGATGTCGCGGGCGCCCAGAAGAAGGAGCGCGAACCGGACGAAGTGATGTGTACAACGTTCTACGCCGCAACGTACGGAGAGTGCGAGAACCAGTCAAGGGAACGTACGGACCCTCTCAGGTAACAGTTCCGCAACGCACCCGTAGCCTTGTCTTCAGATTTACCGCCTGTTGGCCATCTGACGTGCCGTTATCTCTTCCGGGCCGGCCGAGCTGCAGCCAGCGGCACACCGGCCGGTGTTCGGCATACCACCGGCCCGTCACCACCCGTTCAAGACTGGCAGTGCACCGTTGCACACAACGCCCCGCCGTCCTGCGTCCATGACCCTCACGTGCATCGCGAGGGCACCCCGCTGGTGGCACGCACGACCAGGCGTGGCGCCACGACGTAGTGAACCGGCTGCGTGCGGCCGCTCAGCCGCTCCAGCAGCAGCCGGGCGCTCATCTGGCCGGTCAGGTGGCCGGACTGGTCGATCGTGGTGAGGGCGACCCGGCCGATCGCCGAGGCGTTGATGTTGTCGTAGCCCGTCACGGTGAGGTCCTCGGGAACCCGCAGGCCGCGCTCCTCCGCCGCCCGCAGGACACCGACGGCCGCGATGTCGGCCCCCGCGAAGATCGCGGTCGGCGGACTCGGCCGGTCGAAGGCCTCTACAGCCGCCAGGTATCCGCCCTCTTCCGTGTAGGAGGTCTCGATGACGTCCGGTTCCAGGCCGTGCCGTTTCATGGCGGCCACATAGCCGTCACGGCGGGCCGTGTGTGAGAGGACGAAGGGCCTTTTCAGGCTCCCCGTGGGATGGCTGGTGTGCACGATGTTCCGGTGTCCCAGGCCCACGAGGTGGTCCACCATGAGTCGGGCACCGCCGCGGTCGTCGTCGACAACGGTGTCGAAGTGGACGGCACCACCGTGTCGCGCGACCACCACGGCCGGAAGCCCCGCGCCGAGCTGCTCCAGCCAGTCCGTACCGATCTCCGGCGTGATGATCACGAGTCCGTCGACCTGCCGGTCCGCCAGGGCCTCGATGCTGCGCTGCTGGCGCGGGGCGGCGAGCCCCCCGGTGATCAGGATCTCCTGGTACGGGCCGGGCTCCAGCTCGTCCGTGATGCCTTCGACGATCTCCGGCTGGAAGGGGTGCGAGAGCGCCGCGAGCATCACGCCGACGGTGTAGGAGCGGCCACGCATGGCGCGAGCACCTGCTTGGGGGCGGTATCCCAGCCGTTCGATGGCCTCGGTGACCTTGGCCCGCATCTCGGGGCTGACGCCATAGGCGTCCCGGAGAACCTTCGACACGGCGGAGATCGAGACGCGCGCCTCCTTGGCCACGTCCTGGATCGTCACGCGTCGGGTACCGGAGGATCGCGACCCGTCCGCGGCCTGTGCGACGTTCGGCTGCGTCTGCCGCTCGCCCGAACTGTTCATGTCGCCCCGCAGGTCGGCGTCAGCAGAGCTGTTGTCCATTCACGCCATGCTACAAGCGCATCTGTAGATCGCTGCCTCATGAATCGGTGTCCTTCGATGCGTTACCAGGTCCTTGACATGGGTTCGGGGCGGTCCATACGCTCCCGTTCGTAGAACGTTACACACACCGGCTTGTCACGCCACCCCATCAGAGGCGTGCGGGCGTTCCCGAGCAGAGCGCATGGTCGTCCGCTTCGGGCCCGGTCACCAAGCGCTTGAGACATCTGGAGACCCGCATGGTCGTGGCTGCCGCCCCCTCCCCGCCTCGCTTCGAACACTTCACCGACGCCTCTCCGGTACGCGGCGTCGGAACCGGCTCGCCCCGGCTGTCCTGGTCGGTCCCCCACGCGGACTTCGGCTACGAGCAGACCGCGTACGAGATCGAGGTGACCCGGGGCGGGACCGCCGAGAGGTACCGGGTCGACAGCACCGAGCAGATTCTCGTGCCCTGGCCCGCACGGCCGCTGGCGTCCCGGGAGTTCGCGGCCGTACGCGTGCGCGTCGCCCACAAGGAGGAGTGGAGCCACTGGAGCGGACGCGCCGTAGTGGAGACAGGCCTCCTCGAGAGAGGCGACTGGACCGCGTCCTTCATCAGCCCGGTCGGCGTCGGCGGACTGCGCATGCCGGCACCCGTGCTCTCCGGCACCCTCCATGTGCCCGGCGAGGTGCGCAAGGCCCGCCTGTACGTCACCGCGCACGGCCTGTACGCGGGCACGGTCAACGGTCTGCGGGTCGGGGACGCCGTGCTCACCCCGGGCTGGACGGCGTACGCCCACCGGCTCCGCTATCACACGCACGACGTGACGGAGCTGGTGCGCAGCGGCGACAACACGCTGGACTTCCTGCTGGGCAACGGCTGGTACCGGGGCCGCCTGGGCTTCCGCGGCGAGCGCGCCCAGTACGGCGACCGGCTCGCGCTGCTGGCCCAGCTCGAGGTCACGACCACCGACGGCCAGGTGCACGTCCTGGCCACGGACGGCTCCTGGACGGCCCGCGAGAGCGAGGTCCTGACCGACGACCTCTACGACGGCCAGCGCACCGATCTGCGCCGCCGGGGCCGTGACTGGCGCCCCGCCACCGGCTCGGTGGAGGTGGTGGAGAGCGACCTGAGCCGGCTCGTCGCACCGGAGGGACCACCCATCCGGGTCGCCCACATGCTGTCGGCCCAGAAGGTGTGGACCTCCCCCACAGGACGCACCCTGGTCGACTTCGGGCAGAACGCCGTGGGGTGGGTGCGACTGCGCGTCCGCGGCCTGGCGGCCGGCAGCGAGGTCGTCGTCCGGCACGCCGAGGTGCTGGAGCACGGTGAGCTCGGCACCCGGCCTCTGCGCACGGCCGAGGCGACCGACAGCTACCTCGTGGCGGGCAGCGGCGAGGAGGAGCTCGAACCCATGCTCACCTTCCACGGCTTCCGGTACGCGGAGGTGTCCGGGGTCCCCGGTCTGCGCCCCGAGGACATCGAGGCCGTCGTGATCTCGTCGGACCTGCGGCGCACGGGCTGGTTCCGCTCCTCCCACGCACTGTTGAACCGGTTCCACGAGAACGTGGTGTGGGGCACTCGCGGCAACTTCGTCGACGTGCCCACCGACTGCCCCCAGCGGGACGAGCGGCTCGGCTGGACCGGTGACATCCAGATCTTCACGCCGACCGCGGCCTTCCTCTTCGACGTCGGCGGTTTCCTCGGCTCCTGGCTGGCAGACCTCGCCGCCGAACAGCGGCCGGACGGGTCGGTGCCCTTCGTGATTCCGGACGTCCTGCACGACGCCTCGCCGGCCGCGGCCGCCTGGGGAGACGCCGCCGTGGTGGTCCCGTGGGCGCTGTATCAGCGCACCGGCGACCAAGGCGTGCTGGAACGTCAGCTGCCCAGTATGCGCGCCTGGGTCGACAAGGCGGCGTCCCTGGCCGGGCCGGACCGGCTGTGGACCGGCGGTTTCCAGTTCGGCGACTGGCTCGACCCGTCCGCGCCTCCGGATGCGCCGGGCCGCGGCAAGGCGGACCCCGACGTGGTCGCCACCGCACATCTGGCGCGCTCAGCCCAGCTGGTGGCCGAGGCCGCCAGAGTGCTTGGCCGGCCGGACGAGGCCGACCGGTACGCGACACTGGCGGAGGAGGTCCGCCGGGCCTTCAACCGCGCCTACGTCACCTCCACCGGCCGCGTCCTGTCCGACGCGCCGACCGTCTACGCCCTCGCGATCGCCTGGGACTTGCTGCCCGACGCGGCGCAGCGCGAGCGGGCCGGTCGGCGGCTCGCCGACCTGGTACGCGCCGGCGGTTTCCGGATCAGCACCGGGTTCGTGGGAACCCCCCTGGTCACCGATGCGCTGTCGGCCACCGGTCACGTCGACGTCGCCTACCGCCTGCTGCTGCAGACCGGCTGCCCGTCCTGGCTGTACCCCGTCACCATGGGGGCGACGACCGTGTGGGAACGCTGGGACAGCATGCTGCCCGACGGCAGCATCAACCCGGGTGAGATGACCTCGTTCAACCACTACGCGCTCGGCGCGGTCGCGGACTGGCTGCACCGCCAGGTGGCCGGTCTCGCCCCGGCCGCGCCCGGCTACCGCAAGATACTGGTGCGACCGCGCCCATGGGGAGCGCTCACCTTCTCGTCGGCGCGGCACCTCACCCCGTACGGAGAGGCCGACGTCCACTGGGAGCGGGCCGACGGCGAGTTCCGGCTGGACGTGCGGGTGCCGGTGGGGGCGTCCGCCGAGGTGCATCTGCCCGGTGGTGACGATCCGATCCTGGTGGGCCACGGCCGGCACCAGTGGGTGGTGCCCGATCCCGCCGGGCCGCCGGCAGGGCCGCGGGCCGACCGCACGGTCCGTGACGTGCTGGATGATCCCGGTGTCTGGGCGGCGGTGGTCGGCGCCGCAGTGGAGACCGGGCTGGCTCCGCGGGGCGAGACCCAGGTGGCGGCAGCGGTCGCCGGCCGGCTCGACGCTCCGGCGGCCGAGATCGCCGAAGCACTCGTTCCGCAGGATCTGCATCCCGGCGCGGAGGCCTTCCACCGGGCCGTGCGAACGATCCTGGATCCGGTCTCGGCCTGATGTACCGGAGCACTCGTACACCCCACCCGAGCGCGGGGCCCACCCGCACGCTTGCTCCCCCGCCGGACGGTCGGCGGGAGCGCGCGGCGGTCCTTCCTCTCGGAGGGGATCGACCGTGTCTGACCGGGAAGCGGTACCGACACCCAAGGAACTCCTCGTGGACCTGCCCAACCCCCTGATCCCGGGTTTCAACCCGGACCCCAGCTGCGTCCTCGTCGACGGCACGTACTACATGGTCACTTCGTCATTCGAGTACCTGCCGGCGCTGCCGGTCTACCGGAGCACCGACTTCGTCTCCTGGGAGCACATCGGCAACGTCGCCCCTCGCGAGGAGCAGGTCCGGCTCGCGCGCACCCCTTCGAACGCGGGCGTGTGGGCCCCCACCATCCGCTACCACGAGGGCCTCTTCCACGTCATCGTCACCGTGACCGCCAGTCCGCGTGGCTGCGTCGTGTTCACCGCGGCCGACCCGGCGGGCCCGTGGAGCGACGGAGTCCCCCTCGACGGCATCCACGGCATCGACCCCGACCTCGCGTGGGACGAGCACGGCACCGCGTACGTCACCTTCAGCGGCCTGCACCTGGACGGTGTCCGGGTGGTGTCGAACCGGGGCATCCTCCAGGCGAGGGTCGACCTGGTGACGGGCAGGGTGCTGGAGGAGCCACGCGAGCTGTGGTCCGGCACGGGCCTGGTCGCGCCCGAAGCGCCGCACCTGTACCACCGCGACGGCCAGTGGTATCTGCTGATCGCCGAGGGCGGCACCGGCCACGGGCACTCGGTGAGCATCGCGCGCGGCCCCGGCATCGAGGGGCCCTTCGAGGGCGCCCCTCACAACCCGGTCCTCAGCGCATCCGGCACCGCCCGGCCCGTCCAGTGCACCGGCCATGCCGACCTGGTCCGGGGACCGCACGGCGAGGACCTGCTCGTACTGCTCGGCACCCGGGCGGCGGGACGCACCTCCCCGCTGGGCCGGGAGACTTATGTGACCACCGTGAAGTGGGCCGACGGCTGGCCGTACGCGGCTCCCGTCCCCCTTGACCCGCGTACCGAACCGCTCGACGAACACTTCACATTCACCGATCCGGCGGCCCTGGCGGATCCCGGCTGGCTGGCGGTGGGACGGGCACTGGAGTCGGTGGCGTCCCTCGGGCGGCGCCCCGGCTGTCTCACCCTCAGCGCGGAGTCCGGGGGCATCGACGCCTTCCGTCCGGACTTCCTGGGTCGCCGTCAGCGCCATGTGACCAGTGTCGTGGAGACCCGGATCGCGCCGGCCGACGGCCGCGGCGGACTCGGTATCCGTCTGGAGGAGGAGTCCACCATCGCCCTGACGGCCGAGCGGGCACCGGCCGGGAGCGGGATCCGGGTCACCGCGCGGGCGGCACTGCCGACGCTGGTCAGTACCTGGAGCACCGAGGTGGCCGGCGACGAGGTCGTGCTCCGCATCGCCACCGAGGCTCCCGGGGAGGGCAGGGCGCCCTGGCTGCCTTCCGGTGACACCATCCGGCTCGACGTCGTGGACGCCGCGGGCGTCGAGACACGGCTGGCCGAGTGCGACGGCCGGTTCTGGTCGGTCGAGACCGCCGTGCCCTTCACCGGCCGTGTCACCGGCATGTTCGCCGAGCACGGCACGGTGCACTTCGCCGACTTCAGCTACCACGGGGAGGGCGGCACATGACCGGCAACATCCGGTCGTGGCAGAGGCCGTCCCCCTCACCGATACGCCCGGCACGACGATCATGTCACTCACCCGGCTCTACGTCCCGACCTCACCTCCAGGGAGTCGACCACCCCCACCTCTACCGGGCGACGGTCGGAATGCGCGACGGGGACGCCGAACTCGACAGGACCTCGGTCAACGTGGGCATCCGGACGCTTCGCCTGGATCCGCGGAACGCCCTGCGGATCAACGGCCGGACAGTGAAGCGCGGGGCGTGCATCCACCACGACAACGGCCTCTCGGCGCGGCGGCCATCGGGCGCGCGGACGAGCGCCGCGTCGATCTCCGGCCTACGTGACCGTCGAGCTCCGTGACGACGACGGCACCCCGGCTCGCGACCACGCCCGCGTGGTGGAGGTCCAGGTCACGCCCTGTGGGGTGCTTCAGGGGCTCGGCAGCGCCCGGCCCGTCACCGAGGAGCGCTTCGACGCGGCACGACGTACCACCTTCGACGGACGCGCCCGCGCCGTCGCCCTCCGGCCTCCACCGGCCCCATCCGCGTTGGTCACCAGCGGCGGGCTGGACTCGCTCCGTGGAAGTCGAAGCGAGCGCCCCTGCCGACGAGGTGCCTGACGCCGAGAAAGGCATCTCCTCACCCGGCGGCTCCTCCCCCACCCGTAAGCATCCAGCACATCGTCCGTGAGGCGCTCCTCGGCCGACTTCGCAGGACCTTGCGACCGCCGTCCCACCAGGCCGGGCGACCACCCCCGACGCCCGATATCCCGATCAGACTCAGGAGTTCCAGATGCCCTACGGCCCCCGATCCGTCCTCGCCGATGTACTGCGCAACCCGCAGGCCGCGTCCGTGGTCCGCACGTACATGCCCGGCGTCGAGAACGAACCGATGCGGGCAACCCTCCTGCGGGGACGCCTGGAGCTGGTGACCGCCATGATGCGGCCCCTCCGGGTCGACCCTGTCGCCCGCGAGGCCTTCTACGCCGAGCTGGCGACCGTGGAGGAGACGGCGGTCGAGGAGCCGCCCGCCGGGCCGGAAGTGGTGCCGGCCCCCGACTACGAGTCCGCCGACGTGCCGACCGGCAGCGCCCGGCTCGTCCAGCGCGGCACGGTCCGGCAGTGGCGGGCGTTCGAGCTGGAACTGCACGGCCCGGCACACGGAAACCCGTTCACCGAGGTCGATCTGCGGGCCGATTTCCGGCTCGGGGAGCGGACGCTGACCGCGTACGGCTTCTACGACGGTGACGGGGTGTACCGGATCCGGTTCATGCCGGACGAGGAAGGCGACTGGTCCTTCCGGACGTCGAGCAACGCCCGCTCGCTGGACGGGATCACGGGCGGCTTCACCTGTGATGCGGCGGGTCCTGACGACCACGGTCCGGTCCGAGTGCACGACCGCTACCACTTCCGCCACGCCGACGGCACCCGGATCCTCCCGCTGGGGACCACCGCCTACGCCTGGACCAACCAGGGTGACGACCTGGAGAGGCAGACCCTGCAGACCCTGGCGGACAGCCCGTTCAACAAGATCAGGATGTGCGTCCTGCCCAAGTCGTTCGTCCACAGCACGAACGAGCCGCCCCGCTATCCCTTCGAGGGCTCGCCGGAGACCGGCTGGGACTTCCAGCGACCCGACCCCGCCTACTTCCGCCACCTCGAGCAACGCATCGAGCAGCTCGGCGGCCTGGGCATCGAGGCCGACCTCATCCTGTTCCATCCCTACGACCGCTGGGGCTTCTCGGACATGGGTCCGGCCGCCGACGACCGGTATCTGCGCTACGTGGTCGCCCGGCTCTGCGCCCACGCCAACGTCTGGTGGTCGCTCGCCAATGAATACGACTGCATGTTCTCCAAGGACGCCGCCCACTGGCCCCGCTCCGCTGCCGTGATCCGCGAACGGGACCCCCACGATCACCTCATGAGCGTGCACAACTGGATGGAGCTCTACGACAACGGTGCCGACTGGGTCACCCACTCCAGCATCCAGCGCGGCCCCGAGGACACCCGTGCCTGGCGCGAGCAGTGGGGCAAGCCCGTCACCCTCGACGAGATGGGCTACGAAGGGAACATCGACGCGGGCTGGGGCAACCTCACACCCCAGGAGATGGTCCGCCGCTGCTGGGACGGTGTGGTCCGCGGCGGATACGTCACCCACGGGGAGTGCTACCTCGCCGACGGCGACGTCCTGTGGTGGGCGAAGGGCGGCACGCTGAAGGGTGACAGCACGCCCCGCCTGGATTTCCTGCGGACGATCCTGGAGGAGACCCCCCAGGACGCCGCCGGCGTCGACCCGCTGCCTTCGGAGTCCGACTTCCCGGCCGGCGGGGTCGAGGGCCGCTACCACCTCACCTACTTCGGCGCGGCGCAGCCCGGTGCGCGCTCGTTCACCCTCCGCCCAGGAACCAGCTACCGGGCCGAGATCATCGACACCTGGAACATGACGGTCACCGAGCTGCCCGGCACCTATGAGGGCGAGTTCACCCTCACGCTGCCGGGGCGGCCGTACATCGCGGTCCGCCTGAGGGCTGTGGACGACAGGAACGAGTGACGTCACTCCAGGAAGTGGGCCGCGGCCGCCCGGACTGGCCCGGCGGATCCAGACGGCGCGACGACGGCACCGACCAAACCTTCCACGACCTGCTGCGTCGGCAGCCAGCACGCCGGGGCGTCGCCTCGTCCGCATGCGCACGCCGCGAAGCAGCATGGCCAACCTGGCGGTCTGTGAGGTGAGAAGGGACGGGACTGGGGCGGGTCCCCAGCCGGTGATGCGGGTCCAGCGAGCTTGGATCACCGGGGAGGGCTGGTTGTTGTCCTTGCTGCTGTCGACGACGTGGCAGCCGTGGAACTGCGCGGCGGTGGCGCAGGCGGTCCCTCGACAGGCCTCCCCACGTCATCGACGAGCGTGCCCTGAATGACTGACATCAGCTCGCCTCTGGCGGAGACGGGCGAGCTGAACGGGAGGTCAAGTGGAGCAATCTCGGCGGAGCTCCACCCGGCGTTTTCACAACAGTTACAGTGATGCCGTCCCTGTCCACCGCGCCGGAGCCCACCTTGCCGAACCTGTCCCACCTCGAGGAGATCTTCTCCGACGAGGGTGACGGCGCCGGCCCCGTGCGATCGCCCGGCTGGCAAAGCAACGTCTCGCCGCAGGGACTCACGGTGACATTGATCGCCGACTACACGTTCCCCGTCCGGGCGTGGTTGCCGTCGGCGGCGATCGTGGCATTGCTCGGTGAGTTCCACGTGACCGCGGGCGCCGCCCGTACGACGATCAGCCGACTGATGCGCCGTGGGGTGCTGGAGAGCAGCCGGCAAGGACGGTACAGCTCGTACCGGTTGACGTCGCAGGCCGCCGTCGACCTGTGGAGCGGCGCCAGCTCGATCGCCACCTTCACCACCCAACCCGACTCATGGGACGGCAGGTGGACACTGATCGCCTTCTCCGTCCCGGAACAGGAGAGCGCGCGGCGGCGCGCACTGCGCACCGCGCTGCGCTGGCGCGGATTCGCGCCGCTGTACGACGCTCTCTGGGTGTCGCCGCACCCCCTGACCCCCAAGGGGCGGATCGAGGTGGCCGACCTGGCGCGGGGAGCGGTGACCGTGTTCCGCGCGCGGCAGGAGGAGCTGGACACGGAGGTCGACCGCAACCCGGTCCAGGCGTGGGACCTGCCCGGCATCGCCGAGCACTACCGGGCTTTCGTCGACCGTTGGAGCGGCTTGCTTGCGCACATCAGCGCCGACCGCGTCACCGGTGCCGACGCGGTGCGCGCCCGGACCGAGGTCATGCACGCCTACCGGCACTTCCCCATTCTGGACCCGCTGCTCCCCATCGGGCTGCTGCCGCCCGGCTGGCCCCGGTCGCGGGCGCGGGAAGTCTGCGTCGCGGTGTACGACGGTCTGCTCCAGCCGGCCCAGGATCACGTCCGCTCCGTGGTGACCCGATTCGCGGAGGGACCGCACCCCGACATCAGGGCCCATACGATCGCCGGCATGAGTGCGGGTATCGGCCACGGCTGACGGCGGGCCGCCGCCCGGGTGATCGGGCGGGCCTCGAAGACGTCACCCCGGGCCTCCTGCGCCTGCGATCTGTCGAATGCGCGTCGAAGACAACAGAGTTGAGCGCCAATGATTGACAGATCGGCACCCGATCGGGAATGTACCTGTTGCAAGACATGTGGGAACGCTCCCAGAGGCGCAGCACACGACGAGTGGAAGGAGACCCCTGCGCCGTTTCCGCAGAATCAACACCTCCCCGTCAGACAGGCGGGCGGGTGGGCGCGAAGGGCTGCTCCCTCAACGAGCCACTGTTCGGCCGGTGTTCAGCGGCTCGCCCGCGTCTCTGTCGGCAAGGCCACACCTCGCCGATGACCACCACAGGCAGGGCCGGAACGTCCTTCATCGTGCGCGATTCGCCGACCTGACCACCCCCACGACCACTCCCCCCACCACCTCGGTCAGTCTCACCGCCGCGGCATCACCGACGCCTCTTCCCGGCACCTGACCGAACAGCGCTCCGCACCCCCCACCAGGAGTCTTCATGACCATGCAACGGCGTAGTTTCGTGACGCTGAGCGCAGCCGGAGCCGCGGGCGTAGGCATGTCCCTGCTCGGTACGGGCCACGCAGGTGCCACCGCGAGCGCCGGCGCTCCGACCCGGCGGTTCGCGGTCGGCGTACGTCAGTACGCCTGGAGCCGCGGCAGCCGCCGGTGGACCACCTACGTCTACTACCCCGCCACCGGCGCCCCCGGTGGCGCCCCGGTCAGCAACGCCCCCGTCGCCCAAGGCGTCTTCCCGGTCTGCGAGTTCATGCACGGGTTCAGCAGCAGCCCGCAGAAGTCCCTGGCGATCATCCGCCCCCTGGCCGAGGCCGGCTTCATCGTCCCCGCCCCCCACTTCGCCAACCTCAGCGGCCGAGACGTCTACAACGGCAACCAGTCCAAGGACGTCTCCGAAGTCATCACCCGGACCCTCGCCCTCGACACGGCCGGCGGCCCGCTGGCCGGCCACATCGACACAGCGGTCGGAGTCGGTGCCTCCGGCCACTCGATGGGCGGCATGACCACCCACGGCCTGCTCACGTCCTGGCCCGACGCACGGATCACCGCCGCGATCCCCATGTCCTGCGTGGACATGGGCAACCCGAGCCCGGCGGTCCGCGCCAAAGTCCTGTTCACGCACGGCGACCGGGACGGAACGTGCCCGATCTCCTCCGCCCGCCAGGCGTACCGGGAACTGCCCGCCGCCAAGGCGTTCCTCACCTTCCGCGGCGCCGGCCACAGCAACTACTTCGGCGACTCCCGCACCGTCACCACGTTCGTGGACTGGATGCGGTGGAGTCTGTACGGCGACACCGCGGCCCGCGACCGCCTTCGCGACGACGCCACCTCCAGCACGACCACCTGGGAATCCGCCCTGAGCTGAGGAGCAACCACGCACGGCCCGGGTGCGCGCGTCTGCCGTGCTCGTCGCCCATCCGGGCCGTGCAGGGTGTGTGGCCACCCCAGATAGATCCATTTGGGGGTTCGACGCCCTCAAGGACGCAAGAGAGGAAAGCTCATGGTTTCACTAGCAGGGAAGATCAGGGTCATTTTCCTTGCCGTCATGTTGGCGGTTGCCGCATCGGTGTACGGCGCGGCGCATCAGGCATCGGCCGATACCGCGGCAGAGTCCAGCGCTTCACAGATCGTGGCCGACATGGGCGCGGGATGGAATCTGGGGAACCAACTCGAAGCCACCACCAACGGATACCCCAGCGAAACAGCGTGGGGCCAGCCGATGGTGACACAGGCTCTCATCGACAAGGTGAAGGCGGCAGGGTTCAAGACGATCAGGATCCCGGTCTCCTACCTGGGGTACATAGGGCCCGGCCCGAATTACACGATCAACGCCTCCTGGCTGAACAGAGTCCAAGAAGTCGTCAACTATGCCTACAACAGGGGCCTGCATGTGCTGATCAACATGCACGGCGACGGGTACAAGACCGTCAACGGCTCCTGGCTGATCTGCGATTCACCTTCCCAGACGACGATCAAGGCCAAGTACCAGAAGGCTTGGCAGCAGATCGCGAACCGGTTCAAGAACTACGACCAGCGCCTGATCCTGGAGGCCATGAACGAGGAGTTCGACGGGCAGTACGGCCGCCCGACCCAACCGTGCTACTCGAACATCAACAGCTACAACCAGATCTTCGTGGACACCGTACGGAAAACGGGCGGAAACAACAGTTCGAGGTGGCTGCTCGTGGCCGGCTGGAACACGAACATCGATTACACCGCGGGGAACTACGGCTTCGCGCTTCCGTCCGACCAGTACCGCTCCCCCTCCATTCCCGCGAATGAGCGGCGGATCATGATCTCCGTTCATCACTACGCTCCCTGGGACTTCGCCGGAGAGGAAAGCGGCACCATCACGCAATGGGGCCGAGCAGCCACCAACCCTGCAAGGACGTCGACCTGGGGACAGGAGGACTACCTCGACGCGCAGCTCAAATTGATGCGCGACGTGTTCGTCACGAAGGGGTACCCGGTGGTGGTGGGCGAGTACGGTGCCATCGACAAGTCATCCTTCGATTCGTCGAACAACAGGTATCGCGCGGACTTCGCACGGGCCGTCGTGGCCACGGCCAAGAAATACGGCGCGGCCACCGTCTACTGGGACAACGGTGCAACCGATCGCTACGGGTTCGGGCTGTTCAACCGCCGCTCCCTCACGGTCACCCAGCAGGGCATCATCAACGCCATCATGACCGGCGTCAGCGGCAGGGCTGCCGGCTCCGGCGTTCCGTCCGGCACGTAGCAGGGCCCGAATCTCGGCGACGGGTACGTACCTCTACATACCTCGTGGGCGCGCAGTTGGGCAGGGTGGCCATGCCACACGGTGTAGTTCTCGTCAACTGCGCGTCGACAGCCGGGAAGCTACCGCCCGCGGTGGACGCCGTCAGGCCCCGGTCGAGGCGTTCCACCTGCCGCGCGGTCGCGGCGCGCAGGTCTGCGGCAGTCCGGTGAGTGCGGAGGGGTCATGCGATGGCGGCCGTCAAGCGGTGGAAAATCATTGATGGCCCGTCAAGCGTTCTGTTGGCTTTTTCTGTTCGCGTATGTGCGGATGCGAGCCGACGGGAGCCCCCGCGCACAGTCCCCTCCTCGTCTCCGCACTCCTTCTGAAAGGGCACTTGAACTGGGCTGACGCCCGCCGTTTCAGGCAGCTCACGACCAAGGCACGGCGAGCTCCCGACCCACAGGATCGCACTTCTTCTTCCGTGGATTGGTGAACAATGGTTGACAGCTTCGTGCCCGATCGAGAAGCTGCGTGATGCACCTCAAGTTCGTTGTGATGTGACTGCGCACTTCCGTCGCACCACCTCTGGGATCGTTCACAGTCCCGCCCCGGAGGAGCGCCCTGGCACGCCGAGGCCGCCCCCTTCGACATGTGCCACTCGTAAGCACTCCAGCCTCAGTCGTTACCCCTCCGTGAGAGGCGCATCGGCTGGGATCGCACGCGGCTACACGAACTCCAGGGGTCTGAGGGCAAGTTGCCCCCGCACCCGCCTCGCTCCTGGAGGTCTCTCACTGACCCGCTCTCCGCCCGCCCGCGACGTCTCACCCGCGGCCGACGGAAGGAAGGACCGACCATGTTCCCGCAACCCCCCACACCAGTTGCCGGGCCCATCAGCCGGCGGACCCTGCTCAAGGCCACCACAGCCACCGCCGGAGCGCTCGCCACCGCCGTCGCGTTCGCCGAACTCGAGACTCCCGCCGAGGCCGCGGCGAGCTTCGTCAAGGGCGTCGACATCAGCTGGGCACCTCAGATGGAGGCGCGCGGCTACTCCTGGAAGAACGCCGGCGGGCAGACCCAGGACCTGCTGACCATTCTCAAGGGATACGGCATCACCGCGGTACGCCTGCGCACCTTCGTCAACCCGTCCAACGACCCGGCCAACGGGCACTGCGGCATCAACGAGGTCGCCGCCTTCGCCAAGCGGGTCAAGGCCGCCGGCATGTCGATCATGCTCGACTACATGTTCGGCGACACCTGGAACTCCGTCGGCGTGCAGAACCCGCCCGCGGCCTGGCGGAACATGAGCTACAGCCAGATGCGCACCGCGATGGGCACGTACGTGAACCAGACCATGACGGTCATGAGGAGCAACGACGTGCTCCCCACCTGGGTCCAGATCGGCAACGAGATCAACAGCGGGATCTGCCGCCCCGTCGGCAGCGTCTCCAACGGGGCGCAGATGACTGGGCTGCTCAACGCCGCATACGACCAGGTCAAGGCAGTGTCGCCGAACTCGACGGTGTGCATCCACCTGGCCCAACCGCAGAAGTACGACGTGATGACGACGTTCTTCAGACGCTTCGCGGCGAGCGGCGGCAAGTGGGACATGTCGGTGTTCTCGTCCTACGGCAGTGCCGACCTCGCCCCCGGGATCGTGGCGAACATGAAGAAGATCTCCGCCGCTTACGGCAAACCGTTCCTGCAGAGCGAGTTCGGTGGCCGGGTGGACCGGGTCTCCGCCACCCAGGCCTCGCTGGTCGCCTACATCAAGGCCCTCAAGGCCAACGGCGGGCAGGGCATCTTCTACTGGGAGCCGGAGTGCATGTCCCCGTTCACCGGCTACAACATGGGCGCCTGGGATTCCTCCAGCAAGCGGCCCACCGCGATCATGAACGGCTTCACCCAGGCCTGAGCGACCGGCCATGGACCTCAACCCGGGCAACTCTCCGGCCGAGAAGTGGGATTGGTGATTGTAATGGACATGACATTGCCTCTCGAAGGGCACGGGGTCAGGCTGGGAGCAGTGGGTCTGCTGACCCTTGCGACGCTGGTCGGCACCGGTGCGCCGCATGCCGATGCCGCCACGCGGGCACTGCCGGCCGGTTGTTCCGGCACCGCGCCGATCAAGTGTCACTACGCGGTCTCCCCCGGCAACTACGACGTGACGGTCTCCATCGGTGGTGCCACTGCCGCCGAGACCGACATGTGGGTGGAGGCCCGGCGTCTGATGCTTCCGGCGACGAAGACGGCGGCCGGTGCCGCCGCCACGTACTCGTTCACGGTCAACGTGCGGCAGCCGGAAGGGCAGCCGACCGGCCAGGGCGGCACCGGAAACCCCGGTCTGGACATCCGGTTCGCGGGGACGAACCCGCAGGTGTCGGCCGTCTCGGTGAAACCGGCGACCCAGCCGTTGGTCGCCTACCTGGCCGGTGACTCGACCGTGTGCGACCAGCCCGTGGCCCCGTACACGGGATGGGGCCAGATGATCACGCCGGCGGTGGGTCCCGGAGCTTCCATCGCCAACTACGGGGACTCCGGGGAGAGTTCGGGCAGTTTCCTGAGGAACTCGGCGCTCTTGCCGACGCTGCTGGCGAAGGTCAAGGCACACGACGCGGTCTTCATCCAGTTCGGCCACAACGACAAGCAGACCAGCGCGTCGGCCTTCAGGAGCAATCTCACCTCCATGATCACGCAGGTCCGTGCGAAGGGCGGCGTCCCGGTTCTGGTGACCCCGCCGGTCCGCCGGCAGTTCAACGGCAGCCGGCTCACTGCAACGGCGCTGCATGTCAACGGCGTGGGCGTGAACCTGCCCGCCGAGATGCGCTCGCTCGGCGCGGCGCAGAACGTACCAGTGATCGATCTGACCACCAAGAGCAAGACGCTGGTCGAGTCCCTCGGCCCGTCCGCCTCCGCACAGCTCTTCCTGCGCTCATCCGTCGACGGTGTCACGGACAACACCCACTTCTCGCAGTACGGCGCGAGCCAGATGGGCGGGCTGGTGCTCCAGAGCATCCGCGAGCAGCGCCTGCCCCTGGCCGCGTACCTGCGCTGACCGACGCCCGGCGCCAGTCCCAAGGAGGGACCCGTTGAGGGACTTACGGATTCTCATCACGACCGTGCTCGTGATCGCCTTGTCGAGCCTCGGTGTCAGCGCCGCATCCGCGGCGGACCGCGTCGCCACGAACTGCACCAGTGCCTCCCGCGCCCAGGCCCCGGCCGCACGGGCGGCCGCCGCACCGGTCACCGTGTGGCTGGCCGGCGACTCCACCATGGCCAACCCGAGCTCCGGCCGGTGCCCGGTCGGCTGGGGCAGCCAGTTCGACGCCCTGTTCAACAACGACGTCACCGTCAGGAACCAGGCCGTGGGCGGCCGCAGCATCCAGACCTGGCTGTACGAGGGGAACGTCAGCGGCACCAAGGGCTCGGACGGTGAGTGCCGCCTCACGTCCACCACGTACTCGTCCCGCTGGCAGGCGATGCTGAACTCGAGCACCGGAATGAAGGCCGGTGACTACCTCTTCATCCAGTTCGGCATCAACGACTCCTCCTCGACCTGCCCCCGGCACGTCGGCCCCGCCCGCTACCGGCAGCTGATGACCACGATGGTGCAGGCCGCCCTCGCCCGGGGAGCGCACCCGGTACTGCTCACCCCGGTGGCGGCCATCACCTGTTCCGGCGGCACCGCGACGAAGAACCGCGGCTTCGTGAACGAGACCTTCGCCGTCGGATCCGCCACCGGGGCGCCGGTCGTCGACCTGCAGTCGCTGAGCGTCTCGCTCTACAACAGCCTGCGCTTCTGCCCGAACAACGGCGACTACGGGGGCAGCGGTCCCCTGGGCACCTTCTTCTGCAACGACCACACCCACTTCGACACCTACGGCGCCCAGCGGATCGCCGGGCTCGTCGCCGGTGACGTGCGCCGCCAGAACCTCCCGCTCGCCGCGTATCTCAGGTAGCACGCGGCGGTGGGCGCGAACCGGTGGTGACAGGAGGCGAAGTCGGTTCGGCCCCCGCCCGAGCGATCAGGGAGTGGGCCGCTCACTCGGAAGGTGGGACACGCGTCCATGTCAGTGTCACGAAGACGATCTACTCGGGAGATGACGCCGTGAGAACCGCGAAGTTCGGCACCCCTGCCCTTCTGCTCTCGCTGGTCATGGCGAGTTCCGTCGCCATGACCCCCGGCTCGGCGTCCGCGAGCACCGCGGCGGCCGGAAACACCTACTACGTCGCCCCGAACGGGAACGACGGAGCAGCAGGTACGCAGGCCGCTCCTTGGGCATCGATCGCCCGTGCACAAGCCGTCGCCAAGGCGGGCGACACGGTGTATTTCCGGGGCGGCACCTACGCCTACACCCGCGCGAACAGCGCCTGTTCGAGCCAGACCGCCAAGGTCGACGCGATCGCCCTCAACAAGAGCGGCAGCTCGGGCAACCCCATCCGGTACTGGGCCCAGCCGGGCGAGAAGCCGGTCTTCGACTTCTCGCGGATGACGGACAACTGCCGCATCAAAGGCTTCAACGTCACCGGCAGCTGGATCCACCTCAAAGGACTGGAAGTCAAGGGCGTTCCCCAGAACAACAACCGCAACGCCGAGTCCTGGGGAATCTGGGTTTCCGGCAGCAACGACGTCTTCGAGCAGATCAACACCCACCACCACATGGGTACCGGCCTGTTCATCAGCGGCGGGGCCGGCAACCTCGTCCTCAACTCGGACGCGCACGACAACTACGACCCGCGCAGCGTCGACGGGCCCGGCGAGAACGCCGACGGGTTCGGTTCGCACTACACACCGGCCGGCAGCCGAGCGAACGTGTTCAGGGGTTGCCGCGCGTGGTGGAACGCCGATGACGGGTTCGACCTCATCTCCACCTACTCGCCCGTGCTCATCGAGAACTCGTGGGCCTGGCGCAACGGGTACGTGCCGGGGACGACGACGCCCTCCGGCAACGGAGCCGGCTTCAAGTCCGGCGGCTACGGGGGCGACTACCAGGCCAACGCCCCGAAGCACACCGTCCGCTCCTCGGTGGCTTTCCTCAACAAGGCGGCCGGCTTCTACGCCAACCACCACCCGGTGGCCAACGACTTCTTCAACAACACCGGCTACGGAAACCACCCCAACTTCAACATGCTGGGAATCGACTCGCGCGGCGCCGCGATCGGCCGGGGCAACCTGCGTAACAACATCGCCTACACCGGAACGGCGACGTCGAACATGAGCGGCACGAACGCCGCGTACAACTCCTGGAACCTCGGCGTCCCCCTGTCGGACGCCCAGTTCCGCAGTGTCTCGACGTCCGGCTGGGACGCGCCCCGCCAGGCCGACGGGAACCTGCCCGTGCTGCCCCACCTCCGTCTCGCGGCGAACAGTGCCCTGATCGACAAGGGCACCGACGTGGGACTGCCCTTCAACGGAAGCGCGCCGGATCTCGGCGCCTTTGAGAGTGACGGAAGGTGACGTCTTGAGGCAACGATCGCGTGTCGTCTCGAAGTTCTGGAAGGTGGCCGCCGCCACCCTGTTGTCCGTGGCGTCGGCGGCGCCGCTCTCGGCGAGCACCGCCGCGGCGGAGACATCCGCGCCGCAGAGACAGGCAGCGGAGCTCCAGGACCATGGGGCGGCTGCTGGACCGGTGGTGGATCGCGGCCTCGAGTCCCTGGTGTCCGACTACCAGACGCGCACTCCGACGAAATACACGGCTGACTCCTGGAAGCCCTTCGCCAAGGCGTTGACCGCCGCGGCCGAGGTGGCCGGCGACACTTCGGCCACCACGTCGGACGTCGCCGACGCGAAGACGGCACTGATGACCGCCGCCGCCGATCTGAAAGCCGCTGACGAGGGCACGTTCCAGACCATCACGAACAACACCTTCTGGAACGACACCAGCGGCAACCCCATCTACTCGCAGGGCGGCGGGGTCTTCAAGTTCGGCGACACCTACTACTGGTACGGCGTGCACTACACCGGCGCCGAGCTCTACCGGGCCAATCCGACGAGGAAGTACGACGGGAACGTCAGCTTCGTCTCGATCCCCGTGTACTCGTCCAAGGACCTGGTGAACTGGAAGTTCGAGAACCGCGTCGCGACGCGCTCCACCGGCGTGGGCAGCGGCGCCAACCTGGGTGGTGCGGGATGGGTCGGGCGGCTCGGCGTCTCGTACAACGAGAATACCGGCAAGTACGTGCTCGCCGTGCAGATGTGGCACACGGGCAGGGGCGGGCACGGCGTTCTGCTGCTGCAGGGCGACTCACCCACCGACACCTTCGACTACGGCTACTTCCAGACCCAGATCACCAACTCGCCCACGACGGGCACCGGAGACCAGACCGTCTTCACCGACGAGGACGGCAAGGACTACCTGATCTTCTCCAACCGCGAAGGGCGGTCGCGCGGCTTCGTGGCCAAGTTCCGGGAGTCCGACTCGCTGCGGATCGAGCCAGGCGTGGAGATCCGCCGCGGCGCCGGTCGCGAGGGCAACGCCATGTTCAAACTCGACGGCAGGTATTACCACGCGGCGTCGGACCTGCACGGCTGGAACACCTCGGTCAACTACATCAATGAGTCGACGAGCAGCAACGTTCAGGGCTCGTACAGCAGCGAGTACGTCCTCGCCGGCACCGAGATGGACTACAGCCACGTGACCCAGACCGGCTTCTTCGTGACGGTCAAGGGCACCAAGCAGAACACGGTGATCTACGCCGGCGACCGCTGGGCCGACTTCGCCTGGAACGGCATCGGGTACAACCAGTGGGTGCCGATCACCAAGACCGGCGCGAGGCCGCAGTTCCACTCGGTGAGCCAGTGGCAGTTCAACGCCACGACCGGAGAGTGGCGTGTCGGGCCGGCCAACAACTACATCCTCAACCCCGACATCCAGGCCGATCGCATCATCGTCTCCAGCGTACGGGGATGGCGGAACCTCGGCGGTTCGGTGACCAACGTCAACGGTGGTGTGAACGGGTCTCGCTTCGCCCTTCAGGTGAGCAACAGCGGGGGCGTCGAGCAGCGGATCGCATCGGTGCCCGCAGGCACCTACACCCTGGCCCTGCACGCTCGGGGTAGCGCCGGACAGGTCGTGATCACCGGCGCCAACGGCAGCCAACGCACCCTCGGCATCCCGTCGTCGAGCGGCTGGGCCAAGCGCGAGCTCACCGGCATCGAGCTGCCCGGCGGGGCCGCCACCGTCACCGTGCGGGCGTCGGGCTCGGGCGGCGTCACCGTCGACCAGCTCTCACTGGTCAAGACCTCTGCCGACGCACCATCGGGACAGCGTTACGAGGCAGAGACCGCGCCGGCGGTGTGCCAGGGCACGATCGACTCGAACCAAGCGGGCTATTCCGGTACCGGGTTCTGCAACGGCACTGCCGCCGCCGGGGCCTACGCGCAGTTCACGGTGACCCCGGCGACCGCTGGTACGGCGACGGTGGCGGTCCGGTTCGCCAACGGCTCCAGCAGCGGTGCGCGGCCGGCGAACCTGGTCGTCAACGGATCCACGGTGGGGACCGTCTCGTTCGAATCCACCGGTGCGTGGACGACGTGGACGACCAAGACCGTGACGGTCCCGCTGAACGCCGGCAGCAACACCATCCGGTTGGATCCGACCACGGCAGCCGGACTGCCCAACGTCGACTACCTCGATGTCGGCCCCGCGGCCGGCTGACATCCCCTGCTCTGCCGGTCTCCTCGACCGGCAGAGCGTAAGGAACAGCCCATGCCGCCCGTAGGTGACATCGTCAGGAGAAGGACATGAGCAGAACGCGTCTGCCCCGCGCCATCGCGGTCACGACGACGTTGGTCACCATGGTGTCCGCGCATCTACTCATGGTGCCCACCCCGGCCCACGCGACCTTCGGAACCGCGGACATCAAGCCGATCGAGAGCAATATCGGTGCCAAGCCCTGGGCCTCGGCGACGGCCGCCACGGCCTCGTCGAACGCCCGTCTCGCCGTCGACGGCGACCCGGCGACGTCCTGGCGCCCGAATCGTGCCGGCGCCCGTCAGTGGCTCACCGTCGACCTCGGTGGAACCTACGACAACCTGCGCAAGGTCAAGGTGCTCTTCCCGGACCGTGGCGTGGCCCACCGGTATGTCGTCGAGGCTTCATCCGACGGTCGCCGGTGGAAGACCCTCGCCGACAGATCCCACAACCGAGCCGTGTCGCGGGGGGAGGTGCACCTGTTCACCCGGCCGGCAACGCGCTTCGTCCGGCTGACCTTCACCGGTGGGCCGGGCCGTGCCCGGGCAGGTGTCAGCGAGCTCCAGGTCTTCAACTACCTGCGCGACGACCTCACCCTCGGCGCCGATCTGTCCTGGATGGACGACGTTCAGGACCAGCGGTACTGGGTCGACCCCCTGGCCGAAGACCGCGGCGCCGGGCCACACCTGCTCGACGTGGCCAAGGACCGTGGCATGCAGCACACCCGGCTGCGGATATGGAACGAGCCGCGCAGCGAAAGCACCGGCCAACCGACACCGATACCGCGCCAGGGCCCGGAGCGCTCACTGGCCTCTGCCAAGTCGATCAAGCAGCGGGGCATGGGCCTGGGAATCGACTTCCACTACGCGGACTCGTGGGCGGACCCGAGCAAGCAACCAAAACCACGCGCCTGGGCCGAGCTGGAGTTCGCGGACCTGTCCCGTGCCGTGTACGACTTCACCGCCGACTATCTGAAGCGGTTGATCCGGCAGGGCACCACGCCGGAAAAGGTGGCCGTCGGCAACGAGATCATCAACGGCTTCATGTACGGCAGTGAGGCGGCCGACATCGGCACGACGGATCCGCCGTATTTCGTCGACCAGGCCGATGTCTACCAGTCGCAGCCGGGCGGTGGCCTGCTGTGGAAGTACTGGCGGTCGACCGACCCGGCGGAGCGGCAGCTCTACGACCAGTCGTGGGACCGGTTCACCACCCTGGCCGCGGCCGGGATCAAGGCCGTCCGCGACGCGTCACCGACATCCAAGGTCGAGATACACGTGATCGTCGACAAGGACATGCTCGCCAAAACCATGGAGTTCTGGCACCAGTTCCTCACCCGGGTGAAGGCGAAGGGTCAGAACCCCGATGTGCTGGCCATCTCGTACTACCCGGAATGGCACGGTACGCCCGAGGCGCTGGATCTCAACCTCAACACCATGGCCACCACCCACCCCGGCTACGAGATCGACATCGCCGAAACCGCATACCCCGCATCGGGCGGCGATGGCTCGCCGTTGCCCAACTCGCCGTACCCGCGCACCGTTCAGGGGCAGGCGGACGCGATCCGGAGGGTGTTCCAGGCCGCCAACGACGTGGTCGACAACCGAGGTTCAGGTGTCCTGGTGTGGGAACCGGCCGGCTACCAGCCCATGTTCCGGGCCGTGCCCGGACTGGCGAACACATGGGAGCCGCACGCGTCCATCAACGTCTTCAACGCCAGCCGCGCCAAGCACATCCTCCAGGACACCGTCCACACCGCCACCGTGGTGGGAGCCGCCCCGAAGCTGCCCTCCTCCCTCCACATGCTCACCACCGCCAACAACACGATCACCCGTGTCCCCGTCCGCTGGCAGCCGTTGCCGCCCGGCGCGACCGACAGGCCGGGTGAGGTGACAGTCACCGGGACGACCGGCACAGGACCGGTCACGGCGGTCATCGACGTCATGCCCCGCCACGGCGAACACGACGTGACCACCTCATAGCCTGCTTCACCGACGCCGCGCCGCCGAGACCACGACGGCACCGGCGACACCATCACGCTTCACAGCAGTGCTCCGCTCGCTCGGTGGCCGACAGCAACAACTGCGGCAGCGCCTGGGGGAAACCAGGCCGTTTTCGACCGGAACGGCCACACTCACCCCGACATCCGGTGCGCCCGACCAACCGCACGCCGCTCCTGCCGCCCCTCGCAGGTGGCAGGAGCACCCACACCCGCTGTTGCGCCGTGCGCCCCGTCGACCTGCTGGCCTCTGTCGCCGACGGGACGCACCCGGCAACGGGACCAGCCGAACGCCAAACGCTCCCCCATCCCCGCACTCAAGGAGTCACCATGACCATGCGACGACGGACATTCCTCAGCATGAGCGCCGCCGGAGCGACGGGCGTGGGCCTGTCACTGCTCGGCGCAGGGCAGGCACCGGCCGCCGCCGGGCCACTGGACACCGCGCCGACCACGCCGTTCGCGGTCGGCGTGCGCCGGTACAACTGGACCCGCGGCAGCCGCCCGTGCACCACTTACGTCTACTACCCCGCCACCGGCACCCCCGGTGGCGCACCGGTGACGAACGCCCCGGTCGCGGGCGGTGTCTTCCCCGTCCACAACTTCACCCACGGCTTCGGGAGCAGCCCGCAGAACTCCCTGTTCATCATCCGGGCCCTGGCCTCGGCGGGCTTCGTCGTCCCCGCCCCGCACTTCAACCACAACTTCGGCGACGTCAACAACGGCAACACCTCCAAGGACGTCTCGCAGATCCTCACCAACACCCTCGCGCTCAACGCGAGCGGACCGCTGGCCGGGCACATCAACACCGGCATCGGTGTCGGCGTCTCGGGCCACTCCCTGGGCGGCATGGTCACCCACGGTCTGCTGACCTCTTGGCCCGACAGCCGGATCATCTCCGCCAACCCCCAGTCCTGCGTGGACATGGGCAACCCGTCCAGCTCGGTCTCGGCCAAAGTCCTGTTCGTCCACGGCGACCGGGACTCGACCACGCAGTACTCCTCGGCCCGGCAGGCGTACTCGGAGATCACCTGGCCCAAGGCGTTCCTCACCTTCGTCGGCGGCAGCCACACCAGCTTCTGGAGCGACCAGCGCTTCCCGAGGACCGTCGTCGACTGGGCCCGCTGGACCATGTACGGCGACACCGCCGCCCGGGACCGCCTCCCGGCTGACGCGTCCGGGTCCAACACCAGGTGGGAAGCCCAACTGGGCGACTCGCCCGGCGGTCCGGGCCTCTACACCCTGCTGGCCCAGCACAGCGGCAAGGCCGCCGAGATCAACGGGGCCTCCACCGCCGCCGGCGCACAGCTCGTCCAGCGGACCACCAGCAGCCGCCCCAACCAGCAGTTCGAGTTCGTCGACGCCGGTAACGGCCACGTCCGCGTCAAGGCACTGCACAGTGGCCTGTTCCTCCAGCCCACGGGCACCGCGACCGGCGCGGACGTCCTCCAACAGCCCGACACCGGTGCCACCAGTCAGCAGTGGCGCGTGGTCGACCACGGCGGTGGCGTGATCAGCCTGGTGAACCGGGAATCCGGCCTGGCGATGGATGTCTGGGAGTACTCGACCGCCGACGGCGCCCGCATCTCCCAGTGGACCTACAGCGGCAACCCCAACCAGCGCTTCACCCGCCGCCGCGTCTGACCGGGACATGTCGTCGGGCACCGCTCGGGCAACAGGGCCGGGCGGTGTCCCGGCATGGGCGCCGACAGTTCTCCGTGACATCCCAGACGGGCTGTACCGAGCTAGGACATGGCTGTTACGCATGGATCGCGGGCGATGTCGGATGGGGCATGAGCAACGCCGGGCTGATCACCGGCGGGGGGAGTCGCTGCTCGTCGACACCCTCTACGACCTGCGGCTGACTGCGGCCATGCTCGACGCGCTGGCGCCACTGACCGTTCCGGCACCGATCGCCACCGTGGTCAACACCCACGGCAACGGCGACCATTGGTCCGGCAACCAGCTCGTGTCCCACGCCGAGATCTTCGCGGCCCGCGGGTCCGTGGCGGACATGCGGCAGGTGGGCCCGGCCGAGATGCTGGCGCTGACCAGCATGGACAGCTCTGCCGGACACTTCGCGCGAAGGATCTTCGGCCGCTTCGACTACACCGGCATCGAACCCGCCCTCGCGACCCGAATCCTCGACGGGGAGACCGTCCTGGACGTCCCCGGCACCGAGGTCCGCCTCGTCGACGTGGGCCCCGCGCACAGCGCCGGGGACACCATCGTGCACGTGCCGCAGGCCCGGACCGCCTACACCGGCGACATCGTCTTCGCCGGGGCAGAGACGGTCCGTGAGATCCGCGACTACCCCGAATACGTCCATGAGCAGGCCACCGCCCGCTTCACCGCCGGCATGCCCGCCCTGAACGCGGCCCGCGACATCCGCCTCGGCCACTTCGCCGACCTGGACGAGAACGAACGCCTCGCCGTCAACGTGCACACCGTCCACCGGGAGCTCGACCCCTCATTGCCCCCGCCAGACGGCCCCGGGGTTAGCAAGTGTCCTGCCACAGCCACCCACAGATGGACATACCCTCGACGGGCACTGCACAGCCGATCCGGCTTACACCACACCCACCCGCACAGCACCCGCAAGAAGACCTGTGAGGGACTACGGAGGACGGCCGACTGACTGTCACCAGCCCGTCATTCCTGCAGGTCAGCGAGCCCTTCCGCGCGGCTTGAGCGGCACTTGAGGCAGCGCAGGAGCAGGCAGCGGATCCCCGTCGTACCCCTTCACCTCCCCGAACCTGGACCCTTCCATCCAGTCCTGACGAGCCTGCACGATCTCCTCCTGCGACCGTCCGATCCAGTTCCAGAACATGACCAGCTCCTCCTCGAACGGCTCGCCGCCGAGGAGCATCAGGCCGACGTCCGAGTCGGCGCGCAGCGGGAGTTCGGTGCGGCCGCAGCCGAGATAGAGCATGGAGCCGGGCAGGACCGGTACGCCGTCGACGTGGGCCTCGCCGGACATGAACAGGACGGCGTACTCAAAGTCCGGGTCCAGCGGAAGGTGTACGTCGGCGCCGTGGGTGAGGGAGAGGTCGGCGCCGACGATCGGGGTGTAGGTGGTGCCGGGTGAGGCGGCGCCGTCGAGGGAGCCCAGGATCAGCGTGGCCCGCAGGCCCGGCGCCGTGACGACCGGCAGCTCGGAGTGGTGTTCGAAGCGCGGCTCGGTGTGGCGGTGGCTGTCCGGGAGGGCGACCCACAGCTGGGCGCCGTGCAGGAGGCGCGCGTGGGCTTTCGGGCTCTCCTCGGAGTGGCTGATCGCGCGGCCGGAGGTCATCAGGCCCAGTTCGCGCGGGCGGATCGTCTGGAGGCTGCCCGTCGAGTCCCGGTGCAGCACCTCGCCCTCGTGCAGCCAGCTCACCGTCTGCAGGCCCATGTGCGGGTGCGGCGGCACCTGCATGCCGGGCTCGTCGGCGATGTCGTCGGGGCCGTAGTGATCGACGAAGCACCAGGCGCCGACCATGCGCCGGCCCAGGTTGGGCAGCAGGCGGCGGACTTCGGTGGATTCGCCGAGCTGGACCCGGCGAGGGCTGAGGAGTTCGCGTACGGGCTCTGCCACGACAAACCCGCGGCCGCCGCAGACGGCGGGCACCGCCTCGCGATCAAGATTGCTCATGCCGCCCAAACTAGCCCTGCCGGGGCCGCCACGTCAGTCCGTCACCCGCGGCTGTCTCGATGCGCACCGGAAAATAGTAGCCATGTATATAGTAGCCATGTACGGTATTCATCATGCGCAAGGGATCCAAGCACGCCTCACCCGGCTTCCTGGTGTGGCGCCTGTCGACGAAGTGGCGGGTCGCGGTCGACCGGGCCGTGACCCCGCTGGGGCTGACCCACGCCCAGTACGTGCTGGTGGCCTCGCTGTACGGCATGCAGCGCGAGGGAGAGCGCCCCAGTCAGCGGCGCCTCGCCGACCACACCGGGCTGGAACCGCTGTACGTCTCCAAGCTGGCGCGCGCCCTGGAGAGCGCCGGCCTCGTCGAGCGCACCCGGGATCCCCGCGACCCGCGCGCGGTGCAGCTGGCGCTGACCGAGCCGGGCCTGGAGCGGACCCGGCAGGCGATCGACGTCGTGCAAGGGCTGCTGGAGCAGTTGCTCACGCCGCTCGGCGGCCTGGACAGCGCGCGTACCCGGGAGTTCCGGCGCGAGCTGGCCGCCTTGCTCGACGTGTCCCTCGACCCCGTTGCCCCTCTCGACCCGTCCGCCCTGGACGGCGAGTCCGACAAGGAGCAGTCATGACCGCCACGACGACCACGACCACCAGCACCGGCACCAGCACCAGCACCAGCACCAGCACGGCCACTACCACTCCCCCGCTCAACCCCCGGGTCATCGCCCTGGCCCACTACGCGAGCCGAGCCCTTCTGGAGAACGTGCTGGCCCGCCACGGCGCGACGTTCCAGCAGTCCGTCACCCTCCGGCTCGTGGCCGTCGCCGACGGGCCGGTCGAGCGGGAGCACGTCGTCGGCGGTGTCGTCGGCGCGCTGAAGATCGACGCGGCGGACGCGCGGTCCGTGGTCGACGAGTTGATCGGCGCCGGGGCGCTGGCCGCCCAGGGGCCGTCCCTGGTGCGGATCACGGACGCCGGACGGGAGCTGTACGAGCGGACGTCCGCCGAGACCGCCCCCATCACCGCCCGGGTCTACGCCGGTATCCCCGCGGAGGATCTCGCCGTCGCCGGACGCGTGCTGAGGCTCATCACCGAGCGGGCCGACGCGGAGTTCGCGGCCCTGGCCCAGTGACGGAAGGAAGGCAGAACAGCGGTCAGCTCGCCTCCGCGGGCTTTTGCCTGCCCCGACGGTGGGCCACCTCGCCGAGGATCACGTCCACGACGACGAACGCGGCCAGTGAGATGCCGAGGAGCGGTACGAAGTAGCCGACCACGGCGACGACCGCCACCAGCGGGACCAGGACCTGCGGGGGCACCTGCTGCCAGGCACCGCGCGGGATGGGCCGGCCGAAGGCGGAACCGCGGCCGCGCTGCCACCACATGCGGTAGCCCCACACGATCAGCACGATCAGCGAGAGCGCCAGCAGCATCAGGGCGATCTGGTTGACCAGGCCGAAGAGGACACCGGTGTGCAGGTCGATGCCCCAGCGGGTCAGCTTGGCGAGCACCGGGTAGTCCTCGAACCGCACCACGTCGGTGACCGCGCCGGTGGACGGGTCGATCGCGGCCGCGTCCTGCTTCGTCGGCCAGCTGCGCTGCACCTGACGCACCACGTACGCGGACGAGGAGTCGGCGGGTGGCACGATCTCCACGGGGTCGCCCAGGCCCTCGGCGCGCGCGGCCGCCAGTACCTTGTCGAGACCCACGCCGTGCTCGCCGCTACCGCCCGTGCCGGCGGCGCCTCCATGGCCTTCGTGGTCGCCGCCCGACGAGGCCGAGACGGACGGGGTGGCCTGGCCGAGGGCGGTGCGCAGCTGGTCGATGTTGGCGCCGGCGTAAGCGGACCAGGTCAGGCCGGTCGCGGAGAGGAAGAAGAAGCCGATCGCGGCCCAGACGCCCACGGTGCCGTGCAGGCCGAGGGTGCGGCGGCGTCCGCTGGTGCCCCGCACCTTGCGCAGGGCCCGGCGGCGGGAGAACCACAGCACCAGGCCGCCGCCCGCGATCAGCCAGAGCCAGCTGGCCGCCAACTCGCTGTAGAGGCGGCCGTTCTCGCCGAGGTGCAGGTCGCGGTGGAACTCGTCGATCCAGGTGCGCAGCGGCAGGGCGCCGGTCGAGCCGTACTGTTCGAGGGCGCCGCGCACCTTCGCGGTGTACGGGTCGACGAACACGGCCAGCGTGTGGTCGGCGTCGACGCCCTTGACCCCGGACAGCATGACCCTGGTCGTCGCGTCGGCCTCCGGTGAGGGCCGTACGGCCGAGACCGTGCCCTCGGGGTGGGCCTCGCGCGCGGCGGCGACCTGCTGGGATATCGGCAGTTTCGCGTCGCCGACCGGGACGGTCAGCTCGTGGGCGTACACGAGTTTCTCGGCCTGGAACGCTCCGGCGTACAGGAAGCCGGTGGCCGCGGCGACGAGCAGGAACGGCGCGACGAGCACTCCGGCGTAGAAGTGCAGACGCAGGATCAGCGGGCGCAGGGGCGCCCATCTGCTGGGCGACGCGGGGGCGTCGGGCTGCGTCGCCTCCTCCGGGGTGGTCGAGGGAGCGATCGACATCGGCGGCTTCTCCGGGAGTGGGGAGTGGGGAGCGGGGACGGTTGTGTGCTGTAGCGGTCCAGTAGTCGGGCGGAGGGACCGTCGAGTTCCCGCCATCTCAAGTGACGTGTGTCACAAGGCAGTCGGGCAGTGGTGCGGGGGCCATGGCATCCTGGCGCGATGGCACTACCGAACGATCGCGCGCCCCTGGCCGAACAGGTCGAGCAACTCCTCGCCGCCGAGGGCCCGTTGCCCATCGTGGCCGCCGGGGACCCGGTGCTCCGGCGTCCCACGGAACCCTTCGACGGCCAGCTGGACTCCGCGCTGCTGGCCCGCTTCGTCGAGGCCCTCCGGATCACGATGCACGCGGCGCCCGGCGTCGGTCTCGCCGCTCCGCAGGTCGGGGTGGGGCTGCGGATCGCGGTGATCGAGGATCCCGCGCCGGTGCCGGAGGAGGTACGGCTGGCTCGCGGACGGGTGCCGCAGCCGTTCCGGGTGCTGGTGAACCCGTCGTACGAACCGGTGGGCGGCGAGCGTGCCGCGTTCTTCGAGGGCTGTCTGAGCGTCCCGGGCTATCAGGCGGTGGTGGCCCGGGCCGCCGAGGTGCGGCTGACCTGTGAGGACGAGCAGGGGCGCGCGGTCGACGAGGTGTTCACGGGGTGGCCCGCCCGGATCGTGCAGCACGAGACGGACCACCTCGACGGCATGCTCTACCTGGACCGGGCCGAGCTGCGCTCCCTCTCCTCGAACCAGGCCGCCGCCGAGCGCTGGGCCCAGCCGGTACCGGACGAGGCGGCGCGGGCCCTCGGCTTCGACCTGCCGTGACCGGGCGCCCAGCCGCCCCGCCGGACGGCGCCGTCGATAAATCAGCGGCGCCCGCACCAGCACCCTCGCTACCCTGACCGCATGTCGACGCCCCGAATTTCCTAGCCGAGGACCCGCTTCCACGCCACCCGTGTGTCCTCTTGCTTGTTCGGTTCGCTTGTTCGGAGCGTCTTCTCATGATCACCGTCACCGGTGTCGACGTGCGCGTCGGCGCGCGTCTGCTGCTGTCCGGCATCTCCTTCCACATCTCCCCCGGCGACCGCGTCGGCCTGGTCGGCCGCAACGGCGCCGGAAAGACCACCCTGTTGAACACCCTGGCGGGCGCGCTGCCCCCGGCCGCCGGGACCGTGACCCGCACCGGCCAGGTCGGTCATCTGCCCCAGGACTCCCGCGCCGCCGACCCGACGGTCACCGTCACCGACCGCATCCTGTCGGCGCGGGGCCTCGACCGGGCCGTACGGGACCTGCGCCGTGCCGAGGAGGCCATGGCCGACGGCACGCGGCGGGCCATGGACGCCTATGTGCGGGCCGAGGCCCGGTTCCAGGCGGCCGGAGGTTACGCCGCGGAGGCCGAGGCGGCCCGGGTGGCCGCCGGCCTCGGGCTTCCCGCCCGGCTGACGGACCAGCCGCTGGGCGCGCTGTCGGGCGGGCAGCGCCGCCGGGTGGAGCTGGCCCGGATCCTGTTCGCGGAGCACGGCACCCTGCTGCTGGACGAGCCGACGAACCACCTGGACGCGGACTCGATCGCCTGGCTGCGCACGTTTCTGACGGACCATCACGCCGGGCTCGTGCTGATCAGCCACGACACGTCCCTGCTCGACGCCACGGTGAACCGGGTGTTCCACCTGGACCCGCGGCGCGCCACGATCGACGTGCACAACACCGGCTGGGCGGCCTACCTCGCCCAGCGGGAGGCCGACGAGCGGCGGCGGACCCGCGAGCGGGCCAACGCCGAGCGCAAGGCGGCGTCGCTGCGCGCCCAGGCCGAGAAGATGCGCGCCCGGGTGTCGACGGCCGTGGCCGCGCGGAACATGAACCGCCGCGCCGACCGCATGCTCGCCGACCTCGAACCGGCCAGGCGCGCCGACAAGGTGGCCAGGATCCGGCTGCCCGAGCCCCGGCCCTGCGGCCGGATCCCGCTCGGCGCCGTCAGCCTGACCAAGTCGTACGGCGGCCATCACGTCCTGCGGGGCGTCGACCTCGCGGTCGACCGGGGCAGCCGTATGGTCGTCCTCGGCCCCAACGGGGCGGGAAAGACGACCCTGTTGCGGGTCCTCGCCGGGCAGGACGAGCCGGACGGTGGCCGGGTGGTCCACGGACACGGGTTGCGGCTGGGCTACTTCGCCCAGGAGCACGACACCCTGGACCCGGACCTGACGGTGGGCGCGCACCTGGCGTCCGCCGCCCCGCATCTCGGCCACGGTGAGGTACGGCGCGTGCTCGGCTCGTTCCTGTTCACCGGCGACGACGCCGACAAGCCCGTCGGGGCCCTCTCCGGCGGCGAGAAGACCCGCCTCGCCCTCGCGGGCCTGGTCCACTCCGGCGCCAACGTCCTCCTCCTGGACGAGCCGACCAACAACCTCGACCCGGCCTCCCGCGCGGAGGTCCTGGCCTCGGTCGGCACCTACCCCGGCGCGATCGTCATGGTCACCCATGACGCGGGGGCCGTCGCGGCACTGCGCCCGGACCGGGTACTGCTGCTGCCGGAGGCCGACGAGGACCTGTGGAGCGAGGAGTATCTGGAGCTGGTCGCGTCCCGGCACCGCTGACGCCGGCGCGGCGCGCGTGACCGTGTGCCCCCGCCGTAGCGCGCCCCTGCCCGTCCCGTGCCCGGCGGGGGCGCCTCGGCCTGCGGTGAGCCGACCTCAGTTGTCGCGGTACGACTCCAGCAGCCGCAGCCACACCTCGCTGATCGTCGGGTACGACGGGACGGCGTGCCACAGCCTGCTGATCGGTACCTGGCCGGCGACGGCGACGGTCGCCGAATGGATGAGTTCGCCGACGCCGGGGCCGACGAAGGTGACGCCGAGGAGGATCTCGCGTTCCAGGTCGACGACCATGCGCGCGCGGCCGCGGTAGCCATCGCCGTACAGGGAGGCGCCCGAGACCGAGGCGAGGTCGTAGTCGACGGCTCGGACGCGGTGGCCGGCCTGTTCCGCCTCGGCGAGGGAGAGACCCACGGCGGCGGCCTCGGGGTCGGTGAAGACGACCTGGGGGACGGCGGCGTGGTCGGCGGTGGCGGCGTGGGCGCCCCAGGGGTCGGATTCGAGGAGGGGGACCCCGGAGGCGCGGGCGGCGATGGCCGCGCCGGCGATGCGGGCCTGGTACTTGCCCTGATGGGTGAGGAGGGCGCGGTGGTTGACATCGCCGACCGCGTACAGCCATTCGCTGCCGCTGACGCGGAGGCTGTCGTCGACCTCCAGCCAGGAGCCGGGCGCGAGGCCGACCGTGTCGAGGCCGATGTCGTCGGTGCGCGGGGCGCGCCCGGTGGCGAAGAGGATCTCGTCGGCCTCGATCCGGTCGCCGTGGTCGGTGACGACCACGACCGTGCCGTTCTCCCTGGTCACCGACTCGACCGAGGTGCCGGTGCGGACGTCGGCGCCGGCCTCGGTGAGCGCCTCGGCGACCAGTTCGCCGGCGAAGGGCTCCATGCGGTTCAGCAGGCCCTTGCCGCGGACCAGGAGGGTGACCCGGGAGCCGAGGGCCTGGTAGGCCGTGGCCATCTCGGTGGCGACCACTCCCCCGCCGACCACGACCAGTCGGCCGGGCACGGACTGGGCGCCGGTGGCCTCGCGGCTGGTCCACGGCTTGATCAGGGCGAGTCCGGGCAGGTCGGGCAGGACGGCCCGGCTGCCGGTGCAGACGGCGACGGCGTGCCGGGCGGTCAGCACCCGCCGTTCCCCGTCGGGACCGGTCACCTCCAGGGTGCGGGGTCCGGTGAGGCGGCCGTGGCCGCGGTAGAGGTCGGCGCCGATGCCGGACAGCCACTGGACCTGTCCGTCGTCGTGCCAGTCGGAGGTGAAGTCGTTGCGCCTGGCGAGGACAGCGGCCGCGTCGAGGGGGCCCTGTACGGCCTGGGCGAGGCCCGGCAGGCGGCGTGCGTCGGCCTGGGCGATGGCCGGGCGCAGCAGCGCCTTGCTGGGCATGCACGCCCAGTACGAGCACTCGCCGCCGACCAGCTCGCTCTCCACGACCGCGGTGGAGAGGCCGGCCGCACGGGTGCGGTCCGCGACGTTCTCCCCGACCGGCCCGGCCCCGAGCACCACGACGTCGTACGCGATGGAATCCGTTTCCGTCATGGGGTCAGTCTTACGGGTGGTGTGCGGCGTGGCCACACGGGTACGCGCGCGGAGATACACCGGAATACGCGGCCGTACGGTCGTGTTGTCGCCGACGGTTTCGCCCCCACACCAGGAAGAGGGAATTCGCCATGAGCAGCACCGTGGAGCTCACCAAGGAGAACTTCGACGAGACGGTCACGGACAACGAGTTCGTCCTGATCGACTTCTGGGCGTCCTGGTGCGGGCCGTGCCGTCAGTTCGCCCCGGTCTACGAGAAGGCCGCCGAGGAGAACCCCGACCTCGTGTTCGGCAAGGTCGACACCGAGGCGCAGCCGGAGCTGGCCCAGGCGTTCGGTATCCAGTCGATCCCCACGCTGATGATCGTCCGCGACCGTGTCGCCGTGTTCGCGCAGCCGGGTGCCCTGCCCGAGGCCGCCCTCGCGGACGTCATCGGACAGGCCCGGAAGCTGGACATGGACGAGGTCCACAAGGCCGTGGCCGCTCAGCAGGCGCAGGGCGAGCAGAACGGCCAGTAGCGCCGCGATCCGCGGGATCCGGAAGGTCCGGAAGGTCCGGAAGGTCTAGAAGGGGTACGCCGCCACGTCACCACGCACCGTCGTCCAGCGCACGTCGGTGAACGCCTCCAGGTTGGACTCGCCGCCGAACCTGGCGCCGGTGCCGGAGGCGGCGATGCCGCCGAAGGGCGCGACGGCCTCGTCGTTCACGGTCTGGTCGTTGATGTGCACGATGCCGGTCGGGATCCGCTCGGCCAGGTCGAGGCCCCGGGCGGCGTCCCCGGTGACGATGCCCAGGGAGAGGCCGTAGGAGCTCGCGGCGGCCAGGGCGGCGGCCTCGTCGGCGGTGGCGAAGGGGCGTACCGGTGCGACGGGACCGAAGACCTCCTCGGCGTACGCGGGGGTCTGGTCGTCGACGCCGGCGAGCACGGTCGGCCGGTAGAACAGCTGCTCGTGGGTGCCGCCCGCGGCGAGCTTGGCGCCCCGGGACCGGCTGGCCTCCACCAGGTCGTGCACCTTGCTCAGCTGGCCGGAGTCGATGAGCGGGCCGAGGTGGACCTCGGCGCGGTGCGGGTCGCCGACGGCGAGGGAGTCGGCCTTGGCGGCGAGGCGCTCGACGTACTCCTCGTAGAGCGACTGGTGGACGAGGTGGCGGCCGGTCGTCATGCAGATCTGGCCCTGGTGGAAGAAGGAGCCCCAGGCGGCCGTGGAGATCACCGCGTCGAGGTCGGCGTCCTCCAGCACGATCAGGGCGGAGTTGCCGCCCAACTCCAGGTGCGCGCGCTTGAGATGGCGTCCGGCGGCCTCGCCGACGGCCCGGCCCGCACCCGTGGACCCGGTGAAGGAGATGACGGGCACCCGCGGGTCGGCGACCAGCGCCTGGCCCGCCTCGGGGCCGCCCGGCAGGATGTGCAGCAGCCCCTCGGGCAGGCCGGCCTCGGCGAAGATCGCCGCGAGGGCCAGGCCGCCGCAGACCGCGGTGCGCGGGTCCGGCTTGAGGATCACCGCGTTGCCGAGCGCGAGGGCGGGGGCGACGGAGCGGATCGAGAGGATCAGCGGGGCGTTGAACGGCGCGATCACACCGACGACACCGACGGGGACCCGACGGGTGTACGACAGGCGGGGCGCCTCGCTGGGCAGGATCTGCCCGGCCGGGCGGGAGGCGAGCGCGGCGGCCTCGTAGCACTCCTGGGAGGCGACGTGCAGCTCGAAGTCGGCCTTGCCGGGGATCGAACCGGACTCGCGGACGAGCCATTCGCGCAGTTCGTCGGCGTGCGCGGCGAACAGGTCACCGGCCCTGCGCAGCACCGCGGCGCGTACGAAGTGCGGGACGCGCGCCCACTCGGCCTGGGCGGCGCGGGCGGCCTCGGCGGCCGGGGCGACGTCCTCGGCGCCGGCCAGGGTGACGGTGCCGAGCGTGTCGCCGGTGGCGGGCTCGGTGACGGTGTACTCCTGTCCCGACAGGGAGCTGGACTGCCAGGCCTTCGGGTCGAGCAACGGCATTGCGACTCTCCGTTCGATCACCGGGCGGGACTCACAGGGATAGCGGGAGCCCCGAGTAGTTCGCCGCCAGTTCGGCGGCCGCGTGACGGGATGCGGTGATCCGGCGCAGACGTGCGAGCTGCATCCGGTCGTCGAACGCATCCCCGTCTGGTTGAGCGTGCAACATCTTAGTCATGTCATCCGAGAAACGGCTCGCCTGCCACACACGTTGAAGGCACAACTCGGAGTATCCGTCGAGAAGTTGTGTACTCCCTGTGCGGTGCAGCTCGATGAGGCCGCGGGCCAGGACCCGTACGTCCGACACGGCGAGGTTGAGGCCCTTGGCGCCCGTCGGCGGGACGATGTGGGCGGCGTCCCCGGCCAGCAGGAGCCGGCCGTGGCGCATCGGCTCGTGCACGTAACCGCGCATCGACGTCACGGACTTGGCGGTGATGGGGCCACGGTTCAGGGTCCAGTCGGCGTCGATCGCGAAGCGGGCGGCGAGTTCGTCCCAGACGCGGTCGTCGGGCCAGTCGTCCGGGTCGGTGCCGTTGGGGACCTGGAGGTAGAGCCGGGAGACGGGCAATCCAGAAGGGAGCGAAGCGACTTCCTTGGAAGGGTGGTGGCGGGAGACGGGCAATCCGGAAGGGAGCGAAGCGACTTCCTTGGAAGGGTGGTGGCGGGAGACGGGTGGGCGCATGCTGTGCAGGGCGAAGCCACCGTCGCCGCGCGCGTAGATCAACTCGTCGCAGGACGGGGGCACTTCGGCCAGGACGCCGAGCCAGGAGTACGGGTACTCGTGGCCGTACGAGCGGCCGGCCCCGGCCGGGAAGGCATCGCGGGCGATGCCGTGGAAGCCGTCGCAGCCGGCGACCCAGTCGCAGGTCAGCGTCTGCTCCCGGCCCTCGTGCCGGAACCGTACGACGGGCCTGTCGCTCTCCGGCTTCTCGACGGCCAGTGCCTCCGCCTGGAACAACAGCGGTGGCCCCTCGACGAGTTGCAGCGCCACGAGGTCCTTGACGATCTCGGTCTGGGCGTAGATCCTCACCGTACGGCCGCCCGTGAGGCTTGGGAAGTCGATGTGGTGGCGTTCCCGGTCGAAGCGCAGCTCGATGCCCTGGTGGACCAGGCCCTCGGCCGTCAGCCGCTCGGCGGCACCTGCCTCGCGCAGCGCGTGGACCGTGCCCTGCTCCAGCATCCCGGCCCGCTGCCGCTGCTCGACGTACTCCCGCGTCCGGGCCTCCAGGACCACGCAGTCGATGCCCGCGCGGTGCAGCAGCCGGGCGAGGAGCAGCCCGGCGGGACCCCCGCCGATGATGCCGACCGTCGTGCGCATGTCCACGCCTCCCTGGCTTCGACGGTACGTCGGCCTGGCGCGCGCCGCCTCGTACGGGCGCGCCGTGCCTCAGCTGGACTCGCGGTGCACCACCGTGGCTCCCAGCACCTTGTGCGTCTCGGGTGCGGTGCCGGGGTCTCGCACCGCGCGGTCGACCAGCTCCGCGAGATCGCGGCCGGACGGCAGTTCGATGTGGACCGTGCTCAGCCTGGGCCGCAGCAGGCGTCCGAGCATCAGGTCGTCGGCGCCGATGACGGCCGTGTCGGCGGGGACGCGGACGCCCTCGTCATCGAGGGCGCGCATCAGCAGCATGGCGTATTCGTCGTTGTAGGCGAACACGGCGTCGAGGCCGAGGTCGCGCCAGCGGGCCGCGAGCCGGGCGGCGGACTCCTCCGTGTAGGCCAGCGGCAGCTCGGTCAGGGTGGCGTCGGTGCCGTGCAGGGCGCGGCGCACGCCTTCGAGACGGGGCGCGGAGAAGGCATCCAGGCCGCGCTCCTGCGGCACCACGACGCCGATCCGGCGCCGGCCGCGGTCGTACAGATGGCGGCCTGCGCTGTGTCCCACGGCCTCGTAGTCCATCAGCAGGGCGTGGGCGCCCTCGGCGGAGTCGGGGCCGAGCGAGACCACGGCCCGGGCGCCGGAGCGCTTGAGCACCGTCACGCCCTTCGGGCCGAGGCCGGAGCCGGACACCAGGACGGCGACGGGGCGCAGCTCGGCCCAGGCGCGGGCGGCCTCGTCGCCCTGCGGACCGACGCTGCCGTGCTGGACGACGGTGTAGTCGAGGCGGCCGAGCGCCAGTTGGAGGTCGCTGAGGAAACGGCTGTAGAGCGGGCCGACGGGGAAGCTCGGGGCGGGCATGAGGACCATACGGCTGTGCCCGGCGCGCAGGCTGCGGGCCGCCGCGTGCGGGACGTACCCGAGTTCCTTCGCGGCCTCGTGGACACGGCGGCGGGTGGGCTCGCTGATCCGGACGGCGCTGGTGTTGTTGAGGACGTAGGAGACGGTCGCGCGCGAGACGCCGGCCAGGCGGGCCACATCGGCGCTCGTCGGTACCGAGCGCTGTGCGGGCAGTGCGGGCGCGGGCGTTTTCGGTATCTGCACCATGACGTACGGCATCTTTGCAGAACCTGTGAACCCGGGTCGGGCCGGGTCCCCGCCCGCTCACACCGCGGTGCGCGTCAGGCGCTCGACCAGGTCGAGCCAGCCCTTCTCCAGTCGCTCCATGGGCATCCCGCACTGCCTGGTCAGGTGGTTGATCAGGGCGGGGTCGAGGTACGCCAGCAGCGGCTGGGCGAGGAGGTCGCAGTCGGCGTCCGGCAGGATCTGGCGCAGCAGGACGGTGACGTGGGTGTGGAGCGCCCGGACCGAGGGGTGGGCGTAGCGGCGGGTGGGGTCCGGCTGGGCGGCGAGCTGAAGGTCCAGTTGCTCGGCTGAGCGGTACAGCACCGCCACGCCGAACGCGCGCAGCCGGTCGACCGGAGGCGCTCCGGGGCCGAGCGGCGGCGGGCCGCCGAGGAAGTCGGCCTGGAGCGTGCGCGCCGAGTGGTCCAGCAGCGCCGTCAGCAGACCGGTGCGGTCGCCGAAGCGGCGGAACACCGTGCCCTTGCCCACGCCGGCCTCCGCCGCCACGGCCTCCATGGTGACCCCGGCCGCGCCGTGCTCCGCGATCAGCCGGGCGGCGGCCTCCAGCAGCCGGGCCCGGTTGCGGGCCGCGTCGGCGCGCAGGCAGGGCTCGTCGGCGGCGGAACCGACCTCGAGCAGATGAGGCTTGTCGACGGGCTCCTGGGGCGGTGGGAAGGGCGGCAGGACGGCGGACATGAAGCCAGCGTAAAGCATCGGGAATGAAACTGGACCGCGGTCCGGTTAAGGTGCTAGACATTAAGCGGACCCCGGTCCGGATCGTCACGGCACCGTTTCAGCATCCTGGAGTTAGCATGTCTGTTCGCATCCTCGCGCTCGTCGGCAGCCTTCGCGCCGGTTCGCACAACCGCCAGCTCGCCGAGGCGGCCGTCAAGCTCGCTCCCGAGGGCGCCGAGGTCGTGCTCTTCGAGGGCCTGGCCGAGATCCCCTTCTACAACGAGGACATCGACGTCGAGGGCGGCATCCCGGCCACCGCCGCCAAGCTGCGCGAGGCCGCGCAGTCCGCCGACGCGTTCCTGCTCTTCTCCCCCGAGTACAACGGCACGATCCCGGCCGTCCTGAAGAACGCCATCGACTGGCTGTCCCGCCCCTACGGCGCCGGCGCGTTCGGCGGCAAGCCGGTCGCCGTGGTCGGCACCGCCTTCGGCCAGTTCGGCGGCGTGTGGGCGCAGGACGAGACCCGCAAGGCCGTGGGCATCGCCGGCGGCCGGGTGCTGGAGGACGTCAAGCTGTCCATCCCCGGCTCCGTGACCCGTTTCGCCGAGACGCACCCGGTCGACGACGCCGAGGTCGCCGCGCAGCTGACCGAGGTCATCGCGCGCGTCCACGGGCACGCGGGCGAGGCCGTCGCCGCCTGACCGGACGCGAGGTCGTCAGCAGGGGTCGGAGCCGAGCGCTCCGGCCCTTGCTCGTGCGCGGGCCACCCCCGTCTTCCCCGTGCGCGGGCCACCCCCGTCCTCCCCGTGTCAGGCCACCCCCGTCTCCCCCGTGTCAGGCCACCGCCGTCGGCGCCAGCTCCCGCAGCTCCCGCAGCGCGGCCGCCACCGCCGGGCGCTCCCGGCAGCCCCGGCGGGTGCAGGTGAGGATCCTGCGGTACGGGTCGCCCGCGCAGCGCACCCGGGTGATCGGCAGGTGCGGCATCAGCTGGGCCAGCCTCGGGATCAGGGCGACGCCGAGCCGGTGGGCTACCAGGTGGGCGGTGACGTTCCAGTCCAGGGCGTGATGGATCACGTCGGGGGTGAACCCGGCCGCCCCGCACGCCGACATCACCCGCGGTCGGCAGGGACTGTCCGGCACCGGCGCGATCCAGTCCTCGTGTGCCGCCTCCGCGAGGTCGACGTGCCCGCGACCGGCCAGCGGATGGTCGTCGGGGACGACGAGGTCGTACGGGTCGTCCAGCAGCGGCTGCTGGTCGTAGCGCGCGTCGCTGAGCGGCGGGTTGAGCGGGGTGACCTCCACGACGGCCAGGTCGGCCTCCCCCTCGAAGAGCTGGTCGAAGCTCTCCGGCGCACCCGTCTCCCGGATCCGTACGGTCAGCCGCGGATGGCGTTCCCGCAGCCGTACGGCCATCGGCGCCAGCAGGACCGGCACGGACGTCGGGAAGCCGCTGACGCGCAGTTGCCCGGCGGGCGCGCCGTACTCGGCGCGCAGGTCGAGTTCGGCCTCCTCCCAGCGCTCCGCGATCGCGTCGGCGTGTGCGAGCAGACTCTCGGCGGCCGCGGTCAGGCGCACCCCGCGGCCCTGCGGTTCGAGGAGGTCGACACCCAGGTCGCGGGCGAGCTGGCGGATCTGCTGGGAGGCGGCGGACGGCGTGAAGTGCAGGGCGCGGGCGGCCGCGGTGACCGTGCCGTAGTGCGCCACGGCCCTCAGTACGTGCAGTCGGCGCAGGTCAATCATGAAGGCCACGCTTCAAGGTGACGTCCGGAAAGTCAACCTGGACGTGTACGAAGACCGCACCGCACCCTTGGTCGTGTCGCGACGGTCGAACAGCCCGACGCCCCCATCGACGCACGAGGAGTCACCATGCCCAGCACGACCGGTACCGTCTGCCCGCACTGCGGGTGGCCCGACGGCGCCGAGCCCTACCAGGTGGTGTCCCGGCACGGCACGGCGGCGGGCAGCACGGTGTGGACGCGGTGCGCCTGCGGCTCGCTCCAGGTCCGCAGCGTGGACGCCCGCGGGATGCGGGTCGTCTCGCGCAGCGGGCCCTCGGCGACACCCACGGGGAGTGCGGCGGACTCGCCCTGCCGGTGAGCGTGACCGAGCGCCGTGCGGCTCAGTGGAGTTCGGCCAGTCGGCGCACGGCCGGGGCGGCGAAGTTCTCGATGAACGCCGCCGGTTCGCCGGTGCGCGGGCCGAGGATCACGGTGTCGATGCCGAGCCCGGCGTAGCCGGCGACGTCCCGGGTGAAGGCGTCGAGGTCACCCGCGCCGACCGCCTCGCCCGTGTACACGACCGTCCTGCGGATCTCGTCGTGGTCGCGCCCCTCGGTGTCGCAGTGGCCGCGCAGGACGTCGATCTTGTGACGGACCTCGTCCGGCGAGGTGGCGAACAGGTTGCAGGCGTCGGCGTACCGCGCGACCAGCCGGAGCGTCTTCTTCTCCCCGCCCCCGCCGATCATGATCTCGGGGTGCGGGGCACTGATCGGCGCCGGCAGACACAGGGTCTCGGCCAGCCGGTAGTGCTTGCCGTCGAAGGGGCCGTTCGCCTCCGGATCCCACATCTGCAGGCAGATCCGCAGGGTCTCCTCCAGCCGCTCGAACCGCTCGGCGACCGACGGGAACGGCACACCCAGGCCTTCGTGCTCCCGCCCGTACCAGGCCGCGCCGATCCCGAGGGTGGCCCGGCCGCCGGAGAGCACGTCGAGCGACGTGGCGATCTTCGCGAGCAGGCCGGGGTGGCGGTAGGTCACGCCGGTGACCAGGGCGCCGAGGCGGACCGTGGAGGTGTGGGCGGCGAGGTAGCCGAGGGTCGTGTACGCCTCCAGCATCGGGTCCTCGGCGCGGTCGTTGAACTCCATCTGGAAGTAGTGGTCCATCACCGACAGCCAACTCACCCCGGCCGCCTCGGCCGCGGCACCCGCGGCGGCGAGTTCGGCCCCGAGCGCGGAGCCTCCTCCGGGGTGGTCGAACCGGTTGATGTGCACGCCGACCCGCATGTCCTGTCTCCGTTCACCCGGACCTTCAGCGACCTGACGACGCTAGATCTTCGAGCGCTCTCGAAGTCAAGGGGACGACGGGTCGCCCACTACGCCGCGCCTTCCGCCTCTGCCTGCTCCTGCTTCTTCGAGGCGCGCAGGCTCGTCAACGTCGTGACGGCCAGGACGAGCACGATGAAGCCGAGGGAGAAGGGGATGCTGATCTCGGGGACGTGGACGCCGGACTCGTGCAGGGCGTGCAGGACGAGCTTCACGCCGATGAAGCCGAGGATGATCGACAGGCCGTAGCTGAGGTGGACCAGCTTCTTGAGGAGGCCGCCGATGAGGAAGTAGAGCTGCCTGAGGCCCATCAGGGCGAAGGCGTTGGCGGTGAAGACGATGTACGGGTCCTGGGTCAGCCCGTAGATGGCCGGGATGGAGTCGAGCGCGAACAGGACGTCCGTCGAGCCGATCGCCAGCATCACGACCAGCATCGGCGTCATGATCCGCTTGCCGTTCTCGGTGATGAACAGCTTGGTGCCGTGGTAGCGGTCGGCCACGCCGAACCGCTTCTCCGCCATCTGCAGCAGCTTGTTCTCCTGGTACTCCTCCTCGTGCTCCTCCTTGCGGGCGTCCTGGATCAGCTTCCAGGCGGTCCAGATCAGGAAGGCGCCGAAGAGGTAGAACACCCAGGAGAACGCCGAGATGATCGCCGCGCCGGCCGCGATGAACCCGGCGCGCAGCACGAGGGCCACGATCACGCCGACCATGAGGACCCGCTGCTGGTACTGCGAGGGCACCGCGAACTTCGTCATGATCAGGACGAAGACGAAGAGGTTGTCGACGCTGAGCGACTTCTCGGTGATGTAGCCGGCGAAGAACTCGCCGGTGGGCCCGCCACCCCCGTAGAAGTAGATCCCGACGCCGAACAGACAGGCCAGCACGACCCAGACGACGGTCCACGTCCCCGCTTCCCGGAGGGAGACGTCATGAGGTTTGCGACCGATGAAGAAGTCCACGGCGACGAGCGCGCACAGGGCGAGGACGGTCAGCAGCCAGACGGAGAGGGAGACGTTCACGGGTGATACTCCTGGTGCAGGTGGGGCCTTGACAGCGTTGTCGCCGTACGGTCATTCCTCCACCCCCGGCAGGTGAACATAGGGTCTCGTCCTGGCAAACTCCCGGTCACCGACCTGTCACCCGCCGGACGGCGGGCAGGTTCCGCCGAACGGCGGCCCTCCGGTCGGTGCCGGTGCGCGGATCATGGCCGCAGAGCCGCCGGGCACGTATGTGCCCCCGTGTGAGGAGAACCCATGAGCCAGGCTTCCCCACCCCCGTTCGATCCCGAGCTCGCCGCCGCCCTGGAGCTCATCAGGGACGTGATCTCCCCCGGCCTCACGATGGACGAGATAGCCGACATCCGTCAGGGTGCGGGCATCCAGATGCTGGCCGAGCTGGACCTGACGCTGGACGGGTTCTTCGAGGTCGAGGACCGTGCCGTGCCGGGCCCCGCGGGCGCGCCCGACATCTCCCTGCTGATCTGCCGGCCGGCCGCCCCCGCGCAGGGCGACCCGCGGCCCGTGATCTACCACGTGCACGGCGGCGGCATGGTCCTCGGCAACAACCGCATCGGCGTCGACGCGGCCCTGGCCTGGGCCAAGGAGCTGGACGCGGTCGTGGTGTCCGTGGAGTACCGGCTCGCGCCCGAGAACCCGCACCCGGCGCCGATCGAGGACGTGTACGCCGGACTGGAGTGGACGGCGAAGAACGCCGCCGAACTCGGCGCCGACCCACAGCGGATCGTCGTCGCCGGGGCGAGCGCCGGCGGTGGCCTGTCCGCGGCGCTGGCGCTGCTCACCCGGGACCGCGGCGGCCCTCAGCTGATCGGCCAGCTGCTGATGTGCCCGATGCTGGACGACCGCAACGACAGCCCGTCCACGTACCAGATGGCGGGCCTCGGCGTCTGGGACCGTACGGCGAACGAGACGGGCTGGACGGCGTTGCTCGGCGACCTGCGTGGCGGCTCCGACGTCCCAGCGTACGCGGCGCCGGCCCGGGCCGAGGACCTGTCGGGGCTGCCCCCGGCCTTCCTCGACGTCGGGTCCGCGGAAACCTTCCGTGACGAGGTCGTCTCCTACGCCTCCCGGATCTGGCAGGCGGGCGGGGAGGCCGAGTTGCATGTGTGGCCCGGTGGCTTCCACGGCTTCGACGGGTTCGCTCCGCAGGCGGCGTTGTCGCAGGCCTGTCGGGCGGCGCAGGTGGAGTGGCTGCGGCGGTTGTTGAGCCGCTGAGGGGGGTGGGCGCGGCTGCCCGGGGACGGCTGCTCGCGGTGCCGGGCCCGGGTGGTGACGCGCCTGTTCACCCTCCGGGATCCGCGGTCGTGCGGACGCGGCCGCGGGCCGTCGGCGACTGGTCGCGCCCACATGGCGCAGCCGCCTGCCGACGCAGTCACCCGCCGGGACCTGCGGTCGTGCGGGCGCGGCCGCAGGGCGTCGGCGACTGGTCGCGCCCGCGCAGCGGAGCCGCATGCCGGTGCGACCCCCACGCCCCTCGGGTCGGTCGCCTGCCCGCTGCTTCAGCTGCGCCTGGCGCCGACTGCTCCCGGCCCTTGACCGCATACCGCACCATGGGCCTATGAAAGAGCTGGCCGGACGTCTCACCGCGCTGGATCCGGATGCCGGGGCCGCGGTGCGCGTCATCGCCTACTTCGACCGGCTCGCGGAGTCCCGCGCCGGGCTGGAGGCGCTGGTGCGTGGTGCCGCCGTGCTGGCCGGGGTGCCGGCCCGGCTGGTGGACGCGGACCGGCGGGTGCAGGTGCGGGTCGAGGCCGACGGGACCCGCCGGGAGAGCCACCAGCCGCCCGACCCCGGCTGGCCGTACGCGGCGCTGACGCCGGGCGGCGCTCCCGCCCTGTGGCTGGAGCGGGCCCGTGCGGCGGAGCCCAGCGTCGTCGACGCGGTGATCCTGGAGCGGGCCGCCGGGGCCGTACGGCTCGTTCTCGACCGGACGCGCGGGCGGGCGCCGGCCGATGATCCGGCGCTCGTCGAGACCGTCCTCGACGCCACGGCACCGGAAGCGGCACGGCTGCACGCGGCCCGTCGGCTGGGGCTCGACCCCGCCGCACCGGCCCGCGCCCTCGCCCCGCTCGACGGCCGCCCCCGCATCGCCCCCGCGCAGGGGGAACCCGAACCGCCGGCCGGCCGGATGGGCGTGGGCCCCGTCGTCCCCGTGCTCGACCTGCCCCGCTCCTGGGAGGAGGCCCGCGTCGCCCTCCGATTCACGGCCGAGGGCACCGCACGGGACCCCGGCCCCGCTGTCGTGCACGCCGACGAACTCGGCGACGTCGCTCTCCTCGCGCACCTCGTCGCCCCGGGTGCCGAACCGCCGCCCGACGTACGGACCCTGGAGTCCGCCGCGGCCGCCGCGCCCTGGCTGCTCACCACGCTGCACGCCGTCGCCACGACGGTGAGTCTGCGGGCGGCGGCGGCCGAGATCAACGTCCACCACTCCACACTCCAGGAGCGACTCACCCACGCCGAACACCTGCTGGGCTGGCCACTGCGCACTCCACAGGGCCGGTTCAGGCTGGGTCTGGCCCTGGCGATGCGGCATCTGGTGCGAACCCAGGGCGAGCAGTAGCGGCACGCCGTCCCGCCGCCGTGCCACTGCTTGCAGGCGCGCCATAAACGCCATAGCCGTATATTTCACGGATGCCCTATCCTGGATGTCCCATCACATCGGGACGAAGGAAACCGGCGCCATGACCGCCACGGACCCCGCACTCACCGCCCTCGCCCAGGGCTGGTGCGCGCTCTCCCTTCTGCACGGGAGGATCGAGGCGCACATCGAGCGCGCCCTCCAGGCCGGGCACGATCTGAGCGTGCGCGAGTACTCGCTGCTCGACGTGCTCAGCCGCCAGCACGACGGCGAGGGCGGCCACCTCCAGATGAAGCAGGTCGCCGACGCGGTCGTCCTCAGCCAGAGCGCCACCACCCGGCTCGTCACCCGGCTCGAGGACCGCGGCCTGCTCGCCCGCTACCTCTGCCCCACCGACCGACGCGGCATCTACACCGACGTCTCCGAAGCGGGCCTGCGCCTCCTGGAAGAAGCCCGCCCGACCAACGACAAAGCCCTGCGCGAAGCCCTCGACCAGGCCGCGCAGAACCCCGAACTCGCCCCGCTGGTCAGGGCCGTGGAGACGCTCCGCGTGCCTGCCTGAGGTCGGCGGTGTGGAGAAATGCGCAGGTCAAGGGGGTCGAGGCGGCATTGACAGGGGTCCGGCGGGGTCGTAGAACTGGGCCCTATGATCGCGTCGCAGCTCCCCCTGTCCGGCATCACGGTGGTCAGCCTCGAACAGGCCGTGGCGGCCCCGTACGCCACCCGGCAGCTCGCCGACCTGGGCGCACGCGTGATCAAGATCGAGCGGCCCGGGGACGGTGACTTCGCGCGCCGCTACGACACGACGGTGCACGGCCACTCCAGCTATTTCGTCTGGATAAACCGCTCCAAGGACTCCGTCACGCTGGACCTCAAGGATCCCCGGGGCCTGGAGATCCTGCACCGGCTCCTCGACGACGCCGACGTCTTCGTGCAGAACCTGGCGCCGGGTGCGGCCGACCGGCTCGGTCTGGGGGTGGAGGCGCTCGGTGAGCGGTGGCCGCGGCTGATCCCGTGCACGATCTCCGGGTACGGCACGTCGGGGCCGTGGGCCGACCGCAAGTCCTACGACCTGCTGGTGCAGTGCCAGACCGGCCTGGTGTCGCTGACCGGGACCCCGGAAGGAACCGCCCGGGTCGGTATCTCCGTCGCCGACATCGCCGCCGGGATGTACGCGTACAGCGGCATCCTCACCGCCCTGTTCACGCGCGCCACCAGGGGTACGGTCCACCCGGTGGAGGTGTCCCTGTTCGAGGCGCTGGCCGAGTGGATGGGCCAGCCCGCCAACTACACCCGGTACGGCGGCACCCAGCCCCCGCGGCTGGGCACCCAGCACCCCACGCTCGCCCCGTACGGCGCCTTCACGGCCGCCGACGGCAAGGAGGTGCTGTTCTCCATCCAGAACGAGCGCGAGTGGGCCGTCCTGTGCGCGGAGTTCCTGGGCCGGCCCGAGCTGACCGACGACCCGCGGTTCGCCACGAGTTCCGCCCGCGTGGCCCACCGCGACGAACTCAACGCCGTCGTCGCCGAGCGCTGCGCCCGCTCCGACGCCGAGGAGATCCTCAAGGACCTGGAGTCCCTCGCCATCGCCTGCGCCGGGGTCAACGACGTCGCCGCGTTCCTGGACCATCCGGTTCTCGCCGCCCGCGACCGCTGGCACGACGTGGCCGTACCCGGTGGCGCCACGGTCCAGGCCCTGCTCCCGCCGGCCGACCTCGCCGGGCTCCCCGCGCGCATGGATCCCGTACCGGCGGTGGGCGAGCACACCGACGCGATCCTCACCGAACTCGGCCGCACCACCGAGGAGATCGCGGCCCTGCGCGCCGACGGGGTCATCTGACCGACTTCCCGACCGACCGGCCGAACGCCCAGGGGCCCTCCACCCGTCACGGTGCCGGGGCAGTCCGGCACTCCAGCTTGTCCCGGTGTCGCGGCGTCTGGCTCGAGGCACCGCCCGACCCCTCCCTTCGCCCGCGGCGCGCGTCCGTGGTGCGATGGAAGCGGGGGCGGAAGGGAGAGCGATCATGTCCGCTGCGAAGCGAACGAGTGTCGCCGCCTCGGTGTCGGTCCGCCCGCTGGTCGAGCCGGACCTGGACCGTGCCGACGAGATCTTCAGGGTCGCGTTCGGGACTTTCCTCGGGTCCCCTGAGCCGGAGACGTTCTTCGGGACCGCCGACTATGTGCGCACGCGCTGGGCGGCAGATCCGCAGGCGGCCTTCGCGGCGACCGTCGAGGGCGAGGTCGTCGGATCGAACTTCGCCGGTGACTGGGGCAGCGTCGGCTACTTCGGCCCGCTGAGCGTACGTCCGGACCTGTGGGACCAGGGCATCGGCAGGCTCCTCATGGAACCGGTCATGGCCAGCTTCGACACGGGCTCGGACGGCACGATCCCGTCGACGCCCTGCTCCAGCAGCGCCTCGACGGACACCGGCTGCCCCTCCGGGGGCTCGCCAGGGCGAACGACTATCCCGCCGCGCGCCGTCGATGGGTCTTGCGCCGGCAATCGTTCGTATCGTCAACCGGTGCGCAGGGTCGTCCTGGCCGCCGTGAGGGCCTGTTCCGCGTAGCCGCGGCCGAAGAGGACGGCGTGCACCAGGAGCGGGAAGAGCTGGTGCAGGGCGATGCGGTCGGCCCAGCCGTCGGACAGGGGGGCGGTCCCCCGGTAGCTGTCCAGGATCCGCTCCAGGTGGGGGCAGCCGAAGAGGTGGAGCATCGCGAGGTCGGTCTCGCGGTGGCCGCCGTGCGCGGCCGGGTCGATCAGCCAGGTGTGCCCGTCGGCGCCCCACAGCACGTTGCCGTTCCACAGGTCGCCGTGCAGTCGGGCGGGCGGCTCGGCGGGGCCCGCCAGTTCGGGGAGCCGTGCGCAGACCTCCTCGAACACCGGCGCCTCCGCGCTGCCGACCGTGCCCGCGTCGACCGCGCGGCGCAGATACGGCAGTACTCGGTGCTCGGCGTACCAGCGGGGCCAGTCGGGGCCGGTGACGTTGCGCATCGGGGCGAGCCCGATGTACGCGTCCTCGGGGCCGTCGGGCGGTGGGGCGCCGAACGCGGGGGCGCCGGCGGCGTGCAGTGCTGCCAGGTCGCGGCCGAAGCGCTCCGCCGAGTCGGCGCGGGGAGGCCCCGTCGCCACCCGGTCGGTGACCAGCCACCGCTCGTCGTGGCCGTGCACGGTGGGGATACGGACGGTGCCGGTCTCGGCCAGCCAGCGCAGCCCCGCCGCCTCGGCCCTCGCGGCCCGGTCGCCGTCGCCGCGCTTGACGATCACCACCTGCCCGGCGTCGAGGGTGACTTCGGCGAGCGTTCCGGAGAGCCGGCGTTCACCGGTGGCCGCGAGCCCGGTGAACCGCGTCGCCGCGGCGCCCGGGCCGTCCAGGGAGTTGTGCACGGCCCTCAGCGTACGGCGGTCGTCGGCCGTGCTGAAGGCGGCCGGTCAGCCGTCGGCGGCGGCCTTCTCGATCGCCTCGCGGATCCGGGAGTAGGTGCCGCAGCGGCAGACGTTCTCGATCCGGTCGATGTCGGCGTCCGTCGGCCGGGGCGTCTTCTTCAGCAGGGCGGCCGCGGCCATGATCTGGCCCGGCTGGCAGAAGCCGCACTGGGCGACGTCGCGGTCGAGCCAGGCCTGCTGCACCGGGTGGAGCCGGTCGCCGTCGGCGAGGCCCTCGATGGTGGTGACCTCGCGGCCCGCGCAGTCGGCGACGGGAACGACGCAGGGCTGGATCTCGTCGCCGTCGAGATGGCTGGTGCAGGCGCGGCAGGCGCCCACGCCGCAGCCGTACTTGGGGCCGGTGACGTTCAGCAGGTCGCGCAGCACCCACAGCAGGGGCATGTCGGCGGGTGCCTCGACGGTGACCCGCTTCCCGTTGAGGGTGAAGGAGTGGGAGGGCATCGAATACCTTCTCTTCGGGTGGCTCAGAAGTTCAGCGGGAAGCGGCGCGGTCTGGTGCCGGTGGCGCGGGCGTAGGCGTTGGCGACGGCGCCGGCCGCGGCGGGGACGCCGAGTTCCCCGGCGCCGCCGGGGTCGCGGTCGGAGGGCAGGATGTGCGCCTCGAAGTGCTGCGGGGCGTGCCGCTGGCGGGCGTAGTGGAAGTCGGCGAAGCTGCTCTCGCGGACGGCGCCCCGGTCGATGTGCAGTCCGGCGTTCAGGATCGTGGAGATCCCGTCGACGGCGGTGCCCATGAGCTGGGCCTCAAGTCCGCGCGGGTTGACGGCCGTTCCGACGTCGGCCGCCATCACGACCTTGGTCACCCGCGGGTTCCTCGGGTCGACGGCGTCGATCTCGACCAGGCAGGCCACGCTGGAGTCGTACTCCTCGTGGACGGCGACGCCCTGTTCGTGTCCCGCCGGCATCGTCCGGCCCCATTTCCCGGCGGCGGCGACCTTGTCCAGTACGGCCTTGACGCTCTTGGCGCGCAGGGTCGTGCGGCGGAAGGCGACCGGGTCCTTGCCGAGGCTGCGGGCGATCTCGTCGACGACGATCTCCTCGGCGGTGCGCACGGTGCCGGAGTCGACCGAACGCCAGGCGCCCAGCGGGATCGCCAGGTCGACCGAGCCCGAGTCGCCGGAAAGGCGCCCGAAGTTGTAGAGGCCGCTGTCGCTGGGGAGCGGGGCCGCCGCCGGGGCGCGTACGGCGGAGCGCGCGCCGCCCTGGGCGGACAGGCCCTGCTTCGCGAAGGATTCGCTGACCGAGGCCGTCGCGTGGGCGAAGGCGACCACCCGGCCCCGGTCGTGGCTGGCCCGGATCCGGTGCTGGGACGCGGGGCGCATCCTGCCGTGCCGGATGTCGTCGGCCCGGCTCCACATCAGCTTCACCGGCCGCTGCGCCTTCTTGGAGATCAGGGCCGCCTCGATCGCCGCGTCGTGGTTCAGGCGCCGCCCGAACGAGCCGCCGCCGCGCACCACATGGACCCGCACCTTCGACACCGGAAGGCCGACCGCCGAGGCGATGTCCTCGCGTGCGGACATCGGCGTCTGGGAGGAGAACCAGATCTCGGCCCGCTGCGCGCGTACGTCGGCGACGGCGGTGAGCACCTCCATGGGCGCGTGGCTGACGAAGGCGAACTCGAACTCGGCCTCGGTCTGCGCCGATCCGCTCGGCGGCGGCGCCAGCCTGGGGACCGCGGCGCGCAGCCGGGAGCGGATCGCCGCGTCGGAGAGGTCCGCCAGGGGGCCCGGCGACCATTTGATGCGGAGCGCGTCCCGGGCCTGGAAGGCGTGGTGGAAGGTGTCCGCGACCACGGCGACACCGCCGTCGATCCGTACGACCTCGTGCACACCGGGCAGGGCGCGGGCGGCCCGCGAGTCGAGCGAGACGACCTTCCCGCCGAGCGTCGGCGGCCGGGCCACGACGGTCGGCTTGGCTCCGGCCACCGTGAGGTCGCCGGTGTACTTGGCCTTGCCGGTGATGATGTCGCGGGCGTCGATCCTGGTCGTCGGCCGCCCGATCACCCGGTGCTTCGACGTCGGTTTGGGCTTGTCCGGCACCGTGGGGCGGGTGATCCGGGCGGCGCTCCTGGTCAGCGATCCGAAGGTGGCGGTGCGTCCGTCCGGTGCGAAGACGCGTGTGTCCCGGGTGCGCAGGGTCCGGGCGGGGACGTGCCAGCGGCGGGCGGCGGCGGTCACCAGTCTGGCGCGGGCGGTGGCGGCCAGCTGGCGGGCCGGGCCGTAGAGGGAACTGATCGAGCTGGAGCCGCCGGTGAACTGGTTGCCCTCGCTGCGGGCGTCGGCGAGCGGGATGTCGACGTCGGCGAGCCGGGCGTCCAGTTCCTCGGCGATCATCATGGCGACGGCCGTGGTGACGCCCTGGCCGACCTCGACGCGCGGCAGCCGTACGACGACCTTGTTGGCCGGGGTGACCTCCAGGACCAGCATCTCCGCGTCGGTGCCGGTGACCAGGACGTCGGACGGGCGGCGGTCGCCGTCCACGGGTTCCTCGGCGCCCTGGGCGGTCGAGCCGTCGCAGCCGAGCGGTGCCGCGACGGTCAGGGTGGTCGCCGCGAGCGAGTGGACCACGAACTGTCGACGGGACAACTGACGGGCCAACGGGCGCTCCTCTCCGCGAACCCGGGGCGGGGCTCCGGGTCGGTTCGACCTGTATGAGGGGCCGACGTGCGCCAGGGTTGCGCCAGTTGGCGGCTGCATCGATTTACGGCACCGGCGGGCACGGTGCGCGAGCCGCCTACTGGCCGGGCTGCCAGAGGTCGGTGTCCCACTGCAGCTGTCGTACGAGGTCGTCGTCGCCCGGCCGGGCGCCGGCGCCTCGGGGGCCGGGGCCGCCGGGGCCCGAGGGGGTGTGGGTGCCTCGGGAGATGTTGCCGCTGACGGTGATGTTGTGTGCCACGCGGGGGCGGCGGAGTCTCTCGTAGAGGGCGAGCGCGGACTCCGTGTCCGGGGCGTCCCGCAGGGACTTGGCGAGGACGACGGCGTCCTCCAGGGCCATCGAGGCACCCTGCCCGGTCGCCGGGGACGCCGCGTGGGCCGCGTCGCCGATGATCAGGGTCCGGCCGGAGCGCCAGGGGGTGCCGGTGGGCAGTTCGGTGGCGTTGGTGACCATGAGTTGGTCGGGCGTGGCCGCGACGAGGTCGGCGGCGGGGGTGGCGTCCTTGCGGAGCAGCGGCAGCAGGAGGTCGCGCCAGCGGGCCGGAGTTCCTTCCATGACACCCCTCGGGGCATCGGGGGCCAGGGGTGGGTCGGAGACGCGCGCGAACCAGTACGTCTCCCCCTCGGGCGACACCGCGTACCCGAACGCGACGGAGCTGCCGCGCACCATGGTGATGGTCTCGGGGCGGCCGGCTTCGGGCGCTTCGCCGGTGTAGCCGTAGAAGACGTGCTGTCCGGCGTAAGCCGGGCGCGCGTCCGGGGAGATGAGGCGGCGGACGGTGGAGTTCAGGCCGTCGGCGCCGATGAGCAGGTCGCCGGTCGCCGTGGTGCCGTCGGCGAAGTGGGCGGTGACGGTGTCCGTGCCGTCGTCGACCGACACCAGGCGCTTGCCGTGCCGGAGGTCGATGCCCCGGCGGGTGACCTCGGACTGGAGGGCGGCGTTGAGATCGCCGCGCCGCAGGCACCGGTACCGCAGGTGCGGGGTACCCGCCTCGCCGAGCGGCACCTGGGCGAGCTCGGCCCCGGTGTCGTCCAGGACCTGCATGGAGGTCAGTGGAAAACCGATGGCCGTGACCGCGTCCGAGGCGTCCAGCTGTGCAAGGGCGCGCATGCCGTTGCTCGCGAGGGTGAGGAACGCGCCGATGTCCTCGGCGGAGTCGGGGTGCGCCTCGTACACGGTGACGGCGAAGCCGGCCTTGTGCAGCGCGAGGGCCGCTCCGGCGCCGGCGATCCCGCCGCCCATGACGATCAACCGCGTCACATCGCCCCCCGACATGTGTGCAGCCCCCGTGAGCGGCGGCCGTCCTTCATGGAACGTCCCGGGCTCCGTGCGGGTTCCCCACCGGGCCGCCGGTCGTTGTACATCCCGGACCGAGGAACTCCGGAACGGTGCAACCATTCCGCCGACCCGAATGTCTTGCCTAATATCAGACACACACCCTTCTAGGGGATGAAATGGGACGAAACACAACCGCATGGGCGACGGCAGCCGCGCTCATGGCCGCCACGCTGGGCGTGGCGGCGGTCCCGGCCGAGGCCACCACGACCACCACCACCCAGGCGACCGCCTGCCCCACCGGCTGGGGCAGCGTGGCCAAGACCCGCTCCGCCGCCACGACGAAGTCGCTGACCGACGTCAGGACCGGCCGGCACGCCTGCTTCGACCGCATGGTCGTCGACGTCCCCGGCGCGGGCACCAGCGGCCTCGGCTATTCCGTGAGGTACGTCAGCCGTCTCTACCAGGACGGTTCGGGCAACCGCGTCACCGTCGGCGGCGGAGCCGTCCTCGAGGTGCGCGTGGCCGCGCCCGCCTACGACGTCGACACCGGGAAGCCCACCTATCCCGTGCGGGCCGGTCAGCGGCTGAAGGGCGTGGACCTCACCGGATACCGCACGTTCCGGGACGCCCGGTTCGTCGGCAGCTTCGAGGGGGACACGCAGATCGGGCTCGGCGTCCGGGCACGGCTGCCGTTCCGGGTGTGGGTGGCGGCCGACCGGGTCGTGGTCGACGTGGCGCACAACTGGACCGGGGCACGCTGAGGGCCGGGCCGGAGAGGAACCGAAGCGATCAGGGCTTCGGGGTGATCAGCGCGTCCCGCCCCTGATACTCCCGCAGCTTGCGGTAGAGGGTCGCCCGGGCGATCCCCAACGCCGCCGCGGCGCGCGCCTTGTTGCCGCCATGGCGGCGCAGCGCCTCCAGGATGGCGGCCCGTTCGGCGAGCTCCATCGGACTGAGGTTGCGTCCCGCCGGCCCTTCGCGGACGGGATCCGGCAGTTCGCCGCGCCGCACCGGCCCGCGGACCCGGCGTCGGCTCGCCAACGCCCTTACCAGGTGCGCGAGTTCGGTGACGTTTCCGAGCCAAGGGTGTCGCTCCAGTGCGCGCAGGGCGTCCAGCGTCCAGGTCAGCGGCGGGCTGCCGGGGGCCGGGCCGGGCGCGAGGGCGGGCAGCAACTCCCTGATGTCCTCGGGGCGTTCCCGTAGCGCGGGCAGGGTCACCGAGCGGGCGCCGAGGGTGTCGAGAAGGCGCTGGAGGCAGGGGCCCGGGGAGGTGCCGGGTGTGTAGGTGGCGATCAGGTGGACGTCGGGGCGTTCGTCCAGGAGGGAGTTGAGGGCGGCGACGCCCGGCTGGGCCAGCCGTTCGGCGTGGCGCAGCAGCAGAGGGCGGTCGCCTGCCCTCGCCCAGTCGCCCAGCCAAGACGCGGCGTCCTCCTCCGTCCCGGGGAGTCCGGGTGATTCGGCGGCGTCCACGACCAGCGGGGCGGTGCCGTCGAGCAGTTCGAGGGCGAGTGTGGTCTTGCCCGTGCCCCGCTCACCCACGAGGAGCAGGGGTCCCGAAGTGCGGGCCAGCGCCGTCGCCTGCGCGACCGCGTGCCGCCACGGCACCGAGGCGCCCACCAGCGCGCTCCCCGGTCGCGGCGCCGTCCGCACCGGCTCCTCGGGCCGCGGTGCGAGCACGGCGACCAGGCCCACGGCGCGCCCCTCATGCCGTACCGGGGTGATCTCGCCGGTGCATCCGGCGTCTTCGGGAAGCGCGATGTCGTACGACTCACCGCTCCCGTCTCCGGTGCCGCCCCTCCCCCAGGCCCTCGCGCTCCGCTCCAGCGCCTCCAGGACCTGCGGGGAGGCGAGGCCGGTCGCGGCCTCGCTGATCAGGCGGTTGCGGCCGTCCAGCGCGACGACGGCTCGGTCGCGGCCCCGCGCGGCCCGTTCGTAGGCGTCGTGCAGAGCTCGTTCGGCGGTACGCGCGCGTGCCCGCAGTTCGGCCTCGACGGCCGTCGCGGCGGCTTCGGCGAGGGCGGCGCCGGGGTGTGGGCGGCAGCCGGGGCACAGGCCGGAGGCGATCGTGACCGTGCCGAGCGGCCGGCCCGTTTCCGGGGAGAGCAGGGGCACGCTGACCGCGGAGACGTCCTGCCACACGTCGAGGAAGTGCTCGGGGCCGTGCACCTCGGCCCGGCGCCGGGTGCGCAGGGCGAGCGCGGCGCTGTTGTGGCCGACCGCCCGCTCGGACAGGTCACGGCAGGCGTCGTCGCCGGGCGCGCTACCGGCCGACCACAGCACCCTCAGCCGTTCGTCGGTGAGCACGAGGGCCGACCTGCCGGTGTCGAGAGCCGAGCCGATCCGGGTGAGCGCGGGACGCGCCGCCTCCAGCAGGGGCGAGTCGACCGGGTGCGTCAACTCCCGCAGCGGGCCGTCGAGATCGGGCCGTACGCCGAAGAAGCGGGCACGCCGCCAGGCGGCGACGACGTCGTCCGGTACGCCGTCCGGGAGCGGGCGCCCCGTCAGAAACCGTTCGCGGGCATGGCGGAGCGGGGCGAGGGCAGGAGGATGTTCGGCGGTGCTCATGGCGCTCCTCACCGTATCGGGGGCGTCGGTCGGGGGGCGTGGGCGGGCTGTCTCGTATTGAGACACCCATGACCGACCGAACCGCTCCATGATCTTGAAAGGCCGGGGGCTGCAACCGTCCCCCGCCTCGTCCCGTGTCTCATCTCCTGGAGCGTTCTGTCGTGCACACCGTTGTCGAGACCGACGTCCTGATCGTGGGCAGCGGCCCGGCGGGCGCGTCGGCCGCGCTCGCCCTGAGCACCTACGGCGTGCGCAACATGGTCGTCACCCGGTACGCGAGCCTCGCCGACACGCCCCGCGCGCACATCACCAACCAGCGGACGATGGAGGTGCTGCGCGATCTCGGCGTCGAGGACGAGGTCGTCGCCAAGGCGACACCGCAGCAGCTGATGGGCGACACGACCTTCTGCACCAGCCTGGCCGGTGAAGAGCTCGGCCGGGTGCGGTCCTGGGGCAACGACCCGCTGGTCCAGGCCGCGCACGAACTCGCCAGCCCGACCCGCATGTGCGACATGCCGCAGCACCTGATGGAGCCGGTGCTGGTGAACGCGGCGATCGCCCGTGGCACCGACTTCCGGTTCAGCACGGTCTACAAGTCCTTCGTGCAGGACGACGCGGGCGTCACCGTCACCGTCGAGGACCGGCTGCGCGGCGACGAGTACACCGTCCGGGCCAAGTACCTGATCGGCGCCGACGGCGGACGCTCCCAGGTCGCCGAGGACGCGGGACTGCCGATGGGCGGTCAGATGGGTGTCGCGGGCAGCATCAACATCGTCTTCGACGCGGATCTGAGCAAGTACACCGCGCACCGCCCCTCCACCCTCTACTGGGTCCTCGCGCCCGGCGCCACGGTCGGCGGCATCGGCGCGGGCCTGGTGCGCTGCGTACGGCCCTGGAACGAGTGGCTGATCGTGTGGGGCTACGACGTGGGCGCGGGCGCGCCCGACCTCACCGAGGAGTACGCGCTGTCCGTCGTACGGCAGTTGGTCGGTGACGACGAGATACCGGTGACGATCAGGTCGTCGTCGGCGTGGACGGTCAACGAGATGTACGCGCGGACGTACGCGAACGGCCGTGTCTTCTGCGCCGGCGACGCCGTGCACCGTCATCCGCCGTCCAACGGGCTCGGCTCCAACACCTCCGTCCAGGACTCCTACAACCTGGCCTGGAAGCTGAAGCTCGTCCTCGACGACGTCGCCTCGCCGTCGCTGCTCGACACGTACACCGTGGAGCGCGCGCCGGTCGGTCGGCAGGTCGTGACGCGGGCCAACCAGTCCATCGCCGAGACCGCCCCGATCTTCGAGGCGCTCGACGGGCTCTCGCCGCAGACGCCCGAGCGGCTGTGGGCCAACATCGCCGCCCGCAAGGACGCCACCGAGGCCGCCGCCGGGCAGCGGGCCGCGCTGCGCGAGGCGATCGCCTTCAAGGTGTACGAGTTCAACGCGCACGGCGTGGACCTCAACCAGCGCTACACCTCCACCGCCGTCGTCCCCGACGGCACGCCCGACCCCGGTTTCCCCCGCGACCCCGAACTGCACCACCAGCCCACCTCCCGCCCCGGCGCCAAACTGCCGCACGCCTGGCTCACCGCGGGGACCCGGACCCTGTCCACCCTCGACACCGTCGGCAAGGGCCGCTTCGCACTGCTCACCGGCATCGGCGGCGAGGCGTGGGTGCGGGCCGCCGCGGCCCAGCCCCTCGACATCGCCACGGTCGTCGTCGGACCCGGCCAGGAGTACGAGGACCCCTACGGCGACTGGGCGCGGCTCAGCGAGATCTCCGACGCCGGCGCCCTGCTCGTACGCCCCGACGGATATGTGGCGTTCCGGCACGCCGGCACGGCCGAGGACGCCGAACGGTTGCTCACGGACGCGCTGCGGCGGATTCTCGGGCACGGTTGAGATGGGTGCTCAGGACCATCAGCCGGGGAAGGAGCCGACATGACCGGCGACACGCCAGACACGGTCACCGACGAGGTCGTCGCGAGTCTGCGGGGTACGGCGGACCCGCGGCTGCGGGAGCTGCTGACCGGGCTGGTCCGGCATCTGCACGCCTTCGCGCGGGAGTCGCGGCTGACGCGGGAGGAGTGGGAGCGGGCCATCGGGTTCCTGACGGCGACCGGGCAGATGTGCACGGACACCCGGCAGGAGTTCATCCTGCTGTCGGACGTGCTCGGTCTGTCGATGCTCGTCGAGACGATCAACGACCGGCACGGCCCGGGCGCCACCGAGTCCACGGTCCTGGGCCCCTTCCACCTGACCGAGTCGCCGGTGCGCGAGCTCGGCGCGGACATCGACCTGGTGGGCGGCGGCGAGCCGTGCGTGGTGAGCGGGCGGGTGCTGTCCCGGGACGGCACGCCGCTGCCGGGCGCGGTCGTGGACGTGTGGCAGGCCGACGGCAACGGCTTCTACGACGTGCAGCGGCCGGACGTCCAGCCCGCGGGCAACGGGCGCGGCCTGTTCACCGCGGACGACGAGGGGCGGTTCTGGTTCCGTACCTGTGTGCCGAGCCCGTATCCGATCCCGACGGACGGGCCGGTCGGCGGGCTGCTGGCAGCCACCGGACGGCACCCCTACCGGCCCGCGCACATCCACTTCATCGGCTCGGCCGAGGGGCACACCCCGGTGACCACGCACATCTTCGTCGCGGGCAGTGACTACCTGGACTCGGACGCGGTGTTCGCGGTGAAGCCGGGCCTCGTCACGGACTTCGCCCCGGTCGACGACCCCTCGGCGGCCGGGGAGTTCGGCGTGCCGAACCCGTTTCGGCACGCCCGTTTCGACCTCGTGCTGGAGCCGTCATGACGGACGCCCTCGACTTCTCCTACGAGACCCGGCCCGTGCGCGTGGTGTTCCGGGCCGGCGCCGCGGTGTCGGCGACGCCGGACGAGGTGGAGCGGCTGGGGCTGCGGCGGGTGCTGGTGGTGTGCGGGGAGCGGGGCGCGGACACCGCGCGGGCGGTCGCGGACGCGCTCGGCCCGGCCTGCGTCGGCGTGCACGACCGGGCCCGGATGCACGTCCCCGTCAAGGTCGCCGACGTGGCCGTCCAGGCGGCCCGCGCGGCCGGCGCCGACGGCTGTGTGGCGGTCGGCGGCGGCTCGTCGATCGGGCTCGGCAAGGCCGTCGCCCTGCGCACCGGGCTGCCGCTGATCGCGGTGCCGTCCACCTACTCCGGGTCGGAGATGACGCCCGTCTGGGGTCTGACCGAGCACGGCGCCAAGCGCACCGGCCGCGACCCCCGGGTGCTCCCCCGCAGTGTCGTCTACGACCCCGGGCTCACCCTCTCCCTGCCCGTGCCGCTCTCGGTGACCAGCGGCGTCAACGCGCTCGCGCACGCCGTGGAGGCCCTGTACGCCCCGGACACCTCGCCGCTGGTGGCGCTGATGGCCGAGGAGGGCGTACGGGCGATGGCGCGGGCGCTCCCCGCGGTGGCCGGGGAGCCGGGGTCGCTCGAGGCGCGCGGTCGGGCGCTGTACGGGGCCTGGCTGTGCGGGTCCTGTCTGGGCGCCACCACGATGGGCCTGCACCACAAGCTGTGCCACGTCCTGGGCGGCGCCTTCGGGCTGCCGCACGCCGAGACGCACACCGTGGTGCTGCCGTACGCCCTGGCCCACAACGCGCCCGCCGCCGCGGACGCCGTCGCCGCCGTGGCCCGTGCCCTGGACGCCGACGACGCGCCGACGGCCCTGTGGGACCTGGCGGGACGCCTCGGCGCGCCCCGCTCGCTCGCCGAACTGGGCCTGGCCGAAGCCGACTTGGCGACGGCGGCCGCGCAGACCGCGGGCCAGGCGTACGCCAACCCGCGCCCGGTCACGGCCGAGGGGGTGCTCGCCCTGCTGCGGGCCGCGTACGAGGGCGTACCGCCGACGTCGCCCGGGCGCTGACGCCCCGCCCGTCTTCGACCCACTCCACTCGAACGTCCCCCCACGTCCCTGCATCCCCACGTCTGGAAGAAAGGTGATCAGCATGCCCCTCGGTCTGCTCAGGAGGCGTCGCTCCCGAGGAGCGCCGGGCGCCTCGATGCCCGTGCCGGCCGGTGCGGGGGTGGTGGGCCGCGAGGTCGTGGATCCGGTGGGGCTGCCGATGCGCGGCGCCGACGTGACCGTGACCGCGCTGGACTCGCACGAGGTGGTGGCGTCCGGTACGACGGACCCGTACGGCCTGTTCTTCGCTGCGCTGCCGCCGGGCCGCTACAGCCTCATGATCACGGCCGAGGGACTGACCCCGCACCGCGAGCCCGTGGACGTCGTCGCCGGTCCCCCGCAAGCCGCCGCCCGGGTCCAGCTGGCGTCGGCCCGGCAGCTGGAACTGCCGTCGCCGGGCACCTGGTTGTTCGACCCGCCGCACACGGCGATCCGGTTCATCGCCAAGCACGTGGGCATGGCCCATGTGCACGGCCGCTTCGAGCGGTTCACGGGCGGCATCCGGGTGGCGCAGGACATGTCCGCGTCCCAGGTGTCGGTGCGCATCGAGGCGGCCAGCATCACCACGGGCAACAACACCCGGGACAGCCATCTGCGTTCGGCCGACTTCCTGGACGTCGAGCGCTACCCGTACATCGACTTCGCCAGCACGCGGTTCGCCTACCGGGGCGGGGCGAAGTGGACGCTGCACGGCTCGCTCACCATGCACGGTGTGAGCCGCTCGGTCGAGCTGGACACCACGTACCTGGGCTCGGTCAACGGCGGCTACGGCGAGGAGCTGCGGTGCGCGGCGCTGGCCAAGGCGGAGCTGCACCGGGAGGACTTCACCCTGAACTGGCGCAGCATGCTGGCGCGCGGGATCGCGGTGGTCGGGCCGACGGTCCAGCTGGAGCTGGACGTGCAGGCGATGTACCGCACGCACGACACGCCGACGCCGCCGGACTAGGTCGTGGGGGCGGTGCGGTGGCCGAGAGGCACCTCACGCCCTGGTTACGAATCGCTCAACCTCTGGTTGCGAAGCGATGATCGGGTGACCATGGGAACATGACACTGGCCCAGCGCGCCATGGAACAACTGGAAGTCTGGCCCGACCTCAGTTCGGGCTCGGCCAGTTGCGGCGCAGGGCGGGCACTGCGCTCCGTCCACAGCGAGATCGTGCACTTCCACTCGGACCGTGACGTGGACCTGCATCTGACGGCGGGGGCCATAGGGCGCTTCCACGACGATCTCCAGGAGTCGACGGCGATCCGGCTGGTCCCCGGTTCGGGCTGGGTGACCGTGCACCTCGACTGCGACACGGACGTCGATCTGCTGATGAGCCTGGTCAGCGCCGCCCTCAAGGCCCATCAGAACCGCCCCTCCCCTGCCGGGCGCACGGCAGGGGACGAGTGCAACTTTCGTCGCGTCACGGTGCTGCCGCGCGGTTAGCGTCCGAGTTCGGCGTCGTCCACCAGCATCCGTTCGAAGGCCGGGCCTGCCGCATGAGGCGCCGGTGCTCGACGTACCGCTGGAAGCACCACTGCCCGCGTTCCCGCCCGGAGCCCTGACATCAGCGCACGAGGCACGGCCGCTTCGCGTCGAAGGTCCAGTCGTCGATCAGGTACCGCATGCCGACGGCGTCGTCGCGGCCCGAGAGTGCCTTCTCCCGGTAGAGCTCGTGCGCGGCGAGGATCCGGTCGCGGTCCAGGCGGACTCCGAGTCCGGGCGTGTCCGGTACGGCGACCTCGCCGCCGCTGATCCTCGGGGGTTCGACGGTGAGCCGTTCGCGTCCCTCCTGCCAGATCCAGTGCGTGTCCAGGGCGTTGTACTCGCCGGGCGCGGCCGCGCCGCAGTGGGCCATCATCGCCAGGGAGATGTCGAAGTGGTTGTTGGAGTGGCAGCCCCAGGTCAGTCCCATGGCGTGGCACAGCTGGGCGACGCGTACCGAGCCCTGCATGGTCCAGAAGTGCGGGTCGGCCAGCGGGATGGACACGGACTGCAGGGCGAGCGCGTGGGTCAGCTGGCGCCAGTCGGTGGCGATCATGTTCGTGGCCGTGGGCAGTCCGGTGGCCCGGCGGAACTCCGCGAGGATCTCCCGGCCCGAGTAGCCGCCCTCCGCCCCGCAGGGGTCCTCGGCGTAGGCGAGGGTGCCGACGAGGGGCCGGCACAGTTCGACGGCCTCGCGCAGGGACCAGGCGCCGTTGGGGTCGAGGGTGATGCGCGCCTCGGGGAAGCGTTCCTTGAGCGCCCGTACGGCCTCGACCTCCTCGGCGCCCGGCAGGACCCCGCCCTTGAGCTTGAAGTCGCGGAAGCCGTAGTGGTCGTAGGTGGCCTCGGCCTGGCGGACGATGGCCTCGGGGGTCAGGGCCTCCTCGTGCCGGACGCGGTACCAGTCGACGGCGGCGCCGGCGTCGCGGACGTAGTCCAGGTCGGTGCGGTCCGGGTCGCCGACGTAGAAGAGGTAGCCGAGGACCCGTACGGAGTCGCGCTGCTTGCCGTCGCCGAGGAGGGCGGCGACCGGGACTTCGAGGTGCTGGCCGAGCAGGTCGAGGAGCGCCGACTCGACGGCGGTGACGGCGTGGACCGTCGTCCGCAGGTCGAAGGTCTGGGCGCCGCGACCGCCGGAGTCCCGGTCGGCGAAGTTCGCCTCGACGGCGCGCAGGACGCGCTTGTAGTCGCCCACGCGCGCGCCGACGACCAGTGACTCGGCGTCGCGCAGGGTCTGCGTGATCTTCTCCCCGCCGGGGACCTCGCCGAGGCCCGTACGGCCCTCGGAGTCCTCCAGGACGACGACGTTGCGGGTGAAGTACGGGGCGTGGGCCCCGGAGAGGTTGAGGAGCATGGAGTCGCGGCCGGCGACCGGGTACACGGCGAAGCGGGTGACGACGGGTTGGCTCATGGCAGGCGGGGGCCGTTCTCGTGAGGGGGCGTCAGATGCCGAGGGCGTCGAGGACCTGTTCCAGGACCAGTACGCCACCGAGGCCGAGGATCGCGAGCACCGTCGTGTACGTGGTGCGTGCCTTGATGGCGTCGAGGACGGACAGGTTGAAGTACTCCTTGAACATCCAGAAGCCCGGGTCGTTGACGTGGGAGAAGGCGATGGAGCCGCAGGAGACGGCGAGCACCATCACCTCGGGGTGGACGCCGCTGCCCGCGAGCAGGGGCAGTGCGACGCCGGAGGCGGTGACGACGGCGACGGTGGCCGAGCCGAGGGCGACGCGGAGGATGGCCGCGATCAGCCAGGCCAGGACGATCGGGGAGATCGACCAGCCGTCGGTGACGTCCTTGATGTAGTCGGATATGCCGCCCTCGACGAGGACGTTCTTGAAGGCGCCGCCCGCGCCGATGACGAGCAGGATCATCGCCATCGCCTGGGCCGCTTCCTTGCAGGAGGCGCTGACCTCGGCGAGGCCGCGGCCGATGCGCGGGCCGAACGCCCAGATCGCCACGAGCAGGGTGAGCAGCAGGGCGATCGGCGCTGAGCCGATGAACGCGATGAAGTGGAGCGGGCCGCTGTCGCCGGAAGCGGCCAGATCCGTCACCGCGGCGCCGGCGATCAGGACGACGGGCAGCAGCGCGACGGACAGCGACCAGCCGAGGCCGGGCATCTCGTCGTCCTCGAAGACCCGCTCGCTCACCAGGCCTTTGGGGATGGCGGGGTCCATCGCCCGGACGAAGGGCAGGCGCGGCCACAGCAGGGCGATGAACGCGCCGACCGGCACGGCGATGAACAGGCCGTAGAACAGGGTGAGTCCGACGGAGGCGTGGAAGGTGGCGGCCACCGCGGTGGGGCCGGGGTGCGGCGGCAGGAAGCTGTGCATGGTGGACAGGGCGATCGACATGGGCAGGCCCACCCACAGCAGGTTCGCCCGGGTGACCCGGACGAGGGTGAAGGCGATCGGCACGATGATGACGAAGGCCACCTCGTAGAACATCGTCACGCCGATGAGCATGGCCGTCAGCACCATGGCGACCTGGACCCAGCGGGGGCCGCAGACCTCCAGGAGCTTCCCTGCTATCCGCTGGGCGGCGCCGGAGTCCCCCATCACCCGGCCGACCATGGCGCCGAGCCCGATGGTGAGCATGGTGTCGCCGATCTGGTCGCCGATGCCCTCGGCCAGTACGTCCGGGATCTTCTCCAGGCCGATCCCCTGCACCAGGCCGACGCCCACCGCCACCAGCAGCAGGGCGGCGAAGCCGTTGAGTTTGAGCCTGGTCATCAGGACGAGCAGGACCACGACACTGATCCCGACCACCACGAGCGGCATATGTCGGTTCTCCTTTGAACGGCGGCCGCCTACGTTCACCCCGATGAACGAGGTCCTCACATGAAGACGGCGTCTACATATGAGGACGGAGATTATGTTCATGGACGGTCAAGGTCAATGGGTCTGCACCGTCGGATTCCGTCGATACGCGAGGCCCGCTCGCGGGTACCCGTAGGCCCGTGGGCGTGGAGCACGCTCCTGGAGAGACGAGCGGATCAGGTGATGCCGATGGTCGGCGACCCGGACGACGACATCCAGACACGGCGCAACGGCGGCAGCGGCCACCGGGCGGTGCCGCACACGGCCGACGTGCGGATCGAGGCCTGGGGCGCGAGCCGGGAGCGCTGCCTGGTGGAGGCCGCGCTCGGCATGGTGGAGTGCTTCGCCGACGTCACGGCGGTCCGGCCCACCTCGATGGAGCGGGTACGGCTCGCCGAGAACAGCGACGAGGAACTGCTGACCGCCCTCCTCGACGAGGTCGTCTTCCGTCTCGACGTGGACGGCCGCGTGCCCGTCGACCTGGAGGCCGACACCACCGACGGCGACCTCGACGTACGGCTGGCGCTCGCGGAACTGGGGGCCGTGGAGGTCACCGGCGCCACCCCGAAGGGCGTCTCGTGGCACGGGCTGCACATCGGGCCGGACTCGTACGGGTGGTCGTGCGCGGTGACCGTGGACGTGTGAAGCGACCCTCGTGCGAGGTGATCCTCCCGGCCGCTCAGCCCTTCACGACCCCCAGCGGCACCAGCCGGGCCACCGTCCGGCACAGCCCCGCCCCCTCGCTCGCGGCCACGACCTCGCTCACGTCCTTGTACGCCTCGGGTGTCTCCTCCGCCAGCCCGCGCAGCGACCGCGGGCGGACCGCGATGCCCGCCGACTCCAGCCGGGCCCGCACTTCCCGGCCGCCGACCGCACGGGCGGCCCGGTGACGGCTGAGGACACGGCCCGCGCCGTGGCAGGTGGAGTGGAAGGCGTCCCCGCCCGCCACGCCGACCAGGACGTACGAGGCGGTGCCCATCGTGCCCGGGATCAGCACCGGCTGGCCGATGTCGCGCAGATCGTCGGGCAGGTCCGGATGGCCGGGCGGGAAGGCGCGGGTGGCGCCCTTGCGGTGGACGCAGAGTGCGCGGCGTGCTCCGGCGACCTGGTGGGGCTCGATCTTGGCGAGGTTGTGGGAGACGTCGTACACCAGGGACAGCCGGGCTCCCGCGGCGCGCCGGAAGACGATGCGGGCCGCGTCGGAGAGCAGCTGGCGGTTGGCCCGGCCGTAGTTGGCGGCGGCCGCCATCGCGCCCAGGTACCGCTGCCCCTCGGGTGAGTCGACCGGTGTGCAGGCCAGTTGGCGGTCGGGGACCCTGATGCCGTAGCGGGTCATCGCGCGGTCCATCAGCCGGACGTGGTCGGTGCAGATCTGGTGGCCGAGGCCGCGGGAGCCGCAGTGGATCATCACGCACACCTGGCCGACGGCGATCCCGAAGGCCTCGGCGGCCGACTCGTCGTACACCTCGTCGACGCGCTGCACCTCCAGGAAGTGGTTGGCCGAGCCGAGGCTTCCGACCTGGCCGAGCCCGCGCTCCCGCGCCCTCGCGCTCACCTGCTCCACGTCGGCGTCGGCGACCGCCCCGCCGTCCTCGCAGCGCGTCAGGTCGCGCTCCTCGCCGTGCCCCTCCCCGACCGCGTACCGCGAGCCGCCCCGCAGGATCCGCTCCAGCTGTCCGGGGCCGGTCAGGTGCCACACCCCTCCGGGGCCGGCGCCGCGCGGGATCGCCCGGTCCAGGCCGTCCATCACGGCGGACAGCGCCGACGCGAGCCCGTCGTGGTCGATGTCGGCGCTGAGCAGGCGCACGCCGCAGGAGATGTCGAAGCCGACGCCGCCGGGCGAGACGACCCCGCCGTCGGCCACGTCGGTCGCGGCGACGCCGCCGATGGGGAAGCCGTAGCCCCAGTGGATGTCGGGCATGGCGTACGAGGCGCCGACGATGCCCGGCAGCGTGGCCACGTTGGCCACCTGCTCCAGCGACTTCTCGGCGTCCCGCAACAGTCTCCTCGACGCGAACACCACGCCCGGCACCCGCATCGGACCGTGCGGGTCGATACGGAAGCGGTGGGAAGCTTCCTGGACCAGTTCCATGACGGCCTCCCGCACCCAGGGCCTGTCGTTCGGATCAGGCCGGCGTCGCAGGTGCGGGGTACCCGCGCGGGGCGCGTCGTACCGCGCCGGACGGAGCCGGAGGGCCGGGCCGACGACAAGGACGTGCGGGGTCCCGGGCGTACCCCCGTGTCCGGCCCGGCCGTACGGTGGAGACATGAGCGGCGGCGGCACGGTCACGCTGTTCGTCTGCGGTGACGTGATGCTCGGACGCGGTGTCGACCAGATCCTGGCCCGGCCCGGGGAGCCGGAGCTGCGGGAGGGGTACGTCAGGGACGCCCGGTCCTACGTGAGCATGGCGGAGGCGGTCAGCGGACCGATCCCGGCGCCCGTCGACCCCTCCTGGCCGTGGGGCGAGGCGCTGCCGTTGCTGGAGTCGGTCGGGCCGGACATGCGGATCGTCAATCTGGAGACGTCCGTCACGCGCGCCGACGCGTTCGAGCCCGGCAAGGCGGTCCACTACCGCATGCATCCGGCCAATCTGCCCGCCCTGGCGGTGGCCCGGCCCGATGTCTGCGTTCTGGCCAACAACCATGTGCGGGACTTCGGGGTCGCTGGCCTGGTGGAGACGCTCGACGTGCTGCAGGGAGCGGGTCTGCGGACGGCGGGCGCGGGACGCGACGCGCAGGAGGCGTACACCCCCGTGGCGCTGCCGCTCCGCCACGGCGGCCGCGTGCTCGTGTTCGCCCTCGGCTCCGGAACCAGCGGCGTCCCCGCGAGCTGGGCGGCGACCGCGGAACAGCCCGGTGTCGCCTACCTGCCCGAGCCGACGCCCGCCACGGCCGCCGCCGTGGTCCGGCACATACGGCGGGTGAAGCGGCCCGGCGACCTCGTGGTCGTGTCCGTGCACTGGGGCTCGAACTGGGGCTACCTCGTCCCCCGTGACCAGCGCCGCTTCGCACACGCCCTGGTGGACGGCGGCGCCGACGTGATCCACGGCCACTCCTCGCACCACCCGCGCCCCGTCGAGGTCCACCGGGACCGGCTGATCCTGCACGGCTGCGGCGACTTCATCGACGACTACGAGGGCATCCCCGGCTACGAGCGGTACCGCGACGACCTCCGCGTCGCCTACTTCGTGACGCTGGCGGCCGACACCGGCGAACTCACCGAACTGCGCATGGTCCCCCTGCTCGCCCGCCGTATGCGACTGGAGCACGCCCCGCCCGAGGACCGCGCCTGGCTGCGCACGACCCTCGACCGCGTGAGCCACGGCGCCCATCTCACCCTGGACGCGGACGGCACGCTCGCCCTGCACAGGCCCGCCGCCCGCGCCGCCCCTTGAAGCAGGCTCAGTGCGCCTCTTCCCCACCTTCCGCGCCCCGCAACGCCTCCAGCACATCGGCATCCGTCAGCTGGCCGAAGTCCTCGTACCACTCCCCCACCGCGCTGAACAGCCGCGGCTGGTGCAGACAGACGAGATCGTCGACCAGGCGCCGCAGTTCCTCGGCCGCCTCCGGTGCGCACACCGGCACGGCCAGGACCAGACGCCCGGGCCCCTGGTCACGTACGGCGCGCAGGGCGACGCGTGCGGTCGAGCCGGTGGCGACGCCGTCGTCCACGACCACGGCCGTACGGTCGCGCAGTCGCGGAGCCGGCCGACCCTGCCGGTAGCGCTCCTCGCGCCGCCGCAGCTCCTTGCGCTCCCGCTCCACCACCGGCGCCAGGTCGGCCTCGCTCAGCCCCAGCCGGTACAGCGTCTGCTCGTCGAACAGCGGCGGGCCGTCGCCCGCGAGCGCCCCCACGCCGAACTCCTCGTGGAACGGCGCCCCGATCTTGCGTACGACGAGTACGTCCAGCGGGGCCTCCAGCACCCGCGCGATCTCCCGGGCCACGGCGACGCCGCCCCGGGGCAGGGCGAGGACCACGGGATGCGGGAGGGTGCCCTTCTCCTGCCGGACGCGCAGCTGCTCCGCCAGCTCCCGGCCGGCCTCCTCGCGGTCACGGAACTGCATGGGTCTCCCCTTCCGTCCGTCGCCGCGTACCCAACCCACCGGTACCGGACACACCACGGGGCTCGTGCGGCGGCGGAGGCCACAGGGGTCTGGACCGCTCGGACGGGACTGGCCTAGGGTTCCGGACGGCGGTACGGCAAGCGCTTTCTAGCCCGGACATGCCAACCGCACACGCCTGCCAGAACGCACGCACGCTCACGTCGTTCCCTCGCACCACGCCCCCAGTCATGCGCGGAAAGGAAGCGTCACGTGCCGCATCACGACACGCCCCACCCCTTCTCCCTCCCCTCCCGGCCCTGGACCCGCAAGTCCTTCCTGCGCGGGATGGCCGCGGCCGGAGCCGCCCCGCTGCTCCCCGGCGTCCTCCCCACGGCCGCCCGGGCCGCGTCGGACCGGCCCGACTTCCCGCTGGTCCGGGGCGGCACCGCCGTCGAGCTGTACGTCGACGCGGCGGACGACCCCGCCGTGATCCGCGCGGCCGGTGACCTCCAGGCGGACCTCGAGCGGGTCAGCGGGGTCCGGCCGGTGCTGCGACACACAGTGCCGCAGACGGCAGCGGCGGGCCTCGTGCTCGTGGGCACCCTGGGCGCCAGTCCGGTGGTCGACCGGCTCGTCACCCAGGGGCGGCTGGACGTCTCCCGGGTGAAGGGACGCTGGGAGGCGTCCGTGACGCAGGTCGTGGAGCGGCCGCTGCCCGGCGTCGAGCGGGCCCTGGTGATCGCGGGCAGCGACCGGCGCGGCACGGTCTACGGCGTCTACGACACCTCGGAGCGCATCGGGGTCTCCCCCTGGTACTGGTGGGCCGACGTCCCCGTCCCCCGACGGGAGACCGTGACCGTGCCCGCGGGCCCGCTCAAGCGGTACGAGCCCTCGGTCCGCTACCGGGGCGTCTTCATCAACGACGAGCAGAACCTGACCACTTGGTCGCACCGCACCCAGGAGCCGGACAAGAACATCGGCCCCGAGACCTACAAACGCGTCTTCGAGCTGCTGCTCCGACTCAAGGCCAACTACCTGTGGCCGGCGATGCATCCGTACTCCGACTTCTTCAACAAGCACCGCGAGAACCCCGAACTCGCCGACCGCTACGGCATCGTCGTCGGCTCCAGCCACCCCGAGGCCCTGCTGCGCAACGGCGTCCACGAGTGGGAGCCGTGGGCGAAGGAGCATCCCGGCGCGGACGGCACCCCGCCGGTGTACGACTACACGGTGAACCCGGCCGTCATCTCCGACTACTGGAGAGCCCGGGCCAGACAGAACGCGTCGTACGAGAGCAGCTGGACGATCGGGATGCGCGGGCTGCACGACAGCGCGCTGGAGACGAAGTACGCCACGACGATCCCGGAGAAGGTCGCGGTGATGAACGACATCATCGCCGACCAGCGCCGCATCCTCGCCGAGGAGGTCGGGGCGGCGGCCGAGCCGCAGATCTTCATCCCGTACAAGGAGGTCCTGGAGCTGTACAACGCGGGCGTCCGGGTCCCCGACGACATCACGCTGATCTGGCCGGACGACAACCACGGCAACATGCGCCAGCTTCCGAACGACGCCGAGCGGGCCCGGGCCGGCGGCAACGGCATCTACTACCACCTGTCCTACTGGGGCCGTCCGAAGAGCTATCTGTGGCTGGACACCACCCAACTCGCCAAGGTCTGGCAGGAGTTGCGGCGGGTGTACGAGCACGGCGTCGACCGGATGTGGATCTTCAACGTCGGTGACGTCAAGTCGATCGAGACCGGTCTGTCGTTCAGCATGGACATGGCCTGGGACGTGGACCGGTGGGGCGCCGAGGACGTGGGCGACTTCCTGGCCGAGTGGTCGGGGCGGCAGTTCGGTCGGCGGTACGGCCGGGAGATCGCCGCGATCCGCACCGAGTACTACCGGCTCGCGGCCGAGCGGCGCCCGGAGTTCATCGACCCCGGGGTGTTCTCCGTGATCCACCACGGCGACGAGGCGGGCCGCCGCCTGGTCGCGTACGAGCGACTGCTCGCGCAGGTTCGGGCAGTGGGGGCCGAGGTGCCCGAGCAGTACCGGGACGCCTTCTTCGAGCTGGTCGAGTACCCGGTGCACGGGGCGTACCTGATGAACCTGAAGTACTACTGGGCGGACCGCAACGCGCTCGCGGTGCGGCAGGGACGCGGGGCCGGGACGAACCGCTTCGCCGACCTGGCGGAGGCGGCCCACGCCGAGGAGGCGGCGCTCACCAGGCGGTACAACACCCAGGTGGCGGGCGGGAAGTGGGACGGGATCGTCAACCCGTACCCGTCCCAGATCCCCAAGGCGCCGGGCCGCCCGGCCGTCACGCGGATCGCCCGGCAGGAGGCCTCGGGGCTGGGCGTGGCGGCCGAGGGCAACGAGACCGGGGCGGGCCGGCCGCTGTCCTTCTCCTCCTACACCCGCGACCGACGCTTCCTCGACGTCTTCAACACCGGTTTCCTGCCACTCGACTGGACGGCCGAGGCGAGCCACCCGTGGGTGCTGCTGAGCGCGGCGCAAGGCTCTCTCACCGAGCAGACGCGGGTGTGGGTGGAGATCGACTGGGCGCGGATGCCCGAGGGGACGTACGACGACGCCACCGTCGCCGTCAGCGGGGCCGGGCAGCGGATCGAGGTGCCGTTGTGGGTGGTCAATGACGGTGAGCGGGCGCGGCGGCGGGCGCGCGGGTTCGTGGCGGCCCACGGGTACGTCTCGATCGACGCGGTGCACACCGAGCGCCGGGTGGCGCGCGGCGGGGCGGGCTGGCGTGAGGTGCGCGGGCTGGGCCGCCGTACGGGCGCGCTGGAGGCGGTGCCGACGACAGTGGCTCCGGTGACCGCCGACTTCGCCACCAGGGCGCCGGAGTTGCGGTACCGGGTGCGCTTCGACGGCGCGGGCTCCTTCCCGGTCACCGTCTTCCGGCTGCCGTCCCTCGACGAGCGCGGCCACCGCCGGCTGGCCGTCGCCCTCGACGAACAGCCCGCCACCGTCCTCGCCGGCCAGTCCGTCGCCACCGGCAACAGGGGCGACGCCTGGGCCCGCAACGTGGAGGACGGTGTCGAGAAGCTGACCGCCAGGGTGACGGTGGACGAGCCCGGTGAGCATGTCCTGCGGATCTTCATGGTCGACCCGGGCATCGCGGTGGACCAGATCGTCATCGACACCGGCGGGCTGCCGGTCAGCTATCTCGCGCCACCGGAGAGCTACCACGCGGAGTTCAACCCGGACCCGGACCGGGCGGCGGCTCCGCGGTCCTACTGAACGGCCCTGCCGGTGTGTCCGCCGTGAGGTGGTGCTGCCGTTCGGGTGGCGTCGTGCGCGTTCACCCGTTCGGAGTATCGGGCGGCTCCGGGGCGTTCCAGTCGTAGGGTCCGCCGCCGCGCCACTCGATCAGTTCGGGGTCGTCGACGGCCCGGTCCTTGCCGGGCAGGCCCGCGCGGTGCACCAGGTCCATGACGTCGAACAGGTTGTACGCGGTGCCGGTCGGCTCGCCGCGGATCGTCACCTGACGCCCGCCGTCCGACGCCGGCGGCAGCACCACCACGGGGGGACGCGTGCTCATGACACCACCATGCGCTCTGCGCGGCCGGAACGCAGCCCGGCGCACCGGGCGAACAGGCCCGGATCGGTGCTCAGCGCTGGTAGAGACCGACGAGGGTTCCGCTGGCCAGTTGCTGCTCGTCGAGCACCCTGTGGGCTTCGACGGCGGTGGGGGCCTCCGGGAGGGAGACGGGGCCGCCGAGGGCGTACAGGCGGAAGAAGTACCGGTGCGCGTCGTCGCCCACCGGGGGCAGCGGGCCGGCCCAGCCGGATTCCCCGAAGCCGTTGGTGTGCGGGTGACTGCCCGGGGTGGTCCGGCCGGCGGGCAGTCCGTCCGCGTGCGGGTCGATGCCGGTGACCAGCCAGTGCACGAACGTCCCCGACGGCGCGTCCGGGTCCTCGCACAGCAGGGCCAGCTCCACCGCCTCGTCGGGCACTCCGGACCAGGCCAGGGGCGGGGAGAGGTTCTCGCCCTCCCAGGCGTGCCTGCGCGGGATCATCTCGTGGTCGTGGAACGCGGAGCTCTTGAGTTCGATGTCGGTCATGCGCGCCGCAGTACCCACCCGGACGCGGGCCACACGCGACGCCGGACCGGCCCGGGCGCGCCCTTCGCGGTCGCCGCCGGGCCCCGTTTCGTCGTCCGCCCGCCGGGAACTCGGCGCCTGCGCCGACCTTCGAGGGAGGAGGGCGCCGTGGCATTCCGCGACCGTACTCACGCCGGGCAGGAGCTCGCCCTGCGGCTGGTGGAGTGGGCCGACGCCGGTGACCTGGTCAATCTGCTCGTGCTGGCCCTGCCGCCCGGCGGGGTGCCCGTCGCCGCCGAGGTGGCCCGTGCGCTGCGTGCCCCGCTGGACGTGCTGGTCGCGAGCGAGATCGCCACGCCGATCCGGCCGGAGACGACGATCGGGGCGATCGTCGCGGACGATCCGCCGCTGTACGACCGGCAGAGCCTGGCGATGATGCATCTGTCCGAGGACCGGCTCGGCGACGTCGTCGCCCGCGAGCGGGGCGAGCTGCACCGCCGTGAGTGCGCCTACCGCGGCCACCGCCCGCTCCCGTCCATCACGGCCCGCACGGTCGTCCTGGTCGACGACGGCCTGACCACCGGCCTCACCGCCACGGCGGCGCTCCGCTTCCTGCGCCGCCACGGACCGGCCCGCCTCATCCTCGCCGTCCCCGTCGGCAGCCCCCGCACGACGGCGGCGCTCCGCCCCGAGTGCGACGACCTGGTCTGCCTCGAACAGCCCCCGTCCCTCCACGCGGTCGGTGAGTGGTACGAGGACTTCGGCCGGATCCCCGAGGCCCGGGCCGCCGAGACGCTCCAGGCGTTCCACGCCACGGCCTGATGCCTCGATTCCCGTGCCAGGGTGGGGCCATGGTCATAGAAGTTCGTCCGGCTTCGGTCTTCGAGGACGTCCGTGCGGTGGTCGGCCCGAAGTCGCCCACGGCCAGCGTGTGTTGGTGTCTGGGCCACCGCATCCCGTCGAAGCTGAACAAGGAGCTCCAGGGGCCGGCCCGCGGCGCGTACGTGGCCGAACTGTGCCGTGCCGATCCGCCTCCGGGAGTGATCGCCTACGACGGTGACGAACCGGTCGGCTGGGCCGCGGTGGCGCCGCGTTCGGCCACGTCCTTCGCGCGCAACCGCAAGATCCCGCACGTCGACGACCTGCCGGTGTGGTCGCTGTGGTGCGTCCGCGTCCGCCCGGGCCACCGCAAGCAGGGCATCACGCACGCCCTCATCGCCGGCGCGGTCGACTTCGCCCGCGATCGCGGTGCGCCGGCGGTCGAGGCGTACCCCTTGGACAACGGGGACGCCCGGGTCGACCTGACGATGGCCTACGCCGGGATCCGCAAGAACTTCGAACGGGCCGGCTTCGTCCACGCCGCCGACACCACCTCCGTGCTGGCCGGTCACCCCCGGATCCTGATGCGGCTCGATCTGCGCTGACGGATCGGGCGCAGGGTGCGGGGCCGCCTGCCTGCTCAGTGCACCGAGAAGCCGCCGTCCACGAAGATCGACTGCCCGGTGACGTAGGCGGAGGCCCGGCTCGCGAGGAACACCGCCGCGCCGGCGAAGTCCTCGGCCAGGCCGTTGCGCCCGACCATCGTGCGGGCGGCGAGCGCCGCCACCTTCTCGGGGTCGGACGACAGACGCGTGTTGAGGGGCGTCATGACGAAGCCCGGCACGAGCGTGTTGCAGGTGACGCCGTACGGCGACCAGGCCTCGGCCTGGGAGCGGGCCAGCGACTCCAGCGCGCCCTTGGACACGCCGTAGGCGCCGCTCTGGACGAACGCCCGGTGCGCCTGCTGGGAGGTGATGTGGATGATCCGTCCGAAGCCCCGCTCGGCCATGCCGGGTCCGAACCGCTGCCCCAGCAGATGGGGAGCCTCCAGGTTCACGGCCATCGTGGTGTCCCAGACGTCCTCGCCCAGCTCGCCGATCGGCGGCCGCAGGTTGATCCCGGCGCAGTTGACGAGGATGTCGGGCTCACCGAACGCCTTCACAGCCCCCTCGGCCGCCGCCCGCACCCCGTCACGCGTACCGAGGTCGGCACTCACCCAGGCCGCCCGGCCGCCCTCGGCCTCCAACTCCCCGACCGTGGCGGCCAGTTCCGCCTCCCTGCGGGCCACGACCACCACACTCGCACCCGCGCGAGCGAGGGCCTCGGTAATGGCCCGGCCGATCCCGGAGCTGCCCCCGGTCACGACGGCCACCCGGCCTTCCAGCGAGAACAGTTCGGAGAGATATCCCTGCGACGTCATACCCGCACCCTAGTGCGGGGCGCTGTCGCCGGGGGAACGCCCTCTCACACCGGTGTGGGCCCCAGGACCTGCCGCGGCGTAGGGGTCCGGCTCACCGGTCCTCGTCCGCCTCCGGCAGGTGAGCGCGCGTGCGGCCGGCCTCGTGGCCGAAGACCGACCAGCCGAGCAAGCGCCCCCGCCGCTCCGACGGGACGGGCGCCGGGGGCCGAACGCACCGGGTTCCGGGCGTTCGGCAGAGAACTCGGCTCGGACCGGTATGGGCACCTGCGCACCGCCCGCTCTTTCCGCCGCCCCTCGTGTGAGCCCGTCGTGTGCGGGCACTCGGGGGCCGCGGCGGGTCCGTCCGGGCCGCCGCCCCGTTCTGGAGGTGGAGACCATGGGTCATGGTGGAAACGTCATCGACGAGCTGGTGACCGATCACCGCGAGGTGGAGGAGATGTTCGGCCGGATCGAGGCGCTTCCGTACGGCGACAAGGACCGCAAGCTGGTCGCCGACCAGGTCACGATGGAGCTGGTGCGGCACTCGGTGGCCGAGGAGATGTACCTGTACCCGGCCGTGCGGGAGCACGTGACGGGCGGCGACGCCATCGCCGACCGGGAGATCGAGGACCACTCCAAGGCCGAGCAGATCATGAAGGACCTGGAGGGGTGCGACGCCGACGACGCCGAGTTCGACCGGCTGATCGGGATGCTGATGACGGAGGTCCGCTCGCACATCGCCGACGAGGAGCAGAACCTCTTCCCCAACCTGCGCGCCGCCTGCCCCCCGGAGGCGCTCGACGCCCTGGGTGACAAGGTGCGTCAGGCGAAGAAGATGGCGCCGACCCGCCCGCACCCGTCCGCCCCGGACAAGCCGCCTGCCAACAAGCTGCTGGCGCCGGGCGCCGGCCTCGTCGACCGGCTGCGGGACGCGCTGACGGGGCGCGGCAAGGAGGACTGACCCCTCGGCGTACGCCCCCGGGACCCGGAGCCGGGCAGGGCTCAGGCGATGAGCGCCCGGCCCGGGTCGAGGCGTTCGTGCAGTGCGGGGCGGTGCAGGCCGGCCACGGGGGCGAGGAGGTCCGGGTGGCGCAGGAGGGCCGCGGCCTGGCGGTCCCGGGCGTCGGGCGACACCAGACGGCGGAACTGGACCGGCACGCCGGTCGCGTGACCGCCGTCGGCGATCGCGGCGACCGCCAGCCGGGCCAGTGCGTCGTCGGTGAGCAGACAGGCCGCCCAGCTGGCGACGACCTCGTCCACCCAGGTGCGCCAGGCGAAGTCGTCCGTCTCGTCGTGCGCGGTCGCGTCCGCGCCGGTGAGCCAGTCCAGCGCGGCCGAGCCGCCGGGCCCGGCCATCCCGACCAGGGCGGCGTCCGTCGGCGTGGGGTAGCGCAGCCACGCCGCGACCGTGACGGCCTGGCGGGCCTGCACCTCGCCCAGCGCGGCGGCGAGCGCGCCGCCGCACGCCGGGTAGGAACGCGTCAGCCACTGGGTGGTCGCCGCGATGAGCGGGGAGAGGTCTGCGAGCACTGCGGGGCCGTCCGAGGTACTGGCGGGCACGGAATCCCTCAAACGGTAGCCCGGCACCCCGTCCGGCCGACATGCCTCAGGGGTCGCGGACGACGTGGCTTCGCCCACACCCCGCCCACCCCCGCTCACACCTCGCGCGCGCCCGCCCCACGTCGGCGGGGCGGGTTCAGCCCGCCAGGTGGTAGACGTGGAACGCCCGGCCGATCACCGGCTGGGCGACGTTGCGGACCTTCACTCCGCCGCTGGTCATGCCGTGCTCGGTGCCGAGATGGGCGTGGCCGTGGACGGCGAGGTCGGCGCCCGCCGTGTCGATGGCCTCGGCCAGCAGGTAGCTGCCGAGGAACGGGTAGATCTCGGGGGGTTCGCCGGCCAGGGTGTCCGGCACCGGGGAGAAGTGGGTGAGGGCGACGCGTACGTCGCAGTCCTGGTCCCGCAGCTCCTCCAGGGAGGCCCGCAGGGTGTCCGCGCGGTGGCGTGAGTACCGGACGAACTCCCGCATGATCGGCTCGCCGAACTCGCCGGCGCAGCGGCCCACGAACCCGCCGCCGAAGCCCTTGGTGCCGGCCACGCCGATGCGCGCGCCGCCGTTGTCCACGACGGTGGCCTGGCCTTCGAGGACCCGGGCGCCCGCGTCCTGGAGGACGGCGGTGACCTCCTCGGGGCAGTCGGCGTGGTGGTCGTGGTTGCCGAGGACCGCGACCACAGGGACCGCGAGGTCCTTGATCTCCCGTGCGACGACCTGGGCCTCCTCGACGGTGCCGTGCCGGGTGAGGTCCCCGGCGAGCAGCAGGACGTCGGCGCTCTCGTGCAGGGTCTCGAACGAGGGACGGAGCGCGCCCTGGCTCTCCGGGCCCATGTGGATGTCCCCGACGGCCGCGATGCGGATCATTCGACCTCCTCGGCATGGTCGGGCGCCGCGTTGTCCGCGACCACGAGGTCGCAGTGGACGGGGTGTCCCGGCAGCTCCGCGCGGGCGCTGCGCAGGACGTCGTCGCGGCACTGGGCGGAGGGCACGGTGCCGGTCAGCAGGATCGCCTCACCGCGGATCTCGATGCGCACGCCCAGCTCACCGAGGGGCCCGGCGGCCAGGTGGTCGGTGAGATGGGCCACGAGGTAGTCCAGGTTCCGCGCGCCGCCCGTGCCCTGGGCGGGCCGGGTGCCGGGGCCGCTCATCGCTGCTCCTCCCGTGCGGAGATCACGTTCAGCCGCTCCAGGAGGAAGAAGAACGCGGCGGGCATCGGCTCGTCCCCGCAGGAGCGTCGTACGTCCTCCCAGTCGACCTTCTCGCGCAGCGCCCGGGCCGCGGCGAGCACCGGCCCGAAGTCGCAGTAGTGCTCGGAGAACGCCTGGATCAGCCCGCGCATGAGATCGGTGGGCGCCAGTACGGGCATGAGCACCGAGTCGACGGGGATCTCCTGTGCCCGGGCCAGGAGGTCGGTGGTGACGGGGCGGTGGGCCATCTCGAACAGGAGGTCGACCTCCTGGCCGAGGCACGTGGTCTTCATCAGCCAGTCCTCCGGCGGCACACGGACCGTGAGGCCGGCTTCGGCCAGTGTGCCGGCCACCGCTTCGGCGTCGGAGCGGCGCACGCAGAAGTCGGCGTCGTGCTGGAGGTGCCCGCTGCCGCCGTGGGCGTACACGGCCACGCTGCCGCCCAGGGCGAAGGTGTGCCCGCCGCGTTTCAGCAGCGCGCCGATCTGCTTGGCGGCCTCCAGGATCGCCTGGCTGCGGTCCCGGGGCAGTTCCTGGCTGTTCAGCGGGCGCGGTTCCCGCGCGGTCGGCTCGACGGGGCCGTTCCCGACCGGGCGCAGCTCGGGAAATCCGGGCTGCCGAGCGGGCGCCGTGTCCTCCCGGTTCCTCGTCATCACGCCTCCGTTCCCCACCCGGTCCGGCCGGGGCTCGGTGAAGGCCCCGAGTACCCGCCTGGCACGGTTTCGACCCCGCGCCCCGAAGGAGCGCGGGGAACTGCGCGACCGGCCCCCGACGGCGCCGCGGTCGAACGACGCGCCCCAGGGCGACCACGACCCCGCCGGCGGAGCGCCTACGCCGCCGTGTAGCCGAGCTGGCGCCTCATGTAGGGCGTCATGAGGTGCTTCGCCTTGGCAAGGGTGGTGGTGCGGCCGCCGAGGACCGCGGTCTCGCCGCCCGGCACCGGCAGCATCGTCACGCCGTCGGCGGGGCCGAACGGGACGATGAGCGGGGTGCGGTGGACCGGCCGGTAGAAGCGGGGCTCCTTGCGGTGCTTCCCGGCGCTGTTCAGGTAGGCGCGGATGTTGTGGGCGGCCAGGTCGGCCTGGGCGAGCGCGGCCGGGGTGATCTTGACCTCGGTGGCGTCGTTGACGTCGCCGACCGCGAACACGTCCAGCCATCCCTGGACCCGCAGGGCCTGGTCGACCTTCACATGGCCGGACGCGTTCAGCCAGTCGCCGTGCCCGGCCAGCCGCAGCCAGAGCGTGTTGGGCGTGGTGCCGGTCGCCCAGAAGGAGCGGTCGGCCTCGATGACGTTGCCGCGGGCGTCGCGGTAGGTGCCGAAGTCGTTGCCGGGGGACATGAAGGCGTCCAGCCACACGTCGACGTCGTGCGCCTCCAGCCAGCCGCGCGCCTTGCGGCCGGCCCGCACGCTGCCCGTGGCGTGCAGCAGTTCGGGCCCGGAGTGGGCGAGGGTGACCCGGGCGTCCGGACGGGCGAGGCGGATCTCGGCGCTGAGTTCGACCCCGGAGGGGCCGCCGCCGACGATCAGGACGTGTTCGGCGGTGGCGATGTGCTGCTGGTGCGTGGCGAAGGCCTTCGCGGCCTCCTCGGCGGTGGTGCCGGCGAAGCGGGCCGGTTCGGGGTAGTCGGCGCCGGTCGCGATCACCAGGACGTCGTACGGGAGCCGCTCGCCGGTCGCGAGGACGACCTGACGCTCGGTGGTGTCGATGCGGACGGCCTTGCCGACGGCCACTCGGCCGTTGCGCAGCAGGCGGTCGTACGGGATGAACGCGGCGTGCGACCACTCACGGCGCACGCCGGCGCGCAGGGAGGCGATGCGGTGGAAGAAGACATCCTTGCGGTCCACCAGCGTGACCCGTGCCGTGGTGTCCAGTCGCTTCGCGAGACGGACGCCGGCGTAGCCGCCGCCGATCACCACTACGTCGCCGTCGAGCACGCCGGGTCTCCTGTGCAGGTGGGGGGAAGGAGGGGCGAGTGGCGCGGCGGGCGGGCCGCATCCGGCCACTCGGCCACCTCTGGCCACTCCCCTTTCGGCGAGCCTAGCGCTTGAAACATAAAGAATTGATGGGGCTCGGTGTGCGTTGTGTGAAGGGTGCGCGCCGTGCGGTGCCGGGGCACGGCGAAAGACGTCCAGGCCGGCCCGTGGGGGCCGGCCTGGACGTTCGGTGCGGGGTGGATCAGACGCGGATCAGACGAGGTCGAACCGGTCCAGGTCCATGACCTTGGTCCACGCCGCGACGAAGTCGTTCACGAACTTCGCCTTCGCGTCGTCGCTCGCGTAGACCTCGGCGAGGGCGCGCAGCTCGGAGTTGGAGCCGAAGACCAGGTCGGCACGGGTGCCGGTCCACTTGACCTCACCGGAGGCGTCACGGCCCTCGAACGTGGTCTGGTCGGCGGACGTGGACTTCCAGGTCGTGCCCAGGTCGAGCAGGTTGACGAAGAAGTCGTTGGTCAGCTTGCCCGGGGTCTCGGTGAAGACACCGTGCTGCGAGCCGCCCTGGTTGGCGCCGAGGACGCGCAGGCCGCCGACGAGGACGGTCAGCTCGGGGGCGCTCAGGGTGAGCAGGTTGGCGCGGTCGAGCAGCAGGTACTCGGCCGGCAGGCGGTTGCCCTTGCCGAGGTAGTTGCGGAAGCCGTCCGCGGTCGGCTCCAGCGCGGCGAAGGACTCGGGGTCGGTGTGCTCCTCGGTGGCGTCCACGCGGCCCGTGGTGACGGGGACCGTCACGTCGAACCCGGCGTCCTTGGCAGCCTTCTCGACCGCGGCGGCACCGCCGAGGACGATCAGGTCGGCCAGGGAGACCTTCTTGGCGCCGGAGTTGAACTCGGCCTGGACGCCCTCGAGGACGCGCAGGACCTGGGCGAGCTCGTCCGGGTCGTTGACCTCCCAGCCGCGCTGCGGCTCCAGGCGGATACGGGCGCCGTTGGCACCGCCGCGCTTGTCGCTGCCGCGGAACGTCGAGGCCGACGCCCAGGCGGTGGACACGAGCTGCGAGACCGTTAGGCCCGAGGCGAGCAGCTTGGCCTTGAGCGCCGTCACGTCGGCGACGTCGATGGCCTCCCCCTCGGCCTGCGGCAGCGGGTCCTGCCACAGCAGCGTCTCCGCCGGGACCTCCGGGCCGAGGTACAGGGACTTCGGGCCCAGGTCACGGTGGGTCAGCTTGTACCAGGCGCGGGCGAAGGCGTCCGCGAACTCGGCCGGGTTCTCGTGGAAGCGCTTGGAGATCGGCCCGTAGATCGGGTCGAAGCGCAGCGAGAGGTCGGTGGTGAGCATCGTCGGCAGCTTCTTGGAGTCGCTGTGGGCGTCGGGGATGATCGCCTCGGCGTCCTTGGCCACCCACTGGTTGGCGCCGGCGGGGCTCTGGGTCAGCTCCCACTCGTAGCCGAAGAGGATGTCGAAGAAGTCGTTGCTCCACTGGGTGGGCTTGGTGGTCCAGGTCACCTCGAGGCCGGAGGTGATGGCGTCACCGGCCTTGCCGGAGCCGTAGGTGGACTTCCAGCCCAGGCCCTGCTCCTCCATGGAGGCGGCCTCGGGGTCGTTGCCCACGTGGTCGGCCGGGCCGGCGCCGTGGGTCTTGCCGAAGGTGTGGCCACCGGCGATGAGGGCGACGGTCTCCTCGTCGTTCATCGCCATCCGGCGGAACGTCTCGCGGATGTCGCGGGCCGCGGCGATCGGGTCCGGGTTGCCGTTCGGGCCCTCGGGGTTGACGTAGATCAGGCCCATCTGGACGGCGCCGAGCGGGTTCTCCAGCTCGCGGTCGCCGGTGTAGCGCTGGTCGTCGAGCCAGGTGGTCTCGGGACCCCAGTAGACGTCCTCGTCGGCCTCCCAGACGTCGGCACGGCCGCCGCCGAAGCCGAAGGTCTCGAAGCCCATGGTCTCCAGGGCGACGTTACCGGTGAGAATCATGAGGTCGGCCCAGGAGATGGACTGGCCGTACTTCTTCTTGACCGGCCACAGCAGACGGCGGGCCTTGTCCAGGTTGCCGTTGTCCGGCCAGCTGTTCAGCGGCGCGAAGCGCTGCTGGCCACGGCCGCCACCGCCGCGGCCGTCGCTGATGCGGTAGGTGCCGGCGCTGTGCCAGGCCATGCGGACCATCAGCGGGCCGTAGTTGCCGAAGTCGGCCGGCCACCAGTCCTGCGAGGTGGTCAGCACCTCGGCGATGTCCCGTTTGACGGCCGCCAGGTCGAGGGCCTGGAACGCCTCGGCGTAGTCGAACTCCGCGCCGAGCGGGTTCGCCACGACGGGGTCCTTGGCGAGAATCTTCAGATTGAGCCGCTCCGGCCACCACTGACGGTTGCCGCCGCCCTGCGTCGGGTGGGGGGCGCGATCGTGCGCGACGGGGCAGCCGCCGGTGCCCTCCGCCTTCGCGTCGGTGACGATCGCATCGGGGTTCTCAGCCATGGGAAACCTTCCGGACTAGGTGGATCACAGTGCTGGGGGCGCACTGTTGGCGGTGGAACAGTCGGGGCACAGGCCCCAGTAGATGACCTCGGCCTCGTCGATGGCGAAGCCGTGGTCGTCGGACGCGGTCAGACAGGGCGCCTCGCCGACCTCGCAGTCGACGTCGGCGACGACACCGCACGACCGGCACACGATGTGGTGGTGGTTGTCGCCGATCCGCCCCTCGAAGCGGGCCGGGCTGCCGGCCGGCTCGATACGCCTGATGAGTCCCGCCGCGGTGAGTGCGTGGAGGCCCTCGTACACCGCTTGCAGGGAGACATGACCTACGCGATCACGCACCCCCGAGGCGATGGCCTCGACGCCGAGGTGGTCACCGGCCCGGACGGATTCCAGCAGCGCGACTCGCGCAGCCGTCACCCGCAGGCCGGCACCGCGGAGCTCCTCGGCGGGGGTCGGAGTCTGGGATGCGGTCATGACGGACAACCTACCTTGCTAAACACGAATGATTCAAGAAAACGAACGATGAAGCTTTGGCGGCCCCACGGTCCCCTTCCGTCGACGCACTTGCCCCTGCCTGCACCTCCCAAAGCGCGAAAAATCATCTTTTCCGACATCGAGTCATCCCTTTCTGTCAAGGCCTGGAGTGGTCGCAATCCCCTGTACTCGATGGAGGTACATCGCATGCTCGGCAGACATACCGCGGCTGGCCGCCGCACCGCCCTGACCGTCTTCGGCGCCCTCGTCCTCAGCGGCGTCACCTCGGCCGCGGCGGCCGGGCCGCCCCCCGCGCCGGTGCCCGCGTCCACCGCCGCGCAGACCCTCGGTGCCGACCGGCCGTCCAAGGCGGTGCTGCGGGCACTGGAGCGAGACCTCAAGCTGAAGCCGGGACAGGCGGCCGACCGGCTGGTCAACGAGGCGGAGGCGGGCGTACGCGCCGGTCGCCTGCGCAACTCGCTGGGCGAGCGCTTCGCGGGGGCCTGGCTGCGGGGGACGACCGCCGCTGAGCTCACCGTCGCGACCACGCGGGCCTCCGACGTGTCCGTCATCCAGGCCCAGGGCGCGAAGGCCGCGGTCGTCAAGCGGACGCTGGGCGAGCTGCGGGCCGTCAAGGAGAAGCTGGACAAGGCGGCCACCCGGGTCAAGACGCGTGAGACACCGGTCTGGTACGTCGACGTGCCGACGAACCGGGTCGTCGTCCAGGCGACCAAGCAGTCGGCGGCCACCGCCTTCATCAAGGCCGCCGGCGTCGCGGACGAGGGCGTCGGGATCCGGGTGTCGGCGCAGCGGCCCCGGCTGCTGGCGGACCTGGTCGGCGGCGAGGCCTACTACATCGAGGGCACCGCACGCTGCTCCATCGGGTTCTCCGTCACCAAGGGCGACCAGCAGGGCTTCGCCTCGGCGGGCCACTGCGGCGACCGGGGCGACTCGACCACCGGCTCCAACATGGCCGAGCAGGGCACGTTCCAGGCCTCCACCTTCCCCGGCAAGGACATGTCCTGGGTCGGCGTCAACGGCGACTGGACCGCCACGGCCGACGTGGACGGCGAGGACGGCGAGCGCACCCAGGTCACCGGCTCGGTCCAGGCGCTCGTCGGGGCGTCGATCTGCCGCTCCGGCTCCACCACCGGATGGCACTGCGGCACCATCGAGCAGCACGACACGAGTGTCAGTTACTCCCAGGGCACCGTGGACGGCGTCACCGAGACGACGGTGTGCGCCGAGCCCGGTGACTCCGGCGGCCCGTACCTCTCGGGGTCCCAGGCCCAGGGCGTGACCTCGGGCGGCTCGGGTGACTGCACGGACGGCGGCACCACCTTCTACCAGCCGATCAATCCGATCCTCAGCGACTTCGGCCTGGTCCTGAAGACCGCGGCGGCCCAGAAGGGCGCTCCCGCTCCGCAGGACAACGGGGCCGCCGACACCTGGACCGCGGACCGGGTCTACGAGGCCGGCGCCACGGTGACCCACGCGGGCGTCCGCTACCAGTGCCTCCTGACGCACCAGGCGCAGGGCAGATGGTCGCCGCTCGCCACTCCGGCGCTGTGGCAGAAGGTGTAAGCGGGTCGAGGAAGTCGTACGGCGTGGGGGGGGGGGGGGGGGCCCCCCCCCCCCCCCCCCCCCCCCCCCCCCCCACTCGACCCGCCCCTGCACTCCCCGTCGCTACGCCTCCGCCAGGAACGCGTACGCGGTGGCGACGAACGGGTCGTGGGCGCGGAAGCGGCGGGTGCACAGCGCGACCAGGGCCGTGCCCGTGTCGGGCCTGAAGCCCAGGAAGGCCTGCTGGCCGAGGGTGGCACCACTGTGGAAGTACATCGGCCCGCCGTCCGTGGGGTGCCGGAACCAGGCCGTCGTGTGCACGTGCCGGTGGCCGAGGCCGCGCCGCAGGACCGGTGTGCGCACCGCCCGCAGCGCGTCGGCGCACGGGGTGCCGGCCGGGTCGAGGTGGGCTTCGAGGAACGTGAGCAGGTCGTGCGGGGTGGCGCGGACGGCACCGGCCGCCGCGAAGCCGCCCGCGTCGAAGGGGAGGGCGGTGCTCTGCCCGTCCTTGCCGTGCCCGACGGCGTCGGTCTTCGGGTCCTCCGCGCGCAGGGCCGTACCGCTGAGGCCGAGCGGGCGCAGCAGCTGTGCGGCGAGGAGTTCCTCCCAGTCCGTGCCGGTCGCCGCCGCGAGGGCGTGGCCGAGTACGGCGACGCCGAAGTTGGAGTAGTGCCACCGGGTGCCGGGCCGGTGCCGCGGGCGGTGCCGCAGGAAGGCCTCGGTCACCCGTTCGGCCGGATAGCGGCCGTAGGGGTTGGTGCGCCAGGCGGGCAGCGCCCGTACGTAGAAGTCGGGAGGCAGGCCGGGCAGTCCGGCCGTGTGGGTGATGAGGTGGGCCAGCGTCACGGGCGCCGTGTCGGTGCGCCGGCCCGGTGCCAGGCAGGCGGCGGCCGACTCGCCGCCGGTCAGCGGGCCGCGCTGGACGAGGTGGGCCAGCAGCAGTCCGGTGAACGTCTTCGTGGCCGAGCCGATCTCGTAGCGCAGGTCCTCCCGGGCGACCGGCGGGGGCGCGGCGGTGCCGCCGCAGTGCAGTGTGCGTCGGCCGTGCCGGGAGACCGCGAAGACGGCGTCGGGTGCGTCGACGGCGTCGACGGCGCGCTCCAGACGCTCCCTGAGGGTGGCGTCGGCGGCTGGCGGGCCGCCCGGCCGGGCCTGCTCGGTGTCGTCGGCGATGCCCGGCCAGGGCAGGGGCGGGCCGCTCACGAGGCGACCTGGGTCAGTTCGGTCAGGGCGCGGGAGGTCGCCAGCACGGAGGCGAAGGCCGCGACCAGCGTCGGGTGGTAGATCATGTCGAACAGCTCGTCCGGCTCGCCCTGCGGCATCTCGCGTACGGCGGGCATGGCGCCGTCGGCCTGCTGTGCGGCGGCGAAGCCCTCCCAGGCCCGTTCGTCGAGGGTGGGGCGGGACAGACAGGCGTCCACGACGAGGAGTTCGCCGAGCAGGTCCCAGCGCCTCAGGTCCAGCCAGTCGTCGATCCAGACCGGCAGCCACATGGCGAGGTAGTCGGCGATGTCCGGCGGCAGGCCGCCCGGGTGCTCGCCCCAGTCGGTGAGGTGGAACACCGTGTGGGTGACGTCGTAGGCGATGTGCCCGCTGACCGTCCAGGGCTCGGGAGTGCGGCCGAGCCAGGTGGAGCCGACGATGTCCGCCTCGGGCGTGGAGGGCGTGAGGCCGAAGCGGCGCTGGAACGCGGAGAGCCCGAGGCGCCGGGTCGGGTCCAGTTCGAGGGCGGCCCAGCTGCGCGTCCGGTGGTAGAGGACGGTGGCGCGCTCCACCTCGGGTTCGTTGTACCCCAGTTCCTTGTAGGGCAGGTAGACCTCGAAGGGGATCGGCGAGAGCGGTTCGATGCGCTGGCCGCGCACCAGCATGCGGCCGCCGTCCAGGGTGTGCCGCCAGGTGTGGTCGAGGAGCTTGCGCGCCAGGTCGGCCTGCCGGGAGCCGGCCACGCCCTCACGGAAGAGCACCCGGCAGATGAGGGCCAGTTCGCCGACCGGTTTGAAGCGCTCCAGGAAGCCGACTTCCGGGTCGACGTCGGGTTCCAGACGGAATCCGTCGCGATGGGCCCACAGCCACTCCAGGGCGCGCACGCCGACGGTGTGCATCAGACGGGTGTCGGTCATCCGGGCACTCCTTCGGCCTCGCGGCTCAGGCAGGTGACGGTCTGTGCCGCGGCGAAGGCGGCCATGAGCGTGGAGTGGTAGCAGTGCAGGAAGCCCGGCTCGGTGTCCGCTCCGGCCTCCTGCTGGAAGGCCGCCTGCTGCGGGAGCGCGCCGGAGTCGAGCTGCGCCCGCGCGATCCGGGTCCAGGAGTCCTGGAGGGTCGCGGGGTCGGGCGGGGCAGGCAGGCTCGCGGCCACGACCAGCAGTTCACAGCCGAGGTCCCACATACCGGCGTCCAGGCAGGTGTCGAGCCAGGCCGGCAGCCAGTGCGCCAGGTAGGCGGCCAGGTCGGTGGGGACGCCCTCGGGGTCGCGGCCCCAGTCGGTGAGGTGGAAGACGACGTGGGTGAGCGCGTATCCCGAGGAGCGCTCGAACGTCCAGGGTTCCGGCAGGCCGCCCAGCCAGGTGCGGCGCAGTGTCGGTTCGTCCTGCTCCGGACGGTGGATGCCGCTGCGCCGCTCGGCCTTCAGCACCCCCAGCCGGCGGGTCGGGTCCTGCTCGGTGAGCCGCCAGCCCCGGGTGCGGGCCGTCGTCGCGGCGGCGGCCTCGTATCCGGGGTGCCGCAGTCCGGCCGACGCGAAGACGGAGTAGACCTCCAGCGGGTACGTCGCGAACGGCTCCAACCGCTGGAGGTGGCGGAACAGTTCGCCCCGGCCCGTCTGCTGCCAGGCGAACCGCAGCAGGTCCGCGGCGCACGCGTGCAGCGGGTCCCAGGGCGGGCTGTGCGCGCGGACGCTCGCACAGGTCTGGGCGAGTTCCCCGAGGGGTTTCCAGGTGGCGTCCACCTGGCCGTCCGCGGTGAGCGCGTCCTCGCCGAGCGCGAAGTCCTCGCGGTGTGCGGACAGCCAGGCGAACGCGGCGGTCCCGACGTCCCGGATCCCGCCGATGTCGAGGGCCGTCATACGAGGGCTCCGGCCGCCCGCACGACCCGCGCCGCCTGTACCTGGAGGGCGACCCGGGGGTCGTTGCCGCCCATCAGTTCCACGAAGTCCAGGCCCGCTTCCAGGCCGAGGGTGTCCGGGACCTCTTCGATGAGGGTCAGCCAGCGTCCCGCGCCGGCCGCCTGCTGCCAGTCCCTGCGGCGCACCGCCCGTACGAAGCCGCGGGCCACGTCGACCGGCCGGCGCCGGGCGGCGCGGGCGACCGCGCAGTCGTCGCCGGGCACGGCGAGGGGGGCCAGGACGGCGAGTTGGTGGGTCAGAACCTGCCAGGTCGCCGCGTCGAGCCAGGCGGCGTCGGGTTCCGTGAGGTCGTCCGTTCCGGATGGGCCGGCCGGGGCCGAGTCGAACCGCAGCAGGGTGCGCCTCATGGCCCAGTGGCTCCATCTGACGGTGGGTGCCGCGTCGGCACGCGGTGGAAAGGCCTCCACCGTGTTCCGGAACGCGGTAAGTGCTCCTGGGCCGGGCGGAGTCGGGAAGAGGACGTGCGGCAGCAGAAGGTCTGCTCCCAGCACGCGTACCGCCGCGAGGGCGAAGCTGCCCTCCGGGTCGTCCGCCCGGGCTGTGTCGGACATGCGCACGTGGTCTCCGCCCCGGAGGGCGGAGACCACGTCGGTCGCAAGGTCCTGCACAGCGCCCTGCAAGAGGGCCGAAGTGCCTGACTGCTCCATTCACTGCTCCCGTTCGGGGGTCCGCTCAGCCCTTCTTGGGGCGAGGGGTCGGCGGGGACAGCAGCAGCTTGGTGTCCGCGGAGAGCAGCGCCAGGGCGGCGCACTCCCGGCTGTCGCGGTAGACACCGTCGGGCTCGGCGGGGTCAAGTGCCGCTTCTAGGTCGGTCCGGACGTGGGTGATCTCTTCGATCGCCTTGTCAACGGAAGGCATATCACCATCTCCTCTGGGGTCAGCCATAGCCTCCACAACCCAGACCACCATATCGCCACAAAAGCCGCATCTTTTACCAGAAGGCGACATACGTCCCTTCTTCAACATTCCTCGCCTCCCTGGCCGTCGTGCGGCCGGCGTCCTGATCAACTCCCTTGCCCCGGTGGCACGTTGGACGACGACCGGTGTCGCGGTGCGGGGGCACCACTCCTGAGACCCACTCACACACGCCCCGCTGTCACAGATCGCGGGTCCGCCCGGTCAGTTGGGTGCAACCCGCTCACAGCAAGGAGATCACCGTGGAACCGCGTCTCGACTACTTCGGCCACCCCCTCGCCGGCAAGGTGCTCCGGCACCTCAACACCGCCGGCAAGCTGGTCTCGGACTCCACGCTGCCGGAAACCGTCCAGGAACTGGTGAAGATCCGCGCCAGCCAGATCAACGGCTGCGGCTTCTGCACCGACATGCACACCAAGGACGCGACCCACGCCGGGGAGACCGCTCAGCGTCTGCACCTCGTCGCGACCTGGCGGGAGGCCACGGTCTTCACGGAGGCCGAGCTCGCCGCGCTTGAGGTGGCCGAACAGGGCACCCGGATCGCCGACGCCGCGGGCGGTGTCACCGACGAGGCCTGGCGCGACGCCGCCAAGCACTTCGACGAGGACCAGCTCGTGGCGCTGATCTCCCTGCTCGCCGTCATCAACGCCTACAACCGCGTCAACGTCGTCAACCAGCAGCCCGCCGGGGACTACCAGCCCGGCCAGTTCGGCTGAACGGGCAGGTGGGTCATGGCGACAGGGTTGCCCTCCCTCCCCCGTCCCGTCGCCGTCGTGGTGGGCGCCGGCGGGGTGGTCGGAGCGGCGCACGTGGGGGTCGGATACGCGCTGGAGGAGCGCGGATTCAGACCGGACATGATCATCGGGACCTCGGTGGGCGCCCTCGACGGCGCCATCGCGGCCGCGCACCCCGACCGGGCCGAGCCGTGGCTGGACCATGTGTGGACCCAGCTGCGCCGTCGCGAGGTGTACCCGCTCGGCCATGTGACCTCACGGGGCAGCGTCTTCACCGACCGCGGACTGCGCCGACTGATCGCACGGGCCGAACTGCCGTCGCGGATCGAGGAGTTGGCGGTGCCGTTCACGGCGGTGGCGATGGACCTGGACACCGGCGCCGCGGCCCATCTCGACCACGGCGACCTCGAGTCGGCGCTGCCGGCCAGCGCGGCCATTCCCGGGATGCTGCCCCCGGTGGACCGCGCGGACCGCACGCTCGTCGACGGCGGAGTGATCGCGTACGTACCGGTGCTGGCCGCGCTGCGGGCCGGTGCGGCGAGCGTGGTGGTGGTGTCGAGCGGGCCGGAGAGCTCGCCGCCCCGGCCTCATGGGCAGCGCCGCAGTGCCGGGGCGATCGCCGCGCGGGCCGGGATGCTGTTGCTGCGCCACCAGATCGAGCGTGACCTGCACGAGGTGGCCCGGCACATCCCGACGGTGGTGCTCCCCACCGGCATCGACGCCTGGCCCGCCCCGTGGGACTTCGGCCACTCCCAGCGGCTGATCAGCACCGCGTCACGGACGGCCGGGCGCTTCCTGGACGGGCCGCGCGTCGGCGGGCCGGGCCTGTACCGGGTCGACGACCCTTCGGCGACGCCCGCGGGCCCGGGCGGTACGTCGACTTCCCCTTCCCCACTGGAGGCCGGCCTGTGAGTACCATCGCGTTCCTCAACATCGGCATGCACGGGCACGTCAACCCCACCCTGCCGGTGGTGGCCGAGCTCGTCCGGCGCGGCCACACGGTCACGTACCACACCTCGCCCGCGTTCCGGGCGGAGATCGAGGCCACCGGCGCGACCGTGCGGCTCTACCCCGGGGGCGAGCAGCCGCTCCCCGATCCGCCGACGCCCGTCACCCTGCTGGAGTCGCTCGCGAGCACCACCGTCCGGCTCCTGCCGACCGTGCTCGACGACCTGCGCCGGGACCGGCCCGACCTGATCGTCCACGACAGTTCCTGTCCGTGGGGCGCGGTGGCCGCCCGTGAACTCGGTGTGCCGGCGGCCTCGTCGTTCACCACGTTCGCCTTCGGCCGGCACGTCCCCAGCCCCACCGGCGCCTCCTGGGACCTGCTGGCCGGGGCGTGGGGCCAGCCCCGCAGCGTACGGGGATACGTCCGCTCCCGCCGCGAGCTGCGGCGCCGCTTCGACGCACGCGGCCTGCCCCTGGTCGACCTGCTGAACATCCGCCAGCCGCTCAACCTGGTCTACACCTCACGGGCGTTCCAGCCGGCCGTCGAGGACTTCGACGCGTCCTACCGTTTCGTCGGCCCGAGCATCGGCGCCCGCCCGGCCGACCCGTCGTTCCAGGCCGACCGGCTCCACGACCCGGTGCTGTACGCCTCGCTGGGCACGGTGTTCGGCGCCGACCCGAAACTGCTGCGGACGTTCGCGAGCGCGCTCGCCCCGCTGGGCGGGACCGTGATCGTCTCGACCGGGCAGACCGACCCGGACGCGCTGGGGCCGCTGCCGGCGAACGTGCTGCCCCTGCGGTTCGTGCCGCAGCTCGAAGTCCTGGACCGCGCGGCGCTGTTCGTCACCCACGGCGGGATGAACAGCGTGAACGAGGCGATGTACGCGGGGGTGCCGATGCTGGTGGTCCCGCAGGGCGCCGACCAGCCGATGACCGCCGCCCGCGTCGTCGAACTCGGCGCCGGTCTGTCCCTCGTTACCGAGGACGTCGCGAAGGGCTCCGTACGCGCCCTCGCCCGGCGTCTGCTGCACGAGCCCGGCTTCCGGACGGCCGCCGCCACCCTGAAGGCCGCCCAGCGCGAAGCGGGCGGGTACCGGCGGGCCGCCGACGAGCTCGAACAGTACATACGGGGCGGCGGCCCGGACCGTCCGGCGGTGGTCGCCGTCGATCCGTCGCAGCGGGGCTGAGCGATGTCATTCGTCGTCGTGCTGCTGCTGTTCGCCGGACTGTCCGAGGCCGCCGGGCGAATCCTGCCACTCCTGGCCCGCCGGCCCGGCATGTCACGGCGGCTCGTGCCCGGGCTGCTGCTGGCCGCCGGCCTGGTCGAGGCCGCCGTACTGGCCCTGTGGCCGCTGACCGCGTGGACCCTGGCCGAGCTCCTGGTGTCCCCCGCACCGCAGGGTGACGGGCTGGAGTGGACGCCGGGCCTGGTCGCGCCGCTCGTGCTGGCCGCGGTCCTCGCGTTCCCGCTGCTCGGGCCGCTGCTGCATCTGCTGCTCTTCGTCGGGGTCGGGGCGGGCCTGGCCGGGCCGCTGGCGGACGCGACCGAACTCGGCTGGTGGGGCGCCGCCGGCTGCGTGGCCGTGGCCGGGGTCGGGCTCGGGGTCACCGTAGGAGCCGTTCGGCGGCTGGTCGTGAGGATCAGCGCGCCCCGGACAGCGGAGCCGACCGCATGAACGACTTCCTGTTCTGGGCCTGTGTGCTCGGGCCGGTCCTGCTCGCCGAAGGCCTGCTGGCCCGCTACGAGGTGCTGGCCTACAGCGCCGGCTTCCGTTCCCCCACGACCGCGCTCCCCGAGGGCGTGCCCTACGCCCGGGGCGCCGCCGCCGACCGTCCCCCGGGCGCCTACCTGGTGTATCTCGACGGCATCGGCAAACGCCGGGTCCGGGACACCCGGGACGGCGGCCAGCTGGTGAGGGCCGTGCTCGCCGGGGCGCCGGAGCTGCGGGTACTGGGGCAGGTGCAGCCCTACTCCCCGCTGGCCGACCCGCTCGCGGACCGGCCGGTGTGGGCATGGCTGCGCCGGCACATCGGGCTGCTGCTGTTCCTGCACAACGTCATGCAGGTCTTCGTGGCCGCCGACCACCGCTACCGCCCGCTGTACAACCGGGCCGTCGGCTCCCAGATCGCCACCCAGCTGGAGCTGGCCGGCTACCGGCCCGACAGCGGCATCCCCGTGGTGCTGCTCAGCTACAGCGGCGGCGCCCAGGTCGCCACGGGAGCGGTGGACGAGCTGCACACCCGGCTGCGCTGCCCGATGGTGGTGATCACGCTCGGCGGGTTCCACAACGGCGCCAACGACCTCACCCATGCCGAGCGGGTGCACCAGCTCACCAGCGCGTACGACCGGATCGAGCGGGTCGGCACCTGGATCTTCCCGCGGCGGTGGCGGCTGCTGCGCGGCAGTGGGTGGAACCGGGCCCGCCGCGCCGGGAAGATCACCGTGCACCGGCTGGACCCGGCCACCCATCTCGGCCCGCACAGCTACATCAGCCCGGAGGAACGGCTGCCCGACGGCCGCAGCCACCTCGACCGCACGACCGCCACCGTGATCACGCTGATCCGGGCCCGGCAGGACGAGGCGGCCACGACCGCCCCGGCCACCGACCGCCCGGCGCCCTGAGGGCTCGGCGTGCCACGAGATGGCGGCGCGCTACGGGATGGCGGCGTGCCATGAGATGGCGGCGCTACGAGGTCGCGGCCTGGTCGTCGTCGAGGCCGGCGACCAGGCCCCGCAGCAGCGGGCCGTACTCCGGGTGGGCGAGGGCGGACGCCATCTGGGCGACCAGGTAGTCGGCCGGGTTGCCGGTGTCGTACCAGCGGCCCTTGATGACCTGCCCGTACACGGCGCGGGTGGCGGCGTAGGCGTTGATGGCGTCGGTCAGATAGACCTCGCCGGTCCGGTGCTCGTACCAGCGACGGGTCTGCTCGCGCAGTTCGTCGATGATGCCGGGGGTGACGACATAGCCGCCGATGGCCGCGTACGCCGACGGGGCGGCGGCGGGCTCGGGCTTCTCGACCAGACCGGTGATGCGCAGCTGGCCGTCGCCGAGATCCTCCTTGACGATGGGCACGCCGTAGCGCTGGGACTCGGTGGGGTCCATCGGCAGCAGGGCCAGCACCGGGCAGCCGGTCAGCTCGTAGGCGCGGATCAGCTGCTGGGCGCGCGGGACCTCGGCGACGAAGACGTCGTCGGGCCACAGCACCAGGACCGGCTCGTCGCCGAAGGAGCGGGCGGCGTTCAGCACCGGGGTGCCGTTGCCGTAGGGGCCGTACTGGTCGAGGTAGGTGATGTGGCCCTGGCGGGCCAGTTCCGCGACCTCCTCCACAGCGTCCGCGTAGGCGGTCTTGCCGTCGGCGCGCAGCTGGTCGACGAGGGCGGGGTTGGGCCGGAAGTGGTCCTGGATGAGGCTCTTGCCGCCGGAGACCACGATGGTGATGTCGGTGATGCCGGAGTCCACCAGCTCCCGCACGGTGTGCTCGATGACCGGCTTGTCACCGACCGGGAGCATCTCCTTCGGCGTCGCCTTCGTCAGCGGCAGCAGCCTGGAGCCGAGCCCGGCAGCGGGAATCACGGCCCTGCGAATGGTCGGGGACATCAGATCTCTCTCGGTCGAAAGGCGCACCGGACCGGCGGGCGCGGCGCAGGGTCGACGCTACCAACGCCTGCGGCGGGGCTCCTCGGGGTGGTGCGGTCCTGGGGGACCTGGGGCGACGACCCCGCCGTGCCCGCTTGTAGCCTGGTCGTTCAGGGCTGGAGGACATTCATGCGCGCCGAGGACGACAAGGGCTCCCTCGACCGGGCGGCGGAGCGTTTCATGGCGGCGCGCCCCCAGCTGTTCGGTATCGCGTACCGGATCCTCGGCAGTGTCGTGGAGGCCGAGGACGTCGTCCAGGAGGCGTGGGTGCGGTGGCAGAACACCGACCGCGCGGGAATCAGGGAGCCGGCCGCGTTCCTGGCGACGGTCACCTCGCGTCTGGCGATCAATCTCGCCCAGTCGGCCAGGATGCGGCGTGAGTCGTACACCGGTCCCTGGCTGCCGGAGCCGGTCGACACCCGTGCGGATCCGCAGCTGGGCGCCGAACGGGCCGAGGCGCTGGACCTGGCGGTGCTGCTGCTCCTCGAGAAGCTCAACCCCGTGGAACGGGCCGCCTATGTGCTGCGGGAGGCCTTCGACTACCCGTACAAGCGGATCGCGGACATCCTGGAGACGAACGAGGCCCATACGCGCCAGCTGGTGACCCGTGCCCGCAAGCACCTGGCGGCCGAGCGAAGGCAGCCGGTCGGCGACGGCGTCCACCGGCGTCTGCTGAAGGTGTTCCTCGACGCGGCCCGGACCGGCAGCCTGGCGGTGCTGGAGGGCGTCCTCGCGGACGACGTGGTCAGCTACACCGACGGCAACGGGATGCGCGGGGCGTCCAGGATCCCGGTGGTCGGGCGGCCGCGGGTGTCCAAGTACCTCGCCGCGTTCGCGCCACGGTTCTGGCCGCCGACGCAGGTCCGCTGGGTCGAGGCCAACGGCAGGCCGGCCGTCCTCGTCACGGCCGGGGGCGACCCGGTGGCCCTGCTCAGCGTCGACGTCTCGGCCCGGGGCATCGAACGCGTCATGTGGGTCATGAACCCGGACAAGCTCGCACCGTACGTGGCGTCGCTGACCGACTGAGCCCACCCCGGGTCGTCGCTGTCACCCGCGAGAGCATCCCGGATGTTCCGGACGAGATCCCCGCGCTGATGGCGGACGTCTCGACCGAGGGGAAGCTCGTCGAACGACCTCTTCGAGTCTCCGCGCGGCACCTGTCACAGGCGGGGCCCCTGTCCTGTCTCTCTAGTGCAGACCGAATCTTTCTCCGAGAGGAATCCGTCATGAAGGTCGTAGTGATCGGTGGAACCGGGCTCATCGGCTCGAAACTGGTCGGCAAGCTCGACGAGCACGGGCACGAGGCCGTCGCGGCCGCGCCCAACACCGGCGTCAACACCCTGACGGGCGAGGGGCTCGCCGAGGTCCTGGAGGGCGCGTCGGTCGTGGTCGACGTGTCCAACTCTCCCTCGTGGGAGGACGACGCCGTGATGAACTTCTTCCGGACCTCCACGGCGAACCTCCTCAAGGCGGAGGCCGACGCCGGGGTGGCCCATCATGTGGCGCTGTCCGTGGTCGGCACCGACCGTCTCCAGGAGAGCGGGTACTTCCGGGCCAAGCAGGCCCAGGAGGACCTGATCAAGGAGTCCGGCATGCCCTACTCCATCGTCCACGCCACCCAGTTCTTCGAGTTCATCAAGGGGATCGCGGACATCTCGACCGACGGCGACACCGTGCGGCTGGCCCCGGCGAAGTTCCAGCCCATGTACTCCGACGACGTGGCCGCGGCCGTAGGCCGCACCGCGGTCGGCTCGCCGGTCAACGGCGTGGTGGAGGTCGCGGGTCCCGACGTGTTCCAGCTCGACGAGCTCATCCGCAAGACGCTCGCCGACCACGACGACCCGCGCACGGTCGTCACGGACCCGCGGGCCCCGTACTCCGGAGCCGTGCTGCAGGAGACCACGCTCCTGCCGGGGCCGGACGCGCAGATCGCGAAGACCAAGCTGTCGGACTGGCTCGCGCAGCAGGGGTAGACGGGCGTCGCGGCCCCTGCCCGTGTGGGACGGGCAGGGGCCGCGACGGATGTCAGCGACTCAGCGACTCAGCGACCAGGTGACAGCACCGCTTCCAGGGGCGCGAGGTCACCGGACCGGGCGGCTGCGAGGAAGGCCTGCACCAGCCGTCGGTGCGCGACCGCGTCCACCGGCCGGCGGACCCGGTGCGCGGTGAGGCGGTCCTGGGCGCGGGAGACCTGCTGCCTGGCGTTGGCCACGCCGATGCCCAGGAGCTCGGCGATGCGGTCGTACGGGTAGCCGAACCCCTCCCGCAGCACGTACGCGGCCCGTTGGGTCGGCGTCAGCGTCTCCATCAGCAGGCGAACCGACCGCTCCACGGCGTCGTGCCGCTCGGCGACCGCTTCCGGGGTGGCGTCGACGTCCAGCGGTTCGGGGAGCCAGGGGCTCGCACAGGATTCGCGGCGTTTCCAGGCGCACTGGACGAGGTTGAGGGCCAGCCGGACGGTGGTCGTCCTGAGCAGAGCCGACGGGTTCAGGACGACCGTGCGGTCCGTACGCTGCCATCGGAGCCAGGTCTCCTGGAGCACGTCCTCCGCCTCGCCGGCGTCTTGGACGATCCGGTGGGCGATCCTGAGCAGTCCGGGTCTGGCCTGGACGAACACCGCCGTCGCCTCGTCGGCCGCGCCCATGGCCGCGGAGGCGGCACCCGTGCCCGCCGGGTCCGGATCCCGCACGGCTTCGACCAGATACGTGTTCACGACCGGCTCCTCCGCTTCGTGGGTCGGCGGCCTGAAAGGCGGCCCGAACCAACATCGCGCCGGGATGCGGGCGACCGCGCCCTTGGGATGCCGTAGGCGACCCCGTGGTCCGCGTGGCCGGTGCGTGGCCGGGCCGACGTGGGCCGCGTCGCCGTGGCGGCGCCTGTCCGGTCTCCCTTGCGGGAGAGAGGGTGCGGTATGGCTGGCGCTGACGACGCGGCGCCGATCGCGGAACCGCTCGACGAACGACGGTATCTGCTGGATGTCGCGTACTTGCCCGGAGGCTCAGGCCCAGGCGGTCACCGGCACGAAAGAACTGTCCTGCCGGAAGAGATCCGTCCCGTTCGACCGTTCCACCCGCAGCTCGTAGTTGTAGTGCCGCAGGTAGTACCCGGGGTAGTTGTACGACTCGAAGCGGACCGAGCCGCTCGTCGTGCCGGTGCGGGCGACGAACGTGGCGTCCTTGGCGAAGGTCGACGTGCCGTCGTTGGTGTCGAAGCGGGCCCGGAAGTCCCAGTGGCGCAGATACCTGCCGGAGGAGTCACGGAAGGAGTAGCCGTTCGCGTCGGCGAGGCCGGCGACGACCGTGAACGTGGCGGCCTGCTTCTCGGCGGTCGTGCTGGAACCGGTGACCACGGGCAGGTTGAGCAGGGAGGACTGCACCTGCCAGTGGCGGGTGGTGTAGTTGGCCGACTGGAAGGACCGGGTGACGTTCCTGGCCAGGGCGGGGCCGCCCGAGACGGTCTCCTTGATGACGGTGAAGTGGCGGGCCGTGCCGGAGACCGCGGGCAGGGCGGCCGGGGCCGACCAGGTGGCGAAGGTGTCGTAGCTGTCGCTGTAGTAGTAGTTGCCGTCGCCGTAGCCGTCGAAGAAGAGCCGCCAGGCGCCGTTGTCGAGCTGGACCAGCGCGGGACCCTCGCGGTAGCTGCCCCAGCCCGCCCAGTTTCCGGTGCGGGAGATCGTGTAGGGGCCGGTGAGGTTGGACGCCGTCGCGTACTCGATGTACTTCGTCGTCTCGTTCTTCGTGAAGGCGTGGTAGGTCGAGCCGATCTTCACGAGGAAGGTGTCGATGTGGTTGGCGCCGATGCCGGACAGCGCCACCGGTGAACTCCACGCCGTCAGCGCCGAGTTCGTCGCCCTCAGCAGATACGGCGTGAAGATCCACTCGTCGTTGGTGGTCGAGCAGGACACGATGACGTTGACGCTGCCGTCGCTGTCGACGAACCACTCCGGCGCCCAGGCCCGGGAGAGGTTCGCGATGGGGACCGTGTAGTCGTACAGGAACGTCCAGTTGACCCGGTCGGTGCTGCGGGCGAAGCCGATGGTGGTGCTGGTGTCCTGCCAGGTGTGGGTCGTGTAGGTGATGTAGTAGAAGCCGTTGCTGTGCTTGAAGATGCTCGCGTCGCGGATCCGGTTGCTCGGCGGCGTGTACGCGGAGGCCCTGGCCAGCCGGAAGTCGGTGGCGTCGTCCGACTGGTAGACGTTCACGGTGCCGTCGTCGCTGTTCAGGAACGGCACGATGGTGTAGCGCGTGGCCGAGCCGCTCGGCGGTGCGGCCGCCAGCGCCGTGCCGAGCAGGCCGGGGGCCTCGCCCAGGACCAGGGCCGAGGCGGGCAGGACGGCCATCGCACGCAGCAGAGTGCGGCGGGACGGGATGTGGGGGTGTCTGGTCACGGGCGGCTCTCCCTCGGCATTCGCTCGACATACCCATAGACTTGTTCGGAATGTCGAACGCAGTTCGGAAATTCGATCAGAAAGTAGGGGTGAGGACCGGGGCCGTCAATGGTTTGCGCAGCGCGAAGTGGGACCTGGGGGAAACCTGTGGTGAACCTGGGAGCCGCACCGGGCGAAACCGTTCCGCAGCCGCCCCCTGGAGGTTACCGTTCGGTAGACAGTGTCGTCCCGGAGGTGCTCCGTATGACATCCGACCGTGCCGCAGGCCTCGCCGAGTCCGCCCGAGCGCTGGCTTCCGGGGAGGTGACGTCGCGGGGGCTCGTCGCGGAGGCACTGGCGCGGATCGAGGCGACCCAGGAGTCCCTCAACGCCTTCCGGGTGGTCCGCGCCGAGGCCGCCCTCGCCGAGGCGAAGGCCGCCGACGTGGAGCTGGCCGCCGGGGTCCGTAAGCCGCTGCTGGGCGTGCCGGTCGCGGTGAAGGACGACATGGACGTGGCGGGTGAGCCGACCGCGTTCGGCTGTCGCGGTGAGTTCCCGCCCGTCGCCGAGGACGGCGAGGCGGTACGACGGCTGCGCGCGGCCGGCGCGGTGATCATCGGCAAGACCAACACGTGTGAGCTGGGGCAGTGGCCGTTCACCGAGGGCCCCGCCTTCGGCGCGACCCGCAATCCCTGGCACCCGGACCACACTCCGGGCGGCTCGTCCGGCGGTTCGGCGGCGGCCGTCGCCGCCGGTCTGGTGCCCGCCGCGCTCGGCTCCGACGGCGCCGGTTCGGTACGGATCCCGGCCTCCTGGACGCATCTGATCGGCATCAAGCCGCAGCGCGGCCGCATCTCCACCTGGCCGCGCGGCGAATCCTTCCAGGGCATCACCGTCAACGGCACCCTCGCCCGTACGGTGGCCGACGCCGCCCTCCTGCTGGACGCGGCGGCCGGCAACCACGAATTCGACCCGCACCGCCCGCCGGCGGTCACCGCCTCCGAGGCCGTGGGCCGCGACCCCGGCCGACTGCGCGTCGCGCTCTCCCTCAAGCCGCCCTTCACCGCCGTGCCCGCCCGGCTCCAGCCGGAGGTGCGGGCCAGGGTGGTCCGACTCGCCGAGAAACTGGGCGCGTTGGGGCACTTGGTCGAGGAGGCCGATCCGCCGTACGGCCAGATCGGGCTGACCTTCGTGCCGCGTGCGACGGTCGGTATCGCCGAGTGGGCGAACGACGCACCCTTCCCCGACCTGCTCGACCGGCGCACCCGCGGCTCCGCCCGGCTGGGCCGGCTCCTGCGCGGGGCCCCGCTGCGGGCGGCCCGACGCGCGGAGGCGGTGCTGCACCGTCGTATCGGCGCGTTCTACGAGTCGTACGACGTGGTCCTCGCGCCCACCACGGCCGCTCCCCCGCCCCGCATCGGCGCGATGCTCGAACTCGGCGGATTCGCCACCGACCGCGCGATGATCGCCGCCTGCCCCTACGCCTGGCCATGGAACGTGCTGGGCTGGCCCGGCGTCAACGTCCCCGCCGGGTTCGTGGACGGGCTGCCCGTCGGCGCCCAGCTGCTCGGCCCGGCGAACAGCGAGCCGCTGCTGATCTCGCTGGCCGCGCAGTTGGAGGCGGACCTGCGCTGGCACGAACTGTGGCCGCCGCAGCAGGGCGAGACGGTGCCGACCCCCGTCGTCTGAGCCGGCACGGCCGACGGCGCGACGGACAGGCCCTCCAGGCGGGCTATCAGGCCGAGCGGGACAAGGCGGGTGCCAAGGCCCGGCAGGCCGGTCCGCTCGCCGACGCGGCCGCCCGGCAGGAGGTCGTCGTCCAGGAGACCCGGGTCGCCGAACTGGAGGCGCACCGGCGCGAGCAGCAGCTTCAGGCCGATGTCCGCAAGCCCGCGGACGCCAAGGCCTACGAGAAGCGCACCCTGGCCGAGGCCGAGCGCGACGCGCGGATCTCGGCGGCGCAGGCCAAGGCGAAGGAGACGGAACTGGCGGCCGCCGCCGAGGCGACCCGGGTCAAGGCGGCCGCGGGCGCCGAGGCGGAGGCGACGAAGACGCGCGGCACGGCGACGGCCGCGGCGACCCGGGCCACCGGTGAGGCGGAAGCCGCGGCCGCTCAGGCCAAGGGCCTCGCGCAGGCCGAGGCGACCCGGGCCAGGGGCCTCGCCGAGGCTGAGGCCATCAAGGCCCGGGCCGCCGCCCTCGCGGAGAACCAGGAGGCCGTCGTCGCCCAGCAACTCGCCGAGAACTGGCCGGAGATCGTCCGGGCCGGCGCGTCCGCCTTCGGCAATGTCGACAACATGGTGCTGCTCAACGGCGCCGACGGCATGGCGGACATGTTCGCCAAGGCGCTCACCATGGGCGGCACGGGTCTCGGCCTCGCGCGTCAGCTCCTGGCGTCGATGCAGCAGAACGGACAGGCGCCGAAGGAGTCCCCGCTGAACGGGCTCGCGCAGAAGGTGTCCGTGGACGAGAAGTGAGGCTCCACGCCTCTTCGGTGACCCTTCACGCACAGCTCACGGGGGCAGCCCCTAGGGTGCCCCCGTGAGCACGCTTACCGACGAGAACGTCCCGGGCCGCCACGGCCCCACCGCCACCACCGAGGCCGACCCCCGTGCCGTCGGCAAGGTCCGCACCGAGTACTCGCCCGCGCACGACGGCGACCCCGACCCGGGGGAGATCGTCTGGACGTGGGTTCCCTTCGAAGAGAACGACGGCAGGGGCAAGGACCGCCCGGTGCTCGTCGTCGCCCGCGAGCCCGGCGGCACCTTCCTCGCCGTGCAGCTGTCCAGCAAGCGTCATGACGGGGACCGTGAGTGGGTGGCCATCGGCAGCGGGCCGTGGGACCGGACGGGCCGCGACTCCTGGGTGGACGTGGACCGCATCCTGCGCCTGCACGAGCAGGGCATGCGCCGGGAGGCCTGCGCCCTGGACCGCGGGCGGTTCAACCTGGTCCGGCACCGGCTGCACGAACGCTACGGCTGGACCTGACGCCGCGGCTGGGGCCGACCCTGAGGGAACGCCTGTACGAACGCGGTGCGCACGGGACTGTCCGGCGTGCGGTCCAGGATGCCGAACACCACGTGATCGAAGGCCCCGGCGAACCGTCCGCCGGGCGCGAGAAGCGCCCGGAAGGCGCCCGCGACCTGCGCCGGGTCGTTCTGGAACACTCCGCAGCCCCAGGCGCCCAGCACCAGTCGCCGGTACCCGTGCGCCACGGCCGTCTCCAGTACCCGCTCGGCCCGTACGGCCAGCGCGTGCGGCAGCTCGGCCGTGCGCTGCGGGGCCGTACGCCGTACGACACCCGCGTTGGGCGCGGCCGAGGTCAGGAAGCCGACCGGGTACGGCTCGTCCAGCAGCCGGCCTCGGTCGTCGCGGAAGACGGGCACGCCGGGTGAGTGGATGACGCGGTCCGTGTAGAACGGGTCGCGGTGGGCGCGGTGGTGGTCGTAGAACGCGCGGGCCTCCAGCAGGCAGGTGTACAGCGCCGAGGCGCGGCACAGGGCCTCCTCCTGGGCCTGGGCGCCGTTCAGGAAACCGCCGCCCGGATTGCGGGCCGAGGCGAAGTTCAGTACGGCCGTGCCGTCGCCGAGTCGGCGAGCCGCCTCCAGGCTGCTCTCGCCGGTGACCTCGAAGAACGTCTCGGCGTCGGAGGTCCGCCGGACCGGCACCGGGTCCGGCCCGTACATCCGGGTGCCTTCCCGGGCGGCGGCGACGGCGGCCGCGATCGACACCTCGCGCCCGTCGGACGCGCGGTATGCCCCCGCCGCGACGATCTGCTCCGTCTGCTGTGCGACACCGCGAAGACGCGCGCTCATGGCGCCACCCCCGTGCGCGCCATGAACGCGCTCCGCGCGATCTCCCCCGTCGTGCTCATGCATCGATCCTGGGTGATGCTGGTGATGCGGTGCAACGGAGTTTCCCGGTCCCGCGGTAGACGCGAACGGCCGGGAAATCCCCTGCCAACGGCCGGAGAGCGGAGGTTACCGACCCGGAACGTGCCGGTACGCACCCTTGTGCGAAGCGACGCGAGGGTCTTGGGTGGGACGAGTGTGCCGGCCCGCCCACAAGATCCGGGCCGGGAGGCATCGCGGACTCTCAGGAGGATCCCGACATGTCAGATTCGGTGAGCGACTGTACGGAGCAGCCCCGTATCCCAGTCGCCGAAGCCGAGGTGGAGGCCCTGGTCAGGGGCATCTGCTTCAAGACCGGGCCGCCCCGCACCCTCGGGGTCGAAGTGGAATGGCTCGTCCATGAGCTGCGCGGCCCGCGGCTCCCCGTGACACCCGAACGACTCGAAGCGGCCTACGCCGCACTACGGACCGTGCCCCTGAGGTCGGCGCTCACCGTTGAGCCCGGTGGCCAGCTGGAACTGAGCTCGCCGCCCGCCGCCTCCCTGATGGAGTGCATCGGTACCGTCTCCGCCGACCTGGACGCCGCCCGCGCGGTACTGCGCGAGCACGGTCTCGGGCTGGTCGGCCTCGGCAACGACCCCTGGCACCCGCCCCGCCGGTTCCTGCGCCAGCCGCGCTACGACGCGATGGAGGCCTGCCTGGACCGGGCGGGTCCGGCCGGCCGCGCCATGATGTGCACCTCGGCCTCCGTGCAGGTGTGCCTGGACTCCGGGTACGAGGAGCCGGGCCCGCTCGGGCACGGACGGCGCTGGTGGCTGGCGCACCAGTTGGGCGCGGTCCTGGTCGCCGCCTTCGCGAACTCGCCGCTGGCCGGGCGTGAGCCCACGGGCTGGCTCTCCACCCGGCAGCTGCTGTGGATGGAGATCGGCGCGGGCCGCGCGGGCGCACCCCCGCTGGACGGCGATCCGCGGGCCACCTGGGCGCGGCACGTGCTGGACGCGCCGGTGATGTGCGTACGGCGCGACGCCGGCCCGTGGGACGTCCCGGACGGGCTGACGTTCCGGGAGTGGACCCGGTCGGGGGCGCCGAGGCCGCCGACGCAGGAGGATCTCGACTACCACCTCACGACGTTGTTCCCGCCGGTCAGACCCCGTGGCCATCTGGAGCTGCGCATGATCGACGCGCAGCCGGGCGAGGACGGCTGGATCGTGCCGCTGGCCGTGACGGCCGCGCTGTTCGACGATCCGGAGGCCGCCGAGACCGCGTACCGCGCGGTGAAGCCGTTGGCCGAGCGCGCGCTGTCGCTGCCCGCGCCGCACAACCCGCTGTGGATCGACGCGGCCCGCTCGGGGCTCGCCGACGCCGAGCTGCGGGAGGTGGCGGACATCTGCTTCGCGGCGGCCCTTGGGGCGCTGCCCCGGCTCGGAGCGACGACCGAGGTCATCGACGCGGTGGCGGCGTACCGGGACCGCTATGTCAGCCGGGGCCGCTGCCCGGCCGACGACCTGCTGGACGAGCTCTACGGCACGGAACGCACCCTGCACGGGAAGGACGACCGGACATGACCGACCCCGCCCACGACGCCGAGACGCTCCGCGAGCGGGCTCTGACCACGCTGACCACCGCCCGTGCCCGCACCACCTTGCTGACCAGTTGCGTCGAGGACCCCGACCTGACCGCCCAGCACTCCCCGCTGATGTCCCCGCTGGTGTGGGACCTCGCGCACATCGGCAACCAGGAGGAGCAGTGGTTGCTGAGGACGGTCGCCGGACGGGACGCGATGCGGCCGGAGATCGACGGCATCTACGACGCCTTCGAGCATCCGCGTGCCGAGCGCCCCTCGCTGCCGCTGCTGCCGCCGACCGAGGCCCGGCACTACGCGTCCGAGGTGCGCGGCCGGGTCCTGGACCTGCTGGAGAGCACCGCGTTCCACGGGACGCGGCTGACCGAGGCGGGCTTCGCCTTCGGGATGATCGCCCAGCACGAGCAGCAGCACGACGAGACGATGCTGATCACCCATCAGCTCCGCAAGGGCCCGCAGGCCCTGCACGCCCCGGACCCGGAGCCGGCGCCCCTGCTCACGGGGCCGTCGGAAGTGCTGGTCCCCGGCGGTCCGTTCACCATGGGCACCTCGACCGAGCCGTGGGCGCTGGACAACGAACGTCCGGCGCACCGGCGCGAGGTGCCCGCGTTCCACATCGACACCGCCCCGGTGACGAACGCCGCGTACCAGGCGTTCATCGACGACGGCGGTTACGACGACGACCGCTGGTGGACGCCGGAGGGCTGGGCGCACATCCGGCAGCACTCGATCCACGCCCCGCTGTTCTGGCGCCGGGACGGCAGGCAGTGGCTCAGGCGCCGCTTCGGTGTCACCGAAGTGGTGCCGCCCGACGAGCCCGTGCTGCACGTGTGCTGGTACGAGGCCGACGCCTACGCCCGCTGGGCCGGGCGCCGGCTGCCCACGGAGGCCGAGTGGGAGAAGGCCGCCCGCCACGACCCGGCCGGCGACCGCTCGATGCGCTACCCGTGGGGCGACGCCGACCCCGCCCCCGAGCACGCCAACCTCGGTCAGCGGCATCTGCGGCCGGCCCCGGCGGGCAGCTACCCGGAGGGCGAATCGCCGCTCGGCGTACGGCAGTTGATCGGTGACGTGTGGGAGTGGACGGCGAGCGACTTCCTGCCGTACCCGGGGTTCCAGGCGTTCCCGTACAAGGAGTACTCGGAGGTGTTCTTCGGCCCCGAGTACAAGGTGCTGCGCGGCGGTTCGTTCGCCGTGGACGCGGTGGCCTGCCGGGGCACCTTCCGCAACTGGGACTACCCGATACGCCGGCAGATCTTCTCCGGGTTCCGCACGGCCCGCACCGCGGGGGACGCCTGATGTGCCGTCATGTGGCCTATGTGGGCCCCGAGGAGCCGCTCGGCAAGCTTCTCGCGGAGCCCCCGCACGCCCTGTACCGCCAGTCGTGGGCGCCTCGGCGGCAGCGGCACGGGACGGTCAACGCCGACGGTTTCGGGGTCGGTTGGTACGCCGAGGGCGATCCGGTGCCGGCGCGGTACCGCCGGGCCGGGCCCATCTGGGCGGACCTGTCCTTCGCCGATCTGGCCCGGGTGGTGCGCTCCACCGCGCTGCTCGCCGCCGTACGGGACGCGACCCTGTCGGGCGCCGACGCCGAGGCCGCGGCGGCGCCGTTCGCCGCGGGTCCCTGGCTGTTCAGCCACAACGGCGCCGTGAAGGGCTGGCCGGACTCCCTGGCGCCGCTCGTGCCGACCCTGCCCGCGGTGGACCTGCTGTCGATGGAGGCCCGCAACGACTCGGCGCTCGTGTGGGCGCTGGTCCTCGCGCGGCTGCGCGGCGGCGACACAAGTGAGCCGCAGGCTGAGGCGCCCCGGAGGCGTACGGCAATTCAAGACGAGGGGCAGGCGCTGGCCGACACGGTGCTGGAGGTCGCCGAGGCCGCCCCCGGCTCCCGGCTGAACCTGCTGCTCACCAACGGCGAGACGATCACCGCGACCGCCTGGGGCGACACCCTGTGGTACCTGATCCGGCCCGGCGGCGGCACCGTCGTGGCCTCCGAGCCCTACGACGACGATCCGCACTGGCAGGAGGTCCCCGACCGCACCCTCCTCGCGGCGAGCCGCACCGATGTGCTGCTCACCCCGCTGAAGGATCCGGGCGACGCCCTGGCACCCGCACGACCGAAGGAGCCCCGCACGTGAGTCCGTTCCTGGTCACCCGCACCCTTCCGGAGGACGCCACCGACGCCGCGCTGCGCGCCGACGTCCTCGAGGGTCTGACGAGCACGCCGAAGACGCTGCCGCCGAAGTGGTTCTACGACGCGCAGGGCAGCGAACTCTTCGAGAAGATCACCGAGTTGCCCGAGTACTACCCGACGCGCGCCGAGCGCGAGATCCTCGTCGACCGGGCCGGCGAGATCGCCGCGGCCACGGGCGCCCGCACCCTCGTCGAGCTGGGCTCCGGCTCCTCGGAGAAGACGCGGTACGTCATCGACGCGCTGACCGGGCTGCACACGTACGTCCCGGTCGACGTCAGCGAGAGCGCGCTCACCCAGGCCGGGCAGGCGCTGGTCGGGGAGCGTCCGGGGCTGGCCGTGCACGCCCTGATCGCCGACTTCACCGGCGGGCTTGCCCTGCCGGACACGCCAGGCCCCAGGCTGGTGGCGTTCCTCGGCGGCACCATCGGCAACCTGCTGCCGGCCGAGCGCGCCGCGTTCCTCGCCTCCGTCCGTGCCCTGCTCTCCCCCGGTGACGCGCTGCTGCTCGGCACGGACCTGGTGAAGGACGAACGGGTGCTGGTCGAGGCGTACGACGACGCGGCCGGGGTGACGGCCGCGTTCAACAAGAACGTACTGACCGTGATCAACCGCGAGTTGGGCGCCGACTTCGATCCGGGCTCGTTCGAGCACGTGGCGCTCTGGGACGCGGACCACGAGTGGATCGAGATGCGGCTGCGCTCCGGTACGGCGCAGACGGTGAAGGTGCCGGCGCTCGGTCTCGCCGTGGACTTCGCGGTGGGCGAGGAGATGCGCACCGAGGTGTCGGCGAAGTTCCGCCGGGACGGTGTCCGCGCGGAACTGGCGGCGGCCGGGCTGGAGCTGGCGCACTGGTGGACGGACCGTGCGGGCCGGTTCGCGCTGTCACTGAGCGTGGCGCGCTGACGGACGGCTCGCGCGTCGCCCCGCCTTGGGGCACCGTGGAGTGACGCGTGTGAGAGGAGCACCCACATGTCGAACCACACCTACCGGGTCACCGATATCGTCGGCACCTCGCCGGACGGCGTGGACCAGGCCATCCGCAACGGGATCGAGCGCGCCTCGCAGACCTTGCGCAACCTGGACTGGTTCGAGGTGACCGAGGTGCGCGGCCAGCTCGAGGAGGGGCAGATCGCGCACTGGCAGGTGACCATGAAGGTCGGCTTCCGTTTGGACGACGCCGGCTAGGCCCTGTCGTCAAATCCGCGTCGTCCGCCCGAAGGGCGGGCCGCGCGGAGCCAGGTGCGTGCTCTCGGCGTGCCGGGCGCAGACCCTCGTACTGGTTGTACGTGGGTCTGCGCCCGGTGCGGCGAGTGGGGGCACCTCCCACGCCCTTGAGGCAGTGGGGGAGCGTGCATGGCGCCGCGCGGCAGGCGGGAATTTGACGACAGGGGCCCAGCGCGCCGGGGAGGATCCCGGCAGCCCGCCGGGTCCGGTTCTCAGGTCCGCCCCTCCCGCTCCTGCGCCTCCTTCAGCGCGGCGGAGGGGGCGGTCCAGCGCGCCCGTACGACCGTGAAACCGGCCCGCTCGGCGTCCTCGCAGACCAGTTCGTCGTCGTCGACCAGGACCCGGATCTCCCGGGTGCGGGCGAGGCGGGCGAGGATCTCCAGCTTGGTGCGCCGGGCGGGCCGCCGGTCGTCGTTGCGCCGCATGTACACGCGCCCCTCCGGCAGCCCCTGCGCGGCGAGCCACTCCAGCGTGTCCCGTCGGCAGCGCTCGGGCCGCCCGGTCAGATAGCGGACCTCGCACTCCTTCGCGCTCTCCAGCACCAGCGCGATGCCCTCCGCGAGGGGCGGGTCCTGCGGCGCGGCCGCGAAGAACCCGTTCCAGTCGCGCGGCCTGCCCTCCAGGAAGTGCTGCCGGTGCGCCGTGTCGGCGAGGGTGTTGTCCAGGTCGAACACGGCGAGCGGGCGTGCGCTGTTGTCGGTCACACACTCACCCTAGGGGGTGCCGCTCAGGCCCGCCGTCCGCCCGGAAGGCGGGCGCTGCGGCATCGAGGGGCGTCTCCCGACCGAGCTGTGCGCGGCGCGGTTCGAGGGCGGCGGAGGGAGCTCTCGGCGGCCGGGCGGCGGCGTGGCGAAGGGGGGTGCGGACACCCTGGGCGCCGTCCGGCCCCGCACCCCGGCAACCTCCGCACGCCGGGCGGCCACTGCTGTGCGACAGCGCACGCGGACGACAGGCGGGAGGCCCCGATGGGCGGCATGGCGAGCGGTATGCGGCGTACGGCGATCCGGACGGCGGTGGCGGTGGTGGGAGCGGTGCTGGTGACCGCGCTCGCGCCGACGGGTGAGGCGTCCGCCGCGACGACCCTGGTGGTGGCGAGCGACGGGAACGACTCGGCGCCGGGCACCCTGGCCCAGCCGCTGCGGACCATCCAGCGGGCCGTGGACCTGGCCCGGCCCGGCGACGTCATCGCCGTACGCGGCGGCACGTACGCCCTGACCGACAACATCACCATCGCCACGTCGGGCACCGCTTCCCAGCCCATCAGCCTGGGCGCCTACCAGGGCGAGCGCGTGGTGGTGGACGGCGAGCGGCTGCCCGCCAGTCACACGCCTGTCGGCGGCAGCATTCCCCGGGCCGAGCGCGGGGCGATCCACATGGAGGCCTCGCACTGGCGGATCTTTGGCCTCGAGATCGTGAACGGCCCGTACGGGATCTACTGCGACGGCTGCGACAGCAACATCTTCTCCAGGCTTTCCACACACGACAACTACGAATCCGGTTTCCAGCTCCAGGGGTCCTCCAGTGACAACCAGATCCTGAATCTGGACAGTTACGGCAACCGCGACCCGCGCAAGAACGGTGAGAGCGCCGACGGGCTGGCCGTCAAGGAGGGCAGCGGTACCGGCAATGTGGTGCGGGGCGCCCGATTGTGGAACAACGTGGACGACGGGTTCGACGCGTGGAAGTTCGCCTCACCGATTCTGATCGAGAACACGGTCGCGTACGGCAACGGTTTCAACCGCTGGAACTTCCCGGACTTCGCGGGCGACGGCAACGGCTTCAAGATGGGCGGCGGCACCCCGGCCCCGGCGGTGGGGCACACCCTGCGCAACTCGATCGCGTACAAGAACGCCGCGCACGGCGTCACGGACAACGGCAATCCCGGCGCGCAGACCCTGACCCGCAACACGACCTGGGCCAACGCCGGTACCGGTTTCGACGCCGACGTCTCGGGCGGCACCGCCACCCTCACCGCCAACCTGTCCGTCGCCGACGGCCGGGCGGCCGCCGTCGGCTCGGGGACGACGGCGAGCGGCAACTCATGGAACCTGGGCGGCACTTGGAACGCCGCCTCGGTACTCAGCACCGACCCGGGCGCCCTGACGGGCCCGCGCTCCGCCGACGGCTCGCTGCCGAAGGCCCCGGCCTTCCTCGTACCCCGCAACGGCGCAGCCGTCGGCGCGCGGTTCTGAACGGCCCGGCCGGGCCGTCCCTGTGCGTCACCTTTGAGACAGCCCGGCCGAAAGGAATGGTCCGTACTATTTCCCGGATCCCCCTTTCCCGCAGGCCGCGCCAGATCGCGGACTTATCACGAGGGGCGTGAACACGCCACCGGAGCGCGGAAATTCACCTCTGCGGTTGATTGTTCAAAGAGGCCGCTGACATACTCCGGCTTCCGACTTTCGCCGTCACCTCATCCGTCCCCTCACCAGCCCGCACCCACCAGTGTGCGTTCGGCATGCCGCAGCAAAGAAGGTGCGCCTGTGCCCGATTTTTCACCATGGCACGACAATTCGCTCACATACAGTCCACCGAATAGCGAACCCGCGCCGTCGCGGCGCATATCCGAAGACCCCGAATTTCACTCCTTGCGCCGCGCCCAGCGCCGCTTCGGGGTCCGCGCGACGCTCCTCTCGGTAGGTGGATTCCTCCTGTACGTCCTGCTGTCGCACTCGTTCCCCGACCTGATGAACCAGCGCCTGCTCGGGAACCTCACGCTCGGCCTCACCCTGGGGCTCGGGCAGTTCGCCGTGATGGGCGTGACCGCCTGGTGCTACGTCCGGTACATGCGCACCCGGGTCGACCCACTCGCCCGCGGCCTGGCTTCACGACTCGAGCAGCACGAGACCGGCTCGCACCGCACCGCCGCACCGAACGGCGAGGCCGGTCAGGCGTTCCGGCCGGGCAGCGCCAGGGGGTTCCGCACGTGGTGACCGTGTCCGAGGGCATAGTCGACAGGTTCAGCCTGAACCTGACGTTCGTGCTCTTCCTGTCGGTGGTCGTGGTCACCCTGTTCATGGCGCTGCTGACGGCCCCTCAGCGCGACGAGATCAGCGAGTTCTACCTCGGCAACCGCACCATGTCCCCGCTGCGCAACGGCCTCGCCATGTGCGGCGACTACGTCTCGGCGGCGACCCTGCTGGGCAGCACCGGACTGGTCGCCCTGACGGGATACGACGGGCTGCTGTACCTCGGCGGCACGGTCGTCGCCTGGATGATGGTGCTGCTCCTCGTCGCCGAACCCCTGCGCCGCGCGGGCAAGTACACCCTCGGCGACACCCTCGCCCTGCGCCTGACCCGGCTGCAGCGGCCGGCCAGGCTCGCCCTCGCCGTGTGCACCCTCGCCATCACCACCCTGTACCTGGTGGCCCAACTCGTCGGCAGCATGGCCCTGCTGACCCAGTTCACCGGCGAGCCCAGCGCCGCGACCCGCACCCTGTGCGTGATCGTGATCGGCACCATCGTCATCGTGTACGCCGCCATCGGCGGGGCGCCGGGCGCCACCGTCATCCAGATCATCAAGGCCGTGATGCTCATCGCGGGCGTGACGGTCACCGCCGTCATGGTGCTGCACCACTACGACTGGAACCCCGACGCCCTGCTCTCCGCCGCCGCGAACCACAGCGGCACCGGCACCCAGTTCCTCGAACCCGGACTGCGCTACGGCGTCAGCACCACCAGCAAGCTCGACTTCTTCAGTCTGGAACTCGCGATCGTCCTGGGCCTCGCAGCACTCCCCCACGTCCTGATGCGCCTGCTCGCCCCGCGCAAGGTCGACGTGCTGCGCTCCTCCCTGGTGTGGGCGGTCGGCCTGGTCGGCCTGGTCTGCCTCGCGGCCGGCATCCTCGGCCTCGGCGCCACGGCGGTCGTCGGCCGGGAGACCATCGCGGAGACCGACCACAAGGGCGACTCCGCGGTCCTGCTCCTCGCCAACGCCCTGGGCGGCGGCATCCTCACGGCCCTGCTGTCCTGCCTCGCCTTCGTCACCCTGCTCGCCGTCGCGGCAGGCCTCACCCTCGCCGCCGCCTCGTCCCTCGCCCACGACCTGTACGGCGAGGTGATCCGCAAGGGCCGCGCGAGCGAGACCGAGGAACTGATGGTGGCCCGGCTGTCCGCCGCCGTCATCGGCGTCCTCGCCATGATGCTCGCCCTGATCTCCTGGGGCGCCAACACCGCGACGCTCGCCTTCCTCGCCTTCGCCATCGCGGCGTCCGCGATCCTGCCGACGATCGTGTACACCCTGTTCTGGCGCCGCTTCACCGGCGAGGGGGCGCTGCTCAGCCTCTGGGGCGGCCTGGTCTGCTCGGTCCTGCTGGTGCTGTTCTCCCCCGTGGTCTCCTCCATGCCGGGCTCGTTCTACCCGGACGCCGACTTCGCCTGGTTCCCGCTGCAGAACCCCGGCATCGTCTCCATCCCGGCGGGCTTCCTCCTCGGCTGGCTCGGCACGGTGCTGAGCGAGCGGCGGGGCGCCAAGGGGGATGTCGCCTACGCGGAGTTCGAGGTCCGGATGCTGGTCGGCGCCAAGGAGTAGGACATGCTTTCGTCATGTCTACTCGTACGTTCCTGATCGGCGCCGCCCGCGAGCGCCCGTGCACCCTCGTCGTCTGCCGGGGCTGCTGCTGCGGTGACCCCCGCAAGCATCCCGGCACCGACCACGCCTGGCAGTTGGAGCGCCTGCGCGCCGCCGGGTCCGAGCACGGCTTCCAGGTCCGTACGACCGACTGCCTGGGCCCCTGCGACCAGGCCAACGTGATCGTCGTCCAGCCGTCGGCCGCCGGGCGCCGGGCCGGCGGACGGGCCACCTGGGTGGGCTTCGCGATGGACGACGACTGCACGGAGGAGATCGTGCAATGGGCCGCCGCGGGCGGACCGGGCCTCGCCCGGCCGCCCGTCACCCTCGAGCTCCAGTTCATCCAGCCGCCTCGGGACGCCCGGGTGCGCTCGCGCCGCTGACTCCGCGCCGGAGTACGGCGATACGGCGATACGGCGATACCACCGGTAATTGTTAATGGGATCCATTTTCATGTAGCGTCCTCGGTGTTCACCCACCGAGGAGGTCCGTCATGGCTGTCCCCAAGCGGAAGATGTCCCGCAGCAACACCCGCCACCGCCGCGCCCAGTGGAAGGCGAGCACCCCGCAGCTCGTACCCGTCACCATCGAAGGCGTCAGCCATCTCGTGCCGCAGCACCTGGTGAAGGCGTACGAGCGCGGGCTGCTGCGCCCCGAGGGCTGACCGGCGATGCCGTACGACCGCCGTCTGCCCGTCACCGTCCTGTCCGGCTTCCTCGGGGCCGGCAAGACGACCCTGCTCAACCATGTCCTCGGCAACCGCGAGGGACTGCGCGTGGCGGTGATCGTCAACGACATGAGCGAGGTCAACATCGACGCCGCCCTGGTGCGCGGCGGCGAGGCCGCGCTGTCGCGGACCGAGGAGCGCCTGGTCGAGATGACCAACGGCTGCATCTGCTGCACCCTGCGCGACGACCTGCTGGAGGAAGTCGACCGGCTGGCCCGCGAGGGCCGCTTCGACCATCTGCTCATCGAGTCGTCCGGCATCTCCGAACCCATGCCGGTCGCGGCCACCTTCGCCTTCGCCCGCGACGACGGAGCCACCCTCGGCGACCTCGCCCGCCTGGACACCATGGTCACGGTCGTCGACGCCGCGGGCTTCCTCACCGAGCTGGACAGCGGCGACGAACTCGTCGAGCGCGGCCTCGACCAGTACGAGGACGACGAGCGCACCGTCAGCGATCTCCTCGTCGACCAGGTCGAGTTCGCGGACGTCCTCGTGCTCAACAAGCTCGACCTGGTGGACGCCGAGACGGCGGACGGGCTGCGGGCCGCGCTCGCCCGCCTGAACCCGGCGGCGCGGATCGTCGACGCCGTGCACGGGCAGGTGGCGCTCCAGGAGGTGCTCGGCACCCGGCTGTTCGACCTGGAGCGGGCCCAGCAGGCGCCGGGCTGGGTGCGGGAACTGAACGGCGACCACGTGCCGGAGACCGAGGAGTACGGCATCTCGTCCACGGTGTTCCGCTCCGAGGCGCCCTTCCACCCCGGGCGGCTGTGGACCTTCGTCACGGAGGACCTCGACAGCGGGACGTACGGGAAGGTGCTGCGCTCCAAGGGGTTCTTCACCCTGGCCAGCCGCCCCCGGGTGACGGGGCTGTGGTCGCAGGCCGGTTCCGTGGCCCGCTTCGAGCCCAGCGCCGCACGGGACGCCGAGGCGCCGTACGCCCAGGAGCTGGTCTTCATCGGCACGCACCTGCGGGCGCCGGCGCTCCACGCCGCCCTCGCACAGTGCCTGATGGCGCACGGCGAGGGCGTCCCGGCCGCCGACCCCTTCCCGGCCTGGGACACGTACGGCGTCGACGACGCCTGCGACCACGAGCTGGCGGCCGCGCTCCCGGAGTCCGCCCGCTGAGTTCCCCTTGGGCCCGGCCTGCCTATTCTGGTGGTGGGCCGGTCCTGCTCGCAGCGCGCGAGAAGGGAGCCGTGGTGACCGAGCGGACGATCGACAGGGCGGCCGCGGACACCTTGCGGCAGGCCAGGGACGCCGCCGCCCGTGAGGCGTGGGCCGAGGCGTACCGGCTGCTGAGCGGCCTGGACCCCGGCTGCCTCACCCCCGACGACTGTGCCGCTTTCGCGGACGCCGCCTGGTGGACGAGCCGGGTCGAGGAGTCGATCGTCCAGCGGACGCGGGCCTACTCCGGGTATGTCGCCGCGGGAGCGGCCCGGCAGGCGGGGCACATGGCCTGGCTCCTCTTCTACGAGCACCAGCTGGCGGGACACACCTCCCTGGCCATGGGCTGGCTGCGCAGGTCCCGGCGGCATCTGCACGACAGGCCGGAGTGCGTCGAGCAGTGCTATCTCGCCTGGGTCGACGCGCAGGACGCGCAGGCGCGCGGCGCGTTCGACGAGGCGATGGCCGCGGCCCGGCGCATGACCGGCATCGCACGGCGCCGCGGCAGCCGGGACCTGCTCGCCATGGGCATCCAGGCGCAGGCGGGCGTCCTGGTGGCCCAGGGGCTCGTCGGGGACGGGCTCGACCTGCTGGACGACGCGATGTGCTCGGCGATGGCCGGTGAGCTCAGCTCCTTCTTCACCGGGTGGGTGTACTGCCTGGGCCTCCAGCAGTCCATGGCCTGTGTCGATCTCGGACGGGCCGCCGAGTGGACCGACGCGGCCATGCGGTGGTGCGCGGCGATGCCGGCCGAGAACAACTTCCGCGGACTGTGCCGGGTACACCGGGTCGAGGTGCTGGAGCTGCGCGGCAGCTGGCCCGAGGCCCTGTCCGAGGCGGAGCGGACCTGCGAGGAACTGCTGCCGTACGAGCGCCGGATGGCCGCGCAGGCCGTCTATCTGGTCGGCCAGATCCAGCGGCGGCGCGGCGAGCTCACGGCGGCCGAGCAGGCGTACGACCGCACCCATGAGCTCGGCCGTGCCCCGCAGCCCGGACTCTCCCTGCTGCGGCTGGCCCAGGGGAAGGCCGACGCCGCGGCCACGGCGCTGCGGCTCGCGCTCTCGGGCGCGGTCGAGGCCGTCGGTCTCGAACGGTGCCGGCTGCTCGCGGCGCAGGTGGAGATCTCCCTGGCGCTGGGCCGTACGGCCGAGGCACGGGAGGCGGCCGAGGAGTTGCGGTCGCTGGCCCTGGACTGGCAGCGGCGGTGCGGCTCCGGGACGACCCTGCTGCACGCGAGTGCCGCGTGGGCCTGCGGCGCGGTGGCCTTCGCGGCCCGTGACCTCGACCGGGCGCTGCCCGAGCTGCGCCGGGCGCTGACGCTCTGGCTGGAGCTGCGGGTGCCGTACGAGGCGGCCGGGGTGCGGATGACGCTGGCCGCGGCCGACCGGGTCGCCGGGGACGACGAGGGCGCCCGGATGGAGCTGCGGGCCGCGGAGCACACGTTCCGGCAGCTCGGCGCCGTGCCGGACGCGCGCCGGGCCGCGGCCCTCCTCGCCGAGGTACGCCGGCGCCGGCCGGGAGGGCTCACCGAGCGCGAGATCCAGGTGCTGCGGCTCGTCGCGGCGGGCCGCACCAACCGGGCCGTCGCGGCGGAGCTGGTCATCAGCGAACACACGGTCGCCCGGCACCTCAACAACATCTTCGCCAAGCTCGACGTGTCCTCACGGGCGGCGGCGACGGCGTACGCGTTCCAGCACGGCCTCGCGTGAGGTGTGGGCGCCGCGTCCGGGCCGCGCATGGGCCGTTCTGCCCATGCCCGATCCGCCACGATGGGCGGTTCCGGCGATGAGAGCGCCGCCGTCACGGGCGTACACCGGTGGTGTGCCGCTTCCCGGCACAGGTACAGGCACAAGTACACGTACAGGCACAGACGCAGGCACGGAGAGCGGGTGGTTGCCATGGCGACCTACACACCGACCCTCGACCATCAGCTGCTGGACCGTCTGCGCGGAGCCGTGCGCGGCGACCTCGTCGAGCCCGGCGACCCGGACTACGACGAGGCACGCAGGGTCTACAACGCCATGCACGACCGACGGCCGGCGATCGTCGTGCGGGCCGTCGACACGGGCGACGTCATGGCCACGGTGGACTTCGCCCGCGAGCAGGGCCTGCCGCTCGCGGTGCGCGGCGGCAGCCACAGCGTCCCCGGCTACGGCACCTGTGACGGTGGGGTCGTCCTCGACCTCGGGCGGATGCGCGGGAGCCGCGTCGATCCTGGCACCCGCACGGCGTGGGTCGAGGGCGGCTGCACCTGGGCGGACGTCAACCACGCCACGCACGCGTTCGGTCTTGCCACCACCGGCGGGGTCGTCTCCACCACCGGCGTGGGCGGCCTGACGACCGGCGGCGGCATGGGCTATCTGGCCCGGCAGTGCGGTCTGGCCTGCGACAACCTCGTCTCGGCGGACCTGGTGACGGCCGACGGCACCTTCCTGACCTGCACCGACGACCAGAACAGCGACCTGATGTGGGCGGTGCGCGGAGGGGGCGGCAACTTCGGGGTCGTGACGTCGTTCGCGTACCGGCTGCACCCGGTTGCCGACATCCTCGGCGGGCCGACCTTCTTCCCGCTCGACGCCGACGTGATCCGCCGCTACCGGGAGCTGGTCGCCGAGGCGGACGAACGGCTCGGAGCCGTCTTCGTCGTGGGGCTCGGACCACCGGTGCCGTTCCTGCCCGAGCGCTGGCACGGTCGTCCGGTGTGCGGCGTCGTCGCCTGCTGGACCGGACCGCGGGACGAGGACGACCGGGTCCGGGACCGGGTCGCCGCCCTCGGGCCGGTGCTCGGCCGGCATCTGGAGCGCATGCCCTACCCCGTGATCAACACCCTCTTCGACGACCTGGTGCCGCCCGGCCTGTTCCACTACTGGAAGGGCGCCTTCACCCAGGGACTGCCGGACGGGGTCGTCGACACCTTCGTCGAGTACGGCCCCACGACGCCCTCGATCCAGAGCGTGACGATCGTCTTCCCCGTCGACGGGGCCTGCCACCGCGTCGGACCGCAGGAGACCGCCTTCTCCTACCGGGACGCCGACTACTCGATCGCGCTCAGCCCGACCCTGACCACCCGGGAGGGCTGCGAGGCCGGCAAGGACTGGGTGCGCGCCTTCCACCGGGCGCTGGAACCGCACTCCATGGGAGGCGGCTACGTGAACTTCATGGACGGCGACGACCAGGACCGCGTACGCGCCAACTACCGCACGAACTACGCCCGTCTCCGGGACCTGAAGCGGCGCTACGACCCGGGCAACGTGTTCCGTCTGAACCACAACATCGCCCCGTGAGGAAGCCGGCCGGGAATCCCGGGGGCGCCGCGGTGTTGAACCCTGCATGAGCTCCGTGATCGCGCAGACCCGCTTCTCCGTCCTCGACCGCTCCCGCACCCGGGAGGGCCGTACCAACGCCGAGGCGCTGCGCGACACGGTGGAGCTGGCGCGGGAGCTGGAGGAGCTGGGCTACCACCGGGTCTGGGTCTCGGAGCACCACGGCGTCCCCGGTGTCGCGGGTTCCGCGCCGACCGTGCTGGCCGCCGCCGTGGCGTCCGCGACCCGCACCATCCGGGTCGGCACCGGCGGCGTGATGCTGCCCAACCATCAACCGCTGGTCGTGGCCGAGCAGTTCGGGGTGCTGGAGTCCCTCTTCCCGGGGCGTGTCGACATGGGGCTGGGGCGTTCGGTGGGCTTCACCGACGGGGTGCGCAGGGCGCTCGGGCGGGACAAGGGGGACGCGGAGGACTTCGCGGCGCAGATCCAGGAGCTGCTCGGCTGGTTCCGGGGCACCTCGCCCACAGGGGTGCACGCGCGTCCCGCCGAAGGGCTGACGGTGCCGCCGTTCGTGCTGGCCATGGGCGAGGGAGCGGGCATCGCGGCCCGCGCGGGACTGCCCATGGTCATCGGTGACCTGCGGAACAGGGAGAAGATGCAGCGCGGCATCGACCACTACCGCGCGAGCTTCCGGCCCTCCTTCTGGGCGAGCGAGCCGTACGTCGTGATCTCGGGCACCGTCGCGGTGGCCGCCACGCCCGAGGAGGCCCGGCGGCTGCTCGTGCCCGAGGCCTGGTCGATGGCCCACTCGCGCACGCACGGCACCTTCCCGCCGCTGCCGCCCGCCGAGCGCATCGAGGCGCTCACGATGAGCGACAAGGAGCGCGGCTTCTACGAGGGCGGCCTCGCCGGGCACATCGCCGGCACGGAGGACCAGGTCGCGCACGAGCTGGAGACGGTGCTGAAGGAGACGGGCGCGCAGGAGGTGCTGGTCACGACGAGCACGTACGACCGTGCGGCCCTCGTGGAGTCCTATCGCGGGCTCGCCCGGATCGTCACGGCCTGATCCCTTCGCATAGGATCGCGGGGTTTGCCCCGCGCCCACCGAGCCGCCCGTCCCGGAGCTTTTGCCCATGCACTCGCCGCACGATCCGTACGTCCGTGTCCGTGGCGCCCGTGAGCACAATCTCAAGGGCGTGGACGTCGACATTCCGCGGGACGTGTTGACCGTGTTCACAGGCGTGTCCGGGTCCGGAAAGTCGTCGCTGGCGTTCGGCACGATCTACGCGGAGGCCCAACGCCGGTACTTCGAGTCGGTCGCGCCGTACGCGCGCAGGCTGATCCACCAGGTCGGCGCTCCGAAGGTCGGCGAGATCAGCGGGCTTCCGCCCGCCGTGTCCCTGCAGCAGCGCCGCTCGGCGCCGACATCCCGCTCCTCCGTCGGCACGGTCACCAACCTCTCCAACTCCCTGCGGATGCTGTTCTCCCGCGCGGGCGCCTACCCGCCGGGCGCCGAGCGGCTCGACTCGGACGCCTTCTCGCCGAACACGGCGGCCGGGGCGTGCCCTGCGTGCCACGGGCTCGGCCAGGTGCACCGTACGTCCGAGGAACTGCTGGTCCCCGATCCGTCGCTGTCGATCCGGGAGGGCGCGATCGCCGCGTGGCCGGGGGCGTGGCAGGGCAAGAACCTGCGGGACATCCTCGACGCGCTCGGCCACGACGTCGACCGGCCCTGGCGGGAACTGCCCGCCGGGGAGCGCGCGTGGATCCTCTTCACCGACGAGCAGCCGGTCGTCACCGTCCACCCGGTACGCGACGCCGACCGTATCCAACGGCCGTACCAGGGCACGTACATGAGTGCCCACCGGTACGTCATGAAGACGTTCTCCGACTCCAGGAGCCCGACCCTCAGGGCCAGGGCGGAGCGGTTCCTGGCCGCCGCGCCCTGCCCGGCGTGCGGCGGCAGCCGGCTGCGGCCCGAGGCGCTGGCGGTGACGTTCGCCGGCCGGACGATCGCGGAGCTGGCCGCGTTGCCGCTCACCGGGCTGGCGGCCGCCCTCGACGGCGAGGCCGCGTCGGAGACGGCCCGTGTCCTCACCGAGGACCTGCGGTCGCGGATCGCCCCCGTCGTCGAGCTCGGCCTGGGCTATCTCAGCCTCGACCGCGCCACGCCCACGCTCTCGGCGGGCGAGCTGCAACGCCTGCGGCTCGCGACCCAGCTGCGGTCCGGGCTCTTCGGTGTCGTGTACGTCCTGGACGAGCCGTCCGCGGGACTGCACCCGGCGGACACGGAGGCGCTGCTGACGGTGCTGGCGCGGCTGAAGGCGGCCGGGAACACGGTGTTCGTGGTGGAGCACCACCTCGACGTCATGCGGGGCGCCGACTGGCTCGTCGACGTGGGTCCGCGTGCGGGTGAGCACGGCGGGGAGGTGCTGCACAGCGGGCCGGTGGCCGAGCTGGCGACGGTCGCGGAGTCGGCCACCGCGCGCTTCCTGTTCGACGCCTCCCCCGCCGCCGTACGCCAAGTACGCGCCCCGCACGGTCAGTTGAAGGTCGGCCCGGTCACCCGGCACAACCTGCGCGGGGTGACCGCCGAGTTCCCGCTCGGCGCGTTCACGGCCGTCACCGGGGTGTCCGGCTCGGGCAAGTCCACCCTCATCGGCGAGATCACCGAGGACCTGGCGGGCGTCGGGCGCCTGGTCTCGGTCGACCAGAAGCCCATCGGCCGCACCCCGCGCTCCAACCTCGCCACCTATACCGGCCTCTTCGACGTCGTACGCAAGGTGTTCGCGGCCACCGACGAGGCACGGCAGCGCGGTTACGGCGTCGGACGCTTCTCCTTCAACGTGGCGGGCGGACGCTGCGAGACCTGTCAGGGCGAGGGGTTCGTCAGCGTGGAGCTGCTGTTCCTGCCGAGCACGTACGCGCCCTGCCCGGACTGCGGCGGGGCACGCTACAACCCCGAGACGCTGGCCGTGGCGTACCGGGGACGGAACATCTCGCAGGTGCTCGACCTCACGGTGGAAGGGGCCGCGGACTTCTTCGTGGACACGGCGGCCGTGGCCCGCAGCCTCGCCACCCTGCTGGACGTCGGCCTCGGCTATCTGCGGCTCGGGCAGCCGGCGACCGAGCTGTCCGGCGGCGAGGCCCAGCGGATCAAGCTGGCGAGCGAGTTGCAGCGCGCCCGGCGCGGCCACACCCTGTACCTCCTCGACGAGCCGACGACCGGCCTCCACCCGGCCGACGTCGAGGTGCTGATGCGCCGGCTGCACGGGCTCGTCGACGCCGGGCACACCGTGGTCGTGGTCGAGCACGACATGTCCGTCGTGGCGGGCGCCGACTGGGTGATCGACCTGGGGCCCGGCGGCGGTGACGCGGGCGGACGGATCGTGGCGGCGGGCCGGCCGGCGGAGGTGGCGCGCTCCGAGGGAAGCGCCACGGCGCCGTACCTGGCGCGTGTGCTGCCCTGATCCGACGGGCGTGACGCCCTGAAATCCCCTTGGGCGACGGGCAGTCGTGACTCGTGGAATCGCGGCGTGCGTTGATCCTGCGCGCGGCGGCGTGTGCCGTCGCGGACCGTGCGGGCGCCCGGATGTTCCATGGCCGCCCCGGCAGGCATACCCGTCACCGCTCCCACGGAGATCACGCATGACCGCACCGCAGTCCCTCACCTACGACGCGTTCGTCGCCCTCGCCACGTCCGACCCCGCCGTCGTCGGCCTCGTCCTCAAGGGCTCGCGGGCCCATGACGGCATGGCCACCGAGCACTCCGACCACGATCTGTACGTCGTCCTCGCGGACGGCGCGGCGACGGACCTGCGCCGCCTCGCCGGCCACCGCACGGCTCTGCTGGATCTGGTGATCGTCTCTCTGGCCGAGTTCGGGCGGCCGGAATGCCGGGCTTCGAGCGTTAGGCCCTCGCCCGGGCACGGGTCGTGCTCGACCGGCTGGACGGCGGGATCGCGCGGATCCTCGCCGCCAAGGCACGGCTCGGCGCCGACGAGGCGTCCCGGGCGGCCGAGGGATGGCTCGACGCGTACGCCAACTCCGTCTACCGCTCGGTCAAGAACGACCGGGACGGCGAGCCGCTCGCCGCCCGGCTCGACGCCGCCGACAGCGTGGGCCACCTGCTGGAGCTGCTCTTCGCCCTGGACCGGCGGCCCCGCCCGTACAACAGGTACCTACGCTGGGAGCTCGCCCGCCATCCGCTGCCGGGCTGGGACGGCGCCGCCCTGCTGCGGGACGTGGACCGCGTCTGCGCGAGCGGCGACGTGGCCGTCCAGCGGCGGCTGTTCGCCCGGGTGGAGGCCGCGGCCCGCGGGGCGGGGCACGGGACGGTGCTGGACGCCTGGGGCGAGGATCTCCCGCTCATGCGGCCCCGGTAGCACGGAGCGTTCGGCGGCTCGGGCCAGCTCACGGCGGTCGGTGCACCGGCCCGGCACGATGGGCTCCCGCACCTCGACCTCGGCGACCAGCCCACGTGCCCGCACCACCCGCCACACCGAGGTGAGCAGCGCGTCCTCGCCGACGAAGGCGGCCGCCGTGCTGGGCGTGCCCCGGGTCAGCCGGTAGCGCAGGCGGACCGGCTGGACGGGTACGTCCGCGTCGAGGGCCGCCTGGAAGGCCGCCCGGCGGAAGCGGCCCTGGGCGCGCCCGCACCAGGTGCTGCCCTCGGGGAACACGGCGACCGCCTCCCCGGCCCGCAGCGCCCCGGCGATCCGGGCCACCGTCCCGGGCAGGGCGCGGATCCGGTCCCGGTCGATGAACAGGGCGCCGCTGCGGGCGGTCAGCCACCCCGCGACAGGCCAGTCCCGGATCTCCGACTTGGCGAGCATCCGGGCCGGGCGGACGGCGGCGAGCAGCGGGATGTCCAGCCAGGAGACGTGGTTGGCGACGAGCAGCAGTCCGCCGTCGGGCGCCGCGCCGCCGTCGATCCGTACCCGGACGCCCGCGGCCCGCCCGACCCAGCCGCACCAGCGCCGGATCAGCCCAGCGGGAATCCGCCCGCTCAAGGGGATGGCCACGAAGCCGACGACCAGCAGGAGCAGGACCGCCGTGAGCCGCAGGACGGCCAGCGGTACGGCTCTGCCGCTTCCTGCGGCCGCCACACACACCTGCGGGGTGCAGGGCGCGTGGGGCCGCCAGAGGTTCGCCGCCTCGGCGGGGTGGGCGGCCTGGGGACCGGTCGCCGGAGGGACGCGTACGGCGCCGAGGGAGTGGGTGCTCATGGCGGCCACGTCCGTCACGCCGGGACGAGGGAGAGGAAGTGCCGCAGATAGCGCGAGTTGACCCGGCGCATCGACAGCAGCACATACAGGTCGGCGACCCCGAACTCCGGGTCGTGCGCGGGCTCGCCGCAGACGAAGGCGCCGAGGCGGAGGTAGCCGCGCAGCAGGGCCGGGAGTTCGGTGTGGGTGGCGGGGGCCGGGGCGGTCGGCTGCCAGGGCCGCAGCGGTCGTACCCGGTACTCCTCCGGGGCCAGATGCTTGGCCTGGACCCGGTCCCAGGTCCCGGCCGCGAGCGCGCCGCCGTCGGCCAGCGGGATCGAGCAGCAGCCGGCCAGCCACTCGTGGCCGCGGTCCACCATGTAGCGGGCGATGCCGGCCCAGATCAGGCTGATGACGGCGCCGTCGCGGTGGTCGGGGTGCACGCAGGAGCGGCCCACCTCGACCAGGTTCGGGCGCAGGGCGTCGATCCGGGTGAGGTCGAACTCGCCCTCGGAGTACAGCCGCCCGGCGACCGCGGCGCGCTCCGGCGGCAGCAGCCGGTAGGTGCCGACGACCTGCCCGGACACCTCCTCGCGGACGAGCAGGTGGTCGCAGTACGCGTCGAAGGCGTCGACGTCGTGCCCCGGCTGCGGGGTGGACAGCAGGGCCCCCATCTCACGGGCGAAGACATCGTGCCGCAGCCGCTGGGCCGCGCGTACGTCCTCCTCGTCGCGGGCGAGGCCGACGGTGTAGCGGGTGGGTGCCGTGGGCTGCGGGGGACGGTCGACGGTCAGTACGCCGGTCATGGCTTACTCCTGGTCACGGGCCGGGGACGGCGAGCGGAGGCGGTGGCGAGCGGTGTGAGGTGCCGCCCCTGTTCTTCCGATGCCGGTTGGCGTCCGCGTGACCTGTGCCAGGAGAGTTGATGTGCGGAGGTTGAACGCTTCGCCAGACCCGCGCCAAAAGGCGAGACGGGGCCGGGGAGCACCTCCCGACCCCGCCCGTCCGCACCTTCCGGCGAACGTCCACTGCAACCCTCAGGGGCGCGGGGCTGTATCGATAAGCGGCTCCGCCGCGTGCGACCAGCCACGACGCACCCGCAGCCGCCCCAGAACCGTGGCCCCTACGGCGCTACCGCTTCACCTTCCGAGCAGCCCGCAGCCACTCCTTGTTCATCCCGGTGATGGACATCAACGGAATGCCCTTGGGGCAGGCCGTGGCACACTCCCCCGCGAGCGTGCACCCCCCGAACCCCTCCTCGTCCATCTGCGCCACCATGTCCAGCACCCGCGTCTCCCGCTCGGGCGCCCCCTGCGGCAGCACATTCAAGTGATTGATCTTGGCGGACGTGAACAACATCGCCGCCCCGTTGGGACACGCCGCCACACACGCCCCGCACCCGATGCACTCCGCGTGCTCGAAGGCGAAGTCGGCGTCCGGCTTGGGCACCGGCGTGGCATGCGCCTCGGGTGCCGCACCCGTGGGCGCGGTGATGTACCCCCCGGCCTGGATGATCCGGTCGAACGCCGAACGATCGACGACCAGATCCTTGATCACCGGGAACGCCGACGCCCTCCACGGCTCGACATCAATCGTGTCGCCGTCGGCGAACGACCGCATGTGCAGCTGACAGGTGGTCGTCCGCTCCGGCCCGTGCGCATCGCCGTTGATCACGAGCGAGCACGCACCACAGATGCCCTCACGGCAGTCGTGGTCGAACGCGACGGGGTCCTCACCGCGGAGGATGAGCTCCTCGTTGAGGGTGTCGAGCATCTCCAGGAACGACATGTCGGAGGAGATGCCGTCCACCTCGTACGTGGACATGGCGCCTTCGGCGTCGGCGTTCTTCTGCCGCCAGACGCGCAGGGTGAGCTTCATGCGTAGCTCCGCTGGGTGGGGTGGACGTACTCGAAGACGAGGTCTTCCTTGTGCAGGACCGGAGCGGCCCCGGTGTCGGTGAACTCCCAGGCCGCCGCGTAGGCGAACTCGTCGTCCTTGCGGGCCGCCTCGCCGTCCGGTGTCTGCGACTCCTCACGGAAGTGGCCGCCGCAGGACTCCGCGCGGTGCAGGGCGTCCAGACACATGAGCTCGGCGAGCTCCAGGTAGTCGACGACGCGGTTGGCCTTCTCCAGTGACTGGTTGAACTCCTCGCCGACACCGGGGACCTTGATGCGCCGCCAGAACTCCTCGCGGATCTGCGGGATGCGCTCCAGCGCCTTGCGCAGACCGGAGTCCGTGCGGGCCATGCCGCAGAACTCCCACATCAGTTCGCCGACCTCGCGGTGGAAGGAGTCCGGGGTGCGGTCGCCGTCGACGGACAGCAGCAGGTTGAGCCGGTCCTCGGTCTCCGCCAGCACCTCCTGTACGACGGGGTGTTCGGCGGTGACCCGCTCGTGGTGCGGGTTGCGGGCGAGGTAGTCGTTGATGGTGGCCGGCAGCACGAAGTAGCCGTCGGCCAGGCCCTGCATCAGGGCCGACGCGCCCAGCCGGTTCGCCCCGTGGTCGGAGAAGTTGGCCTCGCCGATCGCGAACAGGCCCGGGATGGTGGTCTGCAGGTCGTAGTCGACCCACAGTCCGCCCATGGTGTAGTGCACGGCCGGGTAGATCCGCATCGGCACCTCGTACGGATCCTCGTCGGTGATCCGCTGGTACATGTCGAAGAGGTTGCCGTACTTGGCCTCGACGGCCCCCCGGCCCATGCGCTTGATGGCGTCGGCGAAGTCGAGGTAGACGCCCTGTCCGCCGGGGCCCACTCCCCTGCCCTCGTCGCAGACGTTCTTCGCGGCGCGGGAGGCGATGTCGCGCGGGACCAGGTTGCCGAAGGAGGGGTAGATGCGCTCCAGGTAGTAGTCGCGCTCGTCCTCGGGGATCTTGTTGGCGGGCCGGTCGTCGCCCCGGGCCTTCGGCACCCAGATCCGGCCGTCGTTGCGCAGCGACTCGCTCATCAGCGTCAGCTTGGACTGGTGGTCGCCGGTGCGCGGGATGCAGGTGGGGTGGATCTGGGTGAAGCAGGGGTTGGCGAAGTAGGCGCCGCGGCGGTGGGCCCGCCAGACGGCCGTGGCGTTGGAGTTCATGGCGTTCGTCGACAGGTAGAAGACGTTGCCGTAGCCGCCGGAGGCCAGCACCACCGCGTCCGCGAAGTACGTGTCGATCCTGCCGGTAACGAGGTCCCGGGCCACGATCCCGCGCGCCCGCCCGTCGACGACGATCAGGTCGAGCATCTCGGTACGCGGGTGCATCTCGATGTTCCCGGCGGCGATCTGCCTGCTGAGCGCCTGGTAGGCGCCGAGCAGCAGCTGCTGTCCCGTCTGGCCGCGGGCGTAGAACGTCCGGGAGACCTGGACGCCGCCGAAGGACCGGGTGTCGAGCAGTCCGCCGTACTCGCGGGCGAAGGGCACGCCCTGCGCCACGCACTGGTCGATGATCTCGACGGAGATCTGCGCGAGCCGGTGGACGTTGGACTCCCGGGCGCGGAAGTCGCCGCCCTTGACGGTGTCGTAGAACAGGCGGTGCACGGAGTCGCCGTCGTTGCGGTAGTTCTTCGCCGCGTTGATGCCGCCCTGCGCGGCGATGGAGTGGGCACGGCGGGGGGAGTCCTGGTAGCAGAACTGGACGACGTGGTAGCCCTGTTCGGCGAGGGTGGCACCCGCGGAGCCGCCGGCCAGCCCGGTCCCCACCACGATCACCGTGTGCTTGCGCCGGTTGGCGGGGTTGACCAGCTTGGCCTCGAAACGGCGCTTGTCCCAGCGCTCGTTGACCGGGCCGGCGGGGGCTTTGGCGTCGGCGACCGGTTCGCCGGTCGTGTACTCGGCGTAGGTAGACATGTCAGCTCACCAATCCGGTCATGACGCCCACGGGTACGGCGATGAAACCGACCGTGAGCAGCAGCGCGAGGACGTCGGCCGTGGTCTTCAGGGCGCGGTCGCGGGTGCGGTTGCCGGCGCCGAGGGTCTGGGCGGCGCTCCAGAAGCCGTGCCGGATGTGCAGGCCGAGCGCGAGCATCGCGACGATGTAGATGGTGTTGCCGTACCAGGTGGAGAAGGTGTCCACGACGTTCTGGTAGGGCCGGCCCTCCTGGAAGCCGCCGGGGTGCACGGTGCCGGTCGTCAGGTCCAGGACGTGCCAGACGATGAACAGGCCGAGGATGATGCCGCCCCAGCGCATGGTGCGCGTGGCGTAGGAGGCCCGCGGCTTCTTGTGCACGTACTTGCTGGGGCGCGCCCGGATGTCGCGGCGACTGAGCTGGTACGCGGAGGTGGCGTGCGCGACGACCGCGACGACCAGCACGATCCGCACGAGCCAGAGCGTCCACTCGTAGTGCATGAACGGCTCGCCGACGGTGCGCAGCCAGTGCGCGTAGTGGTTGAACTCGCCCGCCCCGAAGAAGATCTTCAGGTTTCCGATCATGTGGACGACCAGGTACAGCAGCATGATCAGCCCGCTGACCGCCATCACGGTCTTCTTGCCGACGGTGGAGTCCCACACCGTGCGTGCCATGGACGTCCGTCGGTCCGTCCGCGTTGCCAGAGCCATGGAACAGGACGCTACGGCCGCCCGGCCTCATCGGTCCAAGACATGGTCCAGCTCGTTTCCATAGGCTGTCCCTATGCAGGTCCTATGCTGGCCGTATGCAGTTCCAGCAGCTCCAGTACTTCGTGGCGGTCGCCGAGACCCGGCACTTCACCCGGGCGGCCGACCTGGTGCATGTCGCGCAGCCCTCGCTGTCGCAGCAGATCAAGGCGCTGGAGCGGGAGTTGGGCGCGGACCTGTTCCTGCGGGCGCGCGGCAACATCACGCTGACGGACGCCGGGGAGGCCCTGCTGCCGCTTGCCCGGCGCATCCTGGCCGACGCGGACACCGCACGGCACGAGGTGCAGGAACTGGTGCAGCTGCGCCGGGGCCGGGTCCGGCTGGGCGCGACCCCGAGCGTGTGCACGGGCCTGCTCCCGGACGTGCTGCGGGCCTTCCACGACCGCTATCCCGGTATCCAGCTGTTGATCGAGGAGGGCGGCTCGCACGACCTGGTGCGGGAGCTCGCCCGCGGCGCCCTCGACCTGGCCCTGGTCGTCCTGCCCCTGCCGACCCCCTCCCCCGCGCTGACCACCGTGGAACTGCTCCGCGAGGACCTGGTGGTCGTCTCCTCGCCGGAGGCGCCCCGCCCGGGCGGCGGCCGGCGCACCGTGCGCATCGCCGACCTGGAGGGCGAACGCCTGGTGATGTTCCGGCACGGCTACGACCTGCGCGAGCTGACCGTGGCCGCCTGCCGCGCCGAGGGCTTCGAACCGGACTTCGCGGTCGAGGGCGGCGAGATGGACGCGGTGCTGGGGTTCGTGCGGGCGGGGCTCGGGGTGGCCGTCGTCCCGCGCATGGTGGCGGCCCGGTCGGGGCGGGGGCTACGGGTCACCCCGCTGGCCCGGCCCGGCCTGCACCGTACGATCGCGCTGGCCCACCGCAGCGACGTGGCGCCGCCCCGGGCCGCACGGGAGTTGCAGCGGATGCTGCTGGAGCGGTGAGACGCTCATGAGCCCCCGCACAGGCCGGCCCGGCACGGCACGTCAGGCGAAGGTGATCACGCTGCGGCCGCGTGCGGAGCCGTCGGCCATCGCGTCGAGGACCGCCGGGGCCTGGTCGAGGGTGATCGGCGTGACCTCGGGCAGGATTCCGTGGGCCGCCGAGAAGGCGAGGGTGTCGCGCAGGTCGTGCGGGGAGCCGGACGGGGACGCGGCCACGTGCAGACGGTTGAGGATCATGGGCTGGGTGGGCAGCGTGAGCGGCTCGGAGCCGTAGCCGAGCAGCAGGAGCGTGCCGTCGGGGGCGATGCCGCCCAGGGTGGCGGTGGCCGCGGCGGTGGAGGGGGCGGCGTTCAGCACCAGGTCGGCGCCGCCGTCCCAGGCCCTGAGCACGTCGGCCGGGTCGGACTCGTCGGTGGCGACGAACAGTTCGGCGCCCATCGCCTTGGCCTGGTCCTCGCCGCGCCGGGAGCGGCCCACGACGGCAACGCGGGCGCCCATCGCGACGGCGTAGCGCACCGCCAGCGCGCCCACTCCGCCCAGGCCGACGACGGCGACCCGGGAACCTGCCTCGGCGCCGCCCTGCCGCAGGCCGTTGAAGGCGGTGAGGCCGGCGCACATCAACGGAGCCGCGGCCACGGGGTCGAGGCCCTCCGGCAACGGGGTGACGAAGTCGGCCTTGAGCAGCACGTACTCGGCGTATCCGCCGTCGGCGACGATGCCGGTGACGCGCTTGCGCGGGCACAGGATCTGGTCGCCGCGCACGCAGTAGTCGCAGTGCCCGCAGGAGTCGTACAGGAACTGGGCGCCCACCACGGTGCCGACCTCGGGCCAGGTTACGCCGTCGCCGACGGCGGTCACCACGCCGGTGATCTCATGGCCGGGGACGACGGGGTAGCGGGCGAACGGGTAGTGGCCGCGCAGGAGGTTCAGGTCGGAGAAGCAGACGCCGCACGCGGTCACCTTGACCAGCACCTCGCCGGCGGCCGGCTGGGGGACGTCGAGCGTGTCCAGGGCGAGCGGAAGGTTCGCGCCGGTGGCGACGGCAGCACGCATCACGGGCTCCAGGGGGTGAGGCGGGGCTCCGGGGTGTCCGGTGCCTTCGAGTCTTCGGGCCCTCAGTGTTCCCCGACCGTACGCGGGCCGCACGGGGGACGGACGGTGGCCCGCCCCGGTCCTGCGCGGGGCCGCGGGAGCGGCCCCGTCCCGTGCGGCCCCGGTTCAGCCCGTCGCGTCCACCAGCGCCAGCTGGTGCAGCCGGTCCGGCGGGCCCGGGCGGGCGTAGTACCAGCCCTGGGCCGTGTCGCAGCCCAGGATCCGCAGCTGCTCGGCCTGGGCTCCGGTCTCCACGCCCTCCACCGTGACCGTGAGGTCCAGACCGTGGGCGAGGGAGACGATCCCCTCGACGATCTTGAGGTCGACGGGGTCGGCGGGGAACTGCTGCATGCTCTGGGTGAAGGAGCGGTCCAGCTTGAGGATGCTCACCGGCAGCCGGCGCAGGTTGGCGAGGTTGGAGTAGCCGGTGCCGAAGTCGTCCAGGGCGATGTCGACGCCCATCTCGGCGAGCCGCCGCAGGGGCTTGAGCAGATCGTCGTCGGCGCCGATCAACGCCGACTCGGTGACCTCCAGGCAGAGGGCGTCGGGTGCCACGCCCGCGCGCTCCAGGATGTCCACCGTGTCCTGGACCAGCCCGGGGTGGGTGAGCTGGCAGGGCGACAGGTTGACGTTGATGCGCAGCGGCCCGGCGTCGTCCAGGCGTTCGCGCCACTCGCGGGCCTGACGCACCGACTGCTCCAGGACCCAGCGGCCGAGCGGCACGATGAGTCCGGTGTGCTCGGCGAGCGGGATGAACCGGTCCGGGCCGAGGATGCCGTGCTGCGGATGCAGCCAGCGCACCAGGGCCTCCGCGCCGCGCACGCTGCCGTCTCCGAGGTGGACCAGCGGCTGGTACTCGATGAAGAACTCGCCCCGCTCCAGGGCCATCGGCAGCGCCGTGGTCAGTCCGTGCCGGGTGATGGCGCGGGCGTCGGCCTCCGGGTCGGCGAGCTCGAAGCGGTTGCCGCCCGCGGACTTGGCCCGGTACATGGTGATGTCGGCGCTGCGCAGCACCTCCGCCGGGCTGCGCTCCCCGGCCGGGCCCTCGACGATGCCGATGCTGCCGCGCACGGTCAGCTCCCGGCCGTCGACGCTGATCGGGGCGATCAGGGCGTTCATGATGCGGGCGGCGAGCTCGTCGACCTCGCGCTCGGTGTCGGGGCCGGTGGTCAGCGCCACGAACTCGTCGCCGCCGAGCCGCGCGACCATCTCGCCGGGCGCGGTGGCGCAAGACTGGAGGCGGTCGGCGACCTCGACGAGCAGCCGGTCGCCGGCCGCGTGGCCGAGGCTGTCGTTGACGGTCTTGAAGCCGTCCAGGTCGAGGTAGCACAGGCCGAACCGCTGGCCTTCCCCGGCGCCCAGTGCCTTCTCCAGGCGCTCGAAGAAGAAGGTGCGGTTGGGCAGGCCGGTGAGCGCGTCGTGGGTGGCCTCGTAGCGCAGCCGCAGATTGAGCAGGCGGCGCTCGGTGGTGTCCTCCATGAGGGCCAGCTGGTACTGCGGGTTGCCGTCGGGGTCACGCAGCAGGGAGACCGTGAGGTTGGTCCACAGGACCGTGCCGTCCGGGCGGGAGAACGCCTTCTCGACGTGGTAGTGCTCGCGCTCGCCGCGTACGAGTTCCTCGTAGAGCTTCCAGGTCTGCGGCGCGTCCTCGGGATGGGTCCACTGCATGACGTTGCGACCGTGCATGGTCTGCTCGGAGACGCCGAACATCCTGAGCAAGGCGCCGTTGACCTGCAGGACGTTGCCCTCCAGGTCGGCGATTCCGATGCCTATGGCCGCGCCCTCGAAGACCGCGCGGAAGCGGGCCTCGGTGGCGTGCAGGGCCTGGGCCACCACGCCCTGGGCCTTGAGGGCGGCCGCGGAGATCGCCTCCTGCTCGGCCAGCGTCCGTTCGCGCAGCGCCTGGGCGAACCCGGCGGCCATGGCGTGCTGGAGGCGGGCGGAGCGGGCCCGCTGGTCCTCCTGGTCGCCGTCGGTGCCGCAGTACAGCACGAGGTAGGCGTCCACGCAGTCCAGTGAGCGGCTGAGCGCCTCGGGGTCGGTGCAGTGCGCGGTGACGAGGGCGGCGCCGACCGCCTTGCCCTCGTCCGCGTCGAAGGTCCTGGACCTGAGTGCCTCGCTCAACCGCCGGGCCAGCGGGAGCAGTTGCTCCTCGAACTCCGGCCGGGTCGACGACGTCGAGGTGACCGGGAAGACCGCCCGGCTCCAGATCGTCGCGAACCGGCGCAGTCTGTCCTCCGGCCCGTCCGGCCCCGCGCTCACGCCGTACGCCCCACGCCGGCGAACCCGGAGAAGGCCCACGGATCGTCGTCCTCCGGTGCGGTGTCCGGCCGCCAGAGCGGCATCGGCACCAGTCCGGGTTCCACCATGTCGTACCCCTCGAAGAACCGCGCGATGGTGTCGCGCGAGCGCATGATCAGCGGGTTGCGGATGTCCTTGTACACGTCGACCGTGCCCTTGGCCCGCTCCTCGGGCAGCGGGATTCCCTCGTACGAGGCATGCGTGAGCACCAGCAGGCTGCCGGGCGCGAGTTCGTCGCGCAGCTGGGCCACCACGTCGTACGGGTCGTCCTCGTCCTCCACGAAGTGCAGTATCGCAACGAGCAGCAACGCCACCGGCCGGTTCAGGTCGATGAGGCGCTCGACCTGGGGACTGGTCAGGATCTCCCGGGGCTTGCGCAGGTCCGCGGCGACGATGTCCGCGCTCTCGTTGCCGGCGAGGACCGCCTGGCTGTGCGCGACCGCGACCGGGTCGTGGTCGACGTACACCACTCGGGCGTCGGGGCTGGCCGCCTGGGCCACCTCGTGGACGTTGCCGAAGGTCGGGATGCCGGAGCCGATGTCCAGGAACTGGGTGATGCCCTCGTCGAGCGCGAAGCGCACCGCGCGGCGCATGAACGCCCGGTTCGCCTGCATGATCTTGGGGAGTCCCGGCATGAACTCCATGGCCTTGCGGCCGGCTTCCCGGTCGACCTCGAAGTTGTGCGAACCGCCCAGGTAGTAGTCGTAGATCCGCGAGACGCTGGGCACCGAGATGTCGATGCTCCGAGGGGCCCAGGCGGGACGCTCCATCTGTCTCTCCATGGCGTAGGCGATCCGGTGTTCGAGCTGAGGCTACTGATCGCCTGCCAAAGGAGCGAGCGGAAACGGAAATTGACCATCCGTTCCCGGTCACTGCCTGTGGCACGTGCCGCACGGACGCCCCACGCACTCTTCACGAAAGCATGCGAAGCATTCCACAGAGTTGCGAACCATGGTGAAAGAGGGCGGAGAACCACGGTGAATCACGGCAGACCGGTCCGCCCCCGCGCGTGGAGCCGCGGGGGCGGACCGGTGGGTCGGCGCGCCGGCCGTTCGTCCGGCACTCTCGCTGTCCTCGTCCCTCCCTCCGCGGTCCGTGCGTGTTCGACTGGTGAGGCGATCAACCCTGGGGAGGTGTGATCTCTACTGTTCCGACGCGCCGACCGGCTTGCCGTCGGGGCGGATGGCGAACCAAGTGCCGCCGACGCCCTGACCGTTGGTGTCGCCGGGCTTCTTGTCACCGGCGAAGGTGTAGATCGGCACGCAGTCGATGGTCTGCTGCTTGATCCCGTCGGGCCGGTCGAAGACCACGTAGCCCTGACCCCTGGGGCCGGAGCCCTTCAGGTCGATGTCCTCGGTGTCCTTGGCGTCGACCGGCGCGATGACCGGCCACTTCTCCAGGCACTCGCCGGTGCACGCCGTCTTCATCGGCCAGGGCGAGTCCTTCATGAAGCGGTAGACCGTGTGGCCGTTCTTGTCGATGACGATCTCGCCGAGCTTGGCGTCCTTGCGGGTGGACAGACCGGGCAGGTCGCCCGCCTCGGCTCCGCCCTCCGCGCCGCCCTGCGCCTTCTTGCCGTCGGGGGCGAGCGCGTACCAAGTGCCGCCGACACCCTGGCCGTTGACGTCGCCCGCGTTGACGTCCTTCGCATAGCGGTACGCCGGCCAGCCGTCGACGGTCAGCTGCTTGGTGCCGTCGGAGCGGGTGACCGAGCCGAGCAGCGCCTTGTCGATGCCGGCCCCGGCCGTGGCGTCGTCCGCGGGGACCGGCGGCCACTTCTTGGCGCAGTCGCCGTCGCAGTTCGACTTCGGCGGCTCCACGGTGTCCTTGTCGAAGCGGTAGAGCGTCAGACCGGCACTGTCGGTCAGCACCTTGCCGAGTTCCTGGTTGGTGGAGACGGCGAGCTCACCGGCCGAGCTCGACTGCGTGGCGGCCTCCTGGCCCGCCGCGCCGGCGTCGTAACCGGATCCGTTGCCCAGGCCGGTGCCGGCGGTTCCGTAGTCCCCGGCCGCGGCCGTGGCACCCACGTTCTGGCTGCTCGCCGGCGGGGCGGTCTCCGAGCCGCATGCCGTCGTCAGCGCCGCCACCGCCACGGCGCTCACCACGAGCGAGGCGCTCCGCCACGAGGTCTTCATCGTCAACTCCCCATACTCACAAGGGTGTTGCAGCGCCCTGCTGCGCCGCCGCACGACAAGAGGTACGCACGAGAGCCATGCCGGTGTTCAACCGGCGCACGAATTTCTTTCCGGAACCTGTGACACCGCCCGCATCGCACCTGTGAACCCCGGCGCCTCACCCGCCCCGGCTGTCGCGCCGTGTCACACATCCGTGCGCCTCAGCGGTTACGCGTCCGCCCCTGATCAAACCTTTCGTGGGGCATACGTCGCCCGTTCGGGGCAATCCCCTCACTCTCCGGCGTGTGAAAGCGCGCACTGGCTCAGGATCTTCGTCGTGCATGGACTCGAACCGACCCAATCCACCCTGACCTCAAGGGTATTGACGGTGCTGACGCTGACCTGGCTCCTGGTGTCGGCACCGGCCTCCGTGGCGGAGGCCACGGTCTGCGCGTACGCCGACACCGGACCGGACGGCGCGAGGGCGGTCGCGGTCGTCGGGAGCCTCACCTGGCCGACTCCCCCGCACTGCCCGACACCGACCCCCACACCGACCCCGACGCCCACGCCGACCCCCACCCCCACGCCCACGCCGTCGCCCTCGCCGGATCCCACCCCGACGCCCCCTCCGAAGCCCACGCCCACCCCGGAACCCGAGCCACCGCCACCCCCGCCGCCCCCACCGCCGACGACCCAGGCGCCCCCGGCCCCGCGCCCCGCGCCGCCCCGTCCGCGGCCGGTACCTCCGACACCCACTCCGAAGCCGTCGGTCAGGCCCACCCCGAGTCCGTCCGTGACGCCGGTGCACTACCCGCCCTACCGCGCCGGTCAGCACCGGCGGCCGGCCCGTGACGCCCCGTCGCCCCTCACCTTCGTCCTGCTCATCGCGGCGCCCGCCATCGCCGCCGTGGCCGCGCTGCGGCCGCGCTGACCCCGCTGACCCTGGAGGCTTCTCTTGCCGGAATGGCTTGTTCTCACCCTCGCGATGCTGGCCGCCTGTGCCGTGGTGGTCATCATCACCCTCCTGCGGCACCGCACGGCTCCCGAGGACGAGGATCCCTCCGAGACCCCGGACGTCATCGAGTACATGACGATGTGGATCGGCGTGGTCTACGCCATCGTCCTGGGTCTGGCCATCGCCGGCGTCTGGGAGGGCCGCAGCGCCGCCCAGGACCACGTCCAGGCCGAGGCCGTCGCGCTGCACGAGGTCTCGGAGCGGGTCCGGGTCTATCCCGCCGACATCCGCGACCGCATTCGGGAGGATGTCAACGCCTATGTCGGACACGTCGTCAACACCGAGTGGAAGGCGATGGCGGACGACGGCCGGATGACCGAGCGCGGCTCCCAACTTTTCCAGCGCATCCGGGAGGACGTCACCGACTACGAGCCCGGGACGGACTTCGAGGCACAGGCCTACCAGCCGCTGCTGGACCAGGTGACCGCCGCCGACCAGGCGCGCAACGCCAGGGCGAACTCGACCGGGGAGACCATGCCGGGCGTGGTGTGGTTCGGGCTCATCGCGGGCGGCGTCGTCACCATCGGGATGATCTTCGCCCTCCAGATCCGGCGCACACCCCGTGAGCTGGTCCTGGCCGGGCTGTTCTCCGCGCTGATCGCCTTCCTGCTCTTCCTGATCTGGGACTTCGACGCGCCCTACAGCCGGGGCGTGACGGCATCGGCCGAACCGTTCCTGGAACTCTTCCCGCACATCAAGGGCTGACCGCCCGTCAACCGTGTGGGCCCCCGGGAGACACCGTCCCCTGAGCGGCCCACACGGTTGACCCATTCGTACGACAGCAATCGCGCAGGTGGACGCACCTTCCTAGCGTTTCGTCCATCGAGGTGCATTTCCGTCGCAAGCGGAAGAGGTCCGCGGCTGCTCCTCGGGGAACCCGGAGGAACCACCATGCGCGCGATACGCGTCACTTCGGCGGCACTGCTGGGTGCCACCGCCCTCGCCCTGACCGCACTGACCGCCCCGGCCGCCCGGGCGTACGAGGACGACTCGGGTTTCTGGGCCAGAGTTCTGCCCGCCACCGTCGCGCCCGGCGGGCGGGTCACGCTGCACGCGAGCGGCTGCGAGCAGAGCGTGACCGTGGCGTCGGCGGTCTTCGACACGGTCACCATTCCCCGGGGGCGGACGACGGCCAGGACCACGGTCGACCGGGACGCGAGGTCTGGTGCCGTGTACGAGGTGTCGTTCTACTGCGGCACGTTCTGGCAGAGCGTCGACCTCACGATCGCCGGCGGCCGGCCCGCCCCGGTGCGTCCCGATCATCCGCACAAGGGCGTGCACGCCGGCGGGGGCGGCAGCTTCGCCGGGCTGAACCTCAAGGAACTCGGTCTGGGCGCCGCGCTCGTCACGGGCGCCCTGGGGACGGCGTACCACCTCTCCCGGCGCCGCACCGACGAGGACGGCGCCTGACACCGCCGCCCGTCCCACCGCTCCCGCCTTCGCTCAGGTCTTCGCCCCGGATCCCCAGGAGGGGGCCGGGGCGAAGGCCCGAGTTCGTGCGAGAGGGCTGTGCGGGGGGGCTGTCCGCGGCGGATCCGCCGGCGACGGGCGCCGCGTCAGGCCCGCTTCTCCGCGCGGCGGCGCATCCAGAACACGCCGCCACCGACGATGGCGACGGCGATGAGCCCGCCTCCGATGGCCATGTCGGTCGGCGTCGCCCCGGTGGAGCTGCTGCCGCCGAGACCGCCCTGGACGCCGCCGATGACGCTGAAGGCGGCCGGGTTGGTCAGGCTCCTGGAGTCGCAGACGACCGTGATGCTGTGCGGGCCCGGCCGCGCGTTCCTGTTGACCGTCGCGGTGCCCCGCGCGGTGTTGCTGCCGTGGACGGGGTTCAGGCGGGTGGGCCGGAAGGCGTCCGAGGTGGCGGTGCCGCCCCGCGGGCAGTTGTCGACGGTGATGGTGAGCTGGCCGCCGCGGGCGATGGCGCTGGGCATGGCGACGATGTTGCTCGGGCCGACGGGCATGCCGTCGCGGGCGACGGCCGCGGGGGCGGCGAGGCTGAGAGCGGCTACCGCGGTGGCAGCGGCCGCCATGGCACGTGTAGTACGCATGTGATCCTCCGCGGAAGACGCCCCGGGAACCGTCCCCGGTCGATCGGCGAGAAAGCGCCTCCCAGAAAGACCCTCAGATGCCCTGCCCGAGGTCGCATTTCGGCAATGGTCCGTCCTGGTGAGAGGACACGCCGACCGATCACCCCACAATCGGAATTGCCGCAGGTCACGGACCGTCAGAATTTTCCTGCCGGTGGCAACTCGGATGGCGCACCGAAAGGGGGCGGGCCACCCGTTCGTATCTGTGCCGTCGCCGGTTGCGCGCGTGGGACTTAGCGTTCACGTATGCGCGATATGTCTGCGTCCGAGGCTGAGCTGGCCGAGCTGGCCGAAGAGGAGGAGCGCCGGAAGAAGCGTGCGCCTTGGGGTGTGATAGCGCTGGTCCTGCTGACCGGTCTCGCGCTCGTCCGCAATGGCTCGGGCGAATTCGACGAGGGGCCGCCGCAGCCCGCCTCGGCGGCCGCCCCGGACCGCAGGGTGTCCGGCGGGCTCTTCGCCGGTGCCGTGCAGCCGCTGTCGTACGCGCTGCCGGAGCGGGTCAGGATTCCCGGGATCCAGGTGGACGCCCCGGTCATCCCGGTCGGCCTGGACGTGGACGGCTGGGTCGGGGCGCCGCCGCCGGAGGACCCCAATCTGGCGGGCTGGTTCACGGGTTCCGTCTCTCCGGGCGAGAAGGGCACGGCGGTGGTGGTCGGCCATGTCGACAACACCCAGGGCCCCGCCGTGTTCTACGGGCTCGGCGGCCTGCAGAAGGGAAATCGCGTCGAGATCGCCCGCAAGGACGGAAAGACGGCCGTTTTCGAGATCTACGGCATCGAGGTGTTCGAGAAGAACAACTTCCCCGGTGACCGGGTGTACGCCTCGAAGGGAAGCGCGGAACTGCGGGTCATCACCTGCGGGGGCGGTTTCACCAAACAGGGTGGTTATGACGGGAACGTCGTCGCTTTCGCCAGCCTGGTCGAGGTCCGCTGAGGGTGCTCGGCCGGGCGGGCGGGAGCCGTCACCGGTAACGCCGTGCGGGGACCGTGACGTGATATCCGGCGTCCAGCAGTTGCGGCAGATAGGTGCGCAGGGCCCGGACGCTCTGCGAGCGGTCGCCCCCGGCGTCGTGCGAGAGGATCACGACGCCGGGGGCGGCGCCGTTCTCCACCCGGTCGACGATGGTGCGGGTGCCGGGGGCGGTCCAGTCGAGGGTGTCGACGGTCCAGGCGAGCGGCTCCATGCCGAGTTCGGCGCCGATCCGGAAGGTGGCTCGGTTCCAGGCGCCGTAGGGGGCGCGGAACCAGACGGGGCGTTCGCCGTAGCTTGCCTCGATGACGTCGCTGGTGCGTTCCATCTCCTTGCGGATCCGGGCGTGGCCGAGACGGGTGAGCAGCGGATGGGACCAGGTGTGGTTACCGACGACGTGGCCCTCCTCGGCCATCCGGGCCAGCAGGTCCTTGTTGTCGACGACCATCTCGCCGCACACGAAGAACATCGCGCGGACGTCGTACTCGCGCAGGGTGTCCAGGATGTACGGCGTGTAGCGCGGGTCGGGTCCGTCGTCGAAGGTGAGCACCATGGTGCGGCCGCGGCCGGGCACCCGCAGCAGGGGTTCGCGCCGTACGAGGGTGGGGCGGGGCGCGGCCCGGGGCGGGGCGTAGCCCGTCAGGGGCTGGAGGCGGTATGAGGAGGGCTTGAGCGCGGGACGTGCCTGCGGGCCCGCGGCAGGGGCGGCCCGGACCGGCTCGTCACCGTTGCCCGTGACCGTCGCCAGCAGCCCGGCGCTGCCGGCCGCTCCGACGGCGGCGACGCCGGCGAGCAGCGCACGGCGTCGCGTGAGCGGACTGGTGGGCAGCTGATCCTTCGTCATGACTCATCAGTCGCCCGGCGAGCGACCGACGCACCAGTACGACACCGGTACGGAGGTACGAATACACCCGCGCGGCCGAGCCGTGAGGCCCCTGACACCCCTTCAGCGGCGGCGTACCAAGGGGAACGGCAGGGTCTCGCGGATGGTCAGGCCGGTGAGGAACATGACCAGGCGGTCGACGCCGATGCCGAGGCCTCCGGTGGGGGGCATGGCGTATTCGAGGGCGTCGAGGAAGTCCTCGTCGAGTTCCATGGCCTCGGGGTCGCCGCCGGCGGCGAGCAGGGACTGAGCGGTGAGACGGCGGCGCTGTTCGACGGGGTCGGTGAGTTCGGAGTAGGCGGTGCCGAGTTCGGTGCCGAAGGCGACGAGGTCCCAGCGTTCGGCGAGGCGGGGGTCGGTGCGGTGCTGGCGGGTGAGCGGGGAGACGTCGGTGGGGAAGTCCTTGTAGAAGGTGGGCAGGAGGGTCTTCTCCTCGACCAGGCGCTCGTACATCTCCAGGACCACGTCGCCGTGGCCGTCGTCGGCGACGTACGGCACGCCCAGGCGGTCGCAGTGCCGGTGCAGGCGGAGCAGTTCGGTGTCGGGGTCGATCTCCTCCCCGAGGACCTCGGAGATGGCGCCGTACACCGTCTTGACCTGCCACTGCCCGGAGATGTCGTACTCCTTGCCGTCCTGGTGGGCGACGGGTGCGCCGTAGGCGGCGGTGGCGGCGCCCTGGATCAGTTCGCGGACGAGGTGGAGCATCACGTCGTAGTCGGCGTACGCCTGGTAGGCCTCCAGGATGGTGAACTCGGGGTTGTGCTTGTAGTCGACGCCCTCGTTGCGGAAGGTGCGGCCCATCTCGAAGACCTTCTCGACACCGCCGACGCAGAGCCGCTTGAGGTACAGCTCGGGGGCGATGCGCAGATAGAGGTCGAGGTCGTAGGCGTTGATGTGGGTGGTGAAGGGGCGGGCGTTGGCGCCGCCGTGGATCTGCTGGAGCACCGGTGTCTCGACCTCGAGGAAGCCGCGCTGGAGCAGGCCCTGGCGTACGGCCTGGACGGCGGTGGAGCGGGCGCGGACCACGTCGCGGGCGGCGGGGCTGGAGACCAGGTCGAGATAGCGCATGCGGACCTTGGCCTCGGGGTCGGCGAGGCCGCGGCGTTTGTCGGGCAGGGGGCGCAGGCACTTGCCGATGAGCTGCCAGGAGGTGACGAAGACGGTGGGTTCGCCCTTGTCGCTGACGCCGGCCAGGCCGGTGGCGCTGATGAGGTCACCGATGTCGGTGTCGGCGGTGAAGCGGTCGAGGGCGGCGCCGGACTCCGCCCGGGTGAGGGCGAGCTGGTGGTCGCCGGACCAGTCGCGCAGGACGGCGAAGACGATGCCGCCGAAGTCGCGGACCAGCATGATCCGGCCGGCGACGGTGACCCGCTCACCCGCGCGGACGTCGGCGAGGGCGTGGGTGCGGGCGGGGATGCCGACCGGGTAGGGGTCGACGCCGTCGGCGCGCAGCCGGTCGAGGGTGTGGTGCCGGATGCGGACCTGCTCGGGCAGGCCCGCATCCGGCCCGGCGGCCCCGGCCTCGTCCCCTCCGTCGAGGCCGAGCGCCGCCAGCGAGGGCAGTCCTTCGGTGGTGGCAGGACGTGGCCCGCCTCGCGGGTGCCCCTTTCTGCGGAGCTTGTGCAGCGACGGAACGGCGACGAACCCCTCGGCGATGCCCGACGCGAGGCTGATCCGGGCGAGGGAGGCGGCCTCGCCGTAGCAGATGAAGCGCGGGAACCACTGCGGGTTGTACTTGGCGTTGGAGCGGTAGAGGGCCTCCAGCTGCCACCACTTGGAGAAGAACAGCAGCAGCCGCCGCCACAGCCGCAGTACGGGTCCGGCGCCGATGCGGGCGCCCTCCTCGAAGACCGAGCGGAAGACGGCGAAGTTCAGCGAGATCCGGCGGATGCCCAGCTTCGGGGCCACCGCGCACAGCTCGGCGACCATGAACTCCATGACGCCGTTGGGGGCGGAGCGGTCACGGCGCATCAGGTCCAGGGAGACGCCGTCCTTGCCCCAGGGCACGAAGGAGAGCAGGGCGAGCAGTTCACCGTCCTCGCCGAGGGCCTCCACGAGGAGGCAGTCGCCGTCGGCGGGGTCGCCGAGGCGGTCAAGGGCCATGGAGAAACCGCGTTCGGTCTCGGTGTCGCGCCAGTGGTCGGCCTTGCCGATCACTTCCTCCATCTCGGTCTCGGTGAGGGTGGAGTGGCGGCGGATACGGCAGTGGGCGCCGGTGCGGCGGACGCGGTGGACGGCCTGCCGGGTCACGCGCATGTCGCGGCCGTCGAGGTCGAAGTCCGGCACGTTGAGGATGGCCTCGTCGCCGAGTTGGAGGGCGCCGAGGCCGGCGCGGGCGTAGGCGGTGGCGCCGTCCTCGGAGGCGCCCATCGCGGCGGGCACCCAGGCGTGCCGGCGGGCGGCGTCCAGCCAGACGGCGATGGCGTGCGGCCAGGCCTCGCGGTCGCCGACGGGGTCTCCGCTGGCGAGGCAGACGCCGGCCTCGACGCGGTAGGTGACGGCGGCCTTTGCGCTGGGCGAGAAGACGACGGCCTTGTCGCGGCGGGTGGCGAAGTAGCCGAGGGAGTCCTGGCCGCCGTAGGCCCTGAGGAGGGCGCGGATGCGGGCCTCCTCGTCGTCGTGCAGGGCGGCCTCCATGCGCTGGGAGCGGAAGAGCGTCGTGGCGGCGTTGAGGAGCGCGAGCGCGCCGAACAGGCCGAGCAGGAAGTAGAGGGGGCGGGGCGGGCGTCCGTCGTAGGTGGTGCCGGAGACGAGGCCGCCGCAGACCCGGTCGGCGGCCCAGGCCAGCCGCTGGCCCCGTGGCAGGGTGCCGGGGAACAGCTCGACGAGTCCCCAGCCGACCAGGATGCCGATGACGAGCCCGACGACGAGGACGCCGAGGGCCCGGCGGACGGCGGCGCGACGGGAGACGGCGTAGAACTCCCCGCGGGCGAGGATGAGGAGGGCCAGGGCGAGGGCGCACACGATCAGGGACGGGACGGAGTCCGCGTAGTCGCCGAACACCGTGCCGAGCAGGTCGCTCAGGATCAGCAGCCCGAGGTAGACGACGACCAACCACCAGGCGATCTTCTTGCGGGCGGCCGTCGCGGCGGCGAGCAGGAAGAGGAAGACGGCGTAGGCGAGGTTGGCGCTGACCGGGACGATGAGCTGGTCGAGGAAGCGCACGACGGGGCGGAGCGCGGTGCGCAGCGGTGGGATGAGGGCCAGCAGGACGCAGAGCAGTCCGAGGGCGCCGAAGAAGGTCGCGAAACCCTCCGGCACCCTCCTCAGGGCGCCGTGCCGGGGCGACCGTATCGGGCCCTTGGTGCTCTTCTCCCGGGTGGCCTCCACGGTGGCACTCATGTTCCGACTCTAGGAAGAGCGCGGCCTCCTCGCCCGTCGAGCGTCCTGCCCGCCAGGCGGACCTGGGGCTTCCGATAGCCTCCGTGCCGTGACGGAACAGCACTCGCACCAGTTCGAGCGGGGCACGGACGGGCCCAAGGTCATCGTGGTCGGCGTGGACGGCTCCGACTCCTCGCTCCGCGCGGCGGCGTACGCCGGTGGTCTCGCGCGACGGCAGCGCGCGCTGCTCGCCGTCGTGTACGTGCAGCCGGTGATGACGGCGGGCGCGGCGCTCGGGGCGCCGGTCGCGGAGACGACCAACGAGATCGCCGAGAGCCTGATCGCCCAGATCCGGGACGCCACCGAGCGGCTCAAGGGGATATTCGACGTCCGCTGGGAGTTCCACACCTTCCAGGGCGACCCCTACAACGGCCTGGTGAAGGCGGCGGACGACCTGAAGGCCGACGCGGTGGTGGTGGGCGCGTCGGAACAGGCCGGCCACCGGATCGTGGGCTCGGTCGCGGTGCGGTTGGTGAAGGCGGGGCGGTGGCCGGTGACGGTGGTTCCCTAGCGAGGATGACGCTGTGACCGCCTTCGGCGTGGACGTCTCTGGCTCCTGACCGGGCCATGGACCCGGCCCTTGCACCGTGTCCGGGACGACCCGGCTGAACCGCGCCGGCCCGCGTCAGAGGGTGTGCAGGAACTCGGCCAGGATCCGGTTGTAGATCTCCGGCTTCTCCAGGTTCGGGTAGTGGCCGACGCCGCTGATGATCTCGGAGCGGCCGTTCCGGGCGGTGGTGGCGAGGCGCTCGGCGGCGGCGAGCATGTCGGCGGGTTCCAGGCCGCCGTTGAGGGTGAGCAGGGGGACGGTGATCTCCGCCGCCCGGGCGAAGGTGTCGGTCACGGGTACGAACCAGTCCTTCTCGCCGGGTGTGTGCTTGGCGAGCGTGCCACGGGCCATGTCCTGTACCAGGCGCAGGATGTCCTGGTCGACGTCGTCGAGGGACCGGTGTTCGCCTGGTACGACCTGCACGAAGGCGGCGAGCCAGCCTTCGATGTCCCCCGCGGCGAGGGTGCGCGCCATCTCGGCCTGGAGCACCTGGGTCCAGGGATCGGTGTACTGGAACTCCCCGGTCGCGGCGCCGCAGGTGACGACCGCGCGGACCAGCTCCGGATACTCCAGGACCGTGTTGGTGGCGATCAGCCCGCCCATGGACAGGCCGACGAGGACCGCGGGTCCGGCGTCGAGATGGCGCAGGAGGGCGGCCACGTCGTCGGCCCAGCGGAAGGGCATGGAGGCGTTGGCTGAGGCCCCGTGACCGCGGACGTCCAGGGCGATCACACGGTGGTCGGCCGCGAGGACCGGTATCTGTTCGCGCCAGACCCGGTGGTCGACGTACCCGGAGTGGAGCAGGACCACGGGGTCGCCGGTGCCGGTGTCGAGGTAGGCGAGATCGCCGTCGGCGGACGTGAAGCGGGTCAGTTCCGAAGCAACTGTCATGACAACCAAGGTGTCATCTACTGCCGAGTTTGGCAACCAAGGTGTCATGATGGCCGGGTGAACGACATCGACGCACCGCTGCCACCCGACGATCTCGGCCACCGCGTGAGCGAGGTGTTCGACCTGATCGGCGCGCTCTACCGGCGCGGCCTGCGCAAGCTCGAACAGGGCCAGGAGATCGAGGGGGTGTCCGTCGGTGTGCGCTCCGTCCTGACCCTGCTCCACCGGTACGGGCCGATGACGGTGCCCCAGATGGCCCGCGTCATGACGCTGACCCGGCAGTTCGTGCAGCGCATGGTCAACGACGCGACGGCCAGGGGCTGGGCCGAGGCCACCCCCAACCCCGCGCACCAGCGGTCCTCGCTGATCCGGATCACGGCCGACGGCGAGGCCGTCATCACCGCGATCCTCGCCCGCGAGCACGCCCTGAACCGGCAGGTCGGCGGCGATCTGACCGAGGCCGAACTCCGGGCGTGCGTGCGGGTGCTGAAGCAGATGATGAAGACCTTCGACGACGTCGACCCGGACTGACCTACTCCCCCATGGTGAGCCCGTCCTTCCCGGCCCCCCGGCTCAGCACGACGTCCCGGATCCGGTCCCGGACACCGCGCACGTCGGCCCCCTTGGCGAGCGCCCGGTTGAGGTCGACCACCCGGCCGGCGTCGATGTCGAACAGCTGCGGGACGAACTCGGCCTTCGCCACCTCCCAGCGGCCGCCCTTGCGGTCCGGCGCGGCGAAGGTGAAGCGGGCCAGCGTGGACTGGTTGCCGCGCGGGTCCTGCACGCCCCGGTCGTTGTACATCGCCCCGGCGATCTGGTCGCCCATGCCGTAGACCACCCAGGTGCCGTTGACCTTCTCGTACGCCTGCGGGACATGGGCGTGGGTGCCGAGGATCAGGTCGATGTCGGGGCGGCCGTCGGTGCGGGCGGCCGTGAGGTCGCGGGCCAGGGTCACCTGTTCGTCGTCGGGCCTGTCCTGCCATTCGGTGCCCCAGTGCAGCGAGACGACGACCACGTCGGCGCCCGACTTCCGGGCGGCCCGGGCGTCCGCCAGGATCCTGCTCTCGTCGATCATGTTGACCGCCCAGGGCTGCCCCGGCGGAAGCGGGAAGCCGCTGACCCCGTACGTGTACGCCAGGTGCGCGACCTTGGCCTGGCCGGCGCGCAGCACGGTGACCGTGCGCGCCTCGTCGGCCGTGCGCGCCGTCCCCGCGTGCCGCACCTTCGCCCGGTCGAGGGCGTTCAGCGTGCGCAGGATGCCGGCGGCCCCGTCGTCGAGGCTGTGGTCGGAAGCGGTGGAGCAGCCGTCGTAGCCGGTGGCGGCGAGCCCTCGGGCCACCTCCGGCGGGGACTTGAAGAGCGGGTAGCCGGTGTAGTGGCCCTTCTCGCCGTAGACGGTCTCCATATGACACAGCGCCAGATCCGCGCGGGACACCACCTGCCTGGCTCCGGCGAGCATGGGGCGGAAGTCGTATCCGGTGCCGCCCGCGTCGAAGCGCGCCCGTTCGATGATCGAGGCGTGCGGCAGGACGTCGCCGGAGGCGACGAGCGTGAAGCCACCAGCCCCCTTGCCGGACGGACCCGCTTGCCCCGGAACCTCCCGGCTGTGGGCCTGGCATGCGGCGCCTGCCGCGAGAACGGCCGTCGCGGCGAGGGCCACAAGTCGACTGCGTGGGATCATCGGCTCACCCCTTGTGGTCGTATATACGGATCAATAGGTACGAAGCCCTACCCGCCCGCAAACAATCCGGCCACTTTCGTTAGCCCGTCCGGCGCGCACCCCTTGGGACCGGCCCATGCGGAAGGGACCGTTCGTCGAACCGTTCGCCGACGCGATCGACCGTCCGCCGCAGATCCGTGTGCGCGCCCTGTCCCGGAACCGCGGCCTGCGATGCCATACGGCCATGACGGCCGGAACCACCCTCACCAACGGGACGACGACCGCCGAGCACGAGCTCGCCGCACTGCAGCGGGAGCACGGCCGGCCCCTCTTCGCGCTGCTGCTCCGGCTCTGCGACGGGGACCGGCAGCGCGCCGAGGACCTCGTCCAGGAGACGCTGGTGCGCGCCTGGCAGCATCCCGAGGCCCTGCGCGCCGACGACTTCGACTCCGTACGGCCCTGGCTGATGACCGTCGGGCGGCGGCTCGCCATCGACGCGCGGCGGGCCCGGCAGGCGCGGCCGCCGGAGGTCGGGGACGCGGTCCTGGAGAACGCGCGGGTGATCTCCGATCACGCCGAGCGGGCCGCGGAGATGCTCGATGTGCGCGAGGCTGTGAAGACACTCACTCCGGAGCACCGTGAAGTCCTGGTGCTCGTGTACTTCCAAGGGGCGAGTGTTGCGGAAGCCGCTCAAACCCTGGGTATTCCGCCCGGTACGGTGAAGTCCCGCGCGTACTACGCGCTGCGGGCCCTGCGCCGGGTGCTTCCGGGATACGCGGCCGACCTGCGGTGAAACCAATGGGAGAGTCAAACCTCCGTAAAGCGCCTTGCTGAACACCCCGGTTGAGTAATCGGCTGTCCTCATCCGTGTTCCGGATTGGGCCAGGGCCCAAGGCCCCGGGGTAGGGCGACGCACTCACCGGAGGAAGGCAGGAAGGGATGCTGCACAGAGGTCAAGAGAGCACGGACGGCACCGGCGGCGGTGAACTCACCGTCCCCATGGCGTGGTTGTACGCCGAGTACATCGCCGACGAGCTGCTGCGGACCGGCGATCTCATGCCGCCGACGTCCTTCGAGTTCCGCGCCGGGCGCGACGCCCTGGCGCTGACCATCTTCCTGTCCGACACCGACGGCGAGCTGTCCGGCATCCGCGTCGTCACCCAGCTGGAGACGTGGCTGTCGCTGACGGCCTACGACCAGCCGTGGCAGGACTGGGTGCGCGAGCGCATGGCGGGTCTGGCCGCCGAGGCGGTCCGGTCCGGCGGGCCCGCGCCCGACCTGGAACTGGCCGAGGCGGCCTGGCGCTGGCTCCAGGAGACCGAGCTGCTCGCGCCCGACCTGAACGCGGTGCCGGGCGGCGGGGCGCTGGTCGGGGAGGACGAGGGACCCAAGGTGTGGACACCGGCGTGGCAGCTGGGGCTGCCGCTCGGGCACCTCGCCATCCACCTTTTCTGAGTTCTTTTCGCCACGGACCAATCCTCGCCGCCGACGGCTCCGAATCCCTTGGTTGCGATTCGGTGTCGGCCTTGAGTGATTCGACTGCCTGGTGCGTACCAGTGGGCGCAAGGAGTAACACACCCCACACCCAACGGCACGAGGATTCGGCATGAGGTCCCTGGAGAGGCATCGCGACGTCGCCGCGTACGCGCTCGGCGTGCTGAACGAGGCGGAGGCGTTCCGCTTCGAGGACCACCTCATGGAGTGCCCCCGCTGCGCGGCACACGTGACCGAGTTCGGGCCCATCACCCGCCAGTTGATGCTGTACCGGCGGTCGACGCCCCAGTTCGTGCACCCCATGACCAGGCCGGGCCCGCAGCTGCTGAACCGGCTGCTCGACGCGGTGGCGGCCCGCCATCGCGCCCGGCGCCGGCGCACGCTGTACGCCGTGGCCGCCTCGCTGGTGATCGCCCTCGCCGGGCCCGGGGTCGCGATGATGGCGAGCGGCGACGACGGGAGCGCCCAGGTGCTCCAGGCGACCGACGCGCGCTCGGGGGTGTGGGCTCAGGTCACCACCGAGAACGAGGCCTACGGCAGCCAGGTGGAGCTGAAGGTGAAGGACGGTGCGGGTCAGCGTCCCTGTCATCTGATCGCCATCGGCCGGGACGGCTCGGAGGAGACCGTGACCAGTTGGCACGCCTCCGACCACGGCTCCGGCGAGAACACCATGACGGGCGCCTCGGCGATGCACACCGACGACATCGTCCGCTACGAGGTCCGCACGGCGGGCGGGGAGCACCTGGTGACGCTCACGCCCCGGTAGGCCGCTCGAGCCCCCGGTGCGGCCGCTCACGCCTCGGTGCGGCTACTTCAGCAACCGCGACAGCCTCCGGTCCGCCAGCGGCTTCCCGCCCGTCTGGCAGGTCGGGCAGTACTGGAGCGAGGAGTCGCTGAAGGAGACCTCGCGGACGGTGTCTCCGCAGACCGGGCAGGGTTCGCCGGTGCGGCCGTGGACACGCAGGCCGCTCTTCTTCTCGGCCTTGAGGCGTCCGGCCGCCACCCCGCGCGAGCGCCCGACCGCCTCGGTGAGGGTCGTGCGCAGGGCCTCGTACAGCCTGGCCGTCTCCTCGGGTGTCAGGGACGCCGCCAGCTTGAACGGGGACATCTTCGCCGCGTGCAGGATCTCGTCGCTGTAGGCGTTCCCGACCCCGGCGATGAGGCTCTGGTCGCGCAGGGCGCCCTTGATCTGGCGGCGCTCGTCCTTCAACAGGGCCGCCAGACGCGCCTCGTCGAAGTCGTCGGCGAGGGGGTCCGGGCCGAGGCGGGCGATGCCGGGGACCTGCAGCGGGTCCTGGACGACGTACACCGCGAGGCGCTTCTGGGTGCCCGCCTCGGTCAGGTCGAAGCCGGCGCCGGTCTCCAGAGCCACGCGCAGCGCGAGCGGGCCCTTGCCGGGGCGGGGCATGCCGCTCGGGAGTTCGTCCTTCCAGTGCAGCCAGCCCGCGCGCGCCAGGTGGGTCACCAGACGGGGGCCGTCGGCCGTCTCCAGGTCGAGGAACTTGCCGTAGCGGTGCACCGCGGTGACCTCGTGGCCCTCCAGGGCGCTGACGGGCGGGTCGTACGTCTTGAGGACGCTGATGGCGACGGGCAGCACCCGCACGATCTCGTGGCCGACCAGGTTCTCGGTCAGGAAGTCCTTGAGCGCTTCGACCTCGGGGAGTTCCGGCATACGTCCAGAGTGCCACCCGGCACCGACAGCCTCAGCTCCGCTCCGGCACGACGAACTCGCACCACACCGCCTTGCCGCCGCCCCGGGCCTCCACGCCCCACACGTCGGTGAGCAGGTCGACCAGGAGCAGGCCGCGGCCGGAGACACCCGACTCGCCCGCCTCACGGCGCCGGGGCAGGGCGCTGGAGGAGTCCTCGACCTCGACGCGCAGCCGGCGGTCGGAGCCGGTGAGGACCCGCAGGGTCACCACGGCGGAGCCCTCGGTGTGCATGAGGGCGTTGGTGATCAGCTCGTCGGCGACCAGTTCGATCTCGTCGGCCCGGTCGCCGGCGCTCCAGGCGCGCACGGCGGCGCGGATCATGTGCCGGGCGCCGGTCAGGGCTTCGGGGTCGCCGGGGGCGACGTGCTGCTGGAGGCGGCCGCCGGCCTGCGGGGCGTCCAGGACGCGGCGGCGCAGCAGGAGCAGGGCCACGTCGTCGTCACCGCCGCGTTCCTCGGCGACGTCGATGAGTCGGTCCGCGAGGTCCCGTACGTCGTTCGGGCCGGTGGCGATGAGCGCGGTGAGGGTCTGCATGCCGTCGTCCAGGTCGGCGCCGGGCTGTTCGACCAGGCCGTCGGTGCACAGCAGCAGGGTGTGGTCGGAGTCCAGTTCGATGGTGCCGACCGGGTATTCGAGCCGCCCGAACTCGGCGGACAGGCCGAGCGGCAGCCCGCCCTCGACGGGCACGCGTCGGCAGGCGCCGCCGGGTTCCCGCAGCAGCGGGTCGATGTGGCCGGCCCGGACCACCTGGACGACTCCGGTGGACAGGTCGGCCTCCGCGTAGAGGCAGGTCGCGAAGCGGTCGGTGTCCAGCTCGTGCAGGAACACGGAGGCGCGGGCCATCACGGTGGCCGGGGTGTGCCCCTCGGCGGCGTAGGCGCGCAGGACGATGCGCAGCTGGCCCATGACGGCGGCGGCGTGCGTGTCGTGGCCCTGGACGTCGCCGATGACCGCGCCGACCCGGCCGCCCGGCAGCGGGATCAGGTCGTACCAGTCGCCGCCGATGTCCCGGCCGAGGGAGCCGGAACGGTAGCGGACGGCGACGTCGGCGCCGGGCACGCTGGGGATGGTGCGCGGCAGCATGGCCTGCTGGAGGCCGGTGGCGAGGTCCTTCTCCTGCTCGTAGAACATGGCCCGCTGCAGGCTCTGCGCGATGCTGCTGCCGAGGGCGACGAGCACATTGCGGTCCTCGGCGGAGAAGCCGCGCCGGTCGCTGTAGAGCAGGCCGATGGCGCCGATCGGCCTGGCCTGGGCGATCAGCGGCATGTAGGCGGCGGACGTGATGTGCAGGTCGGTGATGTGCGGCCAGAGGACCGGGTAGCGCTCGGCGAACTCCTCCGGCGACTCGATGAAGCGCGGGCCGAGAGTCCGTACGACCTCGCTCATCGGGTACTGCTCGTCGATCCGGGTGACCATGGTCCCGGGCACGAAGCTGCCCGCGGGGCCCTCGGCGACCAGCCGGATGCGGCCGGCCTCGACCAGGCCCATGACCAGGCTGGTGGCGCCGAGGTGGGTGATGCCGTGGGTGTCCTTGAGGACGTCGATGACGTCCTGGACGGTGCGGGCGTGAGCGAGGGCGGCGGTGGTGAGCTGGACGACGCTGGTCTGCTGGCGGCGTGCCTCGTCCTCGGCCGCCTGCTCGCGCCGCTCCTCGCTCTCGGCGAGTTCGTCGGTGGCGTCCCGGACGATGCCGATGATGCGGCGCGGGCGGCCGGTCTCGTCGCGGCGGATGTAGCCCTGCGTGTGGGTCCAGCGCAGGGTGCCGTCGCGGCAGCGGATGCGGAAGTAGACGCCGTAGTTCTCGCTGCCGTCCTTCATCGCCTTGGAGACCAGGCCGTCCAGCCGGTAGGCCTCCGGCGGCGGGACCCGGATCGCCAGGGTCGCGGGGTTGCCGTCGTATTCGTCGGGGCGCAGGTCGAAGACCTCGTGGGCCTGGGCGTCCATGTGGAACTGGCCGGAGTCCAGGTCCCAGTCGAAGCTGCCCATGCGGTTGAGCGCCAGGATCGGATCCGGGTGGGCGGGCCAGTCGTCCGGGAGTGACAGGGCGCTCGCTCCCCGATCAACCATGGGGCCACCTTGCCAGGGTTTGCCGGATTCTTCGACCGGGGTGACGGAACTGCCTTCGCTCGGTTCCACGACCGCTCCACGGGCTCCGGTCAGCCGTCGAAGACGTCGGTGGGGCTGCCGAAGATGCTGTCGGTGGCGGAGGGGGTGTCGGGGTCGTCCGGGGCGTCGGGGACGAGCCCGCCGCCGTCGAGCGTGTCAGGGGTGTCCGGGACGGTCTCGGGGCCGGTCTCCTCCCGGGTGTCCGAGCCGTTCGGGGAGTCGGGGGTGACCGGCGAGGCCTCCGGTTCCGGGCGGGAGGTGGCGGGGCCGGGCTCGTCGGGTGGCTTCAGCGACGACGCCGAGGCGGTGGCCGTGGGGGTAGGGGTGGGGCAGTCGCCGGGCGCATTCACCGGGGTCTTGGCCGGTGAGTCGACCGGGGCGGCGGGGTTGGCAGCGGCCGTCGAGGTCGCGCAGTCGGTCGGTGGCTCGGGCGGGGAGGTCGGCTCGCCGGGCGAGGCGCTGGGGGTGCCGGAGCCGGGGTCGTGCGGATGCGGGACCGGGGTCCGGGTCGGGGGTGCCGGCTTCGGGGGCCGTACGAGATGGTCGTGGTCGTGGCCGCGATGGCCTACGGGGCGTTCGATCCAGGAGTGGTGGGCGATGTCGATGATCGTGATGTCGGTGATCACCTGGACGGTCGGGGCCACCACGATCACCTGGTCCGGCCGGTATCCGGACCAGGCCCGCCCGCTGGTGCCGCCCCTGCCGTGCCGGTCGGCGGGCGGGGCGAGCGGGTTGCCGCAGGCGCAGCGGACGCGCGGCACGCCGTGACGGTCGACGAGGACGGCGGTGCCGGCCTGGAGGACGGACTGGTAGCCGGTCACCGTGCCGTCGCGGAACCCGTGGTCGGTGACCCGGGTGTCGGCGCGCAGGACCACCGAGGTGAGTCCGCGCAGATAGCCGGGGATCGACGCCCGGGAGATGCCCGCGGCCCGGGCGAAGGCGCGCCCCTTGGCCCGGTCCGCGGTGAGCCGGTCGATCTGCCGCCGGACGTCGCAGCTGCCGGTGCCCCGGGTGCCGCCGTACAGGCCTGGGGTCTCGCCGGACAGGGACCGGAGCCCGGTTCGGCCCGACCGCGCAGGCCCGGGCGTCCGGGTGACCGGGGGCGGGGCGACGGCCGTGGTCGCCGTGGACTCGGTGAAGGGGTCCGGGCCCTGGTCGGCGGCGGGCTGGAGGAGGACGTCGCCGTCCGCTCGTACGTCCCTCTCGTCGCTGTCACCGCATCCGGCGACGACGAGCGCCGCCGAGAGCGCGCAGGCCGTGACGAGGGTTCGGGTGGGTGTCCGCACCACGTCCTCCCGCCGGTTCTCGGGCATTTCGCCCCTATTGTCTGCTTCACTCACTCGGGTTACGCAAGCGGAGAAGTGGCATACGGAGAGTCACCTGAGTCGGGTGGCGCGACAATGAGGAGAGGAGGGGACGGGCCGTGGAGTGGTTCATCGCACCGGACTACTGGACGAGCCGGCTGGTCTTCCAGCGGGCTCTGGCCGGCGTGTATCTCGTCGCGTTCCTGACGGCGGCCCTCCAGTTCCGGGCGCTGATGGGTGAGCGCGGCATGCTGCCCGTGCCGCGCTTCGTCGCACAGGTGCGCTTCAGGGCCGCGCCGAGCCTGTTCCAACTCCACTACTCGGACCGCTTCTTCGCCGGGTGCGCCTGGTCGGGCGCCGCGGTGTCGGGGGCGCTGCTGGCCGGGCTGGACAACGCCGTGCCGCTGTGGGCCGCCATGCTGCTGTGGCTGGTCCCGTGGGCGCTGTACCTGTCGATCGTGAACGTCGGCCAGACCTGGTACTCGTTCGGCTGGGAGTCGCTGCTGCTGGAGGTCGGCTTCCTCGCGGTCTTCCTCGGCAACGACGAGGTGGCGCCGCCGATCGTGGTGCTGTTCCTGCTCCGCTGGATCCTGTTCCGCGTCGAGTTCGGCGCGGGTCTGATCAAGATGCGGGGAGACGAGTGCTGGCGCAGGCTCACCTGCCTGGACCACCACCACGAGACCCAGCCGATGCCGGGCCCGCTGAGCTGGTTCTTCCACCATCTGCCGAGGCCGCTGCACCGGGTCGAGGTGGCCGCGAACCACGTCACGCAACTCGTCGTCCCCGTCCTCCTCTTCACTCCCCAGCCGATCGCGACGGCCGCCGCCGCCCTGATGGTCGTCACCCAGCTGTGGCTGGTCCTGTCGGGCAACTTCTCCTGGCTGAACTGGATCACCATCGTGCTGGCCCTGTCGGCGATCGAGTTCCCGGGCGATCCGCCGTCCGCACCGGGCGCACCACGGTGGTACGAGGTCGTGGTCCTCGCGGTCGCCGCGCTCCTCGTCCTCCTGAGCTACCATCCGGTCGCCAACATGGTCTCCCGCCGCCAGATCATGAACCGCTCCTTCGACCCGCTCCATCTGGTCAACACCTACGGCGCCTTCGGCAGCGTCAGCCGGATCCGGTACGAGGTGGTGATCGAGGGCACCGACGACGACGTGCCGCGGGAGGACTCGGACTGGCGGGAGTACGAGTTCAAGGGCAAGCCGGGTGATCCCCGGCGCTGGCCGCGGCAGTTCGCGCCCTACCATCTGCGGCTGGACTGGCTGATGTGGTTCGCCGCACTGTCGCCCGCGTACGCCGGGTCGTGGTTCGGCACGCTGGTGGAGCGGCTCCTGGAGAACGACCGCGCCACGCTGAAGCTGCTGCGCCGCTCCCCGTTCCCGCCCGACGCACCGCCGCGCTACATCCGCGCCCGTCTCTTCCGGTACCGCTACACGACATGGCGTGAGCTGCGGGAGACGGGGGCGTGCTGGGAGCGGACCTATGTGCGGGAGTACCTGCCGCCGACCAGGCTGGCCGGGGTGGCTCAGAGGTCGTAGACCCGGGCGGCGGTGGTCTCGAAGATCTGCCGGAGGTCGGACTTCTCCGTCAGCTCACGTGCCGTGTCGATCACTTGGCCGTACGACGCCGCCAGCGTGCACACCGGCCAGTCGGAACCGAACATCAGCCGCTCCGGGCCGAAGGCGTCCAGGACGACGTCGGCGTACGGGCGCAGGTCGGCGACCGTCCAGGAGGCGAGGTCGGCCTCGGTGACCATGCCGGAGACCTTGCAGACGGTGTTGGACAGGGCGGCCAGGGAGCGGACCGCCGTCTCCCAGGGTTCCCGCTCGCCGGAGGCGATGGGAGGTTTGCCCAGGTGGTCCAGGACGAAGGTGAGACCGGGGTGGTCCGCGGCGGCCTCGACGCAGGCCGGCAGCTGGTGCGGGAGGACGACCAGGTCGTAGACCAGCCCCGCCTCCGCCACGGCGGCCAGCCCGCGCCGTACGTCCGCCCGCAGCAGCCACCGCGGGTCGGGCTCGCCCTGGACCTGGTGGCGGATGCCCTTCAGATACCGGCCTCCGGGCAGCTCCCGCAGCCGGGCCAGTTCGTCGGCGACGTCGGGGCGGGTGAGGTCGGTCCAGCCGACGACGCCCGCGACGAGGTCGTGCTCGGCGGCGAGGGCCAGGAACTCCGGGGTCTCCTCGGCGACCGTGACCGTCTGGACGAGGACCGTGCGGTCGACTCCGGCGGCCCGCGCCTCGTGGGCGAGGTCGGCGACCGTGAAGTTCCGGCGCAGTGGGGCCAGTTCGGGGCCGGTGATCCAGTCCTGGTCCCGGACCGAGAGGTCCCAGACGTGGTGGTGGGCGTCGACGACCGTCACGGCAGCTCCCATACGACGGGCAGGCCGGCGTCCGCGCCCTCGCCGGAGTAGTCGTGCACCACGTCCAGCAGTTCGGCCATGCGGGCCTGCCAGGCCACGTTGACCGGCAGCTTCTCCAGCTCGGCGAGGAGGCGGCCGTAGTCCGCGCACTCCAGGACGTGGAAGAGGTCGGTGCCGCTGCGCCAGATCGTCCAGGAGGTGGCACCGGCGGCCCGGATGGCGTCCGTGAGTTCGACCGGCACCTCCTGGTGGGCGCCCTCGTACTCGGTGACGCGGTCCGCGCGGACCTTGGTGTGCAGGGCGACTCTCATGACGGTTCCTTGTCGGACAGCAGGCCGGACTCCAGCAGCTCCTGCCAGAACGCCATCGGCACCTCCGTGGCGAACTGCTCGGCGCAGTCCCGGACCTCGTCGGCCGAGCGGGCGCCCACGAGGACGCTCGCGACGGCCGGGTGCGCGGCGCAGAAGGCGAGGGCGGCGGCCCGCAGGGTGATGCCGTGGCGTTCGGCGAGGGACTTCATGCGCAGGGCGCGGTCCAGCAACTCGCGCGGCGCACGGCTGTAGTCGTACGTCGCGTCCGGCCTGGGGTCCGCGAGGAGGCCGGAGTTGAAGGCGCCGCCGACGACGACGGAGGTGTGGCACTCGACGGCCACGGGCAGCAGGTCGTCGAGCGCGCTCTGGTCGAGCAGCGTGTAGCGGCCGGCGCAGAGCACCACGTCGACGTCGGTGTCGGTGACGAAGCGGGTGAGCATCTCGGCCTGGTTCATCCCGGCGCCGATCGCGCCGACCAGGCCCTCGGAGCGCAGCTTCTCCAGCGCCGGATAGCCCTCGCGGAAGGCTTGTTCGGCGTGGTCGTCGGGGTCGTGCAGATAGACGACGTCGACGCGGTCGAGGCCGAGCCGCTCCAGACTCCCCTCCAGGCAGCGTCGTACGCCGTCCGCGCTGAAGTCCCAGACGCGGCGGTGGTCGGCGGGGACGGCGAACCCGTTGGCCAGGTCGTCGCCCGCCGGGTCCGGCACCGGCTCCAGGCGGCGGCCGACCTTCGTGGAGATCACGTACTGGTCGCGGGGGCGTGCGCGCAGGGCCGCGCCCAGGCGGCGTTCGGACAGGCCGAGGCCGTAGTGCGGGGCCGTGTCGAAGTAGCGGACGCCCGCGTCCCAGGCGGCGTCCACCGCCTCGTACGCCTGCTGCTCGCCGACCTCGGTGTAGAGGTTGCCGAGGGCGGCGCCGCCGAAGGACAGCGGGCTGACCTCGACGTCGGTGCGGCCGAGCCGGTTCACGAGCCCACCGGCCTCAGGCGCAGTCCCTGCATGCCGCCGTCGACGGCGAGGGCGGTGCCGGTCGTGGCGCCGGAGAGCGGGCTCGCGAGGTAGGCGACGGCGCCCGCGACCTCGGCGGCGCGGACGAGGCGGCCGGTGGGCTGGCGGGCCTCCAGGGCGGCGCGTTCGGCGGCCGGGTCGGGAGCCTTGGACAGCAGTCGTCCGACCCAGGGGGTGTCCACCGTGCCGGGGTTGACGCAGTTGACGCGGATGCCCTCGCGGACGTGGTCGGCGGCCATGGCGAGGGTGAGCGAGTACACGGCGCCCTTGGTCGCGCTGTACAGCGCCCGCTGCGGGAGCCCCGCCGTGGCCGCGATGGAGCAGGTGTTGACGATCGCCGCGCGGGCCGACCGCCGCAGGTGCGGGAGGGCGGCGCGGGCTACGCGGACCATGCCGACGACGTTGACGTCCATGACCCGGTGCCACTCGGCGTCGTCGTTGTCCTCGACGGTGCCCTGCGCGCCGACGCCGGCGTTGTTGACCAGCACGTCGAGTCCGCCGAGGTCGGCGACGGCGGCGGCCACGGCCGTGCGCACTGAGGCGTCGTCGCTCACGTCGGCGCTGTAGGCGAGCAGCGGCTTCTCCACCGACGACGGGTCCAGGTCGAGTACGGCGACCTGGGCGCCGCGCTGGGCGAGGAGTTCGGCCGTGGCCCGGCCGATGCCGGAGGCGCCTCCTGTCACCAGCGCCTTGAGACCGTCGAAGTCGCTCATGCCGCGTGCCCCTTCTCGTCGGTGACCTTGAGGTCGGCGGCCCAGAAGGCGCCGTCCGGGAACGTGTACCGCGCGATCGACTGGGGTCGCATGGCGGCCGAGAAGCCGGGCGCGGTGGGTGCCGTGTAGTGACCTTCCCTGATCACGACCGGGTCGAGGAAGTGGTCGTGCAGATGGTCGACGTACTCGATGACCCGGTCGTCGGTGGTGCCGGTGACGGCGACGTAGTCGTACATCGACAGGTGCTGGACGAGTTCGCACAGGCCGACGCCGCCCGCGTGCGGACAGACCGGGACGCCGAACTTGGCGGCGAGCAGCAGGATGGCGAGGTTCTCGTTGACGCCGCCGACGCGTGCCGCGTCGATCTGGAGGACGTCGAGGGCACCGGCCTGGAGGAGCTGCTTGAAGACGACCCGGTTCTGCACGTGTTCGCCGGTGGCCACCTTCACCGGGGCGACGGCCTCCCGGATCGCGGCGTGGCCGAGGACGTCGTCGGGGCTGGTGGGCTCCTCGATCCAGTACGGGTCGAACTCGGCGAGCGCCTTGGTCCAGCGGATCGCCTCGGCCACGTCCCAGCGCTGGTTGGCGTCGATGGCCATGCGGATGTCCGGGCCGACGACCGAGCGGGCGACACGGCAGCGCCGTAGGTCGTCCTCCAGGTCGGCGCCGACCTTCAGCTTGATCTGCCGGAAGCCGTCGGCGACGGCCTCGGCGGCGAGCCGGGTGAGCTTCTCGTCGTCGTAGCCGAGCCAGCCGGCGGAGGTGGTGTAGGCCGGGTAGCCGCGCTCAAGGAGCCGGGCGATGCGCTCCCGCGCGCCTTCGCGCCCCCGGCGCAGGATCGTCAGTGCCTCCTCGGGTGTGAGTGCGTCGGTGAGGTAGCGGAAGTCGATCTGACGGACGATCCACTCGGGGTCGGCGTCGGCGAGCAGGCGCCACAGGGGCTTGTCGGCGCGTTTGGCGGCCAGGTCCCACACGGCGTTCATGACGGCGCCGATCGCCATGTGCATCACGCCCTTCTCGGGGCCGAGCCAGCGCAGCTGGCTGTCGCCGATCAGGTCGCGGTTCAGGGTCCCCGGGTCGCCGCACAGCTCGTCGACGGACCGGCCGACGACATGTGAGCGCAGCGCCTCGATCGCGGCGACCTGGACCTCGTTGCCCCGCCCGATGGTGAAGGTGAACCCGTGACCCTCCAGCCCGTCCCCGGCATCGGTGCGCAGGACGACGTACGCGGCCGAGTAGTCCGGGTCCGGGTTCATCGCGTCGGAGCCGTCGAGCTCGCGCGAGGTGGGGAAACGGATGTCATAGGTGTCGACCGCGGTGACGCGGGCGGGGGTCGGGGACACGGAGTACCTTTCGGTGGGGAGCAGGGGACGGTCAGTCCTGGGCGCGGCCGGTGGTGAGGCGGGCGAGGATCAGCGCGAGCAGGATGATTCCGCCGTAGATGGCGTCGATCCAGAACGACGGCACCTGGGCCATGGTGAGCATCGTCTTGACGACACCCAGCAGGAGTACGCCGGTCAGGGCGCCGAACATGGTGCCCCGGCCGCCGTCGAGGCTGATCCCGCCGATCACCGCGGCGGCGAACACGGTGAAGATCATGTTCTGGCCCTGGTTGGCGCCGATCGCGCCGACGTAACCGGTGTACATCAGACCCCCGATCGAGGCGAGGACACCGGCGACGACGTAGACCCCGAGCCGGACCCGGTCGACCCGGATGCCGGCGGCGCGGGCCGCCTCCAGGTTGCCCCCGATCGCGTACAACGATCGGCCCACACGGTGGTACTTGAGCACCAGCCCGGCGACGGCGAAGGCCGCGGCGGCCACCCATACGGAGATCGGGATGCGCAGAAACGTGGTGGTGGCCAGCGAGAAGAACGCGTCGGGCATACCGAACAGCGTCTTGCCCTTCGTGGCACCGACGAGGAGCCCGCGCAGGACGATCAGCATGGCGAGCGTGACGATGAACGCGTTGAGCTTCACCTTCACCACAAGGATGCCGTTGAAGGCACCGATGGCCGCTCCCACCAGCGGGATGGCCAGCAGCGCGAGCCCGGCGGAGAGCTCTGTGCCCCAGCCGGCCTGTGCGGCCGGCAGCACCAGCAGCGCCGCCACCGCCGGCGCGATCCCGACCACCGACTCCAGCGACAGGTCGAACTTGCCGGTGATGAGCACCAGCGACTCGGCCAGCACCACCATCGCCAGCGACGCCGACGAGGCCAGAATGGAGATCAGCGTGGCCTCGGTGAAGAAGGAGTCGTTCAGGACGGAACCGAGGACGAGCAACAGCAACAGAGCCGGAACCAGGGCGAGTTCGCGGGAGCGGCGCAACAGCACGGCTTTCGCCGACCGGGCGTCCGGCACGCTCACCGGCTTCACCGGCGGAGCCTTGGTGTCAGCCATGGTTGTCCACTCCTTCGATGGCGGCGATCAGCTCGTGGTCGTGCCAGCCCGCCGGGTGCTCGGCGACGACACGGCCGTGGAACAGGACGAGGACGCGGTCACAGCGGCGCAGGTCGTCGAGTTCGTCGGAGACGACGAGTACGGCAGTGCCGTCCTCGCGGGCGCTGTCCATGCGCGAGAGCAGGGACTCCTTGGACTTCACGTCGACGCCCGCGGTGGGGTTGATCAGCACGAGCAGCCGGGGGTCGGAGGCGAGGGCGCGGGCCATGACGACCTTCTGCGCGTTGCCGCCGGACAGGTCGGAGACGGGCTGGTCGGGTCCCTCGGCGTGGATGTCGAGGCGTTCGATGAGGGCGTTCGCGAAGCCGCGCCTGCGGTCGGTGCCGACGAAGCCGAAGCGGCCCAGCCGGTCGAGGACGCTCATCGTGGCGTTGTCGCCGATGGTCATGCCGGCGACGAGCCCCTGGTCGTGCCGGTCCCGGGGCACACAGGCGACGCCGGCCTTCAGCGCGGCCCGCACGTCCCCGAACGGCAGCCGCTCGCCGCCGAGTCGAGCGGTTCCGCCCGTCGGGGTGTGCAGTCCCGCGAAGGACTCGGCGAGCTCGACCTTGCCGCTGCCACTGATCCCGGCGAGCCCGACGACCTCGCCGCGGCGGACGGTGAGGTCGATGTTCTCGTACGCCGGTGAGGTGAGCCCACGGGCTTCGAGCAGGACGGGGGCGTCGTGGTCGACGTCCCCGGGGTCGACGGCCTGCTCGGCGAGGGCCTCCAGGGACTCCCCCGCCATGGCCTCCACCAGGGCCCGGCGCGGGAGTTCGGCGACGGGGGCGGTGGTGATCCAGCGGGCGTCGCGCAGGACCGTGACGGTCTGGCAGACCTCGTACACCTCCTGGAGGTGGTGCGAGATGAACAGGAAGGTGACGCCGGAGGCCTGGAGCGCCCGCATCCGTGTGAACAGCCGCTCGATCTCGCGGTTGTCGAGCTGGGCGGTGGGCTCGTCGAGGATGATGAAGCGGGCGCCGAAGCTCAACGCCCGGGCGATCTCCACCATTTGGCGGTCCTCGACCTTGAGGTCTGCGGTGCGGGCCTCGGGGTCGACGTGCACGTCCCAGGTGGCGAGGAGGTCGGCGGCCTCGGTACGCAGTCGGCGCCAGCTGATGAAGCCGCGCTGGAGCGGCTGCCGGTTGATGCTGTGTCCATCCGGGGGACAACCCCCGGACCCCCGGCCGACCTTGCGCTTCAGGCGAGTTGACCCAGCAGCGTGTATTTCAGAGATGAAGAGATTCTCGGCAACCGTCATTTCCGGGACGAGGGTGGGGTGTTGGTAGACGCAGGCGACCTTGCGGCGCCAGGCGTCGCGGTCGGCCAGTGGGGGCGCGGGTTCGCCGTCGAAGCGGACGGCGCCCTCGTCGGGCGCCTGGAGGCCGGTGAGGATCCTGACCAGGGTCGACTTGCCGGCGCCGTTGCGGCCGACGAGGGCGTGGGACTCGCCGGGCAGGACGGTGAGCCGGCCGTCGGCGAGGGCGGTGGTGGGGCCGTACCGCTTGACGATGTCCCGTGCCTCGGCGAGGGGTGTGATCACAGCCGTACTCATTTGACCGTGTTGCCCCAGAGCTTGGGGTCGTCGACGTTGTCCTTGGTCACCAGCGGGGCGGGCAACTGGTCCTCCAGGATGCCGCTGGGCAGCTTCACGATGGTCGAGTCGTGGTCCGTCGGGCCCGGCTGGAAGGTCTTCCCCTCCATCGCCGCCTTGATGTAGTACATGCCGTACTTGGCGTACAGGTCGGCGGGCTGGGAGACGGTCGCGTCGATCTCGCCCTTGCGGATGGCGTCGAACTCCTGGGGGATGCCGTCGTTGGAGACGATCGTGATGTGCCCGTCCTGCCCGGCCTTCTTCAGCATGCCCTTGGACTTCAGGGTCTGGAGGGTCGGCGCGAGGTAGACGCCGCCGGCCTGCAGGTAGATGCCCTTGATGTCGGGGTTGGCGTTGAGGAGGGTGTCCAGCTTGGAGGCCGCGGCGTCGGACTCCCACTTGGCGGGTATCTCCAGGACCTTGAGCTTCGGGAAGTTCTTCTTCACGCAGGCGCGGAACGCCTCGGAGCGGTCACGGCCGTTGACCGAGGCCAGGTCGCCCATGATCTGCACGACCTTGCCGGAGGGGATCTGCTCGCCGAGGTACTGGCAGGCCTTCTCGCCGTACGCCACGTTGTTCGCTCGCACCACCATCGCGACCTTGCCCTTGTCGGGCGCCACGTCGACGGCGACGACCGGCACGCCCTTGCGCTCCGCCTGGTCGAGACCGGCCTCGATGGCGGCGCTGTCCAGGGGGGCGACGACGAGGCCCTTCACCCCCTGGTTGAGCTGGTTGTTGATGTCGGTGATCTGCTGGGAGGGGTCGCTGTTGGAGTTGACCGTCTTGAGCGTGTCGACGCCCTCGGAGTCGGCCATCTTCGGCACGTAGTCGTTGTACGACTGCCAGAACGGCGAGGTGAGCAGGGGCAGGATCACCCCGACCTTGCCGCTCCCGCCGCCCTGCGCGCTCGCGGCGCCGGTGTCCTTGGTGCTGCCGCAGGCGGCGAGTGCGAGCGAGGCGCCGACGACCGCGGCCAGCGCCGCACCTCTGCGAGTCCTGTCCTGCTTCCGCGTTGTTGTGCCGTGCATCTGGCGGCTCCTCGTTGAGCGTGTTCGAGCACCTGGTTCGAGCAGTTGCCCGCATATTTATCAGACCACTTCCAGGCGAGAACACCCTCCGGCGGCAGATTTTCCTTCATCGCGACCGTATTGGTCGGACCACCTCGCTGGTTAGACTGCGGCGGACCGGTGACAGGAGGAACGGCGTGAACGTGGACGAGACGGCCCCGCAGAAGGGCACCGTGACGCAGCGCGCCATCGAGCGGATCAAGGCGATGATCGCGGAGGGGCGGCTGGAGCCCGGCCAGCGGCTGCCGACCGAGCGCGATCTGGCGGCGCAGCTCGGCATGTCCCGCAGCTCGATGCGGGAGGCGATCCGCGCGCTGACCGTGCTGGGGGTGCTGGAGGCGCGGCACGGTTCGGGCATCTACGTCACCCAGCTGGAGGCCGGCGACCTGCTGGAGACGTTCGGGGTGGTCGCCGACCTGTCCCGGGGACCGCGGCTGGTGGAGCTGCTGGAGGTGCGCCGCATCCTTGAGTCGACGGCGACGGCACTCGCGGCGGCGCGCATCACGCCGGACCAGCTCGCGGAGGTCGAGAAGCACCTGACGGCGATGAACGCCACCGACGACCCCGAGGAGATCCTCGCTCACGACCTGGCCTTCCACCGCGAGATCGCGGCCGCCGCCGGCAACGAGACGATGGCCGCGATCCTGGAGGGCCTGTCCTCCCGCACGTTCCGCGCCCGCGTCTGGCGGGGCTACCAGGAGGAGGGCGCCTTCGCCCGCACCCGGCGCGAACACGCCGCGATCCACCGTGCCCTGGTCGCCCACGACCCGGAGGCGGCCCGGGCGGCGGCGGCCGCTCATGTGGGCGAGGTCGAGCAGTGGCTGCGGGCGCAGCTCGGCGAGTGACCCGCGTCCTTCCGGTGCGGGGTTCTTCCGGCGCCGGGTCCTACGGCCGTACGTCGAAGTCGTGGGCGTCGCCGAGCCGGTCCAGGGACACCTGACCGGGGATGCCGTCGGCGTCCGCGCCGGTGAAGCCGCACCGGCGCTGCTGCGGCGCGCCGCCGTCCCCGTCCGGCCTAAGCCGCCCGGCGCAGGCGCAGCGTGACCAGCTCGAAGGGCCGCAACCGCAGCGCCACACGGCGACGCCCGTCGTACGCCGGCGCCTCGGGCAGCGCACGCTCCAGCAGATCCGTGGCCACAACGTCGGTGACCTCGAATCCCGCCGTCAGGGTGGCCCGTACGCGACCGCCGTGCGCCTCGTGGAGGCGTACCACCACGTCTCCGCTGCCGTCGTCGGCCAGCTTGACGGCGGTGACGACGACCGCGTCCTGGTCGACGGTGACCAGCGGTGCGACCTCGTCGACGCCGCCGCTCACCCGTCGCTCGGGCAGGTTGATCCGCCAGCCCTCGCGCACCGCGTCCCCGATGCCCGCGCCCGGCACCAGGGCGTGCCGGAAGCGGTGGACGCCCTGGTCGGTCTCGGGGTCGGGGAAGCGCGGGGCGCGCAGGAGGGAGACGCGGACGGTGGTGGTCGTACCGCGGTCGCCGTCGGTGCGGACCGTGCGGGTCACGTCGTGGCCGTACGTGGAGTCGTTGACGATGGCGACGCCCCAGCCCGGCTCCTCCAGGTGCACGAAGCGGTGGTTGCAGGCCTCGAACTTGGCCGCCTCCCAGCTGGTGTTGGTGTGCGTGGGCCGGTGGAAGTGCCCGAACTGGGTCTCCGAGGCGTACCGCTCCGCGTGGACGTCCAGCGGGAAGGCGAGCTTCAGGAACTTCTCCGTCTCGTGCCAGTCCACCACCGTGTCGACGAGCAGGCGCTTGTCGCCCGGCGCGAGGCTGAGCCGCTGCGTGACCCGGGACGAGCCGAAGGCCCGTACGACCCGGACGCCGTCCCCGCTCTCGTCGACGATCTTCACGTCGGTCAGGTCGGTGACCGTGTTGCGGTAGAACTCGTCGACGTCCCAGGCGTCCCACATGTTCGGGAAGTCGCAGTGGAGTTGGAGGAGATTCGCGGCACCGCCCGGCGCGATCGTCTCGCGGTCGGCGTCGATGTCGTACACGGACACCACCAGGCCCCGCCCGTCGATCTCGACCCGCAGCAGGCCGTTGTCCAGGACGTGACCGCCCCCCGGCCGTGGCGTCACCCGCGTCCGCCCCTGGGCCTCGGGGGTTCCGACGCCGCCCGCCGCAACACCGGCGCGGGCGTGCGGGGCGGAGTTGAACAGCACGATCCGCTCCCCGTCCCCCACCAGCGCCCGCTGTGCGGCGCGGATGATCCCCGTCAGCTCCTCGGCGACCTGCTCGTACGTCCTGCGCGCCTCCCGGTGCACCCAGGCGATCGACGACCCGGGCAGGATGTCGTGGAACTGGTGCAGCAGCACCGTCTTCCAGACGCGGTCCAACTCCTCGTACGGGTAAGGGAATCCGGCCCGTACGGCCGCCGTCGCCGCCCACAGTTCGGCCTCGCGCAGCAGGTGTTCGCTGCGGCGGTTGCCCTGCTTGGTCTTCGCCTGGCTGGTGAGGGTGGCTCGGTGGAGTTCGAGGTAGAGCTCGCCGACCCAGACGGGCGGGTCGGGGTATTCGGCCTCGGCCTTGCGGAAGAAGGCGTCCGGGGTCTCCCAGACGACGGTGGCGGAGCCCTCCAGGTCACGCAGCCGGGCCGCCTTGGCGATCATCTCGCGGGTGGTGCCGCCGCCTCCGTCGCCCCAGCCGGTGGGGGCGAGGGAGTGCCGGGCGCGGCCCTTGTCCTTGAAGTTGCGGGCGGCGTGGGCGATCTCGCTGCCCTTCATGGAGCAGTTGTAGGTGTCGACGGGCGGGAAGTGGGTGAAGATCCGGGTGCCGTCGATGCCCTCCCACTGGAAGGTGTGGTGCGGGAACTTGTTCGTCTGCGACCAGGAGATCTTCTGTGTCAGCAGCCACTTGGAGCCGGCGGCCTTGATGATCTGGGGCAGTCCGGCGGCGAAGCCGAAGGTGTCGGGCAGCCAGGCCTCGTCGTTCTCGATGCCGAACTCGTCGAGGAAGAACCGCTTGCCGTGCACGAACTGCCGGGCCATCGCCTCCGAGCCCGGCATGTTGGTGTCCGACTCCACCCACATTCCGCCGGCCGGCACGAACCGCCCGTCCGCGACCGCCTTCTTCACCCGCGCCCACACCTCGGGCCGGTGTTCCTTCACCCACGCCCACTGCTGGGCCTGCGACATGGCGAAGACGAAGTCGGGCTCGTCCTCGATCAGCGCGGTCATGTTGGACGTCGTACGGGCCACCTTGCGCACCGTCTCCCGCAGCGGCCACAGCCACGCCGAGTCGATGTGGGCGTGTCCGACGGCGCTGATGCGGTGGGCGGAGGGGACGGCGGGGGCGGCGAGGACGTCGGTGAGCCGGGAACGGGCGCGGGCCGCCGTGCCGCCGACGTCCTGGAGGTCGATCGCGTCGAGCGCCTTCTCCACGGCCCGCAGGATCTCCCAGCGGCGCGCCGACTCCACCGGCAGCTCGGCCATCAGCTCGCTGAGCACCTCCAGGTCGATGACGAGCTGCCACACCGTCTCGTCGAAGACGGCGAGGTCCATGCGGGTGAGCGTGTACTGCGGTTCGCTGCCCGCGGTCTCCCTGTCGCCCAACTGCGTGGGCAGGAAGGGGTGGTAGTCGAGGATGACGGGGTTGGAGGCGGCCTCGATGTGCAGACGCACCTCCTCCCCGCCCGCGACGGGCGAGCCGATCCGCACCCACTGGTTGCGCGGGTTGAGGCCCTTCACGGGGCTGCCGTCGGGCCGGTGGACGAGGCCCTCGCACTGGAAGCCGGGCATGTTCTCGTCGAACCCGAGGTCGAGGAGTGCCTCCACCGTCCTCCCGGCCCACGCCTCGGGGACGGTCCCGGTGACCCGGAACCAGCTGGTGCCCCAGGGAGCACCCCAACGCGCCCCCACCTCGATGGCCTCGGGTTCGGCCGCGATTCCCTCGGCGACCGGCACCGGTTCGCCCGGCGCGTGCCACACCGCCACGTCCAGCGGCACGGTCTCGGGGTACACGGCGGGGCGGACGCGCTCGTCGAGGACGCGCTTGAGGCGGGCTTCGACCAGGCTGCGGTCGTCATGCATACGGGGTGCTCCAAGGCTGGGGGGACGGTTACCAGGGGTGGGTCACGGTGACGGGGGCCGACGCTGTGTACAGCTCCCCTACGGCACGCAGTTCCAACCGCGCGGCCGTCTCGCCCTGTTCGGGCCGCAGCCCGGCGACGAAGTAGGCACGCTGGCAGGTTCCGCCGAGGAAGCGCCGGGTGCCGTCGGGCAGGACGCGGTGCAGGGTGTAGTGCCGTACGGCGCCCGGGGAGGCGTTCCAGGCCAGGCGCAGATCGCCGCCCGTGGCGGCGGTGATCCGCAGACCGGAGGGGGCGGCGGGGGTGACGGGTTCGTTCCGTACGGCGATCCCGCCGAGCCGCCAGCTCACCGGGCCGTCGGTCGCGGTGAGCCGGACCCCGAGCGCGCGCACGGTTGCGCCGAGGCCCGTGAGCCGTACGGTCGACGTCTGCCAGGTGTTGACCGAGTCCACAGGGAAGAAGGTGTACGGCGGTGTCGCGCCCGGCGTGCTCGGTTCGGCGGTGGCGACGCCCAGCTCGACGTTCACACGGCCCGCGTCGACGCGGTGCGTCAGCTCGACAACCGTGTCAACACCCAACGGCAGCCGTGTCGCATACACATCCACCACCACGGGTTCGTCGAGTTCACCGTCGACGAGCACACTGCTCCCGCCACACCACGCGTCGGCGAAGTCGAAGTTCACCGCCGGATGTCGCCCCTCGGTGTGCACGACCCATCGCCGGGACGGCAGCCGGTCCTGCAGCCCGAGGTGGTTCCAGGGCGCGTCCGAGGTCACCTCCCCCGCCTCGTACCAGCGCAGCCCGTGCCCGGTGTTGAACACGCTCGCGAACGGCACCGACGTCACCGTCGAGCGGTCGGCGACGGACACGGACGGCGCCCGCCAGCTGTCCGTGCCGTCCGGCGCGGACGGATCGAGTGAGCGTCCGGTCCAGAACCGGTCGTCGGCGGCGTGGAAGTCACCGGGCGCCCGACCGTCCGCCGGCAGGTGGTTGCGCGTCCACTCGGGCCGGTAGAGACCGACCGACGTGACATGCGCCTTGTCCGTCGGCACGATCGCGTCCCACCGCACGGAGGAGTTCCACCCGTTCGCCTCGACGTCGACGCCCGCCCACAACTCGTACCGGCTCCGGCCGAGTTGCTCGGCCCGCCGCCCCGACGAGGACAGACTGCTCGCCGTCCACCGGAAGTCGACGAACATGTCGTCGGCGGCCTGGAAGAACGCCTCGTTCTGCGCGTCGAGCGCCCCCTGCCAGCTCACGGTCCCGTTCACGGTCATCGAGTCGTACCAGGTCACCCGCTGCACCTGGGCCTGGGCGAGCGACTTCAGCTCCCGCAGGAAGCCGAGCATGTCGGCACCCAGAGCGGCGTCCCCGCCCCCGGTCTCGGCGTTCACGAACCACCCGTCGAACCCGTACGCCGCCGCGACCGCCACCAGCCGCTCGGCCAGCGGATACCGACCGGCGGCGTCCTTCTGCACCAGGTCCCGCGTCCACCGCAACTGCCCGCCGTAGGCGACGGGCGGCAGGAAGACGTTCCCGAGGACGGGCACCCCGTGCCGGTGGGCGGCGTCGACGATCGGCGCGTTCGGCGCGAGAATCAGCCCCTCCCCCGACGAGCCGCCCCAGAAGACCAGCTCGTCGATGTACGCCCAGTGGGTCAGGGCGTAGTAGTCGGCGGTGGCCGAGCCCTGGGAAGGGTTGCTCGCGGTGGGCCCGAAGGACACCAGGGACTGGATACGGGCCTGACCCGCGCGGGCCGTGGTGTTGGCCGGGTGCGGGGTGAAGCGCGGGGCCAGCGGCACGCTCGACGCGTTGAAGGCGAGGTCCGGGTCGTCGGCGGGGCGCCAGGACTTCAGGCCGCGCCAGGTGATGCCGGGGCCCGGGGTGCCGGAGGGCAGGGAGTCCGGGTACCAGTAGGAGGCGTACGGCTGGAGGGCGGCGGCCTTGGGGGCGGCCTGCGCGGGCAGCGACGGCAGAAGAGCGGCCGTGGCGCCGGCGATGAGGACGGTGCGTCTGGTGGGGTTCACGAGCGGGTGCCTCCTTGTGGGGTGGGGAGTACCTGATCGGGAGCGACGACCTCGGTGATGCCGCGTGCGGAGAGATGGTCCCGGTCGGCGGCGCGCGTGTCGAGGACGGTGGTGGGGCGGGCGCCGTCGGCGACCAGCCGGAAGTAGGCGTCGAAGACGGGGCCGCCGGGCGCGCAGAGCGAGCGGGCGGCCGGGTCGGCGGGGACGATCAGCGCCGTGGCGCGCGTTGCGGGTGTGCGGCGCGGCTCCTGGGCCGCCCGCTCCAGCACCCGTGCCATGTCCTTCGGCTTGCGGTCGTTGGTCAACAGGCCCAGGCCGTATTCGAGTCGGGGGAAGTCGGCCAGCTCGCGGGACACGTCGTGGGAGCACCACCAGGTGATGCCCCACAGGTCGGGGCAGTCCAGGGCGTTCGCGACGGTCGCCTCGGTGAAGGCGGCGGCGTGCTCGGCCGGGACCAGTGGCGCCGGCGCGCCGACCTCCTGGAGCCAGACGGGGCGGTGCGGGTCGTCGGCCCAGGCCTTGCTCAGTTCGACGAGGTAGGCGGCGTGGTGCTCGGTGGGCACGGAGACGCGGCCGTGGCGCTGGGCGGTGCCGTTGAAGACCCACGAGTGCACGGCGGTGACGGCGCCGTGCCGGGCCGCCTGGGCCGGCGTGAACGGCTGGTCGTCCTGGTACCAGGTGGCGTCGTACTCGGCGTGCAGGTGCAGCCGCCCGGGGGCGCCCTCCTCGCAGGCGGCGAGCATGCGGGTGAGCCAGGCGTCGATCTGCTCGGCCGTGGCCCGGTCGGGGTCGGGGTGCGGGCCCGCCGAGAACTGGTTGACCTCGTTGCCGAGGGTCATGCCGATGAAGTTGGGGCGGCCGTGCAGGGCCGCCGCCAGTGTGCGCAGGTAGGCGGCCTGGCCCTCGATGACCTCCAGGTCCGTGAAGAGGTTGCGCCGGTGCCATGTGCGGGTCCAGGCCGGCAGGAAGTCGAAGCTGCTCAAGTGGCCCTGCAGTCCGTCCACGTTGACGTCGAGGCCGCGTTCGGCGGCGGCGTCGACGAGCCGTACGAGGTCCGCGACGGCCCGCTCGCGGATCAGGGTGCGGTTGGGCTGGAAGTACGGCCACATCGGGAAGACCCGGATGTGGTCGAGGCCCAGCGCCGCGATGGAGTCGAGGTCGGCGCGTACGGAGTCGAGGTCGAAGTCGAGCCAGTGGTGGAACCACCCTTCGCTCGGGGTGTAGTTGACGCCGAAGCGCACGGCAGGAGGCATGCGGTGTCCTTGCTACGCGGGGGGTGGGGGGTTCAGCCCTTCACCGCGCCCTCGCCGACGCCGCGGAAGAAGTACCGCTGGAGGCAGGCGAACAGGGCGATCAGCGGTGCCACGGCGATGATCGTGCCGACGGCGACGAGGCGTTCGTCGTTGGCGAAGGTGCCGTGCAGATAGTTGAGGCCGATGGTCAGGGTGAACTTGGACGGGTCGCTCAGCACGATCAGCGGCCACAGGAAGTCGTCCCAGGCGCCCATGAACGCGAAGATCGCGACGACGGCGACGGTCCCCTTCACGGACGGCAGCGCGACCCGAAGGAACCGCTGCCAGACGTTGGCACCGTCGACATAGGCGGCCTCCTCGATCTCGTACGGCAGGTTGAGGAAGGCGTTGCGCATCAGCAGGACGTTCAGGGCGCTGATGGAGCCGGGCAGGACGACGCCGACGAGGGTGTTGTTGAGGCCGAGCTCCCGCATGGTCGTGAACTGGGCGATGATGATGCCCTCCACGGGCACGAGCATCGCCAGGATGAAGGCGAGGGTGGCCGCGCGGCGACCCCGGTAGCGGAGCCGGGCAAGCGCGTAGCCGGCGAGGGCCGCGCCGACGCAGTTGGTGACGACGTTGGCGGTGGCGACCTTCAGCGAGTTGAGGGCGTAGTCCCAGACGGGGATGGTGTCGGCGACGCGCTCGTAGTTGTGCAGCGTCGGGTCGCCCGGCAGGAACTTCGGCGGGGAGCTGAAGATGTCCTCGGTGGGCCCCTTGAGGGAGGTCGACAGCTGCCAGAGGAACGGGCCGACGGTCAGGGCCAGGACGGCGAGCAGCAGCAGGTAGCGGAAGGTGAGTTCCCATACCCTGACGCGGCGGCCGTTCTGATCGGTGACGCGCGGTTCGCGGGCAGCGGCGGGGGACCTCGACGCGGTGGGCCGCGCCTTCTCCAGCACGCTCATGACTCGTCCCTCCGGTCGGCGCGCAGCACGAGCAGCATCAGGGCGACGGTGACGACGAAGACGACGACGGAGATGGCCGAGGCGTAGCCGACGCGGCCGGTGAGGCCGGTGCCGGTGCGCTGGACGAGCATGACGAGGGTGGTGTCCTCGCCCGCCGGTCCGCCGCTCGGGCCGGCCATCAGATACACCTCGGAGAACACCTTGAAGGCGGCGACCGAGGACAGTGCCCCGACCAGGACCATGGTGGAGCGGACGGCCGGGACGGTGACGGTGAGGAAGCGGCGGATCGCGCCGGCGCCGTCCACGGCGGCCGCCTCGTGCAGCTCGCGCGGCACGTTCGCCAGCGCCGCCAGATAAATGATCATGTAGTAGCCGAGGCCCTTCCAGACCGTCACGGCCATCGCGCTCAGCAGGAGCAGCCACTGGTCGCTGAGGAAGCCGACCCGGCCGACGCCGATCGCCTCCAGCAGCGAGTTCACCAGTCCGCGCTCGTCGAGCAGCCACACCCAGATCAGTCCGACGACCACGATCGAGGCGACGACCGGGGTGTAGAACGCGGACCGGAAGAAGGTGATGCCGGGGATGTTCTTCTGCACGAGCAGCGCGAGCAGCAGCGGCAGGATCACCAGTGCGGGGACGACTCCGAGGACGTACAGCGTGCTGTTGCGCAGGCCGATCCAGAACATGTCGTCCTGCAACAGCTCGCGGAAGTTCGCCAGGCCCACGAACTCGCCCGGGATCAGCGTGCGCCGGTCGGTGAAGGCGTTGACCAGGGTGGAGACGAACGGGTACAGGATGAAGGCGCCGATGATCAGCATCCCCGGCGCGGCGAACAGCCAGGGGCTGGTGGGAAGTTGGCGCCGCACCCGGCGCTCCGGGCGCCGCACCCGGGAGACGGCGGAACTGGCCATCGCCCGCTATCCCTGCTGCTGAAGAAGCCGGTTGCAGGCCTCGACAGCGTTGTCAAGAGCTTCCTTCGGGCTCTCCTTGCCCTGCAGCGCCTTGGCGACCTCGTTGCGCAGCTCGGTCTTCATCTGCTCGCTGAACAGCACGGGCGTGTAGTTGACGGCGTTCTTCAGCGACTTGGCGGCAGCGACCCGCACCCGTGTCTCGTCGGTGCCGTCCTCCTTGGTGAAGTACGGGTCGTCGAGCGAGCCGGCGGTGCTGGGGAAGATGGCGACCTGCTTGGCGAACGACATCTGGTGCGCGGCGTCGGTGACGTAGTGCGCGAAGGCGACCGCGGCCGGGGCGCGCTTGGTCCGGGCGTTGACCATCACGCCCATGACGTACATGTTGACGTGGCCGGTGCTGGTGATCTGGTCGGTGATGCCGATGTTCCTGTACAGGTTCGGCGCCTGCTTCTTGAAGTTGCCGAGGTCGAGCGCGCTGCCCGGGTTCATGGCGACGGCACCGGTGAGGAACTTCTTGCCGGACGACTCGGGGGTGGCGGTCAGGGCCTGCGGGTCGAGGGCCTTGGCGTCGTACAACTCCTTGTATCTGGTGAGGAGTTCGACTCCCTTGGCGTCATTGAAGGTGAAGGCGTCGCCTTCCTTGTTCATGAGCCGGACGCCGTAGCGGCCGAAGTCCTCGATGGTGGGGACGTTGGCGAGGGTGGCGACCTTGCCGTCGGTCTTCTCCGCCATCTCCAGCGCGGCGTCGAAGACTTCGTCGTACGTCTTCGGCGGCTGCCCGGCGTCGAGGCCGGCCTCCTTGAAGAGGGTCTTGTTGTAGAAGAGCGGGCCGGTGTTGAGGTACCAGGGGAAGGCGTACGTGCCGGTCATGCCGGGTATCCGGTGGCTGGCCCAGGCGCCGGGCAGGTACTCCTTCCGGTACTGGGCCGCCGCCTTGTCGAGGTCGAGCGCGAGGCCGGCCTTGGCGAGCGGGGCGACCAGGTCGGGCGAGACGTTGACGACGTCGGGGAGGGTGCCGCCGGCGGCGTCGGCGCTGATCTTGTCGGCGTACCCCTCGGCGGGCTGGTCGACCCACTTGACGTCGGTGCCGGGGTACTTCTTCTCGAAGTCGGCGATCAGGCCTTCGAAGTAGTCCTTGAAGTTGGCGCGGAGATTCCAGGTCTGGAAGGTGATGTCGCCCTCGACCTTGCCGGAGGCGTCGGCGGTGGAACCGTCGCCCCCTCCCGAGCCGCAGGCGCTCAGCGGCAGGACGACACAGACGGCGAATGCGGCGGCGAGGGCTCTACGGGAAACGGACACCGTGAACCGTCCTCCTTTTATGGGCGGGTTGGTCGACGAGGCAGACCCTGCACGCCGTTCCGCGAGCCCGTCAATGGCTCTCGCACAGCTAATTTCATTAGTGACTAATGCGCATTAGGGCCGTGGAGCTGAACCGCATTAGTGCATACTGCTCCGGGAATGTGACGCCGGAATGGGGAATCAGGGGAAGCACCATGTCAGGCAAGCGGTCACCGGCCCGTCGGCCGACGATGAAGGACATAGCGCGGCACGCCGGCGTCTCGCAGAGCGCCGTCTCCTTCGCCCTGAACGGACGCCCCGGTGTCTCGGAGGACACCCGTGACCGGGTGCGGCGGGTCGCCGAGGAGCTGGGCTGGCGGCCCAGCACGGCGGCGCGCGCCCTCTCCGGGGAGGGCGCGGCGACCGTCGGCTTCGTGCTGGCGCGGCCCGCGGACACCCTGGGCGTGGATTCGTTCTTCCTGCAACTCGTCTCCGGTATCCAGGAGGTGCTGGCGGAGCGCCATCTCGGGCTGCTGTTCCAGGTGGTGGAGGACGTCGCCGACGAGTGCGCGGTCTACCGGCGCTGGTGGGCCGAGCACCGGGTGGACGGCGTCCTCGTGGTCGACCCGCGCACGGACGATCCCCGCCCCGGTCTCCTCGACGAACTCGGCCTGCCCGCCGTGGTGATCGGCGGCGCACCCGACGACCGGCACCCCGGCCTGTCGACCGTGTGGGCGGACGACGCGGGCGCGATGGCCTCGGTCGTGGACGGCCTGTACGCGCTCGGCCACCGGCGGATCGTGCACATCGCCGGGCTGCCGGGGCTGGCCCACACCGAGCGCCGCATCCGCACCCTGCGTGCCGAGGCCGGGCGGCGCGGCCTGTCCGAGGTGAAGTCCGTGACCACCGACTACTCCGACGCCGAGGGCGCGGCGGTCACGCGCCGGGTGCTGGAGGGTCCCACTCCCCCGACCGCCCTGATCTACGACAACGACGTGATGGCCGTCGCCGGCGCCGCCGCGGCGGCCGAACTCGGCTTCTCGGTACCGGCGGACGTCTCGGTGGTGTCCTGGGAGGACTCGGCGCTGTGCCGCATGGTCAAACCGTGGCTGTCGGCGCTGTCCCGGGACAGCGTGGAGTTCGGCCGCACGGCGGCACGTGAGCTGACCGCCCTCCTGGACGGGGGGTCGGCGCGGGCGGTGCGGGTGCCGGTGCCACGGTTGGTGGAGCGGGGCAGTACGGGGGTGGCGCGGGACAGTACGGAGGTGGGGCGGGGCGCCTGACGCTCGCCGCCCCTGAATCGCCGTACGGCTCTAGCGGCGCAGCCCCTGGAGCCCCTCGTAGGCGGTCGTCACGATCTCGAGACCCCGGGTGTCCTCGGCGGGTTCGCGCATCTGGTGGGTCACATACGCCACGACCATCCGGCTGTCGGGGTCGATCATCACCAGGGAGCCGCCCCAGCCGCCCCAGCCGTACGTGTTGCCGAACAGGCCGTAGCCCAGGCCCCATCGCATCGGCATGCCCAGGACCCGGTCGTCGCCGTCGAACTGCTCCTCCCGGGCGCGGTCACAGCCGGCCCGCGACAGCAGGCGCACGCCGTTCACCTCTCCCCCGCAGGCCAAAAGCGACTGCACCAGCGCGACCGAGCGGGCGTTGCCGTATCCGCTCGCCGCGGGGATCTGCGCGCGGCGCCAGGCCGGGCTGTTGCCGTCGCGAACGCGCACGCCGTTGCCTGCCTCGGAGCCCGTCGGGTTGTCCGGGGCGCTCGCCGCGTAGTCCTCGTCCCGGCCCGTCGGCGGGATGGTGGGGGCGACCCGGTGGTCGTGGGCGGGCGGCAGTCCGACGTGGAAGTCGGCGCCCAGCGGACCCGTCACCTCCGCGGCGAGGAACTCGCCCACGCTGCGGCCGGTGACCCGGCGCACGAGCTCGCCGACCAGGAATCCCTGGGTGAGGGAGTGGTATCCGGCGGCCGTGCCCGGCTCCCAGCGGGGAGCGCGCGCGGCGAGCCGGGCCGTGGCGGCCGGCCAGTCGTGGAGCTCGTCGGCCGTCCCGTCCCAGTCGGGCAGGCCGGCCGTGTGCGAGAGCAGGTGCCGTACGAGCACCTTGTCCTTGCCGGCCGCCGCGAACTCCGGCCAGTACCGGGCGACCGGGGCGTCCAGGTCGATTGCGCCGCGGTCGATGAGGACCAGGGCGCACAGCGCCGTCATCGTCTTGGTCACGGACCAGACGTTGACGAGGGTGTCGCGCTCCCAGGGCGCGCTGCGGTCGGCGTCCGTGAAGCCGCCCCAGACGTCCACGACCGGTTCGCCGTCCACGAAGACGGCGACGGAGCCGCCGGCGTCCCCGCGTCCAGCATGTCGGCCAGCGCGTTCGGCACGGCGAGGAACAGACGGTCGTAGGTGCCCTGGATGTCGGCCATGGGCCTCATCCAGCCCGTGCGGCCCCGTCCCGGTCAACCGGATTTCACAGCTGTGACCGGTACAGCCCGAACTCCACGATCCGCGCCGCCGCCCGCGAACCGGTCACCCGCACCCGCCACCGCCGCGCCCGCACCGGTGCCGCCAGCAGCAGGATCCGGCTCGCGCCGATCGCCCCGGCCCGGGTCACCTCCGCCCAGGCCCCGTCACGCTGTGCCTCCACGACGAAGCCCTCCACCTGCTGCCCGTACCGGATGTCCTCCGCGAGCCGGATCCGGTCCACCTCGCGCTCCCGGCCCAGGTCGACCGTGACACGGCCCGGTGCGGCGGTGGTCCGGGCGTCGCGCGCCAGGTCCTCGGGGAGCTCGCGGTCGACGCGCTCGCGGAACTCCCGCAGCCGCGCCACGTCGGCGGCGGGCAGCAGGCCGTCCGTGTCCGGCGGGATGTTGAGGAGCAGCACCGAGTTGCGGCCCACCGACCGGAAGTAGATGTCCGTCAACTGCTCGACACCCTTGGGCTGTTGGTCGGCGTGGTAGAACCAGCCGTCGCGGATCGACACGTCGCACTCGGCGGGCCACCACTGGAGGTGGTCGGCGACCGGCCGGGCCTTCACCAGGGCGGCGCGGCTGCCCATGTCGGGCGCGTCGTAGGAGAGGGCGTAGTCGGTGCGCCCGTAGTCCTTCTCCTGGACCGGTACGACGCTCCACTCGTCCTCCCGGGCCAGCCCGCCCTCGTTGCCGACCCAGCGGACGTCCGGGCCGGACACGGCGATCACGGCCTCGGGCGCGAGGGAGCGGACGAGGGTGTACCAGCTGTCCCAGTCGTACTTCTCGACCTTGTCCGGCGGGATGCGGCCCTGGGCGCCGTCGAACCAGACCTCGTCGATCGGGCCGTACTCGGTGAGGACCTCGTAGAGCTGGTTGAGCATGTGGGCGCCGTAGTCGGTGGCGGGGAGGGTGTACGACCGTGACGGTGTGCGGTCGTCGCCCTGGACGAGGGTGGGGATGGTGTGGTCGATGCGGGCGCTGCCGTTGGCGTAGACGCCGTGCAGGTACTGGTTCTCGTCGGCAGGCGAGATGTAGACGCCGACCTTGATGCCGTGGCGGCGCATGGAGTCGGCGAAGGAGCGCAGGACGTCGCCCCGGCCGCCCCGCCAACTGCTCGACGCCACCGAGTGCTTGGTGTAGCGGGTCTGGTGGAGGACGAAGCCGTCGTGGTGCTTGACGGTGAGGATGGCGAGCCTGAAGCCGCCGTCGCGCAGGGCGCGCGCCCACTGGTCGGTGTCGAGGCCGGTCGGCTGGAAGACGTTCGGGTCCTCGTCGCCGGTGCCCCATTCGAGGCCGGTGAACGTGTTCACGCCGAAGTGCAGGAACGCGGTGCGTTCCAGGCGCTGCCAGGTGATCTGCCGTGCGGTGGGGCGGACCTGGGAGGCCTTGCGGACCAGGTCGGCCTCGGTGTCGTCGGGGCTGACGGGGATGCGGTAGCGGTCCTCCGTGTCGGCCGCGGGTTCGGCGAGGGCGGGTCCGGTGGCACCGGTCGCGGCGAGGACGGCGGCTGTCGCGACGAAGACGCGACGGGATACGGCCATGGAGGCTCCTCAGGTCAGCTGCCATACGGCGGGCGGGTGCTGGTCCGGCGGGTACTGGGCGAGCCGGCCGTCGTCCGTGACGCTCACCGTCATCCGGGTGATGGCGTTGACGAGCCGGTGGCCACCGGCCGTGGGCTCCAACTGCCAGCGCTGGAGGGTGTTCGCGGGATCGCAGGTCTGCGGGGCCGCCTCCACCCCGGGTTGCAGGGGCACGTTGAGCGTGAGCTTTCCGCCGCGCACCTCGAGGCAGCCGTCCGCCGTGCGCAAGGTCACGTAGCCGTCGGGCGTGCGCCGCAGCTCGGCGGTGAAGGACCGGCCGGACGTCCGGAAGGTGTACGACCCGTCCGTCACCGGTACGCGGGTCAGGTCCCGCCACCCGGGGGCGTGCCCGACGGCCGTGCCGCGTGCCGTGAACCCGGCGTAGGTGGCGTCCGGGTGGGGGTCGCCCCAGGTCGCCTGGGCGATGTGCCGCAGCGCCGGCCACAGGGCGACGGCGACCTCGTTCTCGGTCTCGCCCCGGCCGTTGTCGGGCCAGAGGCTGATCTTCGCTCCGGTGACGCCGTCGGCGGAGGCGAGCTTCTCGCCCTCGAAGCCGCGCGGGTCCCAGCTCTGGTCGTACAGCCCCTTGGTGTCGCTGTGGAAGCCGCCGCGGACCAGGTAGAGGGCGTAGGCGGCGTTCATCACCGGGTAGCCCCGCGCGATGAGCCGGCTGGGCTTCACCGCCACGTTCAGCCAGTGCTCGACCGTCGTGCCGGCGGTCACCGGGACGGTGTTGGCGCCGGTGAGTCCGTCGTTCCAGATGCGCAGCTTCCTGCCCTTGCCGGCCGCGTAGGTGTGGACGCGGTTGACGAAGTCGATGAAGGCGTCCTGGGGTGTGGCGTCGGGGCCGTACCTGTCCTGGGCGTACTTCAGGATCTGCGGGTACTTGGCGAAGTCGGAGCCCAGCATGTACTCGTCGGCCCCCATGTGCCAGGAGGTGGCGGGGAAGACCTCGGCGTACTCATCGATCAGGCTGGTGTAGTAGGCGAAGGCCTCCGGCCTGGTGATGTCGAGCCGCGAGGGCTGCTTCGCGCCGTCGGCGTCGGTCAGCTGGAGGTCCGGGCGGCTCTCGATCCACGGGTCCATGTGCCCCGGTGAGTTGATCTCGGGGATGATCTCGACGTGGTACCGCTTGCCGAGCGCGACCAGGCGGCGGATCTCGTCCTTGGTGTAGTAGCCCCAGGTGTTGGCCTCGGGGTGGGCGTCGCTCTTCACCTTCAGTTCGAGGAGCAGCTGGTTGAGCTTGTGGTACGCCATCTCGCGGACAAGGTTCTCCAGCCAGGGCATCGAGACGTGGATGTAGCAGGCGCAGACACCGACACCCCGCTCCTTGTAGCGCGGTACGTCGACCGTGCGTCCGGCCGGGACGCGGTCGCCCTGCGCGAGGAGCTGGAGGAGCGTGCGGGTGCCGTAGAAGGCGCCGGTCTCGGTCGCCGCGGTGATGGACAGCCGGTCGCCCGCGCGGAGTTCGTAGCCGTCCGCGCCGAGGGTGGTCCGGGAGGGCCGGACGTCGATGACGATGTCGCCGGGCCGGGCGCCGGAGTGCACCACGGCGGGTGTGCCGTGTCCCGCGTCGCGCAGATCACCGGCGAGGGTGTCGGCGACGCGCCGTTCGCCGGCGCCGTCGGCCACGAGTCGGGTGGAGCGCCGGTAGGTGTAGCTGCCGGAGGCCGGGGTCCAGTCGGCCAGGGCCGGCACCGTGACCGGCGCTGCCGCACGCGCCTGCTGTGCGAGGGCGGGCAGCGGCGCCACGAGCAGCACCATCAGCGTCAGCACCGCCAGGACACCTGACGATCTCCAGCGTCTCCTCATGAGGCACCCCTATTCATCGGATGTCTGATGATTGGGCGGGCCCCAAGGGCTGTCAATGGGAAGCGAAGCGACCGAAGTTGGCTCATTGATCGGATGATGCGCAGGTCAGCGAGGTGGAGCCGGGAAGGGGCGGCGTGAAAAGTCCAAGAAGAGCCGCCCGAATATCCAAGCGTGGCGCCTCTCGACGCCGGGCCCGCCGAGGGGCAGAGTTCTCCTACATACTCGCCAGTAAGCCCGAGGAGCAGCCGTGACCAGCTGGGTCGGCAGGACCGCCGCCGAGATCGCCGCCGCCGTACGCGAGAAGCGGGCCACGCCCCGTGAGGTGGTGGCCGAGCACCTGGCCCGGATCGAGCGGCTCGACGGCCGCGTCGGCGCGTTCCGGGTGGTACGGGCCGAGGCGGCGCTCGCCGAGGCCGACGAGGTGGCCTCGCGCGGCGACCTCGCCGAACTGCCGCTGGCGGGCGTGCCGGTGGCGATCAAGGACAATCTCGCGGTGCGCGGCGAATCCAAGCGGATCGGCTCGGCGGCGACACCGGACACCCCGGCCGACGACGACCATGTGACCGTGGCCCGGCTGCGGGCGGCCGGCGCGGTGGTGGTGGGCCTGACGAACGTGCCGGAGCTGTGTGTCTTCGGCACCACGGAGGGCGTGCACGGCACCGCCCGCAACCCGTGGGACACCTCGCGTACGGCGGGCGGCTCGTCCGGCGGCAGCGCGGCCGCGGTCGCGGCGGGCATGGTGCCGATCGCCCTCGGCAACGACGGCATGGGCTCGCTGCGCATCCCGGCCGCCAACTGCGGCCTGATCACCATCAAGCCCGGCCACGGCATGGTCCCGGCCGGCGTCAGCGACGGCGACTGGTTCGGCATGTCGGAGAACGGCCCGCTGGCCACGACGGTCGAGGACACCCGCCTGATGCTGTCGGTCCTCGCCGGCACCGACGTCGTACGGCCGGACGCGCCCGGCACCCACAACATCGCGGTGTCGCTGCGCAGCCCGCTCGCCGGGGTCGCCATCAGCAAGCCGTACGCGACCGCCGCCCGCGAGGCCGCCGGGCTGCTGATCAAGGCCGGTCACCAGGTGCGGCGCGCCGATCCGCCGTACCCGATGTCGCTGGGCGTCACCTCGCTGACCCACTGGACGGCGGGCACGGCCGAGGACGTCAGGGGGCTCGACCTCCGGCAGCTCACCCGCCGGACCCGGGTCCACGCCACCGTCGGCAAGCGCTTCGTGGACCGGGTGCGCGGCGGCGACAGCCGGGAGCAGCTGCGCCGGCGCCTGGAGCCGTTCTTCGCCGAGTACGACGTGCTGCTCACCCCGGCCCTCGCCCGCCGCTCCCCCAAGTCCGAGGCCTGGCACGAGCGCGGCTGGCTGCGCAACGTCCTGGCCAACACCAACTACTCGCCGATGACTCCCCCGTGGAACCTCACCGGCTGGCCCGCGATGGCGATCCCCTTCGGCACCCTCCCCTCCGGCGCCCCCAGCGCCGTACAACTGGTGGGCCGTCCCGGTTCGGAGGCCGACCTGCTGGGCCTGGCGGAGCAGATCGAGAAGCTGCGACCGTGGCAGCGGACGGCTCCGCTGGACCCGGTCCCGTAGCCCCGCGGCGCCGACGTGGTCCGAACGACACCCCCTAGGACGCCACCACGCCAGGCTCGGCCCCGAACGGCCCGTCCGCCGTGAAGGCCAGCCGTGCGAAGCGCTCTCCGATGCGGCGGTGGGTGGCGGCGTCCGGGTGGAGGCCGTCGGGGAGGGGCAGTTCGGCGGAGTCGGACTCGCCGTAGAGGTCGCGGCCGTCGAGGTAGTGCAGGTTCGGGTCGTCGGCCGCGCGCTGCTTCACGATGCGGGAGAGTTCGTCCCGGATGATGCCCAGGGTCAGCTTGCCGCTCGCGCGCTCTGAAGGGTCGCCCATGGCGACGAAGCGCAGACGGCCGGCGCTCATGCCGCTGAAGTCGGGGGCGCAGGGTCCCGGTGTGTCCTCGTGCATCGGGCACAGGATGGGCGACACGACGAGCAGGGGTGTCGTCGGGTGGCCCTCACGGATGGTGTCGAGGAACCCGTGGACCGCGGGCCCGAAGGCGCGCAGCCGCATCAGGTCGAGGTTGACCACGTTGATGCCCAGCTTGAGGCTGATGAGGTCGGCGGGGGTGTCGCGCAGGGTGCGCGCGGTGAACGGGTCGAGCAGGGCGCTTCCGGCCAGGCCGAGGTTGATCAGCTCCACGCCGCCGAGCGAGGCGGCGAGCGCGGGCCAGATACCGGTGGGGCTCGCGGCGTCGGAGCCGTGACTGATCGAACTGCCGTGGTGCAGCCACACCCGGCGGCCCGGATCCCGGGCGGGCTCGACGGGGGCGTCGGTGCGCAGGGCGAGCAGTTCGGTGGTCTCGTTGTGCGGCAGCCAGATCTCGACGTCCTTGTCGCCGTCGGACAGCCCGGCGAAGCGGACGGTGCCGGCCGGGCCGGGCTGGTGCTCGGCGGTTCCGGCGGTCATGTCGACCGTCACCACGTTGCCGCCGGTCACACTGCCCTGTCCCGCGGGGCGGCCGTCGACGATCAGGTCGTACATGCCGTCGGGGCGGGGTGGCGCGCCGACGTAGGCACGCTTGGTGCGCAGCGCGTCCAGTTCGACGGCGGTGGCCCGGGTGCGGAACGCCAGCCGTACGCCGGAGGGCTGCGACTCGGCCATGGCCAGCTGTCCGTCGGTGTTCTGGGCGCGGGCCCGGGCGGGCAGCCGGTGCGGCAGCACGCCGCGCTCGGTGTGCTCGATGTCGAGGGCGCCGCGCAGAAGGGCGGCGGTGACGGGCGTGGTGATCCAGTCGTGGCGCGGGCCGTGCTGTGTGCCGTGCTCGGTGTCCATGTGTCCTCCGCCTGTGGTCAAGGGGTGGGCTCGGTGGGCCAGTTGCGCAGCAGGGCGTCGAGGGCGTCCAGGATCCGCGTCCAGGTCTCCTGGGAGTCGGGGGCGCTGTGGCTGAAGCCGCCCGCGACCTCCAGGCTGGCGTAGCCGTGGAAGACGCTGCCCAGCAGCCGCACGGCGTGGGTCGCGTCCGGCTCGGCCAAGTCGTAGCCGCGCAGGATCGCCCGCGTCATCTGCGCGTGCCGGACGCCCGCGCCGGCCGCCGCCGTCTCGGGGTCGAGCCGCATCCGCGCGGCGGCGGCCCGGCCGGGGTGCTCGCGACCGTAGTCGCGGTAGACGTCGGCGAAGGCGACCAGGGCGTCCTTGCCGGCCCGGCCCGCGATGGCGTCGGCGGCCCGGTCGGCCAGCTCCTCCAGCGCGAAGAGCGAGATCCGCGTCTTGAGGTCCTGGGAGTTCTTCACATGCGAGTACAGGCTCGCGACCTTGACGTCGAACCGCCGGGCCAGCTCGGACGCGGTCACCTGCTCGAACCCGATCTCGTCGGCCAGCTCCGCACCCGCCCGGACCAGGCGTTCCGTGGTCAGCCCCACACGTGCCACAACAGCCCTCCCGTTCACCTTTAGCGATTATGCATAAAGCTAAAGCACTTAGGCAAACGTGAGAGCAGTGAAGGCGACCAGCTAAAGCGCCCGGTACATGATGTGCAGGCCCACCCGCCCGTGCCGGGGGTGGTCGAACGCCTCCGGGACCGTGCCGAGAATCGTGAAGCCGAGGGAGGTCCACAGGCGCACGGCCGGGTTGGTCTCGACGACGGCGTTGAAGACCATGCCCCGATAGCCCTCGGCCTTGGCCACGACCAGCACATGCTCGGCGAGGGCACGGCCGATGCCGCGCCCGCCGTGGCCGGGGTCGACCATGAAGCCGGCGTTGGCGATACCGGCGGCCGGGCCGCCGTAGTTGGGGGTGACATAGGCGGAGGCGACGACGACTCCGGCGTCGTCCTCGACGACGTGGACGCTCTTGGCCGGGTTCATCCACAGGGCCCGCGCGTCGTCCTCGGAGGTGTCCGGGTCCCAGGCGTAGGTCTCGGCGGCGGCGACGATCCGGTGCCAGAAAGACCAAATCCGCGGCCAGTCGCCGGCCGCGGCTTCTCTGATCAGCATGGGCGTGAGTCTCGCACGCCCATGCGTCCGGCAATCGCGAAGGGCTCTGCCGCTTCGGCCGACCCGTCAGTCGACGCTGGGCAGGATGTGAGGCTCGGCGAGGTCCTCCTCGTAGCCCGCCAGGCGGATGGGGGCGGACCTGGCCCACACATCGAGACTGCCGATCTCCTTGGACCGGCGGCCCGCGCGCTCCGTACGTTCCTTGGGGCGCTGTTCGCGATTCGTCTGCTCAGGTGTCACCGCGCACTCCTTTTGTGTCGGATCACCCTCGGGGCGGGGCCGGTCCAGTCTGCGGTCCGGTACTTGACGCCCGCTCGGGTCTTACTCAAAGTCGGCTCGGACGCGGTGGCGCCGGTGTACTGGTGTGAGAGCAGGCCGTTGTGCACCGGCTTGTCCCGGGACGGACCGTGGGTGTGGGTTGGGACCCTGTCATGCTGTCCGTCCGCTACAGACTAACCAAATGAGCGGGTGGCCGCTCGATGGGGCTGCAAACAAGGGGTAACTATCCGGAGTCGACCGGATTTCACCTGCCCGTCATCTCCTGTTTTGCCGTGAATCACGGCATTTACCAGTCACTCGTTCGGCTCAACGGCAGCGCGTCACCCGGTGTCGGCCCCCACCACGCCGCGCAGTTCAGGTCCCGTTGGCCGAATCGCAAGGCGGCCATGATCTGCTGACGGACGCCAACGGCCGGCCGGCGGGAGGACCGACGCATGGAGCTGCGCAGTGTCGAGGAGCTGATGGATCTGCTGTACGCCTGCCCGCACCAGCCCGCGCTGCGGGCCGCCGCGCTGCTGCGCCGCAGCCGCCCCGCCGACAAGGAACTCCAAGTGGCGGGCCTGGTCCACGACGTCGGGCGGCTGCTGTGCCCCGGCGACGAGACCCGCCGTACCGGGCACGCGGCCGAAGCCGTACGGCAGCTGCTCGGCGAACGCGTCCACCGCCTCGTCGGCCGCCACGACCCCGGCACGGACGAAGACGCGCTGCGCCTGCGCCTGGCGGTCGAGGAGAGCCGGGCCACCCATTTCGACGCCGGGGTCCTGGAGGACTGGCGCACGGTCCTGGAGCTGGTGGCGGCACGGCACTCGCGCCTCGGGGCTGTTGACTGACGGTCCGTCATGAGACGGTACGGCGATGACGTCGCCGTACGGACTTCAGGGCAGGGCCGCCGTCGTCACCGGCGCCACACGCGGCATCGGGCACGCCGTCGCCCGGCACCTGGCCGACGCCGGAGCGCTGGTGTGCGTGACCGCGCGGGACGCGGCGGAGGTACGGCGGACTGCCGCCGAGCTGAGCGGCATCGGGGTGGTCGGCAGCGTGGCCGACCCGCACCATCCGCGGGCGGTCGTGGACCTGGCCCTGCGCGAGTTCGGCCGGCTCGACGTGCTGGTGAACAATGCGGCGACCAACCTGCCGTACGGCCCGCTCATGGACGTCGACCCGCTCTCGTGGCGCGAGTCCTTCACCGTGAACGTCGAGGCCCCGCTCCGGCTCGTCCAGTGTGCCTGGCGGGCCTGGATGCGGGAGCACGGTGGCTCGGTGATCAACGTCTGCACCGAGGGCGCCACCCATGTCGGCCCCCGGATCGGCGCCTACGGCACCAGCAAGGCGGCCCTCCTCCACCTGACCCAGCAGCTCGCGGGCGAACTGGCCCCGAAGGTGCGGGTCAACTCGGTGTCCCCCGGCCTGGTCCGCACGGAAATGGCACGGTTCGTGTGGGGGCCGGGCGAGGAGGAGGTCGCCGCCGGACTCCCGCTCGGGCGCATCGGGGAACCGGAGGATGTGGCACGGGCGGTGGTGTGGCTGGCGTCGGACCAGGCGGAGTGGGTGACGGGGGCGGACCTGGTGGTGGACGGAGGCACTCGGGTACGCGCGGCGCACACGGCGACGGCGTACGAGATACACGAGCGCCTACAAACGCCGGGAACTGGACCCACCTGAGGGCTGCGGGGAATGCGCGACCAGCCCCCACTCACCGGCGGCCGCACGACCGCCCCCGCCTACCACTTGCCAGGCGCGTAATCCTTCAGAAAGACCCCGTACACATCCTCCCCGCCCTCACCCCGCACGATCGGGTCGTACACCCGAGCCGCGCCGTCCACCAGGTCGAGCGGCGCATGGAACCCCTCCTCGGCAAGCCGCAACTTGTCGAAGTGAGGCCGCTCGTCGGTGATCCAGCCGGTGTCGACCGACGTCATGAGGATGCCGTCGCTCTGGAACATCTCCTGCGCGCTGGTCCGCGTGACCATGTTCATCGCGGCCTTGGCGGCATTCGTGTTCGGATGCCCCGCACCCTTGTAACCGCGCCCGAAGACACCCTCCATCGCGGAGACGTTCACGACGTACGCCCGACCGCTCGCCGCCTTCCTCGCGGCGTCGGCCATCGCCGGCCGCAGCTTGCTGATCAGGATGAACGGCGCGGTGTAGTTGCACAGCTGGGTCTCGAGGAGCTCCACCGGGGAGATCTGCTCGATGGTCTGCACCCAGGTGTTGCTGTCGACGACGTCGGGCACGAGCCCGCCCGCGTCGATCGCGGTGCCGTCCAGGTGCCGGGCGACGCTGGCGTTGCCCGCGACCAGGGCGAGGTCGGCGACCTTCTGGGCGTCGAGGCCGCTGGTACCCAGCGGCAGCGCGGCGAGGCCGTCGACCGCGCCGGAGTTGAAGGCGCCGATGACATGGTGGGCGGGGAGCTCACCGGCGGGCAGCGGGGCGCTCTCGCCGTCCACCAGGGCGGCGTAGGCGGAGGGCAGCCGGCGTACGGTCTGCGTCGCGTTGTTGACGAGGATGTCGAGGGGGCCGGCGTCGGCGACCTGGTCGGCGAGGGCGACGGCCTGGGCCGGGTCGCGCAGGTCGATGCCGACGACCTCCAGACGGTGCATCCAGTCACCGGAGTCGTCCATCGCCTTGAAGCGGCGGATGGCGTCCTTCGGGAAGCGCGTGGTGATCGTCGTGTGCGCGCCGTCGCGGAGCAGCCGGAGCGCGATGTACATGCCGATCTTGGCGCGGCCGCCGGTGAGCAGGGCACGCTTGCCGGTGAGGTCGGCGCCGGCGTCGCGCTTGGCGCGGTTCAGGGCGGCGCAGTCCGGACAGAGCTGGTGGTAGAAGTAGTCGACCTCCACGTACCGGGTCTTGCAGGTGTAGCAGGAGCGCGGGCGCTGGAGTATCCCCGCGATCTTGCCGGCCTCGGTGGCCGACGACGGCAGGATGCCCTCGGTCTCGTCGTCGATGCGCTGCGCCGAGCCGGTCGCCGTCGCCTCCGTGACCGCCTTGTCGTGGGCGGTCTTGGCGGCCCGGCGCTCCTGACGACGGCGCTGCTTGACGGTGCGGTAGATCCCGGCGGTGGCCCGGCGCACGGTGATCGCGTCGGGGTGGTCGACCTCCAGCTTGTCGAGTTCCTCCAGCACGCTGAGGCAGACGGCGAGCCGCTCCGGGTCGATGCCGGGGCCGTAGACCTCGTCACCGGACTCGTGCACGACCTCGTTCGCGGTCGCCGAGCCTTCCTCTGTCACCGTCATCGCGCTGCCGTTTCCCTGGTCACCCGAGCGGCGCTCCGACCGCGCCCGCTTTCGAACGGGGAATTGTACGGAGCGCCGGGTCACTCCTCCAAAATCCGGCGAAGGGACCCGGGGCACCGGGGGCTCAGGGAGCGCAGGCGGCGATCAGTGACTCCACCTCCTCGGAGACGGCCCTGGCCAGCACGTCGAGATCCGATACGGCCGCGGCGTCGGCGACGAGCCCGTAGTGGACGCGTCCCCGGTACGTCGAGATCGCGACGGCCAGGGACTGGCCGCGGGCCAGCGGGGCGAACGGGAAGACCTCGGTGACCTGGTGGCCACCGAGCTTCAGGGCGATGCCGGGCAGCGGCACGCTGGTCACCAGGATGTCGAACCAGAGCCGGGCGGCCTGGCTGACCAGCGGTCCGCCGATGCGGTGGGCGAGCGCCGGGACGTGGTCGGCGAGCAGGGCGACGGCGCCCGCGCCCCGGTTGGGGCCGGCGTCCTTGTTGCGGTCCATGGCGGTGCGGACCGTGGCGAGGCGGCGCAGCGGGTCGGGGTCGTCGACCGGAAGCCGTATCAGGTAACCGGAGAGCCGGTTGCCCTGTGGGTGCGCGGTGCGGGGCCGGCGCTTGGAGACGGGGATCAGGGCGCGGGGCGCGACGCCCTCGCTGCCGTCGCCGCGCTCGTCGAGCCAGCGTCGCAGGGCGCCCGCGACGACGGCGATCAGGACGTCGTTGACGGTGCCGCCGACGGCCTTGCGGACCACGTGCACATCGTCGATGTCCACGACGACCCCGGCGGTACGGCGGGTTCCGCTGGGCTCGGCGACCAGCGCGGACGACGAGCGCACGGCCAGCGTGGAGACGGCGACGGAGGCGCCGATGTCCAGGGCCCGGCCGACGTCCGACAGGGCGCCACGCACCAGCCCGGGCAGCCTGCGCACATCCGTCAGGCCACGGCCGCGGGGCTCCTCGGGGCGGGGTTTGCGGGCGGGCATGTCCATGGGGTCGAGGACGGCGGCGGCCAGGGTCAGCGCGCGCAGTCCGTCGGCGAGGGCGTGGTGGAACTTGAACAGCACGGCGAAGGACACGCCGTCCTCTCCCGGCAGCACATGCGCCTCCCACGGCGGCCGGCCGCGCTCCAGCGGGCGCTCCATGAGCCGGCCCGCGACCGCCTGGAAGTCGGCGGTCGGGGCGTGCAGCCGGACGTGGTCGAGCGGGTCGAAGTCCGGGGCGGGTTCCCGGGTGGCTCCGCCGAACGAGAACGGCTGCAGCAGGCTGACCGGCTGCCAGGCGTCCCGGATGCGCATCCGCAGTCCCGGCACGGCGGCGGCACGGGCGGCGAGCAGGTCGGCCGCGTGGGCGCCGGCGGTGGGCGAGTGCGCCGCGAAGACGCCGAGCGCGCCCAGGTGCATGGGGTGTTCGGCGGACTCGATGTTCCAGAACGCCAGGTCGAGAGGTGCGAGCAGGTCAGAAGTCAATGGCTTGCCTCGCGTCGACGAAGGGTGGACCAGCAGTCAATCGCCCTCGGGCGATTACAGTCAAGTACGATCAAGCTACGCTCAGTTAACGGCAGATTAAGTCCCGCCCCTGGTGAAAGGGGCGGGACTCATGGTGCATATGAGGTCACTTCAGCACGGGTAGCGGCACCGGGCATCCCGACGGTGTCACCCGGGAGGCCTCACGGATGAGCGCCTCGTGCGCGGACCTGACCCGATCCGCGTCCGGTTCGAGCACGGCGCGGTCGTAGGTCAGGAGCCCGTTCAGCTCACCCTCGACGTCCGGGATCCGCGTGTTCCTGGCGCCGCTGATGATGCTGGGCCTCGCGCTCGGACCGAGCGTCTCCCCGGCGACCGACACGATCACGGGCTCCTTCCCCGAGTCCGAGCTGGGCGTCGGCGGCGGCGTCAACGACACCGCGCTGGAGCTGGGCGGGGCGCTGGGCATCGCGGTGCTGGGCTCGCTGCTGGGCACGGCCTACCGGGACGAGCTGACCGACCTGGTGGGCAACCGGGTCCCGGCGGAGGCGATGGAGACCGCCAAGGACTCGGTCGGCGCCGGCCTGGCCGTCGCGGAGCGGGTCGGGTCGGGTCGCGATCCCTCCGCCGGGCCCCAGCAGGCCCAGGCCGCCGTGGACGCCGTCCACCAGGCCTTCGCCCACGGAGTCGCCCAGACCAGCCTCATCGGCGGGATCATCATGGCCGCCGGAACACTGATCGTCCTCGCCATCCTGCCGGGCCGGCGCGGGTTCGCGAGGAAGAGCGCCGAGCCGGGGGCCGGGACGACGGCGAGCGAGGCGGCGACTGTGCGGGAGCACACCGGGACCACCCGCCAGATCGCCGGCGGGGCATCAACTGGATCGCCGACGCACGCGTCCACTGGATCGCCGGGGACGCGTCCGCCGGGTCGCCGGGCACCGCCTCCGCCGGATCGCCCGCCAGGCGCGACGGGCAGGAGCCCCGGCAGCGCGAGACGCGCAGGGCGCGGGCGTGGTCCACGGCCAGCGGGTCTCCTGCCGGACCACCTCACCGTCCTTCGCCTCCGTGCCGCCCCGGGGCTCCGCCAGGCGATGAACCAACTACTGCGGGAGAGCATGGTCCGGTTGGAGTTCGCCTCGCGGCTCATCGCCCCTTGCGCCAGTGCTCTGAGCGCGGTTCAGGCATGAACTCCCGGCGGTACGAGGGGAGTTCGTCGGCGAGCAGTCTGCGCAGGCACTCGACCATGCCGCAGGGGGCGACCTCGCAGGTCTGCGAGCCATGACGGGCGAAGAGGGAAGACGCCCGGTGGGAAACGGCCCGAGGCTTTGGAGCTCGCCGATCTCCTCCTGCGCGCCGATCCCGCCGACGCCGTGCACGGCCATGAAGTCCATGTAGTCCTGGAGGAACCCGGTCCCCCGCCGCGCCTGGCCGCCCCCCTCAGTCGATGTTCTCGCCCGCGCTGGGAGGCGGGGCAGCAGCCGCCGCAGCGCGGTCATCCTCGTTGGTGCTTCCATGTCGGTCCTGCCCCTCGGCCAGGGGCGCTTGTGCGAAACCGTGCGCGGGATGCCCCCTGGTGGTGGGCGGCCCTCCCCCCACCTCTCCCCCACCCCTCAAGTCCCACGAACGCATGTGTCATACTCGGGCGCCGATCATGGCTAGAAACGACCGGGGGGCCGTGTGGACGCCGTCTCTCTGGACGCCCCCTATCTGGACACGGATGCGGATCAGCTCTGCTTCTCGCTGGACCTGGCGGAGCGTCCGGCGCTGGCAGAACGTGTGGTGTCGCTCGGCGGGCTGGACGTGCGGCTGCGGCTGCTCGGGGCCTCGCACCAGGTGTTCGCCGGTCCCGTGCGGGAGACGGTGGCCTGTCTGCGAGGCGCGGTGAAGGGTCTGCCCGAGACCTGCACCCGTCATCTGCCGGGCTGGGTCCACGACTTCGGCGCCACCACCCGCCGGCTGACTCCCGGGGAGTTCAGTGCCGAGGTGGCGCGGATCCTCAGGCAGGCCACCGACACCGAGCACAGCCTGTGCGGGGTCTTCCCCGGTTCGCCGGAGGCGGTCACCGCGGTGGTCGTCGACACGGTCGAGGGACCGCACGGCGCCGGGCTCGTCTGGCGCACCTGGCACACGTATCCGCAGAACGGCCAGATCGTATCGACGTACAGCCGGCTGGAGGCCCGATGAACAGCGCCCGACTCGTCCGCGCAGCGGTGGCGGCCGCCCTGGCCGCGACCCTGCTCACCGCCTGCTCCAGCGACGGGGACGACGACGCGGTGCCGCGCGACTGGATCAGGAAGACGTACACCGAGACCGGAGCGGACTGGCTCGACGCGGACAGCAGCCCGAGCGAGGTCGCCCAGGCGATACACACCGAGCGCGCGGCCCTGGACCGTGCCTCCGGCGACACCATGGAGTTCCTGCGCTACGGCGACGACATGGTCACCGTCTCGCCGTACCGGAGCGGCAGCCTGATCGAGATCGAGGACTACCGGGGCGGCTACCGCCGCCACAAGCAGCACCTCCTCTACTGGCCGGACCCGAACAGCGCGAGCTTCCGGGGCGGCGGCCCCGGTGAGGGCAAATAGCGCCAGTAACGCCCGGTGACCGGCCGGCCGGACCACCCCCCGGCACCTCCCCACGCTCCTCCCGCACCACACCCGATCACGCCCTGACCCCGCCCCCAAGAAAGGCAACCCAGTGACCGAGATCTTCGAGTCGACCGGCCAGGCCCTGCTCTACGGAGTCGTCGGCCTCGTCGTGATGGCCGTCGGCTTCATCGCGCTCGACCTCGTCACGCCGGGCAAGCTGTACCACGTGGTATGGACCGACCGGAACCGCGGCGCGGCCGTCCTGCTGGGCAGCCAGTCCGTCGCCGTGGGCCTGGTCATCATGAAGGCCATCGAGGCGAGCGAGTCCGAGCAGGGCCTCGGTTACGGCCTGGTCAGCACGCTGCTGTACGGCTTGGCCGGGGTGCTGGTGATGACCGTCGTCGGCATCGTGATCGGCGTGTTCACGCCGGGCCAGATGGGCGCGGTCGTCCTCGACGACCAGGACGGCCGTCCGCACCCCGCCGCATGGGTCCAGGCCGGCATGTACCTGGGCACCGGCTTCATGGTCGGCGCGGCGATCTCGTAACGGCGCCCTCCATGAGCGCCACCGTGCAAGGCAGCGACACCACCGCGGCACCCTCCCGCCCCCTGGCCGTCAAGCACACCCGGGGGGCTCGCTTCCTGCTGCTTTTCGCCGTTTTCCTCTGCGCGGCCTGCGGCCTGGTCTACGAACTGGCCCTGACCGCGCTGGGCAGCTACCTCATCGGCAACTCGGTGCTCCAGACCTCCGTGGTGATCTCCGTGATGGTGTGCGCCATGGGGCTCGGCTCGCTCGCCGCCAAGCCGCTGCGCCGCCGCGCGGTGGGCGCGTTCGCGCTCGTGGAGGGCGTGCTGGCGCTGGTCGGCGGGCTGTCGGTGCTGGTGCTGTACGCGGCGTTCGCCTGGCTCCAGCTGTACACCCCGGCGATGATCGTGGTCGCGGTGGCCGTCGGTGTGCTGATCGGCGCCGAGATCCCGCTGCTGATGACCCTGCTCCAGCGGATCCGGCGGCAGGAGGCGGGCAGCGCGGTCGCCGACATGTTCGCCGTCGACTACATCGGAGCACTGGTGGGCGGCCTGGGCTTCCCGCTGTGGCTCCTGCCGACGTTCGGCCAGCTCAAGGGCACGCTGGTGGTCGGCGCGGTCAACGCGGTGGCCGGCGTCATCGTGGTGGTGTTCATCTTCCGCCGGCAGATCAGGCGCTGGGTGCGTAACACCCTGTTGGCCGGGGTCACGGCGGTGCTGGCCGTGCTCGGTACGGCGTACGCGCTCGCGGACGACCTGGAGGTGACCGCGCGCCAGCAGATGTACCGGGACCCGATCATCCACGCGGAGACGACGTCGTACCAGGAGATCGTCGTCACCCGCTCCACCGCGTTCACCGGCGAACCGGACATCCGGCTCTTCCTCAACGGCGATCTCCAGTTCAGCTCCGTGGACGAGTACCGCTACCACGAGTCCCTCGTCCACCCCGCGCTCGCGGGTTCCCGCGCCAACGTGCTGATCATGGGCGGCGGCGACGGGCTCGCCCTGCGCGAAGTGCTGCGCTACGACGACGTACAGCACGTCACTCTGGTGGAACTGGACCCCGCGATGACCCGGCTCGCGCGCGATTTCCGGCCCCTGCGTGACCTCAACGACAAGGCGTTGGACGACCCGAGGGTCGAGGTGGTCAACGCCGACGCCTTCAACTGGCTGCGCGGCGCCCGGCAGCGGTACGACGCCGTCGTGATCGACTTCCCCGATCCGGACTCGGCGGCGCTGGCCAAGCTGTACTCGGTGGAGTTCTACCACCTGCTCGGCCAGGTCCTGACGCCGCAGAGCAGGGTGATGGTGCAGAGCGGGTCGCCGTTCTTCGCGCCGAAGACGTACTGGTCGATCGCGAAGACGATCGAGACGGCGGGCTATTCGACCACCGAGTTCCAGGTCGACGTACCGAGCTTCGGCAACTGGGGCTACGTCCTGGCCGCCCCGCGCGGCAGTACGCCCCCACCGCTGCGGCTGGCATCGGACGCCCCGCGACTGCGCTACCTGGACGAGGCGGTCCTGAAGGCCGCCGCGGTGTTCCCCGTGGACCGCCGCCGCCAGGATGTACGGCCGAGCACGCTGATGGACCCGGCCGTACTGGAGTACGTCCTGGACGAGTGGGAGAACTACTGACCGCGGTCGAGATCCTCTGCGTCGCCGGCAGGGATGGGGCACCGGCTTGGTGGTCCTGCCTGCGGGCTGGGACCGCGCATACGGCACCCCTCCGTGACATCCGGGCGATGAGCACCTTGCCGCGTTGGTACAGGTCAATCCTTCCTAGGGCACCCGCTGCCCCTTCCCCAGTGCGATCACCCCGCCCTTGGAGACCGTGTACAGCTCCGCGTCCCGCTGCGGGTTGACGCCGATCGTCGCGCCCGGCGGCACCTCGACGTTCTTGTCCAGGACGGCTCCCCGCACCACCGCGCCCCGCCCGATGCGCACGTTGTCGTGCAGCACCGCGCCCTGGACCACGGCTCCCGGGTCGACCACGACGCCCGGCGAGAGGACGGACCGCGTGACCTGGCCGCGTATGAGGCAGCCGGCGCTGATGATGGACTCGCTCGCCATGCCGCCCGCGTTGAAGCGGGCCGGGGAGAGCTGGCCCGAGTGGGTGTAGATGGGCCAGTTGCGGTTGTAGAGGTTGAAGGCGGGGCGTTCGGCGATCAGGTCCATATGGGCGTCGTAGTAGGCGTCGAGGGTGCCGACGTCGCGCCAGTAGCCCCGGTCGCGGTTGGTCTCGCCGGGGACGTGGTTGGCGCTGAAGTCGTACAGCTGGGCCTCGCCGCGGTCGGTGAGCTGGGGCAGGATCGAACCGCCCATGTCGTGCACGGAGTTCTCGTCCTCGGCGTCCCGCTGGAGGGCCTCGATGAGGGCCTTGGTGGTGAAGATGTAGTTGCCCATCGAGGCGAACACGCACTCCGGGTCGTCCGGGAGGCCCGGCGGGTCGGCGGGCTTCTCCAGGAAGCGCTCCACGGTCAGGCCGTCCGAGCCGGGGCTGATCACGCCGAACGACGACGACTCGCCGCGCGGCACGCGGATGCCCGCCACCGTCACGCCCGCGCCGCTCTCGATGTGCTGGGCGAGCATCTGGCGCGGGTCCATGCGGTACACGTGGTCGGCGCCGAACACCGCGACGTACTCGGGGCGTTCGTCGTAGACGAGGTTCAGGGACTGCAGGATCGCGTCCGCGCTGCCCAGGTACCAGCGCGGGCCGAGCCGCTGCTGGGCCGGGACCGGGGTGACGTAGTTGCCGAGCAGGCTGGACATCCGCCAGGTCGTGGTGATGTGCCGGTCCAGGGAGTGCGACTTGTACTGCGTGAGGACGCAGATGCGCAGGATGTCGGCGTTGACGAGGTTGGAGAGGACGAAGTCGACCAGGCGATACGTTCCTCCGAAGGTGACCGCTGGTTTCGCGCGGTCCGTGGTCAGGGGCATCAGGCGCTTGCCCTCTCCGCCCGCCAGTACGATGCCGAGCACCGAAGGTCCGCCACGACGCATGGCCGCTCCCCTCACCCTGGTTGGTCCCAACCTGCCCCTGAGCAGCGCGCGCTAAGCCTGTTTGAGGGTCTCCCCGTAGAGCCGGGCCGTCCGCCTGGCCACCGCGTCCCAGCCGAACTCCCCCACCGCCCGCTCCCGTCCGGCCTCACCCATCCGGCGGGCGGTCTCCGGGTCGCCGATCACCGAGTCCAGGGCCCGCGCGAGACCGGCCTCGAAAGCCTCGGCGTCGTCGTCCAGCGGGACGAGCAGGCCGCTCTTGCCGTCGTCGACGACCTCGGGGATGCCGCCGACCCGCGAGGCCACCACGGGAGTTCCGCAGGCCATCGCCTCCAGGTTGACGATGCCGAGGGGCTCGTACACCGAGGGACAGACGAACACGGTGGCGTGGGTGAGGAGTTGGATCACCTCGGGGCGCGGCAGCATCTGCGGGATCCAGTGCACGCCCTCGCGGACCCGGCTCAGCTCCTGGTAGAGGTCGCGGAACTCCTGGTCGATCTCCGGGGTGTCGGGGGCGCCGGCGCACAGTACGACCTGTGCGGCCGGGTCGATGTCCCGTACCGCGCGCAGCAGATGCGGTACGCCCTTCTGACGGGTGATGCGGCCCACGAAGAGGACGTACGGGCGGTCGGCGTCGAGGCCGAAGCGCGCGAGGACGTCGGTGCGGTGGTCGGGCCGGTAGAGGGTGGTGTCGATGCCGTTGTGCACGACCTGGACGCGGCCCGGGTCGAGCGCCGGGTAGCAGCCGAGGATGTCCTCGCGCATGGCGGCGGAGACGGCGACCACGGCGTCCGCCGACTCGATGGCGGTGCGCTCGGCCCAGCTGGACAGGGCGTATCCGCCGCCGAGTTGCTCGGCCTTCCAGGGGCGCAGCGGCTCCAGGGAGTGGGCGGTCATCACGTGCGGGATGCCGTACTGGAGCTTGCCGAGGTGGCCGGCGAGGTTGGCGTACCAGGTGTGGGAGTGGACGAGTTCGCGGCCCTCGAGTCCGGCGGCCATGGCGAGGTCCACGGAGAAGGTGCGCAGCGCGTCGTTGGCGGTGTCGAGCGCTGACCAGGGGCGGTGGCGCTGCACGCCGACCCCGCGGCCCTCGCCCCAGCAGTGCACCTCCAGGTCGACGAGGTCCCTCAACTCCCGGGCGAGGAACTCGACATGGACACCCGCGCCGCCGTACACGTCCGGCGGGTACTCCCGGGTCAGCAGTCCCACACGCACCCGGAACCCCCTGTTCTCAGCGGCTGGTTGCCCTTTCATGGTCACCCAGATGTGGCGCGTGGGGAAGAGCGCGGGGGTCGTGGGAAGCAACAGTCACCGCACACGCCTCCGCCCGGCACGCGGTAGTAGAGGCAGCAACTGCGGCGGCGGAAGACGGTTCCGGTGCGGGTGCCGGTGTCGGCGAGGAGGGGGTGGGCGAAGAGTTCCTCGGTCAGGGCACGGGCCCGGGCGGCGGCGTCCGTACGGCGGTGGGCGCGCGCCCACTGGTCCAGCTGCCGGGCCGCGCCCGCGAGCGCCGAGCCCGCGTTGCCCCAGAGGAGTCCGGTGGCGACGCGGTAGCGGGAGTGCAGGGCGGCGGCCAGGGGTTCCAGGTGGGCGTGCAGGACCGCGTCAGCGAGGCCCGTCGGGGCGGCCGCGTCGGCCGGGAGCGGGCGCACGTCGGTGAGCCACAGGTCGTCCGGGGCGCTGCCCTCCGGGTCCCAGCGCAGCAGAGCCGGGTCGAGGTCGGGGACGCGGCCGTACAGGGCGGCGCAGCCGAGCGTCACCGACCACAGTCGCGCCGCGAGGCCCTGCTGGGCGATGGACGCGGCGATCCGCGGCTCGGGGGCATGCAGGGCGTTCGCGACTTTCCGAACGCGGAGTCCCAGGGGATCCCCCTGAGGGTCCGACGGGGGTGCTCCGTAGGTGTCCGCCAGGGTCGGCAGTGGCCGAAGCGTTTCCCCTGCCGTGTGTAGTACGAAGAAGCCGCCGAGCGGCCGGAGGGCGGCGAGATCGGGGTCGAGGTCCACGAAGAGCAGTAGTACCAAGGCCGCGCGGGGACATCACCTCGGGGTTCCGTCCGGGGGCACCCGCCTTGGGGATGAGGCCGGGGCCCCAGTACTCCATCGGCAGTAGGAGACAGTGACTGCTCTGGTACGACGACGGGAAGAGGTTTTCGAGGCATCGTGTTGGCTATGAGAGCCGACCGTTCGCCGCGCCGGGGTCACCGCCCGTGCCTCACGCAGAGGAGCAGCTCATGAGTGCCCTCGCGTTGTCCGTGCTGCTGTCGCTCGTCTCCGCCGTCGCGTACGCGGGCGGGGCGATCGTGCAGGAGCGTGTCGCGGTGTCCTCCCCGGGGCAGCAGTTCGCGCCGATGCGTCGGGCGGGCTGGTGGGCGGCGGTCGCGCTGAACGGCCTCGGTGGTCTGCTGCACGTGGTGGCGCTGGCCTTCGGTCCGCTGAGCCTGGTGCAGCCGCTGGGTGCGCTGACGATCGTGTTCGCGCTGCCGATGGCGGCGCTGTTCGTGGGCCGCAGGGCCGGGTCGACGGCCTGGCGGGGCGCGATCATGGCGACCGTGGGCCTTGCCGCGCTGCTGTCCCTGGTCGGCTCCTCCCAGTCGCAGTCGCTGGTCACCGCCGAGCGGGTGAGCGTGGCCCTGGTGACGGGCGGCGTCGTCGTGGCGCTGATGATCGCGGGCCGGGCGGCCCACCGTCACCCGGCGGTGCGCAGCATGCTGCTCGCGACCGGTTCCGGCATAGCCTTCGGCATGTCCTCGGTGTTCACGAAGGTCGCCGCGGTGGACTGGAACGGCGGGGTGTCGGCGGCCGACGTGCCCGCCCTGGCGACGATAGGCGTCTTCGCGACGGCCGGCATGCTGCTGTCCCAGGCCGCCTACCGGGGCGCGGGGCTCGCGGCGCCGCTGGCCACGCTGACGGTCGTGAACCCGGTGGTGGCGGCCGCGGTCGGCATCACGATGTTCGGCGAGACCTTCCGGTACGGCACCACGGGCACCCTGCTCGCCCTGGGCTGCGGCGTGGTCGCTGCGGGTGGCCTGATCCTGCTGACGACGGAGCGGATCGCGCGTACGGAGGCCGAGACCGGGGTGGCGCCGCCCGAGACGGCGCACACCGAGGAGGCCCTGGTCGAGCCGGCCTTGGCCACGGAGCCCGAGGACGTCGTCGTACCCGACGGGATCGAGGGGATCCTCATTCCGGCGCAGGTCGCGCAGGAGCCGTACGAGGAGGCGGAGCAGCCTGTTCCCGGCCTCCACGACCTCCAGGAGTCCCCGAACCTCTACGGCCCCTTCTACGGCGGCCCTTACGTCCCGATGATGCCGGTCTCCGACCGGCACCGGATGCGGGTCAAATCCTGACACCGCCGGCCCGGAGGTAGGCCACCGGGTCGATGTCGGAACCGAAACCGGGCCCCGTCCGCACCTCGAAGTGCAGATGCGGGCCCGTGCTGTTGCCCGTGGAGCCGGAGCGGCCGATGCGCTGACCGGCGCCCACGGACTGCCCGTCCTTCACGGAGATCGCCGAGAGATGGGCGTACTGGCTGTAGCGGCCGTCGGCGTGCCGGATCACCACCTGGTAGCCGAACGACCCCTCCCACCCGGCGCTCACGACCCGCCCGGCGCCGACGGCCCGCACGGAGGTGCCGGTCGGCACGGCGAAGTCGACGCCCGTGTGATAGCCCTTCGACCACAGGGCACCGGCCTTGCGGTACGGGGTGCCCGTGGACGCGCTCACCGGGGAGACCAGCGAGCGGCTGCTCGTGGTCGCCTGTTCCTGACGGTCGGAAGAGGGCTTCTCGGGGGCCGTCCTGGGCCGGGGCTTGGCCTTGGGTTGGGGCTTGGGCTGGGACTTCGGCTTCGGGGTGGCCGTCGGACTGTCCGTCGTCGTGGGCGCCTTGCCGCGCAGCGCGAGCCGCTGTCCCGGCAGGATCAGGTCGGGGTCGGCTCCGACGGCCTTCCGGTTCGCGGCGTACAGGCCCCGCCAACCGCCCCGGACCCGCTGCGACTCGGCGATCCCGGAGAGGGTGTCGCCGTGGACCACGGTGTACATCTCGGCGGTGCCCGCCCGTGACTGGGGCGTGGTCTGCGGCTGGACGTCCTGGACGGAGGTCCTGCGACCCGTGGGGCCGGTGTCGCGGGTGCCCGCCGGGTGGATGTCGGGAGTGTCCCCGCCCCGTGTCAGCCCGGCCTTCACCGAGCACACCGGCCAGGCAGCGGGGCCCTGGCCGTCGAGGACCTTCTCGGCCACGGCTATCTGCTGGTCCTTGGTGGCCAGATCCGCGCGCGCCGCGTAGCGCGGGCCGCCGTAGGCCTCCCACGTCGACTGGGCGAACTGGAGTCCGCCGTAGTAGCCGTTGCCGGTGTTGACGTCCCAGCGGCTGGTCGACTCGCACGCGGCGACCTTGTTCCAGGTGCTCACGTCGGCCGCCTGCGCGGTGCCGGTGCCGATGAAGGGGAGCGCCATCCCGGCGCCGCCCGCGGTGACGGTGAGCGAGGCGCGGTTGATCCTGTTCGGCTGGTACCGGCGGTGCCGACCGCGTACGGCCATGACGGAGCCCCCCATTGACATGCGTCAGGAGGGGCAAAAGTAAGCGCTGCGAACAGGCCATGACAAGACGGCAATTCAGCCGCCTCTTCACGCCAAGTGGCGCGGAACCGGCGCACGTTGCCCGACCTCCGGACGGCGCCCGGACGGCGCTCGGGACGGCTGAGTGCGCGGGGGCCTTTCGTGCGTATCTGCCTGCGCGACATCGCGCCACCCCGGATGTGCGGTCGGGATACCGGCACGTCAGGATGGACGATGGGGCAATACTGGCGGGCATGACCGGCACCGCTGATATATCGAGGTCACTAGGAGCCAACGCATGAGCACTTCGGCGCAGATCGGCGTCACGGGTCTCGCGGTCATGGGCCGCAATCTCGCCCGCAACTTCGCCCGCAACGGCTACACGGTCGCGGTCCACAACCGGACGCCGGCGCGCACGCGGGCGCTGGTGGAGGAGTTCGGGAGCGAGGGCGAGTTCATCGCGGCCGAGTCCGCCAAGGACTTCGTGGCGGCGCTGGAGCGGCCGCGGCGGCTGGTCATCATGGTGAAGGCCGGTGAGCCGACCGACGCGGTGATCCAGGAGTTCGCGCCGCTCCTGGAGCCCGGCGACATGATCATCGACGGTGGCAACGCGCACTTCGCCGACACCCGGCGCCGCGAGCGCGACCTGCGCGAACAGGGCATCCACTTCGTGGGCATGGGCGTCTCGGGCGGCGAGGAGGGCGCGCTGCACGGGCCGAGCATCATGCCGGGTGGCCCGAAGGAGTCGTACGACTCGCTGGGCCCGATGCTGGAGAAGATCTCCGCGAAGGCGGCGGACGGGGCGCCCTGTGTGACCCACGTCGGTCCGGACGGTGCCGGGCACTTCGTGAAGATGGTGCACAACGGCATCGAGTACGCCGACATGCAGCTCATCGGCGAGGCGTACCAGCTGCTGCGCGATGTCGCCGGGTACGAGCCCGCGCAGATCGCGGAGATCTTCCGGACCTGGAACACAGGTCGGCTGGACTCCTACCTGATCGAGATCACCGCCGAGGTGCTGTCGCACGTGGACGCGGCGACGGGCAAGCCGTTCGTGGACGTGGTCGTCGACCAGGCCGAGCAGAAGGGCACGGGCCGCTGGACGGTCCAGATCGCCCTGGACCTGGGCGTGCCGGTCTCCGGCATCGCGGAGGCGGTCTTCGCCCGCTCCCTGTCCGGGCACGCGGCACTGCGCGAGGCCTCGCGCGGGCTGGCGGGCCCCAAGGCGTCGCCGCTGAGCGAGGCGGAGGCGGGGGCGTTCGCCGACCAGGTGGAGCAGGCGCTGTACGCGTCGAAGATCGTGTCGTACACGCAGGGCTTCCACGAGATCGACGCGGCGCGCGCCGAGTACGACTGGGACATCGACCTGGGTGCCGTCTCGGCCATCTGGCGCGGCGGCTGCATCATCCGCGCGGCGTTCCTGGACCGGATCCGCGCGGCCTACGACGCCCGCGCCGACCTGCCGAGCCTGCTGTCCGACGACACCTTCGCGCAGGAGATCGCCGCGGCGCAGGACGACTGGCGTGAGGTGATTGTCGCGGCGACCCGGCAGGGTGTGCCGACGCCGGGCTTCGCGGCGGCCCTCGCCTACTACGACGCCCTGCGCGCCGAGCGGCTGCCCGCGGCGCTGACGCAGGGACAGCGCGACTTCTTCGGCGCGCACACGTACCGGCGCACCGACCGGGACGGCTCGTTCCACACGCTGTGGGGCGGGGACCGCTCGGAGGTCGCGGGCTGACACCTGTCCGGTCGTCATGTGACCGCCCCGTGCCCGGCCGTCGGCCCGGGCGCGGGGCGGACTCGTGTCCAGAACTGGCGGCAGAGGTCAGCGGGCCGGGCTGTCCGCCGTCCCCCGGTTCGGGATCGCGCGTAGGGACGAACCGGGGACGGGGACCTGGAGTGGGCGGCGCCGCCCGGCCGCCCACCGCCGCCCGCGGGCGTCGGGTGCTCAGCTGAGCGGCGGGCCGGGCTCGGGGTTCGGTACCGGCTCGGGTCCCGGGGGGATCGGTGACGGTGAGGGATCCGGGGGCGACGGCGGGGTCGGGGGTACCGGCGCTGGCGGTGTCGGTTCCGGGCCGGGCAGGGGGCCCGGGGGCGGGGGCGGTCCGGGTGCGGGAGGCTCGGGGGTCGGCGGGGGCTCCGGGGGCGGGACCGGGTGCGGCTCCGGGCCCGACGGGTCGGGGCCCGGTGTCGGTCCCGGATGGACCGGGTCCGTATACGGGTTGGTCATGGCGTCCTCCAGCCAGTCCGTGACATCGGCTCTGGACTACTCCCCCGCGTACCCGATGGCCGCTCCACCAGTCACTCACCCGCGTCAATGCGGGCGCCCAAGTGGCCCGTCGCGGGCGGCCGACGGAACCGCCCCTGTGGTGCCGCCCCTCGTCAGAACCGCTCGGGGTGCTCCCGAAGCCAGCTCTTCGCCGCCTCCACCAGTTCGGGGTCGGCCGCCGGGGCCTCGTCGGGGTGGCGCTCGGCCCACTTCACGACGTACGGGCACAGCGGCGCGACGACGACTCCCTCGCGCGCCGCCATGCCGTACAGCTCGCGTGCCAGGGAGCCGGCGATGCCCTTCCCCTCGTGGGCCGGTTCCACGACGGTGTGGACGGGCACGAGGGCGCGTGCCGGGGAATCGAGGACGAAGTACTCGATACGGCCGGTGACTTCGTCGCCCAGCAGGGCCTCCAGGCGGCCCGCCGCCCGGTCGTCGCGGATCTCGATGTCGCTCATGGCACGCTCCTGGTCCGGCTTCGGTGGGACGACGAGTGCGCTCAGGTCACCGGCACGGCCTGTGGGCTGCGCTCCTGGTCGGAGCCCGGCACCGGCTCGGACGGGTCGGCGCCCAGGGCCACGATCCGGTTCGCGCCGTCCACGTGCACGACCCGCGGCTCGAACGCCCGCGCCTCGGCGTCGGTCAGCTGAGCGTAGCTGATGATGATCACCAGGTCACCGGGGTGGACGAGATGGGCGGCGGCACCGTTGATCCCCACGACCCCCGAGCCGCGCTCACCCTCGATGACGTACGTCTCCAGACGGGCGCCGTTGGTGATGTCGACGATGTGGACGAGCTCACCGGGGAGCAGGTCGGCGGCGTCGAGGAGGTCCGCGTCGATGGTCACCGATCCCACGTAGTGCAGGTCGGCCTGGGTGACGGTGGCACGGTGGATCTTGGACTTGAACAGGGTACGCAGCATTCTGGACTCCTGGAAGACGGCTCCCTGCCTGCTTTGTGCAGGTCAAGGGCGGTCTTCACTTTACACGGGCACGCGTCGGAGTCGACGATTGTGAGGAACATCGCTTCTCATCGAGGACAAGGCCCCCTGCCTGGGCTTCCGCGCCAACCAGGCTGTTGTAGCGCCACCGACCAGGCGCCTGTTCGGACAGCCTTTTCAGGATGTTCGGGAACTGATGCTGACCAGATGCTGACTTACCTGACGATGCGCCAGGTACGCGCTTCGTCGAGCACGGAGCCACCCTCCGCATCGACCTGGAAGTCGTTCAACGCGCCCGGCAGCCCGGGGCTTCAGCTGCTGCTACGCCTGCTTCCATCCCCGCTCGGGGATCGTCCGCATCGTCCGTGCCGGCCACCTCCCGCCCTTGCTGCGCCTGCCCGACGGGCAGGCCGAAGTCCTGGATGTGCCCGGCGGCCCTCTGCTCGGCATCGACGCGGCGGCACGCTTTCCGGAGTCGGAACTGAGCCTCGTACCCGGATCGGTCCTGGCCCTGTACACGGACGGGCTGATCGAGAGGCGCGACTCGGACATCGGTTCCGACATCGACCGGCTCCGGGCCTCGCTGGCGCACATGGGCGGGAGCCGACTGGAGGACCTGGCCGACGGGCTGCTGAGGGACGCCTGTCGGTCCTCCCCCGACAGGGCCGACGACATCGCACTCCTGCTCATCGAGTACGCCCCGCCGCAGACGGCCGCCAAGGGAGCCTCTTACGAGTTGGTGCGTGATAGCGGGTGAGGCGTGTTTGGCCTGGTCGTGGTCTGTTTTCAGGTGGTGGTGCGGTCGGAGACGAGGCTGGCGATGGCGCGGTAGGTGTCGGGCAGGCGGTCGCGGCGGTGGGTCCAGCGTGTCAGCTGCTTCCAGCGTTTGTGGTCGGCGAGGGCGTGTTCGACGGTGATGCGGTCGGAGGAGTGTTCGTGGCGGTCGCGTTCCCACTGTTGGACTCTGCCGGGCAGTGCTCCCGGACGCGGTTTCCTGGGCGGTGTGATCGCTTGCCCGCGGTGGTCGCGGCTCAGGCCGAGGTAGCCGTCGTCCAGGAGGACCTCGACGTCGGGGGAGTGCTGGAAGCAGACGGCGATGCCTTCGTTGCGGGCGGCCGTGGCATCGTGCATACGACCAGGTCGCAGGGCATCGGTCCATAACGTGCGGCCCCGCCAGTCAGCGATGACGGTGGCCTTCATCGTGTTCTGCTTCTTCTTCCCGGAAACAAACGCCCGTCGTCCGCCGCGGCCAGCCGGCGGTCGGCGGACCTGGATCTCGGTGGCGTCCAGCCGCAGCTCGATGCCTTCGGCCTGGGCGTAGGCGAACACGTCGGGCAGAGTCCGTAATCGCAGGCCGGGACGGTCGGGAACCGCGCACCCCCGCTCGGCCAGGAGTGTGCGTATCTCTGCGATCGCACGGGTGATGGTGGAGCGGTCGACACCGAACAGCAGCCCCAGCACCGAATGCGGCAGGTCGTGCCGCAGATGGATCAACGTGGCCACCAGCCGGTCGACGAACACCAGTTGATGGCGGGCGCCGGCTCCCGCGGCCCGCTTCCTGGCCCCCCCTCGTGCAGCATGGCGACGACCCTCGACCCCGGCTTGCCACGGCGCCGCCAACTCCGCGCCCAAGAGCACGAGATGACGTCGAGAGATCCCCGTGAACAGCCGATGCGCCAGTACCACCCGATTGACCATGATCGCCACAGACGGATCATGCCACCAGCCAGGCACGACGCCTCACCCGCTATCACGCACCAACTCGTTAGCCCCCGACACCGCTGTCACTTACCCCAGATCTTCCGGTACGCCTCCTGGTAACCCGAGGGATCCCAGGTCGTGGCACCGTCGCTGTTGTCGGCCGTGGTGATGTGGACGGGGGCCACATAACCGCTGGCCGGACGACTGGAGAAGGCTCGGTTGAACTCGTCGACGATCTGCCAGCCCTGCTGGGACAGCGGCTCGGGCACGGTGGCCGACTGGTACTGCTCGCCGTTGATGCGCTGGAAGGCGGACGGGTCACCGTCGCCGGCGCCGATGTTGAACGGCGGGCCGGAACCTTTCCTGCCGGCCGCACGGAATGCAGGGGCGGCATCGGCGAAGTAGAGGTCGTTGATGGCGACGGAGTACGTCCACCGGTCCTGGAAGCGGGAGAGAAGTGAGGAGACTTCCCGGGGCGTGCGGCTGCTCGCGTCCGGAATGGGGATGTTCTGGTATGCCAGCAGCTTCACGCCCGAGCAGGTGGCGAGTTCCTTCCGGATCAGCTCGGACTTGTTCTTGGCGAAGGGGATCGAGGCGTCGGTGAAGACCACGACCCCGGCGGTGCCGTTGGAGTGCGAGATGACCCATTGCGCGCTGACTCTGGCCACGTCCTCGACTTTGGTGGTGACGTTGGTGAAGAGCTCCGGCCGTCGGCTGGGGCCGGGGGTGGCGACCGCGTGCCAGCCGATGAGCGGGATGCGTGCCGTGTTCGCCCGGGCCACCTGCTGCGAGGTCGAGTTGGGGTCGAAGCCTCCGATGACGATGCCTGCGGGCCTGAGGGCCACGGCATCGCTCATCGCCGCCTGGATGCCGGCGGGGGTACCGCCACCGTCGATCACCCGGACGTTCCAGCCGATGACCCGCGCTGCTCTGCGCACGCCGTCGGCGACGCCCGCGACTCCGGGGTTGGTCATGGTCTGGGCGACGTAGACGATGGTGTGGCCGGCCACCGCCGTGGGGCCGCTGGTCGGTCCGTGCCAGGGAACGTCGGTCTGCTCCGCCCGCTGCACGGCCGCCTGGGCCCTGGCCTGGACCGAGGGGCAGCCGCTCGGGCCCGAGGTGGGGCCCCCGGGTTCCTTCGACGAGCCGCGTTCGCACCCGACCAGGAGGGTTACCGCGGCCAGCAGGGCGGTGGCGGCGGACCTCGCCCTGAAGCCGCCGGACCGGGCCTTGCGGTGGTCGTGCACGGAAGCTCCTCGCGTGGGGACGGGCAGGAGGGAGGACGCGGTCGGGTGCGGTCGTGACGGCCGCCGCGGCATGGTCATGGAGTGCTGCCCGACGTGCCGTCGTCCCGCGTCGGGGAGGACGGCGGCTGCGGCGTTGCGGACGCGTCGCGGGCCGTGACGACGCCGGTGCGCAGCCGGCGGCGAGCGGCGTAGCCGGCCAGGCCGACGGCGAGGAGCAGGGTGCCGCCGTGGAACAACGGGATCGTCCAGAAGTCGGCGCCCATCTGCACGATGCCGGTGAGGCCGACGGCGAGGACAGCGACGGCGACCACAGTGCCCATGGCGTTGGGACGGCCGGGTTTGATCGTGGTGGAGCCGAGGAGGGCGCCGAGGAAGGCGGGCAGCAGGTAGTCGAGGCCGACGCTCGGATTGCCGATCTGCTGCTGGGCCGCGAGGAGCACGCCGGCGAAGCCGACGATCAGCCCCGATACGGCGAAGGCGTAGACGGTGTACTTGCGGATCGGGATGCCGACGAGGTCGGCGGCGCGCGGGTTGGACCCGATGACGTACAGGTACCGGCCGAGCGGCAGCCGCTCCAGCATCAGCCAGAGGGCGACCGCGAGCGCGAGCACGTAGAAGGCGGGGACCGGAAGGCCGAGGAACGTGGAGTCGTAGATGTCGGTGAAGGCGGCCGGGAGGCCCCCCGGGCCGGGAACGATCCGGCCGCCGTCGGTGATCCAGCCGGTCAGCGCGTACAGCATGCTGCCGGTCCCGAGCGTGGCGATGAACGAGTCGATCCGCCCGAACTCGACGATGACACCGTTGAGGACACCCACGACACCCCCTCCGACGATCACCGCGAGGCAGGCGAGCGGCCAGGGCCACCCGCTGTGCGCGACGAGTTGCATCACCATGACGTGCGCCAGGCCGAGGCCGTAGCCGATGGAGAGGTCGAACGCGCCGGTCACGATGGGGACCATGGCGGCGAGCGCGAGAACGGCCGGGATCGACTGGTTGGACAGGATCGAGTCGACGGTGTCCAGGGTGGGAAAGGTACGCGGCAGAGTGAGGGAGAAGATCAGGAAGAGCAGGGCGGTGAGGGCCAGGAGGCCGTATGCGCCGATGAGGTGCCCGCCGGGTCGGCCCGGCCCGGCCCGTCGGCCGAGTCGGCTCAGCAGGCCCGGTCTGCGTGGTTGCCTCCGGGGCGAGGACGGGGAGGGCGGGGTCACGGGTTCGTCGCAGTTCCGGAGGGGGGCATGGCCGAGGCCGCCCGGGTGAGCCCCGCAACCGTGAGGGCCGGACCGCTCAGCTCGGCCGTCACGGACCCGCGGATGAAGACGAGGGCACGTCGGCACATGCCCGCGACCTCCTCGAAGTCGGTGGAGATGAGGAGGACGGCGAGGCCGGCGGCCAGCGCCTCGTCGAGCAGGCGGTGGATCGCGGCCTTGGCACCGATGTCCACGCTCGCCGTCGGTTCCTCGAGGATCAGCAGGCGCAGCTCCACCCGGAGCCACCGGCCGATCATGACCTTCTGCTGGTTTCCGCCCGACAGGGTGGCGATGGGCGCCTCGCTGTCGCGGGGACGCACCGTGAACCGTTCGATCAGAGTGGTGGCCTCGCCGCGTTCGCGGCGGGGACCGATCCAGTGCGGCGCAGACCGGCCTCCCGCGCGGAGGTTGGCCAGGAGGTTCTCCCGTACGGTCAGCTCGGCGAGGCAGCCCTCACGTAGCCTGTCGCCGGGCACGAAGGCGACACCGAGCCCGACGGCGTCGGCGACCGTACGCGGACTGTACGGGCGGCCGCCGAGGACGGCACGTCCGCCGAGAAGGGGCCGGCAACCCGCGAGGGCTCGCCCCAGGGCCCAGTGTCCGGCGCCCGAGAGGCCGACCAGACCGAGGACTTCTCCGACCCTGAGCTCCAGGTCCACCGGTCCTGTACCGGCTGTCCGTACGCCGTCGAGGGTCAGGACGGCCGGGCCGCCGGCCGGGGCAGGGATGGGGGTCCCCCCGCTCGAGCGAAGCCGAGAGTGGGGGAGGTCGGGCAGTTCCTCGCCGATGATGTCGTGCACCAGGCGGGCCGGGGTGCGGTCCACCAGCGAGCCGTGGCTGACGAGGTGGCCGTCGCGCAGGACGGCGAAGGTGTCGGCGACCTCGTACACCTCGTCCAGACGGTGGCTGACGTAGAGGATGCCGTGCCCCCGGTCGCGCAGGGTGTGCAGGACGCGGAACAGCCGGGCACAGTCGGCGGCCGGGAGGCGGGCGGTCGGTTCGTCGAGGACGATGAGCTGCGCCCGTGCCGCCAGGGCTCGTGCGATGGCGACCAGGGAACGCTCGGCCGGGGGAAGGCCGGCGATCGGGGCGTCGGGATCGAGATGACCGGCGACGATCGCCAGTGTCTCGGTGCACCGCTCTCGGGTCCGCCGCCAGGAGATCAGTCCGGCGCGGCGCGGATACCCGGTGCTCAGGGCGATGTTCTCGGCGACCGTCATCCATTCCACGAGGCCGAGGTCCTGGTGGATGAAGGACATGCTCCGGGCGGCGGCATGGCTGCCCAGCGGCTCCCCGGCCACGGTGATCTGCCCGGCGTCGGCGTGGTGGACGCCGGCGAGGACCTTGATGAGCGTGGACTTTCCGGCTCCGTTGGGACCGAGGAGGGCGAGGACGCTACCGGTGTGGACGTCGAGGTCGACCCCGGCCAGCGCGAGGGTCCCGCCGAACCGCTTGGAGAGCCCGCGGATACGGACCAGGGGCTCCGCCCCGATGGGTGGGACCGCCCGCGCAGAGGTGTCGTGAGCGTCGTGCACGGACATCTCCGGGGGTCGGACTGGTGAGTTCTTCCCGACTTGCGTCAGCGATCCTAGCCGGGAATATCACGGCATTTCAGGCATTTTGCTGCTTTCTGTGGCTCCAACGGGCCAGTGGGCCACCCTGCACTTCCGTCCCTCAGACGGCGTCGAGCCCGCATTCGGCCCAGATGACCTTGCCCTCCGGTGTGTAGCGCGTGCCCCAGCTCTCTGCCAGCTGGGCGACGAGGAACAGGCCGCGACCGCCCTCATCGGTGGTGGCTGCCCTGCGCAGATGTGGGGCGGTGTTGCTGGTGTCGGAGACCTCGCAGACCAGGCTGCGGTCGTGGAGCAGCCGTACCCGGATGGGCCCCGCGCCGTGGCGGATGGCGTTCGTGACCAGCTCACTGAGCATGAGTTCAGCGGCGAACGCGACCTCGTCGAGCCCCCAGTCGGCCAGTTGCCGGGTGGCGGAGGAGCGGACCTCGCTGACGAGGGCCGGATCCGCGGGCAGATCCCAGGTGGCGATCCGCCCCGGGTCCAGGGCGTGGGTGCGGGCCACGAGAAGGGCTATGTCGTCGTAGGGGTGGGCCGGCGCCACGGTGTCGAGGACCGCCTGGCAGGTCTCGTCGGGTCCGCGCTCCGAGTGGGCCAGGACCTCGCGCAGCTGGTCGAGGACCATGTCGACGTCGCGGTGCCGGTCCTCGATGAGTCCGTCGGTGTAGAGGACCAGCTGACTGCCTTCGGGGAGGTGGATCTCGGCTGCTTCGAAGGGCAGACCTCCGAGGCCGAGCGGGGGCCCGGCGGGCAGGTCGGGGAACGACACCGTGCCGTCGGGACGGACCAGAGCGGGCGGGGGGTGGCCGGCGCGGGCCATGGTGCACTGCTGCGAGGTCGGGTCGTAGATCGCGTACAGACAGGTCGCGCCGATGATGCCGGCGCCCTCGGCAGCGGACGCCTCCCGGTCCAGGCGTCCCACGAGGTTGTCGAGGTGGGTGAGGACCTCGTCCGGGGGGAAGTCGAGCTCGGCGAAGCTGCGTGCGGCGGTTCGCACCCGGCCCATGGTGGCGGCGGACAACAAACCGTGGCCGACGACGTCACCGACGAAGAGGCCGACGCGGGTGCCGGACAGGGGGATGACGTCGTACCAGTCTCCCCCGACATCGGATTCGGCGGGCAGGTAGCGATGGGCGACCTCGACGGCGTCCTGGTCGGGCTGTCCGTGCGGGAGCAGGCTGCGCTGCAGGGCCAGGACCATGGTGCGTTCGCGCGTGTAGCGGCGGGCGTTGTCGATGGACAGCGCGGCGCGGGTGGCGAGCTCCTGCGCCAGCGAGCGGTCGTCGTCTCCGAAAGGGGCGGGATCCTCCGACCGATAGAAACCGGCGACCCCCAGCACGACGCCGCGGGCGACCAAGGGCACCGCGATGAGGGAGTGGACGTGACTCAGCAGTTGTCCGGAGTGCTCTGGGTCCTGTGCGAGCCAGCCCGCGGCGGCCTGCAGGTCCGGTTCCAGCACTGCCTGCCCACTCGTCAGACACCGCATCTGCGGCGCCGTCGGGCCGTAGTCGATGCGCTTGCCCACCGGGCTGAAGGGACAGCCGTCGCGAATGCCGTGAACCACCGCACGGCGCAGGTCACTGTGGGGATCGGCGGACTCCTCGCCGCGCAGTACGGCCTCGGGCAGGTCGATGGTGACGAAGTCGGCCAGTCGCGGCACCGCGGTCTCGGCGAGTTCCCGGGCCGTGCGGCGCACGTCCAGGGTGGTGCCGATGTGGACGCTGGCCTCGGACAGCAGCTCCAGGCGACGCCGCGCGGCCAGGGCGTACGTCCCCACGTGCGGCTCCCCCACCATCACGAGTCCTTTGGCGGAGGGCGGGGAGTCGGGCTGATCGTCCGTCACGCCGTCGATGGCGGCGGTGGTGAGGCCCTCGCGGGCCGCGGCGGGCCGGCCGGGTGCCGTCTCGGGAGGATGCTGCCCGGACGGTGGGATGAGGGAGAGATGCCCGGATGCCACGGCGATGGGAACGGCCCCGGAGAGTGGGAGGACAGAGGCGACGGCAGGCTCGGCGGGGCAGCCCAGCGGCTCGTCGACCCGGTGCGGGATGGCGAGAGGCACGCGCGGTGCGGGGCCGGGGAGAACGGCCTCGACGGCGATGCCCTCCACTCCGGAGACACTCGTCATCAGGCGGCTCACGAGCGTGACCCGTCGGCCGTCGGGCAGGGGCACGTCGACGGCGGCCCGCTGTGCGCGGGAGATCAACTCGGCGGCCTTCTCCATGAGGATCGCCCGGTCGCATGGGTGCAGCTCCAGGGCCAGTTCCTCCACCCCGATGCGGTGCTGGAGGCTCGCATCGGCCTCGGCTCCGGTGGCCCAGTAGGCTCGAAGCAGAGCGCGCTCACGTGCGGAACTCTGTGCCAGCAGCCGCCGCTCGATAGCTTCGGCCGCCGTGCGTATCACGGCGTCCAGCGCCGGGTCATCGGCGCTGCGGGGATAGCCGAAGCACAGAGCGCCCTCGATGCGGCCGCTGAGGGGGTCGCGGACGGGAAGCGCGCGGCAGGCGCTGCCTTGGGAGCGCTCGGCGAAGTGCTCAGCACCATAGACCCGGATGAGCTGCCGCTCCGCCAGGGCGAGACCGATGCCGTTGGTACCGGCGACCTGCTCGGCGAACACGAACCCCGGGACGCTCTGGATGGCCGGCAGAGTTCTGGCCAGCGACGCCTCTCCGAAACGGCGCAGGAGCACCGTCCCGCTCGCATCAGCGACGGAGATGTTCATCGCGCTGCCGGCGAATGTGGACTGCAGGCGGTCGAGCACCGGTCCGGCTGCGTGGACTAGCCGTCCGTACGGATCGAAATCCGCCCGGTAGGGAAGGTCGGTCTGGTCCGGCGACAGCCCCAGGGTCCGGCAGCGCTGCCAGGAATTAAGGATCGAGGTTCGCACACCCGCCCCGACCGGATCACCCTGCAGAAACCGCTCGCGGAAACGGGCGGGCCCAGTGCCGCCTGTCGCACGCCCCGCCGGGTTCGGTTCGCCGCCGGACCGATCCACGCTTCGTCTCACGCCTTCGACAATCCACTCTTCGGAAATATCTGGCATTGACGAGGATACGGGCATTAGTGGCACCAAGGACACTAATCATGATTCGCAAGCTACCTCACGCACGGTAACCGGACCGGGTCTGTCACAGGACCGCGACCGGGTTGACGGGCGAGCCCGTCCCTCCCGGCACGTTCAGCGGCGCCACGACGAGCAGGAACTCATGCCGCCCCGCCTCGGCAGTGGCGGCGGAGAGCTCCTCCAGGTCCAAGTTGTCCAGCAGCGGCACCCCCATCGCGGCCAAGGCCAGGGCGTGGACCGGCGAGTGCACACCGTCCACGGGCGAGGGTCGTACATCGCTGTCGCCGTCTCCGCCGAGCAGCGCGATGCCACGTTCGGCCAGCAGCGGCACGGCGTCCACGTGAAATCCCGCGCTCGCCGTGTCGGGGTCCCAGGCACCGAGCTCCTCGCGGCGGCGGACGTGCCCGGAGCGCAGCAGTACTGCGTCGCCCTCGTCGATCGTCACATCGAGCGCCTTCTCCGCAGCAACGATGTCCTTGGCGTGCACCGCTTGCCCCGGCTCCAGCCAGGGGATCCCGAGCACGGCGGGGAGGTCGAGGAGTACGCCTCTCGTGACGAGGGGCCCGAGCGTCGACACCGCACCGAAGCGGGCGCCTGCGGCATCGACGAGCTCGTGTGCCGGGCGCCCGTCGTAGAGCTGCCCCCGGTAGGCGATGTGACACAGTGCGTCGAGATGCGTGATGCCCTTGCCGTGGTAGTCGGCGGCGATGAAGTCCTTGTGGGTGGAGGGTTCCGGCGCCTCCACGTCACCGAGGTCGGTCATGTGGTGCAGGGCGGGCTTGCGGTTGCCGGGACCGGGTCGGGTGTTCCAGGGCAGCGCCAGCGGGACGACGATCCCTGACCGCACGCCAGCCGCGGCCTCCCGCACAAGGTCCGCGGTGACACGGTTCCAGGCGCCACGGTCGGCCGGGGACCAGCGACCCCATGCGCGAACCGCGTCGAAGAGCGCGTCGAACTCCCGGCGGGAGACGGCCGGCCCGTTGTCGGCACCGGTCGGCTTGGGGTTCGGGGCGTCGAAGCTCATCTGCACTCACCGCTCCCAGCTTCGGAACGGCGCCGACGGCAGGGCGTCACCGGGCGCGACACAGATCGGGCCTCCGGGGGCGTGCACCCGGCTGACGTCGTGGCCTCGACGCCGTGACACGGAAAAGCTTCTTCCTCGTGATCAGAAAACCAGCCTCGCACATTCAGGGGGTGGTCGTGGGGCGGCTCTGAAAGTGCATCCAGGAAGTCATACCCGCGTTCCATCGAGCAAAGGCCGTCAGCCAAACCTCGACGCGGCCGTAGCGCGCCGGACTAGCCGGAAGAGCCTGACATCAGAGGCATGCGACCACGCGCATCCAACTGACGGCCCATCATGAAAGTCAGCAACGCCAGGACGCCACTGCGCCCGATGCTGACCATTCGCTGACCTCAACCCGGCTATCACGCCTCTGACTTGCAGAGATGACCAAGCGTTAGATCTTGGACTTGAACAGGGTACGCAGCATTCTGGACTCCTGGAAGACGGCTCCCTGCCTGCTTTGTGCAGGTCAAGGGCGTCCGTCACCTTACCCCGACACGCCTCGCCCATGGATTATGAGGAACATCACCTCGCCGGCCAGGCCCCCTCACCTGCACCGCCGCACACCCCGCCACGCCCTGCGCACTTCACGTATACACGCCACGTATACACATCACGTATACACGGCGTGTAGAGTGCGGCGCATGTCCATCGGTCACACCCTCCTGGGGCTCCTGGAAACCGGCCCGCGCCACGGCTACGACCTGAAGCGGGCCTTCGACGAGAAGTTCGGTCACG
>NZ_JBIBIA010000004.1:0-46442 GCF_042957325.1 Streptomyces sp. NPDC008086
AAACGCCCGGTTACATTCCGAACCCGGAAGCTAAGCCTTACAGCGCCGATGGTACTGCAGGGGGGACCCTGTGGGAGAGTAGGACGCCGCCGAACAAATTGTGAGAGAGCCCCCGGCCGGGGATACCGGTCCGGGGGCTTTCTGCATTTCCAGAGCCTGTGTCGGTTGGGCTAGGGGATCCCCGTAAGAAATCCCCTTTCAAGTCTCCTCGCTACAGGCGCCCTGCCGTCTTGAGGGCCAGATAGGCGTCTGCAAGGGCCGGCGCGAGATCCTCTGGTGTTGCGTCGACGACCGTAACGCCGTAGCGGCGCAGTTGTTCGGCCGTACGGTTGCGCTCGGTTTGGGCCTGGGCGGCTGCTGCGGCCTCGTACACGGCGTCCGTGTTTCCGCGTGCAGTTGCCATGCGTGCGATGTGGGGGTCCGCTACTGATGCCAGCAGGACTGTGTGGCGTTGGGTGAGCTGGACGAGGACCGGGAGCAGGCCCTCTTCGATCGGGGCCGCGTCCAGGGTCGTGAGGAGCACGATCAGGGAGTGGCGGGGGGCCGTACGGAGCGCCATGGCCGTAAGGCCTCGGGCGTCTGTTTCGACCAGCTCGGGTTCGAGTGTGGCCATTGCGTTGACCAGGGAGGGAAGGACGTCGCCTGCTGTGCGGCCCTGGACGAGGGCGCGTACTCGGCGGTCGTAGGCGAGGAGGTCCACGCGGTCGCCGGCTCGGGAGGCGAGGGCGGCCAGGAGGAGGGCTGCGTCCATGGAAGCGTCAAGGCGGGGTGCGTCGCCGACGCGGCCTGCCGAGGTTCGGCCGGTGTCGAGGACGAGGAGGATGTGGCGGTCGCGTTCGGGGCGCCAGGTGCGTACGGCGACTGTGGACTGGCGGGCTGTGGCGCGCCAGTCGATGGAGCGGGTGTCGTCGCCGGGGACGTATTCGCGCAGGCTGTCGAACTCTGTGCCTTCGCCGCGGGTGAGGACGCTGGTGCGGCCGTCGAGTTCGCGCAGGCGGGCCAGCTTGGACGGCAGGTGCTTGCGGCTGGTGAACGGGGGGAGGACCCGTACGGTCCAGGGGACCTTGTGGGCGGCTTGGCGGGAGAAGAGGCCCAGGGGGCCGGACGAGCGGATCGTCACGCGGTCGGCCTGGCGGTCGCCCCGGCGGGTGGGGCGTAGGCGGGTCGTGATGCGGCGGCGTTCGCCGGCGGGGACCGTGAGCCGGTGACGGGAGGCCGCCACTTCCGTGTCCGGCTGCCAGCTGCTGGGGGGCCAGGCGTCGCGGAGGTGGGCGCGGAGCGGGCGGTTGGACGGGTTGGTCACCGTGAGGGTGACGTCGGCCGTCTCGCCCAGGCGTACGGAGGTGTCGCCGGAGCGGGTGAGGCCGAGGCGTCGTACGGGGGCGGCCAGGGCGAAGTCGCAGGCGCAGGCCACCGCCAGGGGGGCGTTGACCGCGAGGATGCCTGTCCAGCTGGGGTCCCAGATGCCTACGGGGAGGGAGCCTAGGGCCGCGAGGAGCGCGGCGCGTCCGGTGAGGGCCATCAGCGGGGGACGGGGACGTGGGCGAGGATCGCGTTGATCACGGAGTCGGCGGTGACGCCTTCCATCTCGGCCTCGGGGCGGAGTTGTACGCGGTGGCGGAGGGTGGGAAGGGCCAGGGCCTTCACGTCGTCGGGGATGACGTAGTCACGGCCGGTCAGCCAGGCCCAGGCGCGGGCGGTGGCGAGGAGGGCCGTGGCGCCGCGGGGGGAGACTCCCAGGGTGAGGGAAGGCGATTCGCGGGTGGCTCGGCAGATGTCGACCACGTAGGCGGTGATCTCCGGGGAGACGGTGGTCTTGGCCACCGCTGCGCGGGCTGCCTCCAGGTCCGCGGGGCCTGCTACGGGGCGTACGCCGGCGGCGCGCAGGTCGCGCGGGTTGAATCCTTCGGCGTGGCGGGTGAGGACGTCGATCTCGTCCTGGCGGGAGGGGAGGGGGATGGTGAGTTTGAGGAGGAAACGGTCCAGCTGGGCTTCGGGGAGGGGGTATGTGCCCTCGTACTCCACCGGGTTCTGCGTTGCCGCGACGAGGAACGGGTCGGGGAGCGGGCGGGGGGTGCCGTCGACCGTGACCTGGCGTTCCTCCATGGCCTCCAGGAGGGAGGACTGGGTCTTGGGGGGCGTCCGGTTGATCTCGTCCGCGAGGAGAAGGTTGGTGAAGACCGGGCCGGGCTGGAAGGAGAACTCGGCGGTGCGGGTGTCGTAGACGAGGGAGCCCGTCACGTCGCTCGGCATGAGGTCGGGGGTGAACTGGACGCGCTTGGTGTCGAGTTCGAGTGCGGATGCGAGGGCGCGGACGAGCAACGTCTTGGCGACCCCGGGGACTCCTTCGAGCAGTACGTGTCCGCGGCAGAGGAGGGCGACGACGAGGCCGGTCACTGCGGGGTCCTGGCCGACCACGGCTTTGGCGATCTCGGCGCGCAGGGCCTCCAGGGAGGCGCGGGCGGTGCCCGGGTCCCCGGTGGTCCCGGCGTTGTCAGTGGTCGGGTCCATCATGGACGGCGTACCTCTCTTTCGAGGGTGTCGAGTTGGTCGGCGAGGGCGACGAGTGCTGTGTCGTCGCTGGGCGGTGGGCCGAAGAGGAGGGTGTGCAGGGCCTGTCCGTCTCCGTGGTGGTGGAGGTGGGCGGACAGGGCGGGGAGCAGGGCCTCGGGCGTGTGGGCCTGAGTGACGGGGACACCTACGAGGGGGGCGAGGCGCGTGCGGGTGGTGGAGCGAAGAGCGGCGGCCGCGCGGTCGCGGGCGTTGGATTTGCGGTAGAGGCGGGCGCGGCCTTCGACGGTTTCGGAGGCGCGGATCGCCACGGGGAGCTTTTCGGGCACCAGGGGGCCGAGTCGGCGTGCCCTCCAGAGGGCGGCCAGGGCTGCGGCGATGAAGAGCTGGAGTGTGCCCCAGAGCCAGCCCGAGGGGAGCAGGTCGAAGAAGCTGCGTTCGTCGTCCGCGTCGGCGGCCGACGAGTCGGAGAGCGAGGGGAGGTACCAGACCAAGTGAGGGCGGGAACCGAGGAGTTGGAGGGCGAGCGAGGCGTTGCCCTGCTCGTCGAGGTGGTCGTTGTAGAGGATGTCGGGCGCGCCGAGGACGACGGTGTCGCCGCCCTCGGTCGGGTCCGGGATGCGCAGGAGGGTGGCCAGGCGCTCGCTGGGGTAGCACTCGTCGGCGTCGAGGTGGGTGGTGGTGTAGCGGACGCCGCCCAAATCGGCGGTGCCCGCGCGCTGGGCTGCGGGCAGGGCGCAGTCGGGGGCGAGTTCCGAGTCGAGGCTGGTGGCGGGGTCGGCGGTGACGCCGGGGGCGAGGCGCTCGACGGACCAGCTGCCGGGGGCGACGAGGAGGGTACGACCGCCTGTGCCGGCGGTGGACGTGCGCAGCCAGGTTTGTTGACGGTGCGTCAGCAGGTCGGGGGCGGCGACCAGGAGGGTGGTGTCCGGGGCGGCCGCGGCGCGCGCCTCGTCGAGGGTGGTGACCACGCGGGTGTCGACGCCGCGGTCGGCGAGGAGTTCGGCGACCGCTCGGCTGCCTCTGGGGTCGGCGGAGCGGGGGTCGAGGGTGCCGTGCCGGGCGTCGGAGCGGATCGTGGCGATCACGACGGCCGCCACGAGCAGGAGGACGGCGGCGGCGACGATGCCTCGTGTGCGGGTCCACAGCTGGCGTGCGGTGGGCGAGGCCGAGGTGGACGGGAGCGTGGCCTCGGTGGTCATTCGGCGGCTCCCTGGCGGGCGTCGGGGGCCGTGCTCGGGGTGCTGCTCGCGAGCTGGGGCTTGCTGCTCTCCAGGGCGCGGTCGAGTTCCGCGATGCGTTGGTACGCCTGCTGGGTCGCGGTTCTGCCGCCGTATGTCACGTCGTCGAAGTCCCGGGCCGCGGCGCGCAGTCGGTCTGTGTGGGAGGGCAGTGAGCGGCCTGCTTCGGCGGCGGCCTCGTCTGCGGTGCGGCCGGGGCGGACGTCGAGAAGTGCGCGTTCCTCGAGGGAGCGGACGATGGCGCGCATACGTTCCTGGACGGCCTGGTTCCAGTGGCCCTGGGAGGCGTGTGCCTCGGCGGCGGCGCGGTGTTCGGCGGCGCTGCGGGGGCGGTCGTCGAACAGGGCGGCGGAGGAGGCGGGTTGGCGGCGCGGGATGCCCAGGCGCCACCACAGGGCGCCGAGGACGGCCACGATGACCAGGATGACGACGACCAGGCCGAGTGGTCCTCCGGGCGCCACGGTGGAGGCACTGCTGAACAGGTCCTCCACCCAGCCCCAGAAGGCGTCCAGGGCGCGCTGGAACCAGCTGGGGTCGTTCTCGTGGTACATGCCCTTGGACAGCTCACGCCGGGCCGCCTCCCGCGCGGGGTCGCGCGGGATGGTCAGTGGCGGCTCGTCGTCCGAGCGGGCCAGCAGCGCCGGTACGGAGGTGTCGCCGATGCGCGGCAGCAGCCGTACGGATGCGTCGCCGACGCCGAGCAGTGCGCGTGCGGCCGTGTCCGGCAGCGCTGACGCTGTCGTGAGAAATCCCCCCGCCAAGCTCACCTGTTCAGCTCCCCGGGGTGCCCGTGCCGTAGTCCTGGACGCCGGCTGCTCGGGCGAGTTCGAGGTCGAGGGCCTCGCGGCGAATGCGCTGGTCGATGTAGAGCAGGACGGTGACGCCGGCGGTGATCGGGAACGTGATCATGGAGCCGATCACCGAGCCGACGCCGCTGATGATGAGGAACGTCCAGCCGAATTCGGTGGTGCCGTTGAGGAAGCTGGCGGCGCCGTCGCCGCTGACGGCGCCGGCGAGGAACGTGAAGGGGATGACGACGATCGCCGCGATGACGTTCGCGATGATCGTGGCGAGCAACTGGATGCCGAAGACGCGCCACCACGAGCCGCGGACCAGCTTCGCGGAGCGGCTCAGGGACTTCGTGATGCCCTGCTTCTCCAGCATCAGCGCGGGCGAGGCGAGCGAGAAGCGGAACCACAGCCACAGCGCGACGATGCCGGCGCCGATGATGCCGAAGACGGTGAGTGCTCCGCCCGCCGCGCCGGCGCCCGTGGCGGCCACGAGGATGCCGGGCACGGCGCCCGCGAGCAGCACACCGAAGACGATGAGCAGCAGCAGGAAGAGCAGGCCGAAGAGTTGGGGCACCTGCGGGCGGGCGTCGCGCCAGGCCTCGCCGGTGGACACCGACTTGCCGAGCACCGCGCGGCTGGTGACCGTCGTCAGCAGGGCGGTCGCGATGATCGCGCCGATCACCGAGATCAGGAGGATCACGCTGGAGCTGATCAGGGCGTCACCGGTGGCGCGGGTCAGTTCGCTGAGGGTGGCGTTCGGGTCGTCCAGGGCCTCGGTGTCGAGGCGGTCGCTCAGGACGAGGCCCTGGACGAGGATGACGAGGATCTCCGTGACGACCGCGACGGTCAGGGAGATGCCGAGGACCGTGCGCCAGTAGGTGCGCATGGTGGAGACCGCGCCGTCGAGGATCTCGCCGACGCCGAGCGGGCGCAGCGGGATCACGCCGGGCTTGGCAGCGGGCGGCGGGCCGCCCCAGCCGCTGCCCCAGGGGCCGTGGCCCGGGCCGCCGTAGCCCGGGTGGCCGCCGCCGGGGCCGGGGCCGGTGGGAGGGTGGGCTCCCCAGCCCGGGCCGGGCGGTGGTGGGGGTGGCGGGGTCTGGCCGGGCGACTGGGGCGCTGTCGGGGCGGACCACTGGCCGGGGGGCGGTTGGCCCTTGGACCACTTCGGGCCGGAGTCCTGTGGGTCCGTTCCCGGCTGCTGCGCGGGGTCGGGACGGTCTGCGGGCTCGGCAGGGCCGGACGCGCCGGGTTCCTGTCCGTCGGACGCGGCGGATCCGGGCGAGGCCCAGCCCGGCGTGTCTTTCATCGTCGCTCCTTCAAGGTGCCCGTCCGCGGTCGCGGCGGCAGGTTGGCAGCCATCGTGCCATGGGGTGGTCGGGGACGTACCGGCCGCGGTATGGGCTGGACACCTTCAATTGTCCGCCGGACAAGGGGCAGACTGACCATATGGCTGATCAGTACGCGCAATCCGGCGAGGACGGCAGGCCGAAGGAGATTCCGGCGATCCGGTGGGACGAACCACCTGAAGGCCCCGTACTGGTCCTTCTCGACCAGACGAGACTGCCGGCCGAGGAGGTCGAGCTGGTCTGTACGGACGCGCCCGTGCTGGTCGAGGCGATCCGTTCGCTGGCCGTGCGCGGGGCGCCGTTGCTCGGGATCGCCGGGGCGTACGGTGTCGCGCTCGCCGCCGCGCGGGGCTTCGACGTGGATGACGCGGCGGAAGCGCTCGCGGGTGCCCGGCCCACCGCGGTGAACCTTGCTGTCGGTGTGCGCAGGGCTCAGGACGCGTACCGGGGCGAGCTCGCCAGGAGCGGGGACGTGGAGCGGGCGGCCGCCGCGGCGCTGGGTGCGGCGCGGGCGCTGCACGCGGAGGACGCCGAGGCCAGCGTACGGATGGCGGAGCGAGGGCTGGCGCTGCTGGACGAACTGCTGCCGGGCGGTGGACACCGCATCCTCACGCACTGCAATACCGGGGCGCTGGTGTCGGGCGGTGAGGGCACGGCGTTCGCGGTGGCGCTCGCGGCGCACCGGGCCGGGCGGCTGCGGCGGTTGTGGGTGGACGAGACGCGGCCGTTGCTGCAAGGGGCCCGGCTGACGGCGTACGAGGCGGCGCGCAGCGGCATGGCGTACACGTTGCTCACGGACAACGCGGCGGGCTCGCTGTTCGCGGCCGGTGAGGTGGACGCGGTGCTGATCGGGGCGGACCGTATCGCGGCCGACGGCTCGGTGGCGAACAAGGTGGGGAGTTATCCGCTGGCGGTGCTGGCGCGCTACCACCATGTGCCGTTCATCGTGGTGGCACCGCTGACGACGGTGGATCTGGACACGGCGGACGGGGTGTCCATCGAGGTCGAGCAGCGTCCGGGGTTCGAGGTGACCGAGATCGCCGCGCCTCAGGCGCCGGTGGCGGGAGGGGAGCCGGGCGGCGGGATTCCGGTGGCTCCGCTGGGGACCCAGGCGTACAACCCGGCGTTCGACGTGACGCCGCCCGAGCTGGTGACGGCGATCGTCACCGAGGAGGGGGCCGTGTCGCCTGTGACGGGTGAGGCGTTGGCCGAGTTGTGCGCCAGGTCGCGGTACGTCACGCGGACGTTCTGAGGCGGATATCGGATTCACAGGTCGGGCGAAATGGGGCGAACCCGTGCATTGGTCACGCCCTGTGATGTGGCCGAGGGCAGACAGTGGTGACGGCGTACGACTAAGGTCACTGGCCGGTGACCTACCTCACCTGAGCCTTCGCCACTGTTATGAGAATGGGATGCTCTCGCCCTGATCAACGGAAACGGCCCCTCTACCTGCGGCGATGCGCGAGGAGAGGGGCCGTGACATCCAATGGCTACATCAAGCGGCGGGTTCCAGGCCCGATGAAGCCTCCAGTTCCCGGAGCCGCGATGGCTGGCGGAGCAGCCTGTCAAGCTGGCCCACTGCCTCGATCACGTCAGGGTCCAGAGCCTCAGCGTAGATGTCCAGGGTCGTTGCGATCCGGCTGTGACGCAGGATTGCCTTGACGATTCTCGGGTGGACCCGGAGGTGGACCAAGAGCGTCCCGCAGGACTTGCGCAGACCTTTGGGGTTCATCTTGCCGAGGCCCTCCCGCTTGATGATCCGGTCCAGGACCAGGTAGAGGTGCGCCGGCGTGAGCGGACGACCGGTCCGAGTCACGAACACGTGCTTCTCTGGATCTTCAAACCAGTGACGCCCCCTGCTGATCGCATCCTCGCGCAGCACGACGGTGCGCATCCGCGTCCAGCGCAGGGGCGCGATGCACTGGGCCGGCAACGGTAGGGGGGCCTTGGAGGTCTCAGTCTTGAGTTCCGCGTCGTCGATCGTGCCGGCGCTGCTGCGTTGGCGCTGCTGTTCCACCCAGATGATCCGGTTATCAAGATCGATGTTCTCCCAGCGCAGCCCGCACACCTCAGCCCGGCGCAGGCCCAGGAGACAGAGCAGCAGGAAAGCCGGGTAGTACGGCGTAAGGCGTCGAGCCGCAGCAAGGAAGCGCAGCACCGCCACAGCGTCCCAGCTCTTCCCGCTGTCTGTGGTCGCCCGTACGTGGACGAGCTTGGCCACGTTCCGGGTCAGCCCGATGTCTTCGACCATCGCGGCCGTGAGCGCCGCCGAGAGGACCCGCAGAGCCCGCTTGGCGGTCTTGACTCCTTCGTCCTGTGCGAGCGCCTGGATGGCCCCTCGCAGCTCCCTGACGCCGAGCTTCAGCATGACCTTGGAACCCAGCCGCGGGCGAAGATGATGACGAACCGCCGTCTCGTACGCGCGATAGCTGTTCCCGGCGAGATTCGGCTTCACGATGATCTCTAGCCAGTAGTCGAACCACTGACCCAAGGTCATGTCCCGCGTGGGGGTGGGGATGCCCCCCTTCGCACGCTCGATCAGTTCGCGACGCTTCTGGTCGCACTCATCGAAGGTGCTGCCGTACGCGTACTTCCGCTTCGTGGTGCCGTCCGGCTGAGGGACGTACACCGCAGCCTGGTACCGGCCGTCACTGCGCTTCGTGACGGTTCCCGATCCGTTGGGGTTGCGCTTGCGCGGAGGCATCAGGAAGCCTCCTCAAGCCGGGTGCGGATGTAGTCCTGAACAGCACTTTCCGGTATGCGCCGACACCGGCCCTCCGTGAACGACGCGAGCCGCTTCGAGCGAATCAGGTCATATACCTTCGAGCGGCTGTACTTGAGCCTGCCCATGACCTCAGGCACCGTGAGCAGCACCGGAACAGCGGTGGTCATGCGCAGGCTCCTTCCCGGTCGAGCAGGGCGGGGAGTTCCTCGCGTGCGATCTCACGGTTGTGTCGGATGTCGCGGTGGATGTTGGCGGCGAGCCAGGATTCGCCGGGGGTGTGGCCGTGGCCGGCGTAGGTCCAGTGGGCGAGGGTGAGCGTGGTTGCCTCCGGGTTGTCGTCGGGGTCGGGCAGGCCGATGGCTTGGCGTTGCTGGGCTGCGCGGTAGTCGGCGCGGACCTGGCGCAGTGCGCCGAGGGTGGTGGAGTAGCGGCGGGACTTGGTGGAGAAGTGGCCGCGAAAGCCGAGCATGTGAGCCCAGCGGGCGAGCTGCCGTTCGCGGTAGAGGGGCTGGAGGTCGATGCATGCGGTCATCAGGCGCCGGGCGTGCTCGGGGATCTCCAGGCGGGCGAGGTCTTCGCCGAGCCCGGTGCCCTGGCAGGTGGTGCAGCGGCCCAGTGCGGAGCCGGCGCGGTCGTAGCGGGGGCAACGGCCGGTGCCCCGGCAGGTGCGGCAGTGCACGGGTGCGTCCGTGGCGCCGGTGGTCTCGGCTGCTTTGGTGGCGTACTTGGCCACGTAGGAGGCGACGGCCAGTTCGGTGATCTCGGAGCCGTCCCCGAAGGCCTTCACCGGGCGTACGTCGAGCTGGGTGCCCCACCGCAGGGTGCGGGCAGGCTGGCCTTCGGCCGGGGGCACGTCAACCCCGACGCGGGCGGCGGCGGCACGGATTGCGTTGGTGAGCAGTTCGAGGGTGGCCCAGGCCGGCGGCGGATCGTCGGGCCCGTCTGGTCCGTCGAAGCGGATCACGGCGTGGAAGTGGACGGCTCCGCGCTTCTGGTATTCGGCGACCTTGCCGAAGGAGACGCGGGACTGTTCGCGGGCTTCCCTCTGGGTCAGGCCGGCATGGCGGGCGATCTCGCGGCGGAGGTAGATCGTGAAGTAGCGCCACAGGTCGGAGGCGTGGTTGTTCCACAGCACGGCGCCCACGTAGTCGTACGACTCGACTTCGAGCGCGGTGCCGAGTGCGGGATCGTCCTCGCGGTGGCGGGCTCCGCAGCGGCAGGGGCGGGTGCCGGGGCGGTTGTGGACCGGGCCGAAGGACGGGGCGGTGAGGGTGGCGAAGACGCGGGGGTGATCCCGGATGGTGTGCGGGGTGCCCTTGGCGGGGTCGCCGACGAGTCCGGCGCGGATGAGGTGGAAGGTGTCGCCGGCGTAGGTCCAGGCGCAGGAGGGGCAGCGCGAGGCACGGCGGTTGCCGCACGCAACGCGGAGCATGCCGCCGGGCTCCTGGGTGGTGCTGTAGGCGTGCAGCACGGTGCCGGTGGCCGGGTCGAGGGTCTTGGTCTGGCCGACGAGGCGGATCGGGTCGGAGCAGCCGCCGGTGCGCTTGATCTGCTCTTGCCAGCGGTCGAAGTCGGCCGAACCGGCCACCCTCAGCACGTCGGCGAGGGTGGCCGGGTCGAGACCCGCCAGGGTGGCGGCGTTGTTCACGCGAGCACCTCCTGACGAGCTGTCAGGAAGGCGGTGCCGATCCAACGGGTGTAGGCGGGCGGGATCGCCTCGGTCAGTTCCTCGGGAACGTCGGTCCAGGTGATCCCCATGGCCTGCTGCATCTCGGGCACGGAAGCCTTGCCGCCACCGTCCCCGTACGCGGCCACATAGGGACCGTCGCGGTAGACGCCGTGGCGCCAGCCACGCACGTAGCCCCGATGGCGGGGATGGGGCGGCTTCAAGACCCCCCAGCGGCCCAACTCGAAGTTGCGGTGGCGCAGCACGCCGAGGCCGAACATCTCACCGCACAGCGTGAGGTCTTTGCGGATCTTGGCCTTGCCGTTGGGCTGCTCCATCACGTACGGCAGACCCGTCCGGTCGAGGAGAGCGCGAGTAGGGGCCACGAGATCTTCGTGCGGACTGCCCCAGCCCTGGGACTGATTGGTGCCCACGGTCAGGGCGCAGCCGGCCTGGCAGGGTGGGGAGGCGTGCACGAGCGTGTACCGCTCGATGTCGCCCGTGGCGATCAGGTGGGCGAGGTACTCCAGCGCGTCGCCCCGGTGGTAGTCGAAGGGGTAGTTCGTGCGGTCGGCGATGTCGCAGCCGTCGACCTCGAACCCGGCACGGTGATATCCCACAGCGGCTCCGCCGGCGCAGGAGAACAAGTCCAGGACGCGCGCTCGGGTAGTAGTCACTTGCCCTCCTCCTGGACGGTGTGGCGGTCGATCCAGTCCTCCGCGCAGACCTTGTGCACGGCCTTGCCCCGGTCGGAGCGCAGCGGGGTGGGCTTGGTGCAGATCACGCAGGGCTGATCACCTGTGGGGTCGTAGTGCTCGGGAGAACGCCAGTTCAGGAGGGCCACGGCAGTCACCGCCCCGTGCCAGCCACGACTGACGCGGGCTTGGCGTGGCCCGTGCCGTTGCAGGCGCGGCAGTCGACGATGAGGGTGGCGCGGGTGCCGTCGGCTGCACGGGCGCCGGTGGTGATCGCGGCCGTGGCGAAGCCGTGGCAGTCACGACAGATGGGCGTGTTCTGGGCGCGCTGAGGCATGATGGGGCTTCCCTTTCGGGTCCGTTGGATCAGGAATGGGTGCAGGCGCCCGGAGCGGCGGAAGTTTGGCGACCGAGGCCGCTCCGGGGGCCGTTTAGCGCTGGTTGTTGAAGTCCTTGAGCATCGAGCGGAGGACGACGGCGACCACGGCCACCGACATGCCGGTGATGGCGACCGCGAGCAGCAGCGAGACCAGGACGGCGCCGACGACGAGGACCACGGCGCCGCCGCCGGCGGCGAGGGCGAGCGCGCTGCCGGGGGTGAGCTGAACGGTCGGCCGGTTCGCGACCGGGGCGACCGGGACCGGTGCCGGGGCGGACGGCTGGACGGGTGCCGGGGTGTGGACGGCCGGGGTCGTGGTCGTGGCGGGCGGGGCGGTGTCCTGAGGCGGGTACTTTGGGGTGAACACGGGTGGTGTCCCTTCGAGTCGGTGTTACTTGACGAGGGCGCCGACGGCGGGGCCGAGGAAGCTGCCAGCGACGAGGTAGCCCCCGAGGAGGAGCAGCACGACCAGCCACATGGGCGGGCGGGTGAGCTTGATACCGAGGTAGCCGACGACGATCACGGCGAGCCAGAGCGGAACGTCCATGACGGGGATGCCTCCTAGGCCTTGCAGCGGTGGGTGCGGGCGGCGAGTTCGGCGGCGGAGCGGTCGGTGTAGTCGGCGGAGAAGCCGCAGCCGGGGGCGGTGCAGGCGGCGGCGTGCTTGTCGCGGCCACGGCCGTCGTAGTAGGTGGCGACCTGCACGGGGCCGATGCGGATCTGGTCGCGGAAGCGGCGGTAGGCGGTCACGGGCGAACGTCCTTCCTGGTCAGGTGAGTTGGAGTTGAGCAGCGATTGCGTTGGCCATCGGGCCGGGAAGTCCGAGGCGGGTCGACAGAGCGTCGGCGGGCATCGGGGAACCGGTGGAAGCCTGGTGAGCGTCGGCGATCTTCCGGGCGTGATCGAGCAAGGCCACCGGCACCGTCGGCGCATCGACCGGAGTCGGTTCGGGTGCAGCGGCAGCGAGTTCCGGCACCGGGGCCGGGGCAGGCGCTTCGGGTTCGTCGGTGCGGTGCACTTCCACTTCCGGCACGGCCGGTTGCGCGACGGGGGCCGGGGGCGCCTGGTCCGCCGGGGTGTCGGTCGGCGAGTGGACGAGGAGAGTGCCGCCGAGGAAGGCCAGTGCGGGCCAGCCGGCGACGAGGATGCGCAGCCAGGCGGGCACGTGGTCCAGGTCGAGGAGTCCGGCGGTCGCGATGTTGGCGCCCAGTGAGGCGCACAGGGCGATGGTGAACCAGGTCCATGCGGAGCGGTCCCGGCGGGCGACGCGCAGGCGGCGCCAGGCGGCGACCAAGAGTAGGTCGACCGAGACGGGGTAGGCCCAGGCCTTCCAGCCGGACTGTCCGGCCGCGTGGGCAAGGTCGTGCAGGTGAGCGAAGGACAAAGCGCCGGCGATGACGGCCTGAATCAGGACTGCGTCCGGGCGGATCGAGCGGTTCATGATCTGCACCTCCCTTCGAGGGAGTCAGGCCAGGAGCGGGCGGGGATCTGGTCCGGCCGCCCGGCCCCGGCGGATTCAGTCGGTGGCTTCGCCGGAGCCCAGGCAGGTCAGGCAGATACCGGTCTGCTTGCCGACGGCACGGCGCTTGCGTCCGACGTGGACGGTGCGGGAGACCTCGCCGGTGCCCTTGCAGGTCGGGCACTTCGCCGGTTCGGCGGGCGCGGTGGTCTTGGGTGCGGCCATGGCGAGTGCTCCCTACTTGACCAGCGACGGGGCGCCGGCGGGCGCAGCAGGAACAGCCGGCCGGAACGGTGCGAGGAACGGCAGATCCGGCACCAGGTGCTCGAAGTCCCGGCAGACGGCGGCGACTTCGTCGCGCGAGACCTGCGGGGTACGGATCCGGCACCAGCCACCGGAAGCGTCCGTGGCAACGGCCGTGCCGGGACGGCTCGCGGGAATCACACAAGCGGCCGGCACTGCTGTCGGGGCGACGTCCTTCAGCCCCATCTCAGCGGTTTCCTTGTCATTGACCCGGTGCACGACACGGCCGGTGAGCTGAGCGCGGAGCATGGTGGCGCCCTTGCCCAGGTCGGAGCCGAAGCGCTGTCCGCAGATCTCCAGGTAGATGCCGACCGCACGAGCCATCTGTGCCAGCCGAATCAACGCCGTGACGATCCGCGTGCGGCGGTCCTCGTCTTCCTTGCGGGAGATCAGGAAGAGTTCCGCGATCTCGTCGACCAGGACCACGATCGGCGCCGGCCGGAGGTCTTCCGGCAGTTCCCAGATGTCCGAGGCGCCGTGCAGATGCAGCAGGTCAAAGCGGTCTTCCATCTCCGCGACCAGCACATCGGCCAGCGACGCGGCATCGTCCGGATCGGTCGCCAGGGCCGACAGACGCGGCGCGAACGCGGACTGTTCCACCCCGCGCTTGCAGTCCATGCCCACCAACGCCACCGGCAGTTGGGCCAGCCCCTTGATCAGGTTGCGCTGATACATCGACTTGCCGGAGCTGTTCGCGCCCAGGGTGAGCGCCATCGGTGCCTTGAGGTAGTCCCGCTCGAACGCGGTCCCGTCATCCCGCAGCGCGACCGGTACGGCCATGCCGTGAGGCTGAGCCTTGCGCGGCATCCGCACCCGGCGCAGCACGTCATAACCGGTCATCCGCAGCTCAACGAACCCCGGCTTCGTCACCACCACACGCACCGCGTGCACACCCCAGGCGTGCCGAAGACGCTCGGTGGAAGCGATCACGTCGGCGGGCTCCAGGCCGGCGGGAAGGCGCAGCGTGACCCGCAGACCGGTCGACGTGCCCCGAACCCGGCGGATCTTCGGCGCCACCGGCTGAACCTCGCGGCGGGCGACATTGCGCCCGAGGAACGCCCGCAGGCCGGACGGCTGCACCGTCAGACCGCACACGTCCATCGTCGAGCGGTACGAGTAGGCGAAGCGGCCCCACGTGGCGGGCATCCCGACCAGCGACCAGTACACGCGCGGCGCACGGTACTTCGCGTAGCCGACACCGCCGGCCCCCGCTAAGGCTCCCGTGGCCTCCAGCCACACCGTCCAGTCAGCCATGATCAGGCCGCCGGGGTGACCGCGACCGCGCGGAACGAGATGCCGTGTCGCTTCTGGCCGTTGAACTCGTTCTCCCAGTCACGCGCCTTCAGCCCGATGACCTTGACCGGCGTGCCCGGCACGAGCCCCTCGGGGAGGCCGGTCTCCGGCACGGTCACCTGGTAGAGGTTGCCCTCCCCCTCGTCCGAGACCAGCAGACCCACGGTCGAGAGACTCGCGTTGGTCTCCCGGTCCACGGCCCGCTCACCGGTCTTCTTGTTGACCATCTTCGGTTCGGGCGCAGTCGCCACGAACACCACAGCAGTCGACGTGTCGATCTTGAACGACGGCATGACGTCTCTTTTCACTCGGGTGCGAGCTAGGTTGCGCTCGCTCATCGCGTACTAGCTTGCGTCGAGGATGCGCGTACTAGTACGCGCTTGTCAAGCCCCTCCACCAGGCAGGCTTGAAGAGCATGGCTATGCCATGCCGTGCGGGGTACCGTGGAATGTGCGAGCTAGAACGCGTCGTGATCGGGAACTAGCACGCTCAGGAGGGAGAGGGAGAAGGAAGATGACACCGAAGGTGCAACGCGCCGCACCCCCGTTCATGCAGATCGCTGAGCACTTCCGCGTGAAGATCAAGGAGGGTCAGCTACCACAGGAAACGCGGCTCCCCTCGATCGCGGAGATTGCACGCGAGTGGGGGGTCGCCACCGCCACAGCGGCAAAGGCGATCAACAAGCTCCAGGACGAGGGATACGTACGGTCCTCATCGCAAGGGACCTTCGTGGACCTGGGCAGGAAGCTGACCAGCGGTCCGGATCGCCTTCAAATGCTGCGTGCAACAGGGAGCGGCTTCCGCAAGGGCGAGAGCGTCGAGATCCTGAGTGCCAGGTTGATCCCTGCTCCGGCACATGTCGCCGAAGGGTTGAAGATCAGCGAGGGGGACCAGGTAGTCCAGCGTCGACGTGTCTACCGCGACGATGACGGGGTGGTGGCTGTATCCACTTCGTACCTGGCCGGCGAACTTGCCGAAGCGGCCCCGGAGCTACTTGAAGTCGGCCCCCTGCCGAAGATGACCTTTGGTCTGATCGAAGATCGGACCGGTCGGCGCGCAGTTCGACGACGTGACGTAGTCGCCATGGCGCCAGTCCCCGAAGACATCGCCGCAGTGCTCGGTGTCGAAGCCGGGATGCAGGCCCTGACCATGACCAACCAGTACTCGGACCAAAACGGCGACCCGACCGAGTACGCCAAGGACTTCCTTGGAGCCGGGCGAGAACTCTCCGCCGAGTACACCCTCGATTGACCAACCAGGCGACGCAGCCACCTGTTACAGGTTTCTCTACCTCATCAAGGGCCCGCGCAAGCGCGGGCTGGCCCCTTGGGCCCGACCCCTCTGCGCCTACGGCGCCGGGGTCGTGCCCCTGGGGCCGCAAGCATGTTACGGCCCTGAGTAGAGACCTAACCGGGCAAGCCACGGTCACAACGAGCCTCCGGCGGGGGATCGGCCGGCACCGGGATGGAGGGGGCGCCGTTCGCGGCCGCGAGTCCGTAGTGGTGAGCGTGGGAGCTTCCATCCCGTCCGCCATCGACCCAGGCAGAGCCGAGCAGACGCGGCCCATGGCGTCCAGGTCGTTCGTACAGTGGCGCGCTCCACCTGGACGCCATGAACCACGCCCGCTCCACGGTGTGTGGGTCGACGGCGGACGGGATGGAAGCTGGGGAGGGTGGTGGGATGAGGGAGTGGGTAGCTCACGCTCCGTAGTGGCGATCTACGGAAAGGGACCGCATGAGGGTCTGGTTCGAGTTCGGGGACACCGGCCGCGACGCGCACGTCGAGCTGCCAGCAGTACCGCGCGAGGGCGAAGGCGTCCTGTGGATCACAGAAGGCGAGGATCCGGATGACGGAACTGTCTTGGAGCACTCCAAGGAGTACCGCGTACGGCAGGTGCACTGGACGATCCCTCAGCGCCCGAGCATGGCCGCAACAGCAGAGGATCCGCCGATCATCCGCGTACGGCTGGAACTCATGACGGAAGCCGACAAGAGCCCGAGCGTCCGAAGGGGCTGACATCCATGGCTGACATCAACGGCAGCAGACGAGGGCAGACAGTGACCGCTCAGTACGACTAAGGTCACTGGCCGGTGACCTACCTCACCTGAGCCTTCGCCACTGTTATGAGAATGGGATGATGTCGTTTATGAAGGGACGAGTCCTTGTCGTCGACGACGACACCGCACTGGCCGAGATGCTCGGCATCGTGCTGCGTGGTGAAGGTTTTGAGCCGTCTTTCGTAGCCGACGGCGACAAGGCGCTGGCCGCATTCCGGGAGGCCAAGCCCGATCTTGTGTTGCTGGACCTGATGCTGCCCGGCCGGGACGGCATCGAGGTGTGCCGCCTGATCAGGGCGGAGTCCGGGGTGCCGATCGTGATGCTGACGGCCAAGAGCGACACCGTCGACGTCGTCGTGGGCCTGGAGTCCGGCGCCGATGACTACATCGTGAAGCCCTTCAAGCCGAAGGAGCTCGTCGCCCGGATCCGGGCGCGGCTGCGGAGGTCGGAGGAGCCGGCGCCCGAGCAGCTCGCCATCGGCGACCTCGTCATCGACGTGGCCGGGCACTCCGTGAAGCGGGACGGTCAGTCGATCGCGCTGACGCCGCTGGAGTTCGATCTGCTGGTCGCGCTGGCCCGTAAGCCGTGGCAGGTGTTCACGCGCGAGGTGCTCCTGGAGCAGGTGTGGGGCTACCGGCACGCGGCCGACACCCGGCTGGTGAACGTGCATGTGCAGCGGCTGCGTTCCAAGGTCGAGAAGGACCCTGAGCGGCCGGAGATCGTGGTGACCGTCCGGGGCGTCGGATACAAGGCAGGGCCGAGCTGACATGTCCGGGGACAGTGCCGCTGCGGCCCCCGGTCGGACCGGGACCCGTCCGGAGCGGCCTGTCGGCCGGAAGAAGGCGGGCTCCCGCTGGGGGCGGTTTCTCGAGGGTGGGCTGCTGCAGGGCGGCGTCCAGGGCAGCCCGGTCCTTCGGCTCCTGTTGCGCTGGGTGCGCCGGCCGCTGCTGCCCGTCATGCGGCTGTGGCGGCGCAACATCCAGCTCAAGGTCGTCGTCACCACGCTGCTGATGTCGCTCGGCGTGGTCCTGCTGCTGGGCTTCGTCGTCATCGGGCAGGTGCGCAACGGACTGCTCGACGCCAAGGTGAAGGCCTCGCAGAGCCAGGCCACCGGCGGGTTCGCGGCGGCCAAGCAGAACGCCGACGAGACCGCCGCCGGGACCGCCGACGACGGCACGGCCGGGGACGAACGTGCCGAGCAGAACGTCATCCAGTGGATGAGCGACCTCGTCACCTCGCTCTCCAGCGGCGGGCAGGGAGCCTTCGAGGTGGTGACGCTGCCGGCCTCCGCGGGCGGAGACACCGGTGGGCGGGGCCCGCGTGCCTCCGGCAGGGTGATCCCGACGGACAGCGTTCCCGAGGACTTGCGCGAGCGGATCGACAGCAACACGGGGGTCTTCCAGAGCTACACGCGCATCGTGTACCACCCCACCGCCCACAAGGAGCCCCAGCCGGCGCTGGTCATCGGCAAGCAGGTCAACGACCCCAACAACAACCCGTACCAGCTGTACTACCTCTTCCCGCTCACGCAGGAGGAGAAGTCGCTGAGCCTGGTCAAGGGGACCCTCGCCACCGCCGGGCTGTTTGTCGTCGTCCTGCTCGGAGCCATCGCCTGGCTCGTGGTGCGCCAGGTCGTCACGCCGGTGCGGATGGCGGCCGGGATCGCCGAGCGGCTGTCGGCCGGACGGCTCCAGGAGCGGATGAAGGTCACCGGCGAGGACGACATCGCGCGGCTCGGCGAGGCCTTCAACAAGATGGCGCAGAACCTTCAGTTGAAGATCCAGCAGCTGGAGGACCTGTCGCGGATGCAGCGGCGGTTCGTGTCCGACGTGTCGCACGAACTGCGGACGCCGCTGACGACCGTACGGATGGCCGCCGACGTCATCCATGAGGCTCGGGAGGACTTCGACCCGGTGACCGCGCGGTCGGCGGAGCTGCTGGCCGACCAGCTGGACCGGTTCGAGTCGCTGCTCGCCGACCTGCTGGAGATCAGCCGGTTCGACGCGGGCGCGGCGGCACTGGAGGCTGAGCCGATCGACCTCAGGGAGGTCGTGCGGCGCGTCGTCAGCGGGGCCGAGCCGCTCGCCGAGCGCAAGGGCACCCAGATACGCGTCGTCGGCGACCAGCAGCCCATCGTGGCCGAGGCCGACGCCCGCCGCGTCGAGCGCGTGCTGCGCAACCTCGTCGTCAACGCCGTCGAGCACGGTGAGGGCAAGGACGTCGTGGTCAAGCTCGCCTCGGCGGGCGGGGCGGTCGCCGTCGCGGTGCGCGACTACGGCGTCGGGCTCAAGCCCGGTGAGGCGACCCGGGTCTTCAGCCGCTTCTGGCGGGCTGACCCGGCACGCGCGCGTACCACGGGCGGTACGGGGCTGGGGCTGTCCATCGCGCTGGAGGACGCGCGGCTGCACGGCGGCTGGCTGCAGGCGTGGGGAGAGCCGGGCGGCGGTTCGCAGTTCCGGCTGACGCTGCCGCGGACGGCGGACGAGCCGCTACGGGGCTCGCCGATACCCCTGGAACCCAAGGACTCGCGCCGCAATCGTGGACTTAATGACGCCGGTCTGCCGAGCGGGGGCGGTGACAAGGCCGCGACGGTGCCGGCTCAGCCCTCGGGCGACCAGCCCCCGATGCCGACACGGGACCCGATCCCGGCGCGGCTGGGCGGCGCGGTGCCCAAGGCCGACCCGACGGCGCTGCCCGGCAACGGCGCGCGGGTGGTTCCCCGGCCCGCCTCGGGCGCGCGGCGCCAGGACGACATAGCCGGGCCGCCCGGTGCGGAAGAGCGGCCGAGCGACGAAGCCGGGCAGGACGGCGAGTCGAGCAAGCATGGGGAGGCATCGCGTGGGCGCTGACCGCGAGGGGCGCGCGCGGCACACACGGGGGCGCACGATGGCGTACGCCGCCTGCGGCGTCGTACTGCTGGCCGGGTGTGCCTCGATGCCCGACAGCGGCGATCTGCGGGGCGTCGAGTCCACGCCACGCCAGGACACGCAGGTGCGGGTCTTCGCCATGCCGCCCCGTGAGGACGCCTCGTCGTCGGAGATCGTGTCGGGCTTCCTGGAGGCGCTGACCAGCGACGATCCGGACTATGAGACCGCGCGCAAGTACCTGACCGCCGAGGCGGCGCGCAAATGGCTGCCCCGGCAGGCCACGACCGTGCTGGCCGACGGGCCGGGTGTCGACGTCGAGCACCTGGGAGGCCGCGAGGAGAGGGACAGCCTCTCGTACACGCTGACCGGCACCAAGGTCGCCACCGTCGACGCACAGCAGTCGTACGCGCCCGCCGGCGGCGACTACAGCGAGCCGATGCATCTCACCCGGGAGAAGAAGTCGAAGCAGTGGCGCATCGACGTGCCGCCGCGCGGCGTCGTCATGGGCAAGTCGGACTTCCAGCGCAACTACATGTCCGTGGACAAGTACTACTTCGCCACGAACACCCAGCTCGGGACCGCCCCGCACACGGCGGCCGTCGCCGATCCCGTCTTCGTGCGCAGGAACGTGGACCCCATGACGCAGATGGTCCGCTCCCTGCTCAAGGGGCCCACCAGCTGGCTCGACCCGGTGGCCAGGTCGAGTTTCCCGACCGGTACGACGCTGAAGAACGACGACACCACGCTGACGCCCGACGACCAGAACAGACTCACCGTGCCGTTGAACGACAAGGCGGCCCGGGTCGGCGTGACCCAGTGCAACGAGATGGCGGCGCAGCTGCTCTTCACCCTCCAGAACCTGACACCCACGGTGGACGAGGTCCAGTTGGAGGCCGGGGACAGGCAACTGTGCGCGCTCAGGGAGGACCAGGCGCAGGAGGTCGCCGCGCGCGGGTCCGTGCAGCGCGCCACCTACCTGTACTTCCTCGATGACAAGCACCGGCTGGTCCGGCTGGCCGCCGCCGCCAACGACACGGCTCCCGACCCCGTGCCGGGCGCCCTGGGCGAGGGCGAGACGCAGCTGAAGTCGGTGGCGGTGTCGCGTGACGAGGACATGGCTGCCGGGGTCGGTCTGGACGGTAAGAACCTGTACGTCGGGGCGCTGGTGTCCGGCGGCCCGCTCGGAGATCCGGAGCTGACCAGCGCGGGCCCGTCGCCGGAAGAACGCCTTACGACGCCCAGCTGGGACGCCCAGGGCGACCTCTGGGTGGCCGACCGCGATCCCCGCAACCCCAGGCTGCTCCTGCTGAAGGAGGGCGTCGGCGATCCGCTGGTCGTGAAGACGCCGCCGGGGCTGGAGGGGCGCATCGAGTCCGTGCGGGTGGCCGCCGACGGGGTGCGGATCGCGCTCGTGGTGAAGCAGGGCGAGAAGTCGTCGCTGCTCATCGGGCGGATCGAACGCACCGAGGACGGCAAGGAGGCGGATCGGTCGGTCGTCTCGGTGCACGAACTGAGCTCCGCGACACCCGAGTTGGAAGAGGTCACGGCCATGTCGTGGGCCGGCGACAGCCGGCTCGTCGTGGTCGGGCGTGAGCAGGGCGGCGTGCAGACGATGCGGTACGTGCAGGTCGACGGCTCCACGCCGGAAGGACCGGCGCCCGCCGCCCTCAGCGGCGTGAAGGAGATCACCGCGTCCGAGGACGCGCGGCTGCCGCTGATCGGCTACTCCGAGGACGGGATCGTGCGGCTGCCCTCCGGGGCGCAGTGGCAGAAGGTCGTGACGGACGGGACGGCGCCGGTTTATCCGGGGTGAGGCCTGCCGGGTCCGGCTCCCGTTGAGAGTCGGGGCCGCGTTGGGATTCGGGACGGCGAGTGTGGTGGCCGCTTCTGGCCGGGGGAGACTCCGGTTGGGGGCGGCCGCCTTTTTGTGCCCGGCAGTGCAGTGGGGTGGAGCGGGGGAACGGGTCTCGGGGCGGAAGTGGGCTGCGTGCGGGCGGGAGTGTGCCTGCGCGTTGGGGGCGTGTGCCTGCGTGTGGGCGGAAGTGCGCTGGCGCGAGAGGGCCGGAGTTTTCCACAGGGAGTTATCCACAGGGGTGGTCGGTCGGCGCGGGGGTTGGCACAGTGGTGGGCATGCGGGGGTGGTGGCAGGACCTCACCGACCTGGTGCTGCCGGCTGAGTGCGGAGGCTGCGGGAAGCCTCGCACGGTGCTCTGCCCGGAGTGCCGTGCCGTCCTGAGCGGGGCCGGACCGAGCCGGGTGCGACCGGTGCCGGAGCCGCCGGGACTGCCGGTCGTGCACGCGGCGGCGCGGTATGTGGACGAGGCGCGGGCAGTGCTGCTGGCCCACAAGGAGCGCGGCGCGCTGGCGCTCGCGGCGCCGCTGGGGACGGCCCTGGCGTGGGCTGTGCGGGCGGGGCTTCGGGAGGCCTGTGCGCATGGCGGCGGGGCGTCGGGGCGGGCTGTGCGGCCCCTGGGCGCTCGGGTGCGGGCCGACGGGCCTGGGCGGGGCGAGGGTGCTTGTGCGCCTGTGCTGCTGGTGCCGGTGCCTTCGGGGCGTGGGGCGGTGCGGGCTCGGGGGCATGATCCGGCGCGGCGGATCGCGCTCGCGGCCGCGGGTGAGTTGCGGCGGGCCGGGACGTCGGCGCGGGTGCTCGCCGTGCTGCGGCAGGGACGTGGAGTGGCCGATCAGTCGGGGCTCAACTCCCGGCAGCGGCTGGACAATCTGGCGGGCGCGCTGACGGTCGCTCCTGGGGGAGCGCGGCTGCTTGCGGGCGGAGGGACGGTCGTGCTCGTCGACGACCTGATGACGACGGGTGCGTCCCTGGCCGAGGCGGCGCGTGCCGTGCGGGCGGCGATGGCGCAGGAGGCGCAGGAAAGGAGGGGAAACGACAGAACGGGAGACGGGGTTGACGCGTATGGATGGGTGACTGCTGAGAGCGGGGCGTGTGGCCAGGGGGCGACGGGTGACCGGACAACGGCTGTGTACCGGGCGGGAAGTCGGGAAAGCACAGAGGAACGGACGGCCGGATCGACGGAGGGCGCTGTGCGGCGGGTGCGGGAGAAGCTGGGAATCATGGGTGCCGGACATGCCTGCGACCTGATCTGCGCGGCCGTGGTCGCGGCTTCGCCGGATTCTTTCGAAATAAACCGGAACTGACTGCGAACTTGCATCGTTGCAGGTAACGAGAGGCTCTATTCACCTGAACGGAGGTACGCCGTAGTAGAGGGTGACGACATCCGTCCGGGCGAGATATGTTCGGTTGTGAGGGAAAGGCGCAGGCCATCCCCGTCATATCCGAATGCCGTGCCACGGGTTTTGCGCAATCACCCGCGGCCATGGGGTGGAGATCTTGCCCATGGGGGAGGAGGAGGTGGAAGTCACCGAGTCCGAGGTTCCGGGGATCACCGGAGCCTGGTGCAAAAGGGAGATGCTCCGCCGATGGAGCGGAGCGATCCGGGAACGGAGTTCTGCGTGGACATCGTCGTCAAGGGCCGCAAGACCGAGGTGCCCGAGCGGTTCCGCAAGCACGTGGCCGAGAAGCTGAAGCTGGAGAAGATCCAGAGGCTCGATGCCAAGGTGATCAGCCTCGACGTCGAGGTGTCCAAGGAGCCCAACCCGCGACAGGCCGACCGCAGCGACCGGGTGGAGATCACCCTCCGCTCCCGCGGTCCGGTGATCCGGGCGGAGGCAGCGGCCAGCGATCCGTACGCGGCACTCGACCTCGCCGCGGAGAAGCTGGATGCCCGGCTGCGCAAGCAGCACGACAAGCGTTTCTCGCGCCGAGGCGCACGCCGACTCACGGCGGCCGAGGTCCCCGACCACGTTCCGGGCGCGGCGACGCTCAACGGCAATGGCCACACCTTCCAGGAAGAAGAGCCGGACGGCGTCCCCACCAAGAAGATCGGCTCGCTGGAGGTCAAGGGCGAAGGCCCCCTCATCGTCCGCGAGAAGACGCACGTCGCCTCCCCGATGACCCTCGACCAGGCCCTCTACGAGATGGAGCTGGTCGGGCACGACTTCTACCTCTTCGTCGACTCCGAGACGAAGGAACCGAGTGTCGTCTACCGACGGCACGCGTATGACTACGGGGTCATCCACCTCAACACGGACCCGATGGTCGCCCAGGCGCAGTCCCCTGCGGCTGGTGGCACGCTGGGTGGCTGACCCGCCCGGCTGACAGCTGAGCCGGTGCCCCTGGAGCGCTGTGTGCGCCCCCAGGGGCACCGGTGTGCGACCACTTCGCGCCCCGCACGTCACCGTAGTGTCGGCCGGGCATGAAATCATGGCCGCACCGGCCCAACCGGTGGGCCGCTGCCTTGGGTTGGCGATGGCAAACGACCAGCCACAGCCTCAGGGGGAGGAACGATGGCGGACAGCTTCGGACCGATGCGGGACGAGGATGCCGACGGCGATGTCGTCGGCATGGGCCCGGACACGGGCTCTCCACGCAAGGAGCCGATCAGAGTCCTCGTCGTGGACGACCACGCCCTGTTCCGCCGTGGACTGGAGATCGTGCTCGCGGCCGAGGAGGACATCCAGGTCGTGGGGGAGGCGGGCGACGGCGCCGAAGCGGTCGACAAGGCCGCTGACCTGCTGCCGGACATCGTCCTGATGGACGTACGGATGCCCAAGCGGGGCGGGATCGAGGCCTGTACCTCCATCAAGGAGGTGGCTCCCAGCGCGAAGATCATCATGCTGACGATCAGCGACGAGGAGGCCGACCTCTACGACGCGATCAAGGCGGGCGCGACCGGTTATCTCCTCAAGGAGATCTCCACGGACGAGGTGGCCACGGCTATTCGCGCGGTGGCCGACGGGCAGTCGCAGATCAGTCCGTCCATGGCGTCGAAGCTGCTCACCGAGTTCAAGTCGATGATCCAGCGGACCGACGAGCGTAGGCTCGTGCCCGCGCCGCGGCTGACGGACCGCGAGCTGGAGGTTCTCAAGCTCGTCGCCACCGGGATGAACAACCGGGACATCGCCAAGGAGTTGTTCATTTCCGAGAACACCGTGAAGAACCATGTGCGGAACATCCTGGAGAAGCTGCAGCTGCACTCCAGGATGGAGGCCGTGGTCTATGCGATGCGGGAGAAGATCCTCGAGATCCGGTGAAGCGGGCCGGTAAGGGTCACCCCAGGATGCGGCTGAGCTCCTTGGCGAGCGGCTCGCGTAGGTCGGGGGCGTCGACCCGCTCCACTCGCACGTCGGTGCAGTCCACCCAGCTCGCCGCCTCCACCAGGGCCTGCGCCACCGCGGGGACCGCCTTCGGGCCGTTCAGCACGGCCTGCTTGGCCACCAGGGTGCGGCCCTCACGCGCCGGGTCCACGCGGCCGACGAGGCGGCCGCCGGACAGGACCGGCATCGCGAAGTAGCCGTAGACGCGCTTCTGCTTGGGGACGTAGGCCTCCAGGCGGTGGGTGAAGCCGAAGATCCGCTCCGTGCGGGCCCGCTCCCAGATCAGGGAGTCGAACGGGGACAGCAGCGTCGTCCGGTGGCGGCCGCGCGGGGGTGTCTCCAGGGCCGCGGGGTCGGCCCAGGCCGGCTTGCCCCAGCCCTCGACCGTGACCGGGACCAGGCCCGAGTCGGCGATCACCGCGTCGACCTGTTCGCCCTTGAGGCGGTGGTAGTCGGCGATGTCCGCGCGGGTGCCCACTCCGAGGGACTGGCCGGCCAGGCGGACCAGGCGGCGGACGCACTCGGTGTCGTCGAGTTCGTCGTGCAGGAGTGTGTCAGGGATGGCGCGTTCGGCGAGGTCGTAGACGCGCTTCCAGCCACGGCGCTCCACGCAGACCACCTCGCCGTACATCAGGGCGCGTTCGACGGCGACCTTTGTGCCGGACCAGTCCCACCAGTCGCTGGTCTTCTTCGCGCCGCCCAGGTCGGTCGCGGTGAGGGGGCCTTCGGTGCGGAGCTGTTTGATCACCTGGGCGTAGGTGCCGTCGGGGAGGTCGTGGTTCCAGTGGGGGCGGTTGCGGTAGGCGCGGCGGCGGAAGGCGAAGTGGGGCCACTCCTCGATGGGGAGGATGCAGGCGGCGTGGGACCAGTACTCGAAGGCGTGAGGGGCGGACGGGGGTGCGGGTGTGAGGGCTGTGGCTGGGGGTGTGGGGGCTGTGGCTGGGGTGGGGGTTGGTGCGGTCGACCAGTAGGCGGTCTCGATGGTCTTGCGGCCTATCGCGCCCAGGCGGGCGTACGGGATGAGTTCGTGGGAACGGGCCAGGACCGAGATGGTGTCGAGTTGGACCGCGCCGAGGTGACGGAGGATGCCGCGGACGCCGGATCTGCGGTCGGGGGCGCCGAGGAAGCCCTGTGCGCGGAGGGCGATGCGGCGGGCTTCGTCTGCCGTCAGTTCGGTGGTGGGGCGCGGGGTCGTCATGGGGTCGGACGATAGAGGGTGGCACTGACAGTGGCGGGTGAGCTGGGGGTTTGGATTCGCCCCCGCCGCCCCTACCCGTCCCATCCCCAGGGGCTCCGCCCCTTCGACCCCCCTGGGGCTGCCGCCCCAGACCCCGCTGTCGGCCCTTCGGGCCTCGTCCTCAAACGCCGGACGGGCTGAGAATGCGGCTCGTCCTCGAGCGCCGGACGGGCTGAGAATGCGGCTCGTCCTCGAGCGCCGGACGGGCTGAAAGTGCGGCTCGTCCTCGAGCGCTGGGCGGGCTGAACGTGTGGGGCGTTCTCAAGTGCCGGGCGGGCTGAACGTGTGGGGCGTTCTCAAGTGCCGGGCGGGCTGGAAGTGCGGCTTCGCTCAAACGCCGGACGGGCTGGTGGGGGTGGGTAGGTACGGTGCTGTCGACGGCAGGCCCAGGTCCGAGGGGAGTAGGGAGCCCAGCCAGCAGTCTCGGCGTACGCCCTGGTGGATCAGGGCGGAGCGGAGGGTGCCCTCGAGGGTGAAGCCGGTGCGGACTGCCACGGCGCGGGACGGGGCGTTGCCGACTTCGGCGCGCCATTCCACGCGGTCGATCGCCAGGTGGACGAAGGCCCAGCGGGAGGCGGTGAGGACGGCCTCGGAGACATAGCCGTTGCCGCGGTGTTCCTTCGTGCCCCAGAAGCCGATCTCGGCGCTGCTCATGGAACGCATCGTGAGGCCGAGCATGCCCACCAGTTCCTCCCCTTCGGGGAGGAAGAGGCCCCAGGTGAACATCGAACCGTTGGCCCAGCCGTCGGGGGCCAGCTGCTCCGTGAAGCTCTGGGCGTGTTCGTACAGGTAGGGCGAGGGGATCGTCGTCCAGCGCTGGATGTCGGGGTCCTGGGCGGCCTCGTACACGGTTCGGGTGTCCTTCGGGCCGACCGTGCGCATGAGGAGGCGGCCGGTGGAGAGCGTGACGGGTTCCATCGGCCGATTCTGCTAGGGGGCCGTAGCAAGCGCCATCCTTTATGCGGTGTGTGAGCGCGCGAACGCATTTCGCACAATTCGTTGGCGGAACGCGGCACCATCCGCGACCCCCGGCCGTTGTCCCTTTGACGGAGATTTGAAGCAGCTGAGGTTCGGCGTCCACGGCAGGCTCCCGGCGCGGCGGGGTCCTCGCATACGATGGCCGTTGCTCAGTCAAGTCAAATGGAAACCGACCGTCCCAGGCCCGACCGGCAAGGAGACCAACCCCCGTGTCCGTCCTCTCGAAGATCATGCGTGCAGGCGAAGGCAAGATCCTGCGCAAGCTGCACCGCATCGCGGACCAGGTCAACTCCATCGAAGAGGACTTCGTCGACCTCTCCGACGCCGAGCTGAGGGCACTCACCGATGAGTACAAGCAGCGCTACGCAGACGGTGAGAGCCTGGACGACCTGCTGCCCGAGGCCTTCGCCACCGTCCGCGAGGCCGCCAAGCGCGTGCTCGGACAGCGTCACTACGACGTCCAGATCATGGGTGGCGCGGCCCTGCACCTCGGCTATGTCGCCGAGATGAAGACCGGTGAGGGCAAGACCCTCGTCGGCACGCTGCCCGCTTATCTGAACGCGTTGTCCGGCAAGGGCGTGCACCTGATCACGGTCAACGACTACCTGGCCGAGCGCGACTCCGAGATGATGGGTCGCGTCCACAAGTTCCTGGGCCTGGACGTCGGCTGCATCCTCGCCAACATGACGCCGGCCCAGCGTCGCGAGCAGTACGCCTGCGACATCACGTACGGCACGAACAACGAGTTCGGCTTCGACTACCTGCGCGACAACATGGCGTGGTCCCAGGACGAGCTCGTCCAGCGCGGCCACAACTTCGCCATCGTCGACGAGGTCGACTCCATCCTCGTCGACGAGGCCCGTACGCCGCTGATCATCTCCGGCCCCGCCGACCAGGCCACCAAGTGGTACGGCGACTTCGCCAAGCTGGTCATCCGCCTGAAGAAGGGCGAGGCCGGCAACCCGCTCAAGGGCCTCGAGGAGACCGGCGACTACGACGTCGACGAGAAGAAGCGCACGGTCGCCATCCATGAGGCCGGTGTCGCCAAGGTCGAGGACTGGCTCGGCATCGACAACCTCTACGAGTCGGTGAACACGCCGCTGGTGGGCTACCTGAACAACGCCATCAAGGCGAAGGAGCTCTTCAAGAAGGACAAGGACTACGTCGTCATCGACGGCGAGGTCATGATCGTCGACGAGCACACCGGCCGTATCCTCGCCGGCCGCCGCTACAACGAGGGCATGCACCAGGCGATCGAGGCGAAGGAAGGGGTGGACATCAAGGACGAGAACCAGACCCTCGCCACGATCACCCTCCAGAACTTCTTCCGCCTGTACAAGCGCCACGACCACGCCGGCAAGGAGCAGCCCGGCCTCTGCGGCATGACCGGTACGGCCATGACCGAGGCCGCCGAGTTCCACCAGATCTACAAGCTCGGCGTGGTCCCGATCCCGACGAACCGGCCGATGATCCGCAAGGACCAGTCGGACCTGATCTACCGCACCGAGGTCGCGAAGTTCGAGGCGGTCGTCGACGACATCGTCGAGAAGCACGAGAAGGGCCAGCCGATCCTCGTCGGTACGACGTCGGTCGAGAAGTCCGAGTACCTGTCGCAGCAACTGTCCAAGCGCGGCATCCAGCACGAGGTGCTGAACGCCAAGCAGCACGACCGTGAGGCGATCATCGTCGCCCAGGCCGGCCGCAAGGGCGCCGTCACCGTCGCCACCAACATGGCCGGCCGCGGTACCGACATCAAGCTCGGCGGCAACCCGGAGGACCTCGCCGAGGCGGAGCTGCGTCAGCGCGGCCTCGACCCCGAGGAGCACATCGAGGAGTGGGCCGCGGCGCTGCCCGCCGCCCTGGAGAAGGCCGAGCAGGCGGTCAAGGCGGAGTTCGAGGAGGTCAAGGACCTCGGTGGTCTCTACGTCCTCGGCACCGAGCGACACGAGTCGCGCCGTATCGACAACCAGCTGCGCGGTCGTTCCGGCCGTCAGGGCGACCCCGGCGAGTCCCGCTTCTACCTGTCCCTCGGTGACGACCTGATGCGGCTGTTCAAGGCCCAGATGGTCGAGCGCGTGATGTCCATGGCGAACGTGCCGGACGACGTGCCGATCGAGAACAAGATGGTCACCCGCGCGATCGCGTCCGCCCAGTCGCAGGTCGAGCAGCAGAACTTCGAGACCCGTAAGAACGTCCTGAAGTACGACGAGGTCCTCAACCGCCAGCGCGAGGTCATCTACGGCGAGCGGCGCCGCGTCCTGAAGGGCGAGGACCTGCACGAGCAGGTGCAGCACTTCATGGACGACACCATCGACGCCTACGTCGGCGCGGAGACCGCCGAGGGCTTCCCGGAGGACTGGGACCTGGATCGGCTGTGGGGCGCGTTCAAGCAGCTCTACCCGGTCAAGGTGACCGTCGACGAGCTGGAGGAGGCGGCCGGCGACCGGGCCGGACTGACCGCCGAGTTCATCTCCGAGTCCGTCAAGGACGACATCCACGAGCAGTACGCGGCGCGTGAGGCGCAGCTCGGTTCCGAGATCATGCGTGAGCTGGAGCGCCGGGTCGTGCTGTCGGTCCTGGACCGCAAGTGGCGCGAGCACCTCTACGAGATGGACTACCTCCAGGAGGGCATCGGCCTGCGCGCGATGGCGCAGAAGGACCCGCTGGTCGAGTACCAGCGCGAGGGCTTCGACATGTTCACCGCCATGATGGAGGGCATCAAGGAGGAGTCCGTCGGCTACCTGTTCAACCTGGAGGTCCAGGTCGAGCAGCAGGTCGAGGAGGTCCCGGTCGAGGACGCCCAGCCGGTCGCCGACCTGGAGAAGAAGGACGCCGTGCCGGCGCAGGCGGGCGCCCGTCCGGAGATCCGCGCCAAGGGCCTCGAGGCTCCGCGCCGTCCGGACCGGCTGCACTACACCGCGCCCAAGGTGGACGGCGAGGGCGACATCGTCGAGGGCGACTTCGACAACGGTGACGAGCCGGTGCGCTCCGAGGCCGACGGCCTCACGCGCGCGGAGCGGCGCAAGCAGGCCCGCGGTGGGCGCCGCCGTAAGAAGTAGCGCCGGCGGCGGGCGTATCGCGGCACAGTAGCGGCTGGAAGGGCCGGGTCTCCTCTGGGGGCCCGGCCCTTTCGGCTTGCGCGGTCCCAGTGCCCAGTACCGCGGTTCTGAGGGCTTCTGGGCCCGCTGAGGGGCCGGGCCAGCCGGGCCGACGGGCACGCCGCTGTCGTGGTCCGCCGAGGTCAGTCGTCGTCGGTGCGCGGCCTGCGCGGGCCGCCCAGTTCCACGGCCGTGCAGCGCCAGCGCAGGTCGCCGCCCTGTTCCAGGCGGAACGCCATGGCGCGCAGCTGGTCGCCGGCGCCGATCCGGGCGAAGGCCTCGATGGCACCCGCGCGGGGCTCGAAGTAACCGATGTCGCGGACGACGGGCCGGGCGCCTCGGGTGCGCAGGGGGCCGCGTTCCGCCAGCCAGGCGAGTTCGTCGTAGGCGCGGCCGGCGGTGTGGCGGAGCATCGAGTGGACGGGGCGTTGGCCGCTCAGGACGAGGACCAGGCGGTCGGCGAAGACGTCCGTGGGGCGGGGTTGGGGGACGGCGTGCCCGCAGAGAGGCGTTTCGACGGTGGGCGGCACGGTCGTTCGCGGCTGGGTGGGAGCCGTCGCTGGTGGCTGGGCGGGAGCGCTTGGCGGGCGGGTGTCGGTGGGGCCGGTGCGGGCGCGGGGGCCCTGCGCGCCGGGTGAGCCGGGTGGGCGGCCGCCCGGAGGTGCCGTACGGGGTGCGCCGCCGGTCGGCGTGCGGGGTGGGGCGCCGGCGGGGCGGCGGGTGTCGCGGCGGCTCGGTGGGCGGGTGCCGGGGCGGTGCTGGGTCCTGGTCATGACCTTGTTCATGGGGTCCCCGTTCGGTGAGCCCGGTGGATACCGGTGAGTAACTTCGAGGTTGGTGATCTTGTACGGGGTCCCGGGCGCCGGAAGCAAGGAAGGGGCGGCCTCGATCCGGCGGGCGGAATCTTCACTTATCTGGGTGACGCGAGCCAGTGGAAGGCCTTGATGGCGGGCCTGTGCCGGGTGAATCCGTGGATCGGGGTGGACGCCGGGCCAGGAGGTGAAGGGGACTCGAAAGGGGACGCCCGCACGTATCCTGAAGGCCTTCCGGGAGGGCGGGAACGCCCTGTCCTCTCCGGGTCCTTGCGGAGCCTCACGAGTACGAAAGCGGTCAGTCATGCGCGTCTACGTCCCCCTGACGCTCCCCGGTCTCGCCGAGGCGTACAAGACGGGCGAACTGGGGGCCGAGCCGCTCGCCGCATACGCCGTCACGCCCGCGTTGCGCGAGTGGTACCTCTCCGACGACATCGAGGAGCTGGAGTACGCGGCGCTGAACCGGGCCGCGCTCGCCTCGCTGCGGCTGCTCGCGGCGGACGCCGGTGCGGTACGGCGGCGGGTCGTGGTCGCCGTCGACGTGCCCGACGGGGCTGCCGTCGCCGACCCGGACCGCGGGCTTGACCCGGCGGCGCTGGGCGAGGTGCGGATCGCCAAGGGCGTGGCGTTGGCCAAGGCCGCGGCCGTGCACGTCGACTCGGACGACGCGGAGGCGGATGTGGCGGCGGCCGCGGGGGCGCTGGCCGCCGCGGACGGTGGGGACGACGACGCGCAGTTCGTCGTGGACGGGGCCGAGGACCACGAGCTGCTCTGGTACGCCACCCAGGAGATCCCGAACCTGGTGGGGCAGGCGGACTGAGCCCCGGTGATTGTCAGTGGTGGCGGGTACGGTTTTCGGCATGGGGAAGCAGGTAGGGGCACACATCGTCTGGGACTGGAACGGGACCCTGTTCCACGACAACGACGCGATCATCGGCGCGACGAACGCGGCGTTCGGTGAGCTGGGACTCGCCCCGATCACGATGGAGCAGTACCGGGCGCTGTACTGCGTGCCGGTGCCGAAGTTCTACGAGCGGTTGCTGGGGCGGCTGCCGACCGATGCCGAGTGGGAGGTCATGGACGAGACCTTCCACCGGTACTACACCCAGCACCGGGTGAGGTGCGGGCTCACCGAGGGTGTCTCGCAGCTGCTCGTGGAGTGGCGGTCCGGGGGGCGCAGTCAGTCGATCCTCAGCATGTACGGGCATGACGAACTCGTGCCGCTCGTGCGGGGGTTCGGGATCGAGGAGCACTTCATACGGGTCGACGGGCGGACCGGGCCGTCCGGGGGTAGCAAGGTCGAGCACATGGTGCGGCACATAGAGGCCCTCGTGACCGTGGACCCCGCGCGCACGGTGGTGATCGGGGACGCGGCCGACGACGCTGTGGCGGCGCTGCATGTGGGGGCGCGGGCCGTGCTCTACACCGGGGGGTCGCACAGCCGGGCGAGCCTCGAGGAGGTCGGGGTGCCGGTGGTGGACACGCTGGGGGAGGCGGTCGCGGAGGCGGAGCGGTTGGCTGCGTAGGCGGGGCGGCGCAGGTTACGTCACCGGTGCCTTCGCCCTCAGTACCGTCAGGAACTCGCGCATCCAGCTGGAGTGGTCCGGCCAGGCGCGGGAGGAGACCAGGGTGCCGTCGACCACCGCCTCGGAGTCCTGGAAGGTGGCGCCGGCTGCCTGCATGTCGAGTTCCAGGGCGGGGTACGCCGTGACACGGCGGCCGCGGAGGCTGTCGATCGCCGCGGTGAGCAGGGGGCCGTGGCAGATCTGGGCTACCGGCTTGTCGGAGTCGAAGAACGACTTGAGGATCTTGCGGAGTTCGGGGTCGTTGCGGAGGTACTCGGGGGCTCGTCCGCCGGGGATGACCACGGCGGCGTAGTCGCCGGGGTCGACCTCGGAGAAGGCGAGGTCGGCGGGCCAGGTGTAGCCGGGTTTCTCGGTGTAGGTGTCGAAGCCGGGTTCGAAGTCGTGGACGACGAACTGGAGCTGTTTGCGGGTGGGGGCGGCGATGTGGACGTCGTAGCCCTCTTCGCGGAGGCGCTGGTAGGGGTAGAGGACCTCCAGTGACTCTGCGGCGTCGCCGGTGACGATGAGGATTTTCGCTGTCATGTCGGGTGCGCTCCTCTTTTGGCCGTGATTGCGTTGCGACTCCGTCGGGGCTCAAGGGCAACGTGCCTCGGGGGCGGGGACTTGCCAAGGGGTGCGGCGGCTTGGGGGGCGCCGGGAGGCGGGTTTCCGTCGCCGGTGGTCGGTGGGTTCCCGGCGTGGCGGCTGAGACGGGATGGGTCGCGCGGCCCGCAGGCGGGGGTGGAGGGTGGGTGAGGTCGGGGGTTGCCCCAGCCGATGTCTGCCGCAGGCTGTCGGGTGTGCGGGGCGGGGTCGGCCGGGCCGTATGTCCCGCAGGCCGCGTGGGGCGGCTGCTCCAGTCGTGTGCGTCTCGGAGACTGCACGGTGCAGTGGTCGGAAGGTTCGGGCACCGTCGTTTTCGGACACGGCGTGCCTCCCGATGGCGTGCTTCTGCCTCGGTTTTTTGTTCGTGTCTTGGGGGCGGCCCACATCCCAGCCTCCCCCTCCGTGTCCCGCCCCGCCAGTTACGCCCTGCGCGCCCCGTTCGTCCCTGTGCAGAACGTCAAAGTTCTACCCCCGGTTTTGTACACATACGGCTCATGACGGGCCCCCTGTAAGGAGCGATAGCCTTAGTGGCGTGATCAGCGCGATAGCTCGCGGGGGCAGTGTTGCCCCTGCCCTGCGCCCGGGCAGCACGGACTACATCCGTGGCCGGGCGGCGGTCGCTGGTCTTCGCGGGCGGGAGGGGGGCGTAAGGGCCCCCGGGACGTCATTCGCACCCCGGGCCCGGACATCGCAGAGAGCGGCGTCACACCCCGTGGGCAGCTCAAGATTGGCTCATATATCCCCGCTCATCTCACCTCGCGGCATAGCGTCGAAGCAGACCGGACACCCCGCGTCACGGCGTTACACCGGAGGGGAAGAGACCGTACTTCCTTCTACGTCACGCAACGGCGCGCGACAGGAGCCAGAGGACAATGCAGACCAAGCTGGACGAAGCCAAGGCCGAGCTGCTCGAGAGGGCCGCCCGGGTAGCTGAGAACAGCCCGGTCGGGGGGTACCTACCGACTGGGACGACGGACGAGAGCAGCCCCGGCACCCCGGACCACGACACCGTGCTCTCGTTCCTCCAGCGCTACTACCTGCACACCGCCCCGGAGGACCTGACCGACCGCGACCCGGTCGACGTCTTCGGAGCCGCCTTCTCGCACTACCGGCTGGCCGAGAACCGCCCCCAGGGCACGGCCAACGTGCGGGTGCACACGCCCACCGTGGAGGAGAACGGCTGGACCTGCAGCCACTCCGTCGTCGAAGTCGTCACCGACGACATGCCCTTCCTGGTCGACTCCGTCACCAACGAGCTGACCCGGCAGGGACGCGGCATCCATGTGGTGATCCACCCCCAGGTCGTCGTCCGCCGTGACGTCACCGGCCAGCTCATCGAGGTGCTCACCGCACCGCCCGCGGGTGAGCAGCCGCACGACACGCACACCGAGTCCTGGATCCACGTCGAGTTCGACCGGGAGACCGACCGCGGCGACCTGAAGCAGATCACCGCCGACCTGCTGCGCGTCCTGTCCGACGTCCGTGAGGCCGTCGAGGACTGGAGCAAGATGCGGGATCTGGCCCTGCGCATGGCCGACGAGCTGGTCCAGGAACCCCATTCCGACCTGCGGGAGCAGGAGTTCGAGGAGGCCCGCGAGCTGCTGCGCTGGCTGGCCGACGACCACTTCACCTTCCTCGGCTACCGCGAGTACGAGCTGCGCGAGGACGACTCGCTGGCCGCCGTGCCGGGCACGGGGCTCGGCATCCTGCGCGCCGACCCGCACCACGCCGAGGGCGACAGCCACCCCGTCAGCCCGTCCTTCGAGCGGCTGCCCGCCGACGCCCGCGCCAAGGCCCGCGAGCACAAGCTGCTCGTCCTCACCAAGGCCAACAGCCGGGCGACCGTGCATCGGCCCTCGTACCTCGACTACGTCGGCGTGAAGAAGTTCGACGAGAACGGCGAGGTCGTCGGCGAGCGCCGCTACCTGGGTCTGTTCTCCTCGGCCGCCTACACCGAGTCCGTCCGCCGGGTGCCCGTCATCCGGCGCAAGGTGGACGAGGTGCTGGAGGCCGCCGGGTTCTCGCCCAACAGCCACGACGGCCGAGACCTGCTCCAGATCCTGGAGACCTACCCGCGCGACGAGCTCTTCCAGACCCCGGTCCCCGAGCTCCAGCACATCGCCACCTCCGTCCTCTACCTGCAGGAACGCCGTCGGCTGCGGCTCTACCTGCGGCAGGACGAGTACGGCCGCTACTACTCGGCGCTCGTCTACCTCCCGCGCGACCGCTACACCACCGGCGTCCGGCTGCGGATCATCGACATCCTGAAGGAGGAGCTCGACGGCATCAGCGTCGACTTCACCGCCTGGAACACCGAGTCGATCCTCTCCCGGCTGCACTTCGTCGTCCGGGTCCCGCAGGGCACCGAGCTGCCGCAGCTCAGCGACCAGGACAAGGAGCGCATCGAGGCGCGGCTCGTCGAGGCCGCCCGCTCCTGGGCCGACGGCTTCGCCGACGCGCTGAACGCCGAACTCGGCGAGGAGCGCGCCGCCGAGCTGCTGCGCCGCTACTCGGGCGCCTTCCCCGAGGGCTACAAGGCCGACCACACCCCGCGCTCCGCGGTCTCCGACCTCGTCCACATCGAACAGCTCACCGAGGAGAACAACTTCTCGCTGAGCCTGTACGAGCCGGTCGGCGCCTCCCCCGAGGAGCGCCGGTTCAAGATCTACCGCAAGGGCGCGGCCGTCTCGCTGTCCGCGGTCCTGCCGGTCCTCAGCCGGCTCGGCGTCGAGGTCGTGGACGAACGGCCGTACGAGCTGCGCTGCTCCGACCGCAGTGTCGCCTGGATCTACGACTTCGGTCTGCGCATGCCCAGGACGGCGGGCGGCGCCGGGGACTACCTCGGTGACGACGCGCGCGAGCGGTTCTCCGAGGCCTTCGCCGCGACCTGGACCGGCAAGGCGGAGAACGACGGCTTCAACGCCCTCGTGCTGAGCGCCGGGCTGACCTGGCGGCAGGCGATGGTGCTGCGGGCGTACGCGAAGTACCTGCGCCAGGCTGGCTCCACCTTCTCGCAGGACTACATGGAGGACACCCTCCGCAACAACGTCCACACCACCCGCCTCCTCGTCTCCCTGTTCGAGGCGCGGATGTCGCCGGACCGCCAGTCCGCGGGCCGGGAGATCGTGGACGCGCTGCTCGAGGAGGTCGACGCGGCGCTCGACCAGGTCGCGAGCCTCGACGAGGACCGGATCCTGCGGTCCTTCCTCACCGTCATCAAGGCGACGCTGCGCACGAACTTCTTCCAGGAGGCGGCGGGCGGCAAGCTGCACGACTACGTCTCCATGAAGTTCGACCCGCAGGCCATCCCCGACCTGCCCGCGCCGCGCCCGGCGTTCGAGATCTGGGTCTACTCGCCGCGCGTCGAGGGCGTCCACCTGCGCTTCGGCAAGGTCGCGCGAGGGGGCTTGCGCTGGTCCGACCGGCGTGAGGACTTCCGCACCGAGATCCTCGGCCTGGTCAAGGCGCAGATGGTGAAGAACACCGTCATCGTGCCGGTCGGCGCCAAGGGCGGCTTCGTCGCCAAGCAGCTGCCGGACCCGAGCGTGGACCGGGACGCGTGGCTCGCCGAGGGCGTGGCGTCGTACAAGACCTTCATCTCGGCGCTGCTCGACATCACCGACAACATGGTCGCCGGCGAGGTCGTGCCGCCGCAGGACGTCGTCCGGCACGACGAGGACGACACCTACCTCGTCGTCGCCGCCGACAAGGGCACCGCGACCTTCTCCGACATCGCCAACGGGGTCGCCGAGCAGTACAACTTCTGGCTCGGCGACGCCTTCGCCTCCGGCGGCTCGGCCGGCTACGACCACAAGGGCATGGGCATCACCGCCCGCGGCGCCTGGGAGTCCGTCAAGCGGCACTTCCGCGAGCTGGGCGTGGACACGCAGAGCGAGGACTTCACGGTCGTCGGCATCGGCGACATGTCCGGTGACGTGTTCGGCAACGGCATGCTGCTCAGCGAGCACATCCGCCTGGTCGCCGCCTTCGACCACCGGCACATCTTCATCGACCCGAAGCCCGACGCGGCCACCTCCTACGCCGAGCGCCGCCGCCTCTTCGAGCTTCCCCGCTCCAGCTGGGAGGAGTACGACACCGACCTCATCTCGCCCGGTGGCGGTGTCTTCCCGCGCAGCGCCAAGGCGATCCCGGTCAATGCGCACATCCGCGAGGCCCTCGGCATCGAGGGCAAGGTCTCCAAGATGACGCCGGCCGAGCTGATGAAGGCGATCCTCAAGGCGCCGGTGGACCTGCTGTGGAACGGCGGCATCGGTACGTACGTCAAGGCGTCCACCGAGACCCACGCGGACGTCGGCGACAAGGCCAACGACGCCATCCGCGTCGACGGCGCCGACCTGCGCGTCCGGGTCGTCGGCGAGGGCGGCAACCTCGGTCTGACCCAGCTCGGCCGGATCGAGTTCGCGCTGCAGGGCGGCCGGATCAACACCGACGCCATCGACAACAGCGCGGGCGTGGACACCTCCGACCACGAGGTGAACATCAAGATCCTGCTGGGCGCCCTGGTCTCCGAGGGCGACATGACGGTCAAGCAGCGCAACAAGCTGCTCGCCGAGATGACCGACGAGGTCGGCCGTCTGGTGCTGCGCAACAACTACGCGCAGAACACGGCCATCGCCAACGCCCTGGCCCAGTCCAAGGACATGCTCCACGCCCAGCAGCGCTTCATGAAGCACCTGGTCCGGGAGGGGCACCTGGACCGTGCGCTGGAGTTCCTGCCCACCGACCGCCAGATCCGCGAGCGCCTCGGCTCCGGCCACGGCCTGACCGGCCCGGAGACGGCCGTCCTGCTGGCGTACACGAAGATCACGGTCGCCGACGAGCTGCTGCACACCTCGCTGCCCGACGACCCGTACCTGAGCACCCTGCTGCACGCGTACTTCCCGACGGCGCTGCGCGAGCAGTTCCCGGAGTACCTGGTCAGCCACCCGCTGCGCCGTGAGATCACCACGACCGTGCTGGTCAACGACACGGTCAACACGGGCGGTACGACGTATCTGCACCGGCTGCGCGAGGAGACCGGTGCCTCGCTGGAGGAGATCGTCCGGGCGCAGACCGTGGCCCGCGCGATCTTCCGCTCGGCGGTCGTGTGGGACGCGGTCGAGGCGCTCGACAACAAGGTCGACGCCGTCGTCCAGACCCGGATCCGGCTGCACTCGCGCCGCCTCGTGGAGCGCGGCACGCGCTGGCTGCTCAACAACCGGCCGCAGCCGCTGGAACTCGCCGACACGGTCGACTTCTTCGCCGACCGTGTCGAGCAGGTCTGGTCCGAGCTGCCGAAGCTGCTCAAGGGCGCGGACCTGGAGTGGTACCAGCAGATCTACGACGAGCTGACCGGCGCCGGTGTCCCGGCCGAACTGGCCACCCGCGTGGCCGGCTTCTCCTCGGCCTTCCCGACGCTGGACATCGTCTCGGTGGCCGACCGCATGGGCAAGGACCCGATGGACGTCGCCGAGGTCTACTACGACCTCGCCGACCGGCTGCGGATCACCCAGCTCATGGACCGCATCATCGAGCTGCCCCGCGCGGACCGCTGGCAGTCCATGGCCCGCGCCTCCATCCGCGAGGACCTCTACGCCGCCCACGCGGCCCTGACCTCGGACGTCCTGGCGGCCGGCAACGGCACCGCGACGCCCGAGCAGCGGTTCAAGGCGTGGGAGCAGAAGAACGCGGCGATCCTGGGGCGGGCGCGGACGACGCTGGAGGAGATCCAGAGTTCGGAGGCGTTCGACCTGGCCAACCTGTCGGTGGCCATGCGGACCATGCGGACGCTGCTGCGGTCGCACACGTAGGCAGTACGGCCTTACGGCCGCAAGGCCTTTCCGGCCGTACGGGTGTCACAGCGCCCCGGACTCTCGCAGTCCGGGGCGCTCGTACATTTCGGGCAAAACGGGAATTACAGTGCTCGCGTGAGCACGATGCGGGACGCGCTGCGGAGGACGACGGTCGTTCCGCAGGTCGCTGCCGCGCTGGTCGTTCTGCTGCTCCTGCTGGTGATCGTCCGGCTGCCCTGGGCCGGAGACCTCGGGATGCACGCGGCGACCGTCGCACGTCTGCGGCACGACCTGGTCGACCCCGGCAACCCGCTGGTCGACGCGGACACGCCGAGCCCGTACTACTCGCCCTGGATGCTGGTGCTCGGGTGCGTCGCACGGGTGGCGGGGTTCTCGGTCTTCGTCGTGCTGCGGATCGGGGCGGTGGTGGGGCTCGGGCTGCTCGTCAGCGGGGTGTGGCGGTACGTGCGGACGCTCAGCGCGCATCGGGCCGCGCCGGCGCTGGCCGTGCTGTGCCTGGTGTTCCTGTGGGGGACTTCGCTGTTCGCGTGGAGCGGGTTTCTCGGGCTGAACTCGCTGGCGTTGACCGTGTCGTACCCGAGTGTGTTCGCGTTGGGGCTGGCCTTTCACTTCTGGGCCTGGCTGGCGGGGGCGGTGCGGGGCGGCGTGGCCGGGTGGGGGGTGTGGGTCGGGCTCGGGATGCTGTGGGCGGTGATTCTGCTGTGCCATCAGTTCTCGGGGGTGGTGGCGACGTTGGGGGCGTTGGCCACGGTGGTCGCCGCGCGGGCTGGGCGGGCAGGGCGGGCGGAGCGGGCTGGGCGAGGGGTGTGGCTGCGGCTGGCCGGGGGCGTGTTGGTGGGGGTCGGGGTGTTGTGGGGGTGGCCGTACTACGACTTCTTCGCGTTGGTCGGGGCCGGCGGGGAGCTGGAGGCGGTGCATCGGGGGCTGTACCAGGGGCTGGTGGGGCGGTACTGGCTGGTGTCGGTGGGGGTGGTGGCGCTCGGGGTGCGGTGGTGGCGGGACCGGTGGGATCCGCTGGTGCTGTTCTTCGTGCTGGGGGTGGGGGTCGTGGTGCTGGGCGGGGTGAGTGGGCACTACTCGTGGGGGCGGGCGTTGCCCGCGGTGGTGATTCCCGCGCAGGTCGCTGCCGCGGTGGGGGTGGTCGAGGTGCGGGGGTGGTGGCGGGGGGTGTCGGTGGGGGTGCTGGGTGGGGCGCTGGTTCTGGGGGCGTGGGCGCAGGTCGGGACGGTGGGGTACGTCGTTCCGCGGGGGGTGTTGCCGGGGGTGGTGGCGGGGAAGTACCGGGCGCCTTGGGTGGGGTATCACTGGGTCACGCCATGGGTGAGGTACGGGGATGTGGTCATGGCGCGGAGGGGGGTGGCACGGCAGATTCCGGCGTATGGGGCTTACACCGTGGCGCCTGGGTATCCCGACTTTTTCCTGCCGGACGAGGGGCGGCGGGTGGCGGATGTGCGGAGGTATTTCGCGGTGGGGACGGGGGAGGAGGTGCGGCGGGGGATTGTGCGGGCTTACGGGGTGCGGTGGGTTGTGGATCGGGGGGAGGCCGGGAGTGGGTTGCGGGTGGTGGCTCGGGGGCCGGGTGGGGAGGTGCTGTACGAGGTGGTGCGGTGAGTTTTCGCGCCCCCGCCGCCCCTACCCGTCCCATCCCTTGGAGGGGCGCTGCCCCTTCGACCCCGCTGGGGCCGCCGCCCCAGACCCCGCCATCGGCCCTTCGGGCCTCGTCCTCCAACGCCGGACGGGCTGAAAGGGTCAGCGCAGCGCGCTTCTCAGCAAGCGGGCCGCTCGTCTTGCCTTCGGGCGGGCCACTCGGCGTACCACCGGGCGGATCAGCCTTGCCGTGATGCCTACTGGCTGCCAGCGGATCTGCAGGCGGCCGGGGCCTCTGCCCTCCGGTTCGATGGTCACCCGGTGGGGGGCTGTACTGGTGTGGTAGTTGATGCGGGTCGTGAGGGGTGGGAAGGAGAGGGGGGCGAGGAGGACTGCGGTGTGGTGTTGGCCCTGGTGTTCGATGCGGAGCAGCGGGTGGCGGACGCCGGCGAAGCCGTGGTGGGGGACGGGGGCCGTGGCGAGGTCGAGGTGGACGTGGCCCTCGTAGACGCCGGGGCGGACCGGGGTGAGGCGGAAGGGGGCCTTGAGGCGCTGTCGGCCGGGGGTGAGGAGGAGGGCGGCGCGGTGGGGGCCCACCGGGAGGCGTAGGCCGGGGTCGTAGGTGCGGATGGTGAGGTCGATCGAGGCGCCGGGGCCGCGGGTGAGCTCGGTGATCTCGTGGCGGAACTGGGCGCTGCGGAAGGGGCGGGTGTCCAGCTCCAGGTCGGAGACGTCGAGTTCGCGGCGGGCCCAGGTGGCGGTGGGCAGGGTCGTGCCCCAGTACAGGTGGCCGTCCGCGTCCGGTGTCACGTGCCGGGGTGCCACCGCGCGGCCCAGGCCGCGGGCCGCGGACCGGGCCTCGTGGAAGCGGCGTTCGCGGATCAGTTGCAGGACCACGCGTTCCGTGCGGGGCAGGCGGGCGTAGGCGGCGGGGGAGAGGGTCTCCAGGTAGGGCGTGGTGATGTCCGTGAAGGACGACAGCCACTCCTCGTCGCGGTAGGGAAGGTCCCCGGCGTATATCCGGAAGTCGTGCTTGAGGAACTTGTAGTCCTTCTCCTCCCGCAGCCCGGCGTGGCCGCTCTCGACGAGGAAGTCGTCGATGAGGCGTTGGACGTGGACGCGGTCGCGGACGTTGTCCAGTTTGTGGCGCTGGTTGGAGATCGAGGCCACTTCCGTGGCCGCGTACGGCGCGATGTACCAGCGGTACACCGGCTCCGGGATGATCGTGAACTCCTTGGCCAGACAGTACGCCTGCGTCGAGAACAGCTGGTCCTCGTAGTGGATGCCCTCCGGGAACCGGAGGTCGTAGCGGTCCAGGAAGGCGCGGGCGTACATCTTGCTCGTCGACAGGTGCTCGAAGAGCAGGCGGGGTTCGGACTCGATACCGATCACCGTGCGGCGCTCGGCGACCAGGTGCGGCATCCACTTCGTACGGCGGCCGCTGTCCTCCCGGACCCGCACGACCGCCCCCATCGCGAAGTCGATCTCCCGCTCACGGTGAGCCGACAGCAGCAACTCGACCGCGTTGTCCGTGAGTTCGTCGTCGCTGTCCAGGAACATCGCGTACGGCGCCCCGGCGATCTCCAGGGCGCGGTTGCGCGGGGCGCTGCAACCGCCGCTGTTCCGCGGCAGGCGGAGGTGGCGGATGCGCGGGTCCTGGGCCGCCAGCTGCGCGGCGACCCGCGGGGTCTCGTCCGTGGAGTGGTCGTCGCTGATGATGATCTCGATGTTGGCGTGGGTCTGGCGGCGCACCGACTCCACGGCCCGGGGGAGGCGTGCGGCGTCGTTGTAGACGATGACCGTCACGGTGACGTCCGGGAGCGCGTCGGGGGTCATGCGGCCTCCTCCGGGGTCGGTGCCGGGGTGCGTTCCTCCAGCGGGGTGACCGGCGGCAGGGCGTCCTCGCGCTCGTCCAGGAACACCCGCCGTACGACCCGTTCGGCGGCGTGGCCGTCGTCGTACTCGCAGAAACGGCGGCGGAAGGCGGCCCGCGCCTTCGTCGCGCCCTCGTCGCGCCAGGCCGTGGTGGTGAGGATCTCGGTGAGCTCGGGCTGGGTGCGGGCGACCTGGCCGGGCGGCTCGGCCGTCAGGTCGAAGTAGACGCCTCGGGTGGAGCGGTAGGTCTCCCAGTCGTCGGCGTACACGACGATCGGGCGGTCGAGGTTGGCGTAGTCGAACATGATGGACGAGTAGTCCGTGACCAGCGCGTCCGCGGCCAGGCACAGGTCCTCGACGGGGTCGTAGGCGGAGACGTCGATGACCCGGCCGGTGCGGCGCAGGGCGGTCAGCGGGGACGGGGTGCCGTCGTAGAAGTAGTGGCCGCGGACCAGCAGGACCGTGTCCTCGCCGAGCTGGTCGGCGAGGGTGGCGAGGTCCAGGCGCGGGGTCCAGCCGGCCTCGTAGTCGCGGTGGGTGGGGGCGTAGAGGATCGCGCGGTGGGCCGGGGGGATGCCGAGGCGCGCGCGGATCGTCCGGATGTCGGCCGCGGTGGCCGTGTAGTAGACGTCGTTGCGCGGATAGCCGTAATCCAGGGAGACGAAGCGGGAGGGGTACGCGCGCTCCCACATCCGCGTGGAGTGGCTGTTCGCCGAGACGCTGAAGTCCCACTTGTCGATACGGGCGAGCAACGCCTCGAAGTCCAGCCCCTTCGCCGCCGCCGGGAACTCCATCTGGTCCACGCCCATGCGCTTGAGCGGGGTGCCGTGGTGGGTCTGGACGTGGACGGCGTCAGGGCGCTTCACGATCGCGTTGGGGAAGTTGACGTTGTTGACCAGATACCTGGCCGTGGCCAGCACCTCGCGGTAGCGGCGGGTGCCGGGGAGCACGTGGTCGGTGTGGGGCGGCAGCAGGGCGGCGTTCTCGGGGGTCACCACCCACACCGGGTGGATCTGGGGGGCGAGTTCGGTGAGCTTGGCGGCGATGGCCGCCGGGTTGCAGGTGACTCCGCGGTTCCAGTACGCCGAGAAGACGGCGATCCCGGGGTCGACCGGGCGGGACAGGGCCGCGCGATAGTGGCGGTCGCCGAGGGCGGCGGCCACCTGGCGCCTACGGGTCCGTACGGCCGACTTCGCGGTGCGGCGGGCGCGGTTGGCGGCCTGGAAGGCGCGGTACCTGGTGTACGCGTTCTCCTCGAGGAGGGCTCGGCGGATGCCCTCCGGGCCGGCGGGGCGGCGGTACCCGGGCGGGCGCAGACGGACGGCGGCGTCGGCGGCGCGGCGGAAGAACTCCCTGGCCACGGGGCCCGGCATGGGCGTACGGGCGAAGGTGCGCAGGCAGTCGCGGACCATGACGTCGTAGAGGACGGCGTGGGTGACGCGGCTGCCGGGGCCGGCCGGGCCCGCGGGGCCTGCGGTGCCGGGACCGGCGGGCGAGGGTGTGAGCGTCTGGGCGACGGCCGGTGCCAGTGCCAGGGCCAGGAGCTTCTCGTAGCGGTCGACCAGGGCGTAATGCTTCTCGGGCGTGACCGGCGGCAGGCTCTCGGGGCGCAGCTCGTGGTGTTCGTACGCCACTTGGTTCAGGGCGGCGACGTGGTCGGCGAGGAGGAGCGCGGCGTAGGCGGCGTACGGCTCGTCCGGGGTGGTGAGCCGGGGTTCGTGCGCCTGCCAGAAGGAGGTGCGCAGCGCGCGGTTGCCCAGCAGGGGGGTGATGCGCAGGGCGCTGCGGGCGAGGTCGTCGATGCGGTGGGCGGCACGGCCCGCGCGGGCCAGCCGGGGGCCGTCCGTGGCGGGGAGGCCGGAGGTCTCCCAGGTGGAGCGGACGTGGTCGAAGAGGAGAACGTCCACCTCGTCCGGCAGTTCCGCGGCCCGCTCGGCGACCAGGCGCGGGCCGCCGACGGGGAGCCCGTCCTTCGCGTGCACGAAGTGCAGCCAGCGGCCGGTCGCCCGGGCCGCCCCCGCCGAACGGGCCGTGGCGTCGTCCGTCCCGTCCGGCAGGGGCAGCACCAGCATCTCGGGGGCGTGGGCCCGTGCCGTCTCCTCGGCCCAGGGGCCGACCGCGGCCACGATCACCTCGACGTCGGGGTGGGGGTGGGCGGCCAGCGAGGCGAGGAGTCCGGTCAGCCGGTCCTGGGTGTTCGGTCCGTGGACGATGACGCTGAGCTCGGGCATCGCGGGGACTCCTTCACCTTCTCCATCGCGCCGGGCGCACCCTGTCGGCGGTCGACCCGACCAAGGACATAGTGACACTAATGGGGTGAAAGGGTGACTCGCGGTTGCGCCTTACGGGCGAGGCGTCAGGACGGAAGAGGGGCGGGCGCCGACTTCGGCTGGGACGGGGCCTGGGCCCGGGGCTGGGACGGGGCCTGGGGCTTCGGGCTCGGCTTGGCCGCCGGCTTGTCGCTCTTGTCGCCGGTGAAGGCCTCGTACTCCTTCAGGACCTCGTTCGTCGGCCCGTCCATGCGCAGCTCGCCGCGCTCCAGCCACAGGACGCGGTCGCAGGTGTCGCGGATCGACTTGTTGTTGTGGCTGACCAGGAACACCGTGCCCGCGTGCTTGCGCAGCTCGCGGATCCGGGCCTCGGAGCGCTTCTGGAACGAACGGTCGCCCGTCGCCAGCGCCTCGTCGATGAGCAGCACGTCGTGGTCCTTGGCCGCGGCGATGGAGAAGCGCAGGCGGGCCGCCATGCCGGAGGAGTAGGTGCGCATGGGGAGGGTGATGAAGTCGCCCTTCTCGTTGATGCCGGAGAAGTCGACGATCTCCTGGTAGCGCTCCTTGACCTGCTCGCGGGACATGCCCATCGCGAGGCCGCCGAGGTGGACGTTGCGCTCGCCGGTGAGGTCGTTCATCAGGGCCGCGTTCACGCCGAGGAGGGAGGGCTGGCCGTCGGTGTAGATACGGCCGTTCTCGACCGGGAGCAGGCCCGCGACCGCCTTGAGCAGGGTGGACTTGCCCGAGCCGTTGGTGCCGATCAGGCCGATGGCCTCGCCCTTGTACGCGACGAAGGAGACCTTCTTGACGGCGTGCACCTTGCGGACACCGGCCGCCTTCTCGGCCTGCTTGCGGCGCAGGATGCGGTTGAGGGCGGCGGTGGCGGAACCGCGGCCGGCGCCGGTGCCGTTGACGCGGTAGACGATGTCGACGCCGTCGGCGATGACGGTGGGGATGCGGGCGGGGATGTTCTCGCTGGTGTTGTCAGCCACGGCCGTACGTCTCCTCAGCCTTCCAGAAGTAGATGAAGCCGCCGACCCCGGCGAGCAGGGCCCAGCCCGTCGCGATGGCCCACACGTGCGGCGGGAGCTGGTCGCCGTGGAAGCTGTCGATGAGCGCGAAGCGCATCAGGTCGATGTAGACGGCGGCCGGGTTGGCCTGGAGCGCCGACGTCACCCAGGACGGCGTGTCCGTGTGCTTGGCCATCATGTGGCTGATGCTGAACATCACGCCCGACGCGTACATCCACGTACGCAGCAAGAACGGCATCAGCTGGGCGATGTCCGGCGTCTTCGCGCCCATCCGGGCCACGATCATCGCGACGCCGGCGTTGAAGACGGACTGCAGTACCAGCGCCGGGATCGTCAGCGCCCAGGAGGCGGTGACCGGCATGCCGAGGCAGAGCAGGATCACGACCAGGGCCGCCATCGAGAACAGCAGCTGCTGGAGCTGCTGCAGGGCGAAGGAGATCGGCAGCGCGGCCCGCGGGAAGTGCAGGGCGCGGACGAGGCCGAGGTTGCCGGAGATCGCGCGCGTGCCCGCCATGATCGAGCTCTGCGTGAACGTCCAGACGAACACGCCCGTCACCAGGAACGGGATGTAGTCCGGCACGCCCCGGCTGGTGCCCATCAGCTTGCCGAAGATGAAGTAGTACACCGCCGCGTTCAGCAACGGCGTCAGCACCTGCCAGACCTGGCCGAGCTTCGCCTGGCTGTACTGGGCCGTGAGCTTCGCCGTGGAGAACGCCCCGATGAAATGCCGGCGCGCCCACAGCTCGCGGACGTACCCGGGCAGGGAGGGGCGGGCACCGCTGACCGCGAGTCCGTGCCGGGCGGCGAGGGCCGCGAGGTCGGTCTCGGGGGGTGGGGCCGGGGCCGGGGTGGGCGGTGTGTGGAGGGCCTGGCTCACATCCGCTGCTTTCGTTCGGGGTTGGGGGGGGTGGGATGAGGTGGGGGTGAGGGGTCGGGAGGTCGGGGGCGGGGATCCGGGTCCGGGGTGGGGGGGGGGGGGGGGGCGGGCGGCGGCCCCCCCCCCCCCCCCCCCCCCCCCCCCGCACCCCCAAAGAATGACTTTAAACTGATTAAAATAACTG